>NZ_CBYM010000003.1 GCF_000577815.1 Clostridium saudiense | reverse complement strand
GTCATTTATAGTAGGGGGAAATTATATTTTATCATAAATTATATAATAATAAAAATATAATTAAATATATACGTAAAAATATATTTAATCACAATAGAAAAATGAAATAAAATGTAGAAGGTTGTATTAAATGAATTCCTACAATATTATATATATGGAAGTATAAATTAAAAAGATTTATATTAATTATTAAAAAATTTAATTGTATAAAAGTAATGATTAAAATCGTATTTAGTATTATAATGAAAAAGTTAAGGGAGGATACTTCCTTAATTTTTTTGTTAAGAGAATTGGGAAAATATATAAAATCGTATCTTAGAAATGTGGTGATTAAGTGTTAGGTCTTATAGGAATAAGAAAAAATGTTGATATAAACATAAGAGAAAGATTGGCAATTGCATTAAGTAAGCAATCTAAGGCAGTAAAAGAATTAAATAAACTATATGAAGAAGTCGTAATAATAAGCACATGTAATAGGACAGAAATTTATATTTCAGGATGCTTAGAAAGTGAAGAGGATATAAGAAAAATATTTGAAGTATTAGACTGGGATATTTCACTTTTAGAGTATACCTTTTATCTTGAAGGAATAAGTGTAGCTAAGCATTTATTAGAAGTAGTTTGTGGTTTTCACTCTAAAATATTAGGAGAAGATCAAATATTAGGACAAATAAAACTAGCATATGAGTTAAGTTTGGAGAATAAGGCTATACACACAAAGCTTTTAAGATTATTTGAAGAAGCAATAAGTTGTGGAAAAAAATTTAGAACAGAAAGCAAATTGTATGAAATACCAGTATCAGCATCATCTATTGCAGTAAAGGAAGTTGAAGAATTTGGTGCAAGTAGTATTATGGTATTAGGATATGGCACAATAGGTAGTTTAGTAGTTAAATATGCATTGGGTAGTAAGTTTAATAAAGTATTTATTGTTGTAAGAAATAAGGGGAAGGTCCCAGATTTAAAAGATGACAGAGTAGAGATTTTAGACTTTAATGAATATAAAGATGTTATTAATGAGGTAGATGCAGTTATAAGTTGTACAGCAGCTCCTCACGTTGTTATAAAAAATGATTATATAAATAATAATGGAAAAGAAATTATGTTAATTGATTTAGCACTACCAAGAGATATTGATGAAGCTTTATCACAAAATGAAAGAGTAACTTTACTAGATATAGATACTATAAGCAAACTAGATGTAGATAATAAAAAATTAAGAAATGAAAAAATGAATGAGTATAAATTTTTAGTTGATGAATATTTAAATGAATACAAAAATTGGTTAAATATTCGAGAAGTTACATATTATATACATGAAATGAAGAATACAGGAAATAGTGTTATAGAAAGTAGAGTTAAGTCTTTTGAGCATAAATGTAAAGATAAGAGAGATATTGAGTTAGCTACAACTTTAATAAAGAGTACTTCAGACTATTATGTAAATAGAGCTATAAAATTATTAAAGGAAGAAAAGTTAAAAGGACGTGAAAATGAATGTCTGAATATTCTAAAGCAAATCTTCATGGAGAATTAAGTTATGCACCTATAACGTTTTTTGGAGAAAAACTTAAAATTGGAGTAATAGGGGCAGGGCGAGGTGCATTAATAAAGGTAAGGAACTTTTATAATAAAGGTAGTAATATAGAAGTTTTAGCATTAGATTTCTTAGAAGACTTTTATAAGTTTAATAGGGATAAAGTAAAGCTAATAAAGGGAAAGTATAATAAGGACTTTATATTAGATAAGCATTTAATAATAATTGCTATTGATAATAATGATGTAATTAATGAAATAAAAGATGATTGTAAAAAATTATGTAAAATTTATATCAATTCATCAAACTTTAAGGATGGAATGGGAGTAATACCTGTTACAAGAGAAAGTGAATTTATTACTGTAGCAGTTAATACTAAGGTAGGGAATCCAAGGGGGTCAGTAATGGTAGCAGAATCTATTACTGAATCTTTGGGAGAATTTGATGAATATATAAGACTAACAGGAGAAATAAGAAATTGCTTATTTTTAGATAAAGAAATTAAAGATGATTTATTAAAATTTATAAATTCAAGTGATTGTAAATTTTTTTATGATAAAGGTAAAATTTATAAAGTATTAAAATTGTTTTATAATGAAGAGATAGTTAGGAAGATAAAATCCTTAAGAAAGGAAGAGTAATATATGGAATTAATTTTAGCTACTAGAAAAAGTGCATTAGCTCAAACTCAAACTGAAACAGTAATGAAACTATTGAAGGATAAAGAAAACATTGATAGTAAAAAGCTTTTAGTAGTTACAGAAGGAGATAAAAGGCTTGATGTATCACTAAATAAAATCGGTGGTAAAGGATTATTTACAAAAGATATAGAAATTGCATTATTAGAAAAGAGAGCTCATGCTGCAGTTCATTCAATGAAGGATGTACCGTATGAAATGGGAGAGGATTTTGAGTTAATAGCAATGCCAGAAAGAGAAGATGTTAGGGATGTATTAGTCTGTAGTAGTGGATTAAAATTAGATCAGCTACCTAATGGAGCAATAATAGGAACTAGTAGTATAAGAAGAGCAGCTCAAATAAAATCTATAAGAAATGATTTAAATATAGTTCCTATAAGAGGAAATGTTGGAACAAGATTAGAGAAAATGAAAAATGAAGGTATGGATGGAATAATACTTGCAGCTGCAGGATTAAAAAGATTAGGTATGGAAGATATAATTACTGAATATTTAAATCCAGAAATATTTGTTCCAGCAGTTTCACAAGGAGCACTTGGAATTGAGTGCTTAAAAAATGGTGAGTATAATAAATATTTTAGAGAATTAGATAATAAAGATGTAAGAGTAACTGTAGAGGCTGAAAGAAGCTTTATGAGAGAATTAAATGGTGGATGCCATAGTTTAATTGGTGCATATGCAACTCTTGATGGAAATGATATATATATTATTGGAACATATGAAGTAAATGGTACAATAGTTAAAAAGGATATTTTAGGTAAAAAAGAAGATAATATTGAGCTAGGAAGAAAGTTAGCTCAAAAAATATTAAAAGCATAAAAGTACTAATGATATAACAGAATTTAATGAAGGTAGGAATTAAATATGAATGGAAAAGCTTATATTATAGGGACTGGACCGGGAGATGAAGAATTATTAACTGTAAAGGCAGTAAAGGTATTAAAAAAATGTACAGCAGTACTTTATGACAGATTAGTTTCTAATAACATTTTAAATTATTTAAATGATGATTGTTTAATTTATTATTGTGGAAAGGAACCAGGTGCTCACTATAAGACTCAAGAAGAAATAAATGAAATGATAGTGAAACTTGTAAAAGAAGGACATATAGTTGGAAGAGTTAAAGGTGGAGACCCATATGTTTTTGGTAGAGGTGGAGAAGAAGTTTTAGCTCTTGAAGAAGAAGGACTATGTTTTGAAGTAATACCAGGTGTAACTTCACCAATAGCTGTATTAAATTATGCAGGTATACCAATAACTCATAGAGGAATTGCACAAAGTTTTCATATTGTAACTGGAATGACAGGAACAAATGAAAAGCTTAATTGGGAAGCTCTTGCAAAAGAAAAAGGAACATTAGTATTTATGATGGGGCTTGAAAATATAGAAAGAATAGTATCAAATCTAATTACTAATGGAAAAGATAAAGAAACATCTGCAGCAGTTGTAATGAGAGGAACATCATCAAAGCAAAGAAAAGTAATAGGAACTTTAGAGAATATTACTGATAAGGCCAGAGAGGCTCAGCTTAAGTCTCCATGTATTATAGTTGTAGGAGAAGTTGTTAATTTAAATGAAAAACTATCTTGGTATGAAGAAAAACCTTTATTTGGTACGAATGTCTGTATTACTAGATCAAGAGAACAAAGTTCAAGCTTAAAAAGTTCTTTAAGTGATTTAGGAGCAGAAGTAACTGAAATTAATTCTATTAAAATTAAATCAACTAAAGAAAACTTAAAAGAATATTTAGATAAGTTACCAGAATATGATCATATTATTTTAACTTCAGTAAATGGAGTTAATAATTTTTTTGATTATTTAATTGAAACAGGATACGATGTTAGAAATATAAAAGCTAAATTTTCTGTTGTTGGAAAGGCTACAAAAAAGGCATTAATAAATAGAGGAATAGTACCTTTTATTATGGCAAGAGAATTTGTAGGTGAAGGATTATTTAAAGTATTAGAGCCACATTTAGTTAAAGGAGAAAAAGTTTTAATTCCATGTTCATCAAGTAGCAGAAGTTATTTATATGATGAAATAAGTGCATTAGGATTACATGTAGATAGAGTTCATACTTATGATACTGTTTGTGGAACTGTAAAAAATAAGAGAGTATTTGATGAAGTAGATTATGTATTATTTACAAGTCCTAGCACAGTAACTAATATGATTGATATGTTAGGAATAGAAGCTATAAGAGAGAAGAAGCTTATTGCAATAGGACCACAAACAGCAAAAGCAATAAATGCAAATAATATGGAATGCTTTGTATGTAGGAAGCACTCAGAAGAAGGATTCCTTAAGGAAATAATAGAATTCAAGGAGGCAGAAAATGTTTAGAAGAGGGAGAAGGTTAAGAACAAATTCTGTAATAAGAAATTTAGTTAGGGAAAATTCATTAAGTGTAGATGATTTTATTTATCCAGTATTCGTGGTTGAAGGTAATAATATAAAGAGAGAAATAAGTTCTTTAAAAGGCAATTACCATTGGTCAGTAGATAAATTAGATGAATTAGTTAAAGAGTTAAATGAAGCAAAGGTTAAATCAGTAATTTTATTTGGTATTCCTGATCATAAGGATTGTGTTGGTAGCGAAGCTTATAATGATAATGGTATAGTACAAAAAGCTATTAGAAGATTAAAAGAACTTAATAGTAATTTATATATAATTACAGATGTTTGTATGTGTGAATATACTGATCATGGTCATTGTGGTATTTTAGATAATCATAATGTTAATAATGATAAAACTTTAGTATATTTAGGTGAAATTGCTTTATCTCATGCTAAGGCTGGAGCTGATATGGTTGCTCCTTCAGATATGATGGATGGAAGAATAGGATATATAAGAGAAGTTTTAGATAAAAACGGATTTGAAAGTTTACCTATAATGAGTTATGCAGCTAAATATTCATCAGCATTTTATGGACCATTTAGGGAAGCGGCAGGTTCTGCACCAAGCTTTGGAGATAGAAAGGGATATCAAATGGACCCAGCAAATTCTAGAGAAGCAATGGCAGAAATTGAAGCAGATTTAAATGAAGGTGCAGATGTAATAATGGTTAAACCTGCAATGTCGTATTTAGATATAGTAAAAGAAGCAAGAGACAAAATTAATGCTCCTATTTGTGTTTATAATGTAAGTGGTGAATATGCTATGGTTAAAAATGCTGGTGAAGCAGGATTAATTAATGAAAAATTAGTTGCATCAGAAATGCTTTTATCAATGAAAAGAGCTGGTGCTAAGATGATAATAACTTATTATGCATTAGAGGCAGCTAAATGGCTTAAGGAGGATGAATAATATGTCTAATAAAGAAATTTTTGAAGAATCAAAGAAGTATATGCCTGGAGGAGTTAACTCTCCAGTAAGAGCATATAGAGATATGGGAATAGATCCTCCAGTAATGAAGTCAGGAAAAGGGGTAATATTAACTGATGAAGATGGTAAGGATTATATAGATTTTGTACTTGCATGGGGACCTATGATTTTAGGGCATTCTAATGAAGATGTAGTAACTGCAATTAAAGAAATATCAGAGTCAGCAATTGCGTTTGGAACACCAACTGATTTAGAACTTAAAATGAGTAAGTTCTTATGTGAGGAAATGGATAATGTTGAAATGGTTAGATTTGTTAACTCAGGTACAGAAGCTACAATGAGTGCTATAAAACTAG
Organism: Clostridium saudiense; assembly: GCF_000577815.1. Classification (GTDB taxonomy): domain Bacteria; phylum Bacillota; class Clostridia; order Clostridiales; family Clostridiaceae; genus Clostridium; species Clostridium saudiense. The sequence goes on along the minus strand of NZ_CBYM010000003.1, from coordinate 173,896 downwards.
CTAGAGGATATACAGGTAAAAATAAAATAATTAAATTTGCTGGATGTTATCATGGACACTTTGATGGCTTTTTAGTTGAAGCAGGATCAGGTGTATTAACTGAAGGAATAGCTGGTTGTTTAGGTATACCAAATGATAGTATTAAAAATACTTTAGTTGGCGTATATAATGATATGGAGCAAGTTAGATCTTTATTTGAAGCATATGGAGATGATATTGCTGCAGTAATTATTGAGCCAGTTGCAGGTAATATGGGAGTAGTTAAGGCTGAAGATGAATTTATGGAAACTTTAAGAGTATTATGTGATGAATATGGTTCATTATTAATATTTGATGAAGTTATGAGTGGATTTAGAGTTGCTTATAAAGGGGCTCAAAGTTTATTCAATGTTAAGCCAGACTTAATTACTTATGCAAAGATAATAGGGGGAGGACTTCCTTGTGGTCTTTATGGTGGTAGACGTGATATAATGGAAAAATTATCACCTGTAGGCGGAGTATATCAGGCTGGTACTATGTCAGGAAATCCAGTTGTTATGGCAGCTGGAATGGCGACTTTAAATATATTAAAAGCAAATCAAGGAATTTATGATCATATAAATAAATTAGGTGAAAAGCTTCAAAATGGAATTGAAGATATTGCAAGAGAAAAGGGAATTAAATTAACAGTTAATAGAGTTGGGGGAATGATGACTGTATTCTTTACAGATAGAAATCCTGTTAGAACTTATGAAGATGCAAAAAGCTGTGATTTAGAAATGTTTAGAAAATATTTCTTGCATATGAATAAAAATGGATTCAATATACCACAATCTCAATTTGAATCAATGTTTTTAAGTGCAGTTCATACTGAAGAACACATAGATAAATTCTTAGAAACATTTAAAAGATTTCAACCATAAGGGAATTAAATAGTTAATAGTCTTTAGATAGTTAAGGGTTAATAGTTTTGAGTTAATAGTTGGGGAGTTTCAAAAAATATTATAAATTCAGCCTAAGTAGAATTTATTAATTAACTCTTAACTCTTAACTAAAAAAAGGGGGGATTTTATGAGTAAAGCAATAGTTTTAGTAGCGTTTGGAAGTGCAAATTTAGAGGGGATTAAACAAAGTATAGGTTTATTAGAGCAGGATTTAAATGAATATTTTGATGGAGAGTATACAGTACTTAAGGCTTTTACATCAAATAAAATAATTGAACTTTTAAAAGAAAGACATGATTATATTATTCCACATTTAAGTAAGGCATTATTTAACTTAGTTAACCAAGGGTATGAAGAAGTTATAATACAGCCATTACACATAATGAGTACTAGTGATATAAAACGTATAGAAGAAGTTGTTGATGAATATAAATACTCTATGAAAAGAATAGTGGTTTGTAAAACTTTATTTTCTAATGAAGAAGAAGTACTAATAAAAGAAAGTAAGGAAATAGCAAATATAATTTGTGATGATTCAGAGAAAAGTGACATATTATTAGTTGGGCATGGATCTAAGAAAAACTCAAATAAAATATATGATATTATTGCAGAATCAGTGAGAGAGAAGTGTAATAAAAGAGTTTATTTAGCAACTTTAGAAGGTGAAAAAACTTTAGATTTAGCAATTGAAGAAATACTAAAAGATGATACTAAAAAAATAGTATTGAAGTCTTTATTTATAATTCCAGGAAAGCATGTAATTGATGATATATTAAATAGTAATGATTCATGGAGTGAAAAATTAAAATCCAAAGGTATAGAGATAACTATTGGTAAAAAGTCATTATTACAGTATGAAAAAATAAGAGAAATGTATATTAAAAGAATAAATAAAATAATTGAAAGTTAATAAAAGTTTAGAACTCTAGTTAGATTAATAAGATTTAACTAGGGTTTCTTATTTATAAAATTAATTGATTATTGAAGTAGAATATAGATATTAATTTTGACTATACAATTAATAAAATATAAGTTTTTTTAATCATTATTTTTATTTGTTTAAAAAGTAAACCTTTATATTAATAGTTTGAGGAATTTTAAAAGTATGGGATTTTTCGTTTGAAAAAAGTAGAAAAAAGTTGTATCATATATAATTGTGATAAAAAAATACAAAGATTATAAATTAGGTAGAGGTGTAGAAATGTATAAGAGAGAAATTGATAATTTAACTCACTCTGCAGAAGTAAAAATTGGCTTATTTAATAAGAGTATAGCTAAATATTTAACATCTGCATTCTTAGGAAGCTTTTTTGTAAGCTTAGGAATTATGTTAATTTATACAATTGGCGGAACAATGCATCATGCAGGCGTTGAAACTTACAAAATATTAATGGGAGCATGCTTTGGTGTTGCTTTAACTTTAGTATTTATGTGTGGTGGAGATTTATTTACTAGTAATGCAATGATAATGACTATTGGAGCTTTAGAAAAGAAAGTAACTTGGTTAGATGCATTAAAGATTTGGATTGCAGTTTGGTTTGGTAACTTAATAGGTGGTGTTGTAGGGGCATTACTATATGTACAAGCTGGACTTGCTAGCGGTAAAAGTGAATATATTGGAGAATTTATTGTAAACAATGTTGCAACAAAGATGAATACACCAGGAATGGAATTATTCCTAAGAGGTTTATTATGTAATGTATTAGTTTGTTTAGCAACTTGGTGTGCATATAAATTAAAAGAAGAAACAGCAAAAATACTAATGATATGGTGGTGTTTATTCACATTTATAACTGCTGGATTTGAACATAGTGTTGCAAATATGGGATTCTTAACTATGGGATTATTATTACCTCACGGAGCAGATGTTACTATTATGGGCATGGTTCATAACTTACTTTGGGTTTCATTAGGTAACTTTGTTGGTGGAGTATTATTTGTAGGTTTACCATATTACTTTATAACAAAAGAAAAGAAAAATTCTTAATAATATTATTGATGGCAGCTATTAATCTTAGCTGTCATTTTTTGTAAAAATTAAAGTTGACTAAAATAGTAAGAAATAATATTGACAAATAATTATTATTAGTTGATAATATTATTTAGGGAAACCTATAAATACATTTAGACGGAGGAATAAGCAAAATGAAAGCATTTGTAGATGAAAATGTATGTATTAGCTGTGGATTATGTGAAGGTGTCTGTTCAGACGTATTTTCATTAGACACAGGGGTTGCAGTTGCAATTGAAGGTGAAATTTCAAGTGATCTAGAAGATTCAGTAAGAGAAGCTTGTGATGGATGTCCTGTACAAGCTATTTCTATAGAAGAATAATTACTTGGAAAAATTATAGGTTAAAAATAGACACAAAGGAGATGGAATTATGTCAAAAGTATGTTTATGCAGAGGAATAACAGAAGAACAAATAGTTGAAGCTGTAAAGAATGGGGCAACTTCTTTCGAAGAAGTTAAGGAAGAAACTGGTGCAGGTGCTGGTGGATGCCGTGGCGGAAGATGTAAATGTAACATCGAATTATTAATAGAAAAAAATAAATAATTTTTAATTAATGAATAAATACACTACGTATTATAATTTGTAGTTGTAATTTTGATTAATTAAATAAAATTTATAATTTTATTTAAGGTAGCAGTATACTAATTTATACTGCTACCTTTTTCATTAATCAGAAAATAAGCTATTTAATATCATACCTACAATAACTAAGACAATTCCTATATAGCCAATAGTTGTTGGTAAGGTTGTTTTTAATATTAAAATTTCTCCAAGAAGTGTGAAAATAACTTCACCGGCTTGTGTTGCTTCAATTACAGCAAGCTGATGATGATTGCCTTTAACAAGTTCTGTAGCTTTAAAAAATAAAGTCGTAGCAATTACTCCAGAAAATAAAGCTACTAAAAAAGATTGAAGCACTTGGCTATCTGAAGGTAAACCAACTGTTACTATTCCAAAAATAGATAAAATAAGCCAAAAAGGAAGGCTACATAAAGTCATACCAAAGACTCTTTGGAAGGTATTTAATTCATTATTACAAACATCCATCATTTTTCTATTGCCTAATGGATAAGCAAATGCAGCAATTATTACTGGAATTACCCCAAATAAAATTTGAGAAAATGAAATATTATTTGCTTGCTGAACTTGAATTAAAAATACTCCTATTAATATTATTACTGAGAAATATAATGCCTTTTTTGGTATAGAATTTCTTTTATGAGCTATATAATTAGGTCCTATAGTTATAGTGAAAAATAATGGAGATAAGAGAGCCCCAGCTATAATAGTAATTTGCCATGTGCTTGCAACCATCCAAGAAGCGCCGTATTTTGAGGCGAAGCTAAGAGGTGCATAAAATAATCCAAAACCTACAGTGCTCCAAATGAACCAAGATTTTGGATCACTTTTTATTGATTTAAAAACAGGTTTAATTTCTTTCTTTAATAAAAGTATTATAAATAAAATAGGTAACATAAATAGATATCTAAGAGAGGCGCTCCATACCCAGCTTCCCCCAGAAATATTCATTTGACTATTAAGTATAAATGTGAATGAAAGGAAAAAAGCAGCTAATAATCCAAGTGAAAAAGCTTTCTTCATAGTAAATCCTCCTAAAGTTTTCATATGTTAATATAAGTTACTAAATAGTTATAACTATATATAAATAAATTAAAAAATGGACAAATTCTATTAGAAAATGTCCATTAATAATACAATTATTCTACTGTATAAATCCAGCCTTCAGGTGCTTCGATATCACCAAATTGAATTCCGCAAAGAATTCTATAAAGTTCTTTAGTTATAGGCCCAACTTCAGTTTCGCTGTAGAATACATGAAGTTTATCTTTATACTCTATTCCTCCAATTGGAGTTATAACTGCAGCTGTTCCACAAGCACCAGCTTCCTTAAAATCATCAAGAGAATCTATAGGAACTTGTCTTTCATATACAGGCATATGCAAATATTTTTCTGCAATTTCCATTAGAGAATATTTTGTAATACTTGGTAAGACAGAAGGTGATAATGGAGTAACAAATTCATTATTTTTAGTTATACCAAAGAAATTAGCAGCACCAACTTCTTCAATATTAGTTCTAGTTGCAGGGTCAAGGTAAATACAATCTGCAAAACCTCTATCAGCAGCTATTTTATGAGGATGCATTGAAGCAGCATAGTTACCACCAACTTTTTGTCCACCAGTACCATGAGGAGCAGCTCTATCATAATCAGCAATCATAAAGTTACAAGGAGTAAGTCCGCTTTTAAAGTATGCACCAACAGGTAAACAGAATACACAGAATATATATTCAGGAGCAGGTTTAACTCCAATATTATCTCCAACACCTATTACAAATGGTCTTAAATATAATGTACCACCAGTTCCATATGGTGGAATATAAGCTTCGTTAGCTTTAACAACTTGCATACAAGCATCTATAAACTTTTCTTCCGGAATTTCAGGCATAAGAAGTTTTCTAAGACTTGAATTAAGTCTTTCAGCATTTTTATTAGGTCTGAAAAGTTGAATTTTTCCTTCTTTAGTTCTATAAGCCTTTAATCCCTCAAAACAGGATTGTCCATAATGAAGTGCGCAAGATGCTTCACTTATTGTAAGCATATTATCTTCTGTTAAATGGCCAGCATCCCATTTACCATCTTTCCAATTAGAAATGTAACGGAAATCAGTTTTGATGTATTCGAACCCCAAGTTATTCCAATCGATGTTTACTTTTTTAGTCATTTAAATCGCCCCTTTATTTATACGTAATTTTTGTGATTAGTTTATTTAATTTTTAAGATAAGTTAAAAAGAAAATTCCTGTTCTTAATTATGTAACTTATATTAAATAAAGCTAGAATTTAATATAAGTTGAAATTTAGAATTTCACTTATGTTTATAGTATTATCTTAATTATTTATTTTACCACTAATGTAAAAAATCTTAAATAGTTAAATGATAAATTTATGGTAAATTTTATTAATATATATGAAAATGTTCAAATGTATAATATAATATTATTTAAATGGTAAAAATTAAGTTATTTTATTGAATAAGAAGGTAGGAGGAAAAATAATGAAGAGAGAAGTAATACAGACTAATAATGCACCAGGAGCAATAGGTCCATATTCACAAGGAATAGCAGTTGGAGATTTTGTTTATACATCAGGACAAATTCCACTAAATCCTTCAACAGGAGAATTAGTAACAGATATTAAGCTTGCTACTAAGCAATCAATGGAGAATGTAAAAGCTATATTAGAATCAGCTGGAACATCATTAGATAATGTAATAAAAACAAGTATATTTTTAAAAGATTTAAATGATTTTGAAGCAGTAAATGAAGTTTATGGAACTTATTTTACTGAAAATAAACCAGCTAGAAGTTGTGTTCAAGTTGCAAAATTGCCTAAAGATGCAGTTATAGAAATAGAAGCAATAGCTATAAAATAAAGATAAAATATATTATTAAATTAATAATAAGTAGTATTAAAAAATAATAATTATTAATAAAAGACCTTTAGGTCTTTTTTATTTTGCTTAAATATAGTAAATTATATAATTGATGAATAGAATTATTAGGTGAAATAATACTATAATACTAAGTAGATTGATATTTACATATGAAGGGAGTTTATTCTATGAAAAGAAATAAGATGAAATTAGGTGCTATATTAATAAGTATACTAATTACAATTGGAATATTCGCTGGTTGTGAAAGTAAAGCTAGTGAAGAAATAAATGTATTAAATTATGGTGCTAATGCAGCAGAAGGAGTTTATAAAGAATTCCAAAAAGCAACGGGAATAAAAGTAAATGAAAAAACTTTTGATGATATGCAGTATATGTATCAAGAGGTTGCTAGCGGAAAGGTAGATTATGATGTTATTTTAGTTTCGGATGATATGGCTGAAAAGATGATAAAAGAAGAATTGCTTCAAAAGATAAATAAAGATAATATACCTAATATAGTAAATATGAATGAAGGGGATATGGGTAAACCATATGATCTTAATAATGATTATACTGTACCATATATGAACGGTACAATTGGATTAATATATAATACTGAAGTTATTGATGAAGACATAACAAGTTGGAAGAGCTTATTTGATTCTAAATATAAAGATGAAGTATTTATGTTTGATAATATGAGAGATACAATTGGAGTAGCTTTAAAAACATTAGGATATTCATTAAATTCAACTAATGAAGAAGAATTAAAAGAAGCTGGAGAATTATTAATAAAGCAAAAGAAAGAATTAAATCCAACATATGGAGCAGATGAAGTTTTAGATTTAATGAGATCAGGGGAAAAATCTATTGCTATGATTTGGTCAGGAGAGGGATTAAACTTAGAAGCTGAAGACGATAGATTTAAATATGTAATTCCAGAAGAAGGTGCTGATTTCTGGTTAGACTCTTGGGCAATTCCTAAGTCTGCAAAAAATGTCAGCGGAGCAGAAAAATTTATAGATTTTATGAGTAGTAAAGACATAGCGTTAAGAACAGCTGATGAAATAGGATATACTACACCACAAAAGCAAGCTATGGAGGAACAAGCTGATGAAATTAAGAATAATGAAAATGCATATATGCCACAAGAAATATTAGATAAGTGTGAAGGATATAAGTTTTTAGATAAGGAGAATTTAGAATTATATCAAGAGGTTTGGATTAAAGTTAAAAGTTAAGATAATTAGATAATATTCACAATAATACTTTGTGGAAAAACTAGAGTGTATAGTATATAATATTTGTAAAAGGACATGAGCTTAGGAGGAGAGAATATGGATAAAATAATTGACTTTAATGAGCTTAAAAATAGAGTTAATGATAAAGATGTAGATCAATTTGAATCATATATTTATAGTTTATATTATAAGGTTGCTGAAGGTAAGCTATCTATGGCGGATTTTTCAAACCAATTAACTGAGTATATGGTACAAAATAACATTTCTCAAGATAAGTTTTTAAAAATGCAAACTAAACTTATGGAGAGATATGGAATAGATACTACAGGATTTGAAGAGCAACTTAAAAGTTTAGGCTTAAATAATATTTCAACTGATCCTAAAGATTATGAAAAAGTTAGAAGAACTTTAGGTTTTCAAGAAAAATATAAAGATAGACTAAAAGTAAAAGGTGCAACTGAATATACAATAAATAACGATAAAAATAATCTTACTATTCTTTTAGATGAACATAACGTTATTTTAAAAAGCCCAGGAAAAATAGATTTAGCGGACAATGAATTAAATGAATTTTTATGTTCATATAAAAAGACAGTTGAGAATGACGTGCTTAAGATTTCACTTTGTGAAGATACAAGAGAATATGATTACTAAAAATAGAAACAAATTTCTATTTATTTTAACTAAATTTTATGTATAATGAATAAGGGAGGTAGCCAATTTAAAGTGGCAAATTATAGGTGAAGTGTTATTAATTAAGCTTATGCTGTAAGTTTAATATATAATTTGAAATTGCCTAATTGCAACTAAGAGATTGGATACACCCTTATTTTAATGTAAAAAAATAAATTGATATAAATAAAGTTATTATAAATTTTACGTTGCTGGAGGATGAGGATGAGCGTTTTAACAGTTAAGAATATCAGCCATGGATTTGGTGATAGAGCAATTTTTGAAGATGTATCATTTAGATTACTAAAGGGAGAACATGTAGGTCTTATTGGAGCAAATGGTGAGGGTAAGTCTACATTTATGAATATAATTACTAGCAAATTAATGCCTGATGAGGGAAAAGTAATTTGGAGTAATAGAGTTAGAGTTGGTTATATGGATCAACATGCTGAACTTGCAAAAGGATTAACTATAAGAGATGTCCTTAGAAGTGCATTCCAATACTTATTTGACATGGAAACTGAAATGAATGAACTTTATGGTAGAATGGGCGAAATGGACGAAGATGAAATGAATAAGGCTTTAGAAAGAACAGCTGTTATTCAAGACATGTTAGATAATAATGGATTTTACGTTATAGATGCTAAGGCAGAAGAAGTTGCTAAGGGGTTAGGACTTTTAGATGTAGGTCTTGACAGAGATGTTACTGAACTTAGTGGTGGACAAAGAACTAAAGTATTATTAGGAAAGCTTTTACTTGAAAATCCTGATATTCTTTTACTAGACGAGCCTACTAACTATTTAGATGAAGCGCATATTGAATGGTTAAAGAGATTCTTACAATCATATGAAAATGCATTTATTTTAATATCACATGATATTCCATTCTTAAATTCAGTTATTAACTTAATTTATCATGTGGAAAATAGAAAGCTTACTAGATATGTTGGGGATTATTATGAATTCCAAAGAATTTACGAAGCTAATAAAGCACAATTAGAAGCTGCATATGAAAGACAACAAGCAGAGGTTGCACAACTTAAAGATTTCGTTGCTAGAAATAAAGCAAGAGTTGCAACAAGTGGTATGGCAAAGGCTAGACAAAAGAAGCTTGATAAGATGGAAATGATTGAACTTGCAGCTGAAAAACCAAAGCCAGAATTCAATTTCTTAAAGGGAAGAACTTCAGGTAAGGTTATATTTGAAACTAAAGATTTAGTTATTGGATATAATGAGCCTTTAACTAAACCTCTAAATCTTTATATGGAAAGAGGACAAAAGATAGCTTTAGTTGGAGCAAATGGGCTTGGTAAGACTACACTTTTAAAGAGTTTAATGGGAGTAATTCCTTCATTAGGTGGAGAAGTTAGTTTAGGTGAATATCAACAAATTGGTTATTTCGAACAAGAAATAAAAGAAGCTAATTATAATACTTGTATTGAAGAAGTATGGGAAAAGTTCCCTTCTAAGACTCAATATGAAGTAAGATCAGCTCTTGCTAAATGTGGTTTAACAACTAAGCACATTGAAAGTAAGGTATGTGTATTAAGTGGTGGAGAGCAAGCAAAGGTAAGATTATGTAAGCTTATTAATGAAGAAACAAATATCTTAATCCTAGATGAGCCTACTAACCATTTAGATGTTGAAGCTAAAGAGGAATTAAAGAGAGCTTTAAAGGAATATAAGGGAAGTATTTTACTTGTGTGCCATGAGCCTGAGTTCTATAAGGATGTTGTAACAGATATCTGGAATTGCGAGGAGTGGACTACTAAAGTTGTATAGTAGAGTTATATTAAGAGTTAGTGTAAAAGCTAGCTCTTTTTTATTTATAAGACGAATTGTCAAGCTAAGTGTTGCACTTAGCTTGACAATTCGTCTTATAAAAAGGTTAGCAAACCTTTTATGGAATGGTTTTTTCAATTAGGTTTACAAGCTGCTGGTTGGTCAACAGCAAAAGTTGCTAATACTTGGTTAGATGAAGAAGCTTTATTTGATGATATGAAAAACATAGAGATTGAAACATTAATTTTACATGGTATACATGATAAAGTTTGTTTATTTCCTTTGGCTTTAGAGCAAAAAAAGTTAATAAAGAATAGTAAATTAGTAAAATTCATGAACAGTGGACATGCCACATTTTATGATGAGAGAGAGAAATTTAATGAAGAGTTAGTTAGGTTTATTGAGGGATAGATTATTAAGTAGGGAGGAAGGTATAAAGTGAAATATGATAAGCTACCACTACAATATAAATTTGACCAATTAGAACCATATATTGATTCAGAAACAGTATGTATACATTATACAAAGCATTTACAGGGATATGTTGATAAATTAAATAAGGCACTTGAAGGATATGAACAATTTACTAATGGTAAAACATTAGAGGAGATACTTTTTAATATTGAAAAAACTCCTATAGAAATAAGAAAAGATATAATAAGGCAAGGTGGTAGAGTAGCCAATCACAATCTTTATTTTTCTATCTTAGATAGTAAACCTAAAAAATATCCAACTGGGCAATTATTAAATGAGATAAATAGAAGGTTTGGAGATTTTAGTGCATTGAAAGAGGAATTATCAAATAAATCAATAAATCAATTTGGAGCTGGTTATGGATGGCTTGTTATAGATAAAAAAGGAGAACTTGATGTAATATCAACATCAAATCAAGATTCACCATTAATGTTTAAAATGAGACCTATACTAACAATTGATATTTGGGAGCATGCATATTATTTAAAATATAAAAACTTAAGAGCTCAATATGTAAAAAATATATGGAATGTGATAGATTGGAATAAGGTAGAGGAAATATATTTAAAAGAGTGTTCTAAGTAATGGGAATAATATTATTGTATGAAAACACTTAGATTTATTAGCAGGATTAATATTGTATAATAAGATTAAATAAAAATTTAATTTTAACTAATATAAATAATAAAAGAAGTTAGAAATTACCTAACTTCTTTTATTATTAAAAAAGTTTTTTAAAAGTCATAATTAAATTTTAAATCCTAAATAAATTTCGCAAATAGCTGTAACTATAAAGAAAATACCTATAATATAAGGTGTAGCTAATATTGCTATAAAAGGATTAAATAATATCAATAATCCTAAAATGAATAAAAGAATTATATATACTGTATGAAAGTTAAATCCTAAATTTTTATATTTAATTGCCATAATGAATAAGTAAATTCCTCTAATAAGTGCCCATAAACCAAAAAATAACGCAATTGTGTCAATTGTTTCTGCAGGAGAGAAGCAAAGAAGCAATCCAAATAAAATTGAAATTGTTCCATTTACAATCAAAAAAACATTGTTCATAGAAGTAAAGGACCTAATAATTGCAAATATTCCAGCTACAATTATTAATACTCCACAAATATTAATAAAGCTTGAAAATGTACTAAATGGATTAATGAAAAATAAAACACCTATTATTCCAAATAGAATTCCTTCAATAATAAATAGATATTCTAAAAGTTTTTTCACAAATATCACTCCCTTAAATTTTTGATTATGAAATATATCTTTAGTTTGTGATAAATTTGTAATATTATATATAAATTTTTTGTTTAAATATAATTACAAAATTATTAAGAGAAATAACTTCTTTTTGCAATTATTTAATTTTATGATAATATTAGTTTAATAGAATATATATATTATGTTAAGAAAGCACACTTATAATATGATAAAGTTCTATATTGTAGGAATAAGAAAGTAAAATGTTAAATGGAGGTACAGTGTGATAAAGAGAACATGTAAGCAGTGTGGAAAAGATTTTACTCTTACTGATTCAGAAGTTAATTTTTATAAAAGTAAGGATTTAGATATTCCAAAAAGATGTAGTGAGTGTAGAAAGAAGAATAAAGATAATAACAATAATGTAAATAAGGATAATATAAATAATTTTGATATAAGCAATAAACAAGAAAATAATAACTATAGTAATAATAGAAGTTACAACAACAATAATAATAATAAAAAGAAATATACATTTGGAAGTGTTATAGCTGCAGGATTAGTTGTTATACTTTTACTTGTTGGTAAGGTATTTAATATAACACCTAATTGGGGAGAAATATTTAATACAGCTCAAAGTGAGCAAAGTAGTAACGTATCCCTTGAATTTAGAAATGAAGCTTTATGGGAAGATCACTTTTTAAAGCATAGAAGTGAGTTTGGATATTCTACTAAAGAAGAGTATTTAAAAGGGGCAAATGAAGTTATTAATTCTGCAACATCTTTACATAAGTTTGAGGCTGAAGATAATGATGAAATTTACTATGATGAAAGTAAGAATGAAATTGTTTTTGTATCATCTGATGGATATATAAGAACTTATTTTAGACCTAGTGAAGGAATTAATTATTATAATAGACAATAGAAGAAATAAGTAAATTTATATATCTTGAGAGGTATAAATTATTTTATTTAAATTAATATTTTGGCAATTAAAAATAATAGAATATTGAAATTGAGGAGTTATATCATGAATTTGGTATAGCTCCTTAATTTTTATTTTTAGTTAATTAAATTGCTATAAGAAAAAGTAAACAGAAATAATTTATTTTCATAGAATAGAAAGGAGAAGTTTAAGTTAATATTTATAAATTTAAATATATGAAAAATTAGGATAATAAAATATTTTATTAGATGGGGGAATTGAGAATATGAAAGTTAGAAAAGCTGTAATACCAGCTGCTGGTCTTGGTACTAGATTTCTACCAGCAACTAAGGCACAACCTAAAGAAATGTTGCCAATAGTTGATAAGCCAACGATTCAATATATTATAGAAGAAGCAGTTGATTCTGGAATAGAAGAAATATTAATAATAACAGGAAGAAATAAAGAATATATAGAAAATCATTTTGATAAATCTATAGAATTAGAAATGCAGCTTGAGAGGTCAGGAAAACTTAAAGAGTTAGATATAGTAAGAAAGATATCTAGTATGGCAGATATACATTATATAAGACAAAAAGAGCCAAAAGGATTGGGTGATGCAGTTTCTTGTGCAAAATCCTTTGTTGGTAATGAACCTTTTGCAGTAATGCTTGGTGATGATGTTATAGATAGTGAAGTTCCATGCTTGAAACAATTGATGAATTGTTTTAATGAGTATAAAACATCCATATTAGGAGTTCAAAAGGTAAATGAAAATGACGTGATGAAGTATGGAATAATAAAGGGATTATATATAAAGGAAAACGTATATAAAGTTAAAGTGCTTATTGAAAAGCCTACTATAGATGAAGCTCTTAGTAATATTGCGATTTTAGGAAGGTATATAATAACACCTCAAATATTTGAAGTTTTAAATAATGTTAAGCCAGGAAAAAATGGAGAGATACAATTAACAGATGCATTACAACAATTAATATCTATTGAAGCAATGTATGCATGTGAGTTTGTTGGTAATAGATATGATGTAGGAGACAATTTAGGGCTTTTACAAGCTAATATTGAATTTGCTTTAAAGAGAGGAGATCTTAGAGAAAAACTTGTGAAATATATTAAGATGTGTAAGTTATAAAAAATAATTTAGATTTTAGATTAGAGTAGGAAAAGTTCTGTATCGAAATTTATTATTCTCATTTAAATCTAAAAAAATAAAATATAAATTACTATGGGAGGACTTTATATTTTTTCTCTAAAAAGCATAACTAAAAGGATAATTAATTAGATATTAAAAATAGTGTTAGGAGAAATAAAATGATAATTGTTAGGGTAATGGGTGGAACGGGGAATCAAATGTTTCAATATGCATTAGCTAGAAAGCTTAAAGAAATGAATAAGTATGTAGTTTTAGATATAAGTGCATATAAAACATGGGAATTTAGATATGATTTTTGTTTAAATAGAATTTTTGATATTAATAAAGATATTTATATTACAGAAGATCCAAATGAATTTATTATAAAGAATTGTAGAAATATAAAAATTATTGATTGTGAAAATCAACCTTATTATAATGCTGATATATTAAATTATGATAATGTTTATTTAAATGGATATTGGATGAGTGAGAAATATTTTAAAGATATAGAAAAAATACTAAGAAAAGAGTTTATATTTAAAAATACATTAGATAAAGAAAAAAGTGAATTAGTTAATGAGTTAAAAAACACAAATTCAGTTGGAATACATGTAAGGAGAGGTGATTATCTTCAAGGTAATGCTGCAAATATATTTACAGGAATAACTACAAAAAAATATTATGATAATTCATTGAAGTATATTAAAGAAAAGGTAAGTAATCCTCAATTTTATGTTTTTACTGATGATAGAGAATGGGCTAAAGAAACATTTAAAAATACAAGTGTAAAAGTTATTGATGTAGCTATAGATAAGACTAATTATACTAATATACAGATTATGAGTAGTTGTAAGCATAACATATTAGCAAATAGCACAGCAAGTTGGTGGGCAGCATGGTTAAATAATAATAAAAATAAAATTATTATAACTCCTGATATATGGCTTAATCAAAAAGAAGCTAATATGGATGATATAGTTCCTCATGATTGGATTAGAATAAGTCATATTTAGTAAATACTAATCAAAATAAAAAGCTATAGAGTAAAAAAAAATTAGTTAAAATACTCTATAGTTTTTCTATTTAATACATATATTAAAAGTTTAATCGTTTAATAGAAACATATATGGATCCATTTCTTTTGATAAAGTTAAATTCATATCATCTTGCAATATAGTATTAGTTGTATTACTATTGCCTTCCGGATTAGTTGAATTTCCAACATATCTATACCTAACTAAAATAGAATCTATAAATCCTATTCTACAGCCATTTCTAGTAAGCTGTAAAAATCTAGGTAAATCTTCGAGTAAAACATAACTTTCATCATATAATCCATAAGTATCTATGGTTGAACGTTTATAGGAAAGACCTGGAGCAGGGAAGAAAGAGCCTCTAAATCTAAGAATTGATTTAAAACAATCAATTGCCAATCCATTAATAAAAGAAGTATGCAGTGGATTTGGACTAGTCCAATAGAACTTATTAGGATCCTCATCTTTAAAACAAGCTATTCTACCAACAGTTACCCCATATTCAGGGTTATTTTCATGGAATTTTACAATATCACTTATGGTATTTTCTGAATAAAATAAATCATCATCAGATAAATATACTAGATAATCTCCATGACTCAATTTAATTGCATTATTTATATTTTTTACTGTTTTTAAATTTTTTTCGTTATAATGAATTACATAGTTAGATATATTACCGGTATTATTTTGATTAATATAATTTTCTAAATCAGTTTTAGAAAAATTATCTGAATGATCATCAGATATTATTATTTCAATATTAGGGTAAGATTGATTTAAAATAGAATCTAAGCATTGTTTTATATATTGAAGTCTATTATAGGAAAGCAGTAATATACTTACTAATTTTACATCTGTTTTTTTTGTAGTATTGGCATTGAGTTTTGATTTTATAAGAGAATCTAATTTTTTGCATTGTTTAATCCAGTTAAAATGAATATTACTATATTCCTGTATTCCGTAGCAAACACTTTTTAGTCTATTTTCATCATTACAAACTTTAACTAATACATTTGATAAATTTTCAATATTATCAATTTGAAAATTACTTCCGAATAGGCCAAAGTTTGTTATATCATTAAAGCAATGAACATTACTAGAAACTATATAACAGCCGTTAGAGGCAGCCTCAGGAAAAACATTTGGAAATCCTTCAAATCGTGATGGTAAACAAAAGACTTTAGCATTTTCATATAGTTTTTTTAATTCATATTTATCAGAGATAGGGCCAACAAATTCTATTCGATCTCGCGCTTGGGGGCATGTTGCTAATAAATTTTCAGTATAATTTATTAACCAATCTTCACAAGGTCCTACTAATTGTAATTTCCAATCTGGAATTTTATCAGTTATAGAAATAAAGGCTTGTATCAATATTTCAGTAGCTTTAGAATAGTCACCTAATCTTCCAACAGTGAGTATAGTATTTTTTTTATCTTCATATTTCACTATATTATTATTTCCAGTAAAATCATAATAACCTTGAGTTAAATAGCTAGCCTTATAGGGCCAAGTACTATTTATAATATTTAATAAATGATAGGATTCTACAGTAAAAATATCAATTAATGATAAATTGTTTTTCAAATTTTCATCAACATTAATTGTAGATAACCAATATGGATTGAAATCCGTTTTTAAATATACCAATCCATTAGGATTTAGTTTTTTATACTTCTTTATTATTGAAATATTAAAATTATAATATCCCACAAGCATTAATACATCAGTATTTATTAAATAATCATTAACTTCTTCATCGCTAGAAACTATTTCAATTGGTAGATTGTCTAGATATTTTTTAGCATCAGAAAAATCATTTTTTTCAAAGGTAATAATTTTAGAATTATATTTGAAATATTTTCTTAAAATAAAAGGAATAAGACAAATGTCTTTAGTTAAAGCAGAACTATCTAAATTAGGCCAATAGAATGTAAAATTTAACATAGTTAACCTCCTGAAATTTGGTAATTAAATATAGAAAAAATATTATATTAATCATATTATTTTAAATTAATAAATTAGAGATATAATAAGTTTTTTTATATATAGCTTTTTATAATATATTCAAAAATCTAATTAATGGTTAAAAGTGCGGTGTGTAACATTAGGGTTAATTATTAAATAGTATGGTTATAAAATAATATAGAATAAATATAGGAGATAGCTATGAATCGTATACTTTTTTTATGCCCATGTGATAATACGCCATATGGAGGAATACATGTAATTTATGAAAATGTAGATATATTAAACAAAAATAATTTTAATGCATATGTTTTACATGAAGTCGATAATTTTAGGTGCACATGGTTTGCAAATAATACTAAAATACTTTATTTTAAGGATGTATTAATAAATTTTGAGAATGATATTTTAGTAATACCAGAGATATATGGCCCAAATATATTAAATATAGTTCCAGGAGTTAAAAAGGTGATTTTTAATCAAGGGGCATATCTTACATTTAGTAGATTTGGTGCTAATTATAATGAGAAAAGTCCATATTTAAGTGATGAAATTATTGGTATAATATCAATTTCACAAGATAATAAAGAATACTTAGAATATACATTTAAAGGTAGAATAATTAATAGAATTATAAATTGTATAGAGTATTATGGTATTAATCCTAATTATGAATCTAAAAATAAGGTGATTAGCATTATTGAAAAAAATAATATACAAGATTTTATACAAATAATAAATATTTTAAAAATAAGAGATAATTTAAAGGGGTATACCTTTGATATAATTAAAAACGAAACACACCAAAATGTATTACAAAGATTAGAAAAAAGTAAAATTTATATAAGTTTATCTGATGAAGAAGGGTTTGGATTATCAGCAGCAGAAGCAATGGCTATGGGGTGCGTTGTAATTGGTTATCATGGCCAGGGAGCAAAGGAATATTTTAAAGAGGAGTTTTCTTATAGGGTTGAGCAGGGAGACGTTATAGATATATGTAAAAAAGTTGAAGAAGTTATTGAATTAATAGAAAATAGAAATGAAGAATATTTGAGTAAAGTTAAAAAGGCAAGAGAATTTATTTTGGCTAATTATTCAAAAGAACAGCAAGAAAAATCAGTAGTGGAAACTTGGACAGATATTTTAACAAGACTTTAGTAATAGGATATACACTATAGAGTAATGAAGAGAAAGGTTCCTCTATAGTGTATATCAATGTTATTAAATATATTGAAAAGTACCTTAATATTTTTATAAGGATTAATAAATACATTATATTGAAAAATTATATATTTATCTAATTTTTTAAACTAGGAATTTATTATATCCTTAAATTATTTTTTTATTATATTTAAAATTAGCACTTCATATAAAAGTTAACTACACTATCACCATGAGAAAATTTCCTAGTTATTATGAAGTTATTCATGGTCATGTAATCATGGAATAAAGATAAATTCTTTGCATTTTCTGCATTAGGATCAGTATATAAGGTTGAAGAAATAAATAAAGCAAGATTCCTAGAAGCTTTTAAAGCTTTTAAAACTAAATTTTTAGCATTAATATCTGTCAAAAACTTATCACCATTATTTATTAAAATGTAATCAAAACCATCTCCTAAATTATCTTCTAAACTAAAAGTTTTATGAAGTTTTGATGCTACTTTATAGGAACCACTGGAGGAATTTCCAATATAAAAATCAAGATTTTTTCTATAAAACTTAAGCATTAATCCATTAACTCCACAATTTCCATATACATCTAATACTTTTAAGTTTTCTTTTTCAGGAACTAATGATAAGTAAGATAAATTAAAATGTACATCAGTAATATTGATATCCCATTTACTTTCAAATTTCACTTTATTAGTTTCCATTATATTTGCATATGAACTATTTTTATTAAATGAAGCACTTCCATAATGATGAACAAAAGTATCTCGACATAATAAAACTTTATATCCAGAGAGTATTATTCTGAAACAATAATCATCATCTTCAAAGTTTCCGGGAAAATAATCTTCATCAAGCAATCCAACTTTATTTAAAACCGATCTTTTAATAAGCATACAATATCCAACAACCATAACCCTTTCTTCCCAGCGTGTTTTATTACTTATATTAATTTGAGATGCAAAGTTTTGCATTTCATCAAGTGTATTATAGTTAACAGGAATGCTTTGCCAATAGGAAGAAGAGTTAGTAACAGGGCTAACAGCTCCTATATTATCATTACTATATAAGGCAATTTTTAAATTAGTAAGCCAGTTTTTAGTTACTACAATATCATTATTTAAAAGTAAAATATCATTCATAGGATTAGCAAACTTTATTCCATCGTTGCAACCACCAGGAAATCCATTATTAGTAGTATTTAATTGAAGTTTTATATCATATTGAAGCTTTAGCCAATTTGTTGTTTCTTCATTTGAATTATTATCAATAACAATAATTTCATAGTTTTCATTAGAGGTATATTTCCTAATACTTTCAATACATTGTTTAGTATAGTTTAGGTTATTATAGCTTAAAATAATAATGCTTGTACCAGGATAATCATTTATATTATCAATCATAAGTTCTCCTAAAATATTAATAATAAATATGATATGAAAATACTGCTCATTTATTGTCTAAACTAAAAGTAAATGTTATAGTTTAAATAAAAAAAGATGGAGGGAAATAATGAAGACAAAGTTAACAGCACTTCCACCTATAGGAATGCGTATTATTAAATCATCAATTGGAGTACTGTTAGGATTTATTATTTATTTAATTAGGGGAAGACAAGGGGCTCCTTTTTACACCGCGTTATCGGTATTATGGTGTATGCAGCCATATACAAGTAATGCAAAAGCTAATGCTATTCAAAGAACAATAGGAACATTTATAGGCGCGTTTTTTGGACTAATAATGATATTAGTAGAATTTTATTTATTGCCATTAGACAATGAGTTAATAAGATATATTTTAATATCAATACTAATAATACCAGTAATATATACAACGGTTATTATTAATAAAAAAAATGCTTCATATTTTTCATGTGTTGTATATTTGAGCATAGTAGTAAATCATCTTACTGATACTAATCCATATTTATTTGTTATAAACAGAATCTTAGATACAATGATAGGGATAATTTTAGCATTAATAATAAATACAGCAAGAATTCCACGAAAGAAAAATAAAAATGTTTTATTTGTATCTGAGTTAGACAAGGTATTATTAAATATGCAATCAACCTTAACACCATATAGTAAGGTTGAGTTAAATAAAATGCTTGATGATGGAGCAGAGTTTACAATAGTAACAATGAGAACACCAGCAGCCTTATTGGAGGCGTTAAAAGATATAAGAATAAAATTACCAGTTGTAGCTATGGATGGAGCTATGCTATTTGATATAAAGAATAATAGATGTTTGAAACTATATAAAATGAGTTATTTAGAAAGCAAAGAGTTGATTAATTTATTTAATGATGGAGGGTTGCACTGCTTTGTTAACGTAGTAGTAGAGGATTCAGTATTAATATATTATGGAGATTTCAAAAATGAAGCAGAGGAGACTATATATAAAGAATTGAGATATTCGCCATATCGTAATTATATAAAAGAAGAGCTACCAGAAAGGTATGGTGCTGCTTATTTAATGACCATAGATAAAAGTGAAAAGATAGATGAAATACATAAAGAATTAGAATTAAAAGGATATGTAAATAGATTTAAGGTTTTAAAGTATCCATCGGAAGATTTTAAAGGATATTCATATATAAAAATATATAATAAAAAAGCTAATAAAGAAAATATGATAGATGAAATAAGGAAGATGATTAATGTTGATAAAATAATTAGATTTGAAACTACTCAAGAATCAACAGGAGTAATAATAGGTAAAAATGATTCAAATGAGATGGTTAAAAATTTAAAGAAGATATATGAACCTTATTTTTGGGAGAAACAATAAAAAAGTTATTTTTATAAAGGGTGTATAAATTTGATTAAATTAAATCAGAGTTATTTATACATCCTTTTTAACAGTTTATACAAAAGTTTCACCTGATTTATTGGCTTTATCAATTTCAGATAAGGCATGTACTCTAAGCATGTTAATTATAATTGAAAAAAAGTAAGCATAATATAAGTTTTCATGAGGGGTTAAATTAGTATTTTGTGATAATAAATCATTTTGCAGTTTCTTTTCTTCTAATCTGTCAGAAGCAACAATGAAGAGTAGTGCATATCCAACTAGTATTAATTCAGCACCCAGTAAGGTAACAGAGGAAGCTGTTTCCCCAGTATTATTCATATCCAAACTATCTAAAATATCTATGTTAGCTCCATGAATGAATAAAAAATATCCAATTACTAATAATGAAGATCCAAATTTTTCGAGTGTTGCAAATTTAATATCTAATTGTTTAAAATATTCATCTAATTCCTCATTTCTATTTTCATTTTTTTTATCTTTCAATTTAATATCCTCCATAGGGCAGTTTTTATGAAGATATCATATTATATCAATATATGATTTATAAAGTTGTTTTGTACAATACAACTTTATAAAAAAGAAAAAGGAGGTTTGTCCTCCTTTTTCACATTATTACAAGAATAAAGCATCTTTGTAACGTCTATTAATAATATAATAGTTTTTTAGTAACTCGTTAAATACCTTTTTCAACTCAACTAGTTTTGTTATATTAGTATTTATCTCACTTAATAAATTTCCCCACAATGGATTTTTATTGTAATTATTATCTTCAATAAATAATTTAAATAAATCATAAATTAATTTAGAATTGTGCTCACCAATATGTTGAATAGTTTTTGGATTATTTAAATTAAGTATAGCTTTATTTAATAATTCTTTATTTTCTAATGAAAAATAAATTAAAGACTCAATGACGCTATCAGGAATTATCAATCTATGATCAATTAAGCCTTTATTGTAAGATAAATATTCAAGAGCTTTATTGAAGTCATTTAAGCGATAATAAGCCCAAGCAAGAATTGAGTTAAGATGTTCAAGAAAGTAAATGTTTTTAAATTTTTTAGCCATATTTAAAGAAATTTCTAGATAGTTAATAGCATCACTATAATTATCTAGCATAAAATAAACCTCTGCAATCTTTTCATATGATGACATAATGCTTATAATATTACCTTCCGCAACATATAAATCTAAAGCTTTATTGATTGAGTCGTAAGCCTTAATAGGATTATTTTCAATTCTATATGCATATGATAACCAAAAATAACAATGGCCAGTTTCTTTAAGCGATAAAGCTTCTTGAATAAGTTGTTTACCGTGGATTTTATTATTAGAAAGTATTAATATATCAATTCCTGCATAGAAATTATATATATACTTTTGTTTGGCAGTTAGCAAATCAAAAGATGATAAAATCATATTTTTAGAATACTCAAACTTATCTCTGTTTGGAGTGGATGAGTACCTAGCTAATTTTGCTAAAAAGTAATCAAGTATCAAAGGCGAAGCTATATATTTATCTTCATCTTTTTCTAGATTATCAAATAATTTGTTAGTATAATCAAATTCATTATAATTTAGGTTAGTAAAAAAATCATTTAAGTATTTTTTTCCTTTTAGTAAAAATTCATCAGAATCATAAAATTTTAAACCGAGCCTATCAAAAATAACTGAAATTACGTCTTCACTTGGTAATAATTCACCATTTTCTATTCGACTTAAATATGAGGGAACACAAATTCCTTTTGATAATTGCTTTTGACTAATGTTTTTATTTATTCGATTTAATTTAATTATAGATCCAATTATTTTTTTACTATTTACATATTTATCAATCATTTATTAATCCTTTCAACCATAGTTAAAATTAATTTTTATAGTAATCAATAATATAATGTATTTTTATTTGGGTTTACTATAGTTTACTATAATTATGGTATTATTTGCAAAGGTATTAATAAATAATTACTACTTTATAATTACTTCTAATAGCTTAGAAATGGCTTAAACAGGTAGAAATAGAGCAATGTGTGAAATTATTGTAAAAAAAGGTGCTTAAATATATATAAATAATATGAAATTTAACATAACATATTTTTTTTTAATTGTTGACGATTATTTAGGAATTAGATATAATGTAAACATAAACAAAGAAATAATATTTAAAAATGAAAAATATTAACAATTCCCGTTGAGGGATTTAATTTTCAATTTCATTGGAAACGATACCTAAAAGATTGTTTTAGATTCTAATAATACTTATATTGATAGTAGCTTATAGGGTAGACAAGCTAATAGATGTATCTTTATATTATTAATGAAAACATTTTCAAAGAGTTGGAATCGTTTCTGAAATTACCTAAGTATAAATATGTATTTAAGTTATATTAACTTTAAATAAATTGATTTTTGGAAAAGTGGAGGAGAATTATTATGAAAAAATTATTAGTAACATTACTTGTTGCAGCTACTTCATTAAATTTTGTAGCTTGTGGATCAAGTAATAGCGGGGATAGCAATAAAGGAGAACAAAATAATACAGCTACATCAAATAGTGATGAAAAAGTTACTTTAAAGGTACAAGCTGAAAAAGACTGGATGCCTTACTATGAAAAAGTTAGAGATACTATAGTAGAAAAGTATCCAAATGCAACAATTGAATTAATTGAAACAGGATCATTTGATCACTTAGATGTATTAGATCAAACAGATGCAACAAACTCTGATGTTGCAGACGTATTTGCTTTACCTGCAGATAGATTATATGGTCTAGCTAAAAACCAAGTTTTAGCTGCAATGCCTGCTGATGAAATGGCAGAAGAAGTTGGTGGATTTGCTGATTTTGATAATGGATTAGGTGGAAACTTCAATATTGATGGTGAATACTTAGCGTTCCCTTATAACATAGAAACATTAATTGGTTATGTTAATGTAGAAAATGCAAAAGCTGCAAACATCGATACAACTCAAAATATAGAATTCACAGAGTTAGAATATAATCAAATTTTAACTACAGTTCACGATGCTTGGTATGGAGTTGCATTTACTAATTCAGCTGATTTTGAATTATTATCAAAAGAATTAACAAGTGATGCAACTAAAGAATGGGCAGATTTAACTGAAGAACAACAAAAATTATTTGAAGGATTATATAACTACTGGAAAGGTCACAAAGAAAATAATACATCTTTATGGGATAAAGATGCAGCTAGTGGATATATAGAAGAACAATTCAAAACTGGTGGAAGCGATGTTATTAAGATCGATGGACCTTGGGCAACATCTTCAGTTAGTGAATTAGTAGGAAGCGCTGAAAATATGGAAATCATTCCATTAAGTCAAATCACATTCAATGGACAATCATTAAAACACTGGAAAGGTGGATGGGGTCTTGGAATAAATGCAAGATGTGAAGATGATGAAGCTAAAATGGAAGTTGCACAAGCATTTATAAAAGAAATAGTTAATCCAGATAACGCTAAAGAATTATTTGATGCTACTGGTAAAGTATTAGAAAATGCTACAATTGCAGATTATGAAGGAATTGATGAATTACAATTAAAAGTTATAGAAGCAACTTATGAGAGTTATGAAGTAGCTGAAAACAGACCTCTATTCAGTGAATATGGACAAGTTTGGGAAACATGGCAAAACTCTTTATTATCATGGTCAGCTAAGAACCCTGCAAATGCAGAAGAAGCATATAAAGAAGTTAAAGCTTCATTTGATGGTATGATGTCTAACTTTAACTAATAAAGCTAAATATAAATTTAATAGTATTTAAGATAACTAATTTAAGTTAGTAGTTCTTAGTTGAAGCTTAAATAGAAACTCCTTCGGGAGTTTCTTAAAGATTAGAAATCACTTATTTTCCCTTTCAATCAATCAGTAGTTAAAGCTTTAAAATAGAAGAAAAATGCTACTAGCTTAAATTTGTTTATTATTTAGTAGGAGGATCCACATGAGAGAAAGTATAGAAATGCCCAAAGGTACATTTTATACAATTGTAGCAATATGTGCAGCAATTATAATGATGACATCTATGGAGATGTTAATTAAAGCTAAAGATACAGATTTATTTAATATGTGGTTATCCACTAGTAATTTAGGAGAAGATGCGCTAAGTCAAACAACAAAAGAATTATTCTCTACATATTTAAATGTATGTATATCAACATTCTTTATTAGAATAATAACACCAATGGCTGTAGCTATTCACAGTTACTTTACTTTTACAAAACTTAGAGTTACTAAGCTATTTGTAGCAATATGGGTTGTAATTATAATAGGTGCATTTGCATTAACATTTTTAGGAGAGCAATTTTATTCAATATTCTTTATCGGAAGTGCAATTGGTTATTTAGCTTTAATTTTTGCAATGATTTACTTAGGGAAGTGTATTAGAAATGTTAGAAGTATTTAATTATGAAGTTATTCAGAAGGTATAAAAGGAGGTAAAAGGGTTGAAAAAATTCAATAAGCATTTATATGATAATATTAATCGAGAGTATGATAGAAAAAATTTATACCTATATGAAGTTTCAGTTTTACAGGAAAAAATTGAGGCTGCAACTGGTAAAGAAAAAGAAAATTTAGAAAAGAAATTAAATGAATTAGTAAAAAATAAAAAAGATCATCCGTATAATAAACAATTGGATGAATATAAGAAAAAGGAAAAAGATTTTTTAGAAGAAGTTAATAAAAAGGTGTCAGATTATAAATCAAAGGTTGATACAACATTACCTTCAAAAGTACAAAAATTAGAATTAAGATTATTTAAGGCTAAAGAGTTTGTTAATTTCTATAAAAAGTATACTAAACTTACTTATGATGCGGAATTAATATATGAGCAATCTAAGATAGAAATTGCTCAAATACCACCAGTAATTGAATTTGCTAGAGAAGCAACAAAAGAGTTGAAAGAAGCTCAAAATAAGTTAACAAAAATAAGTTCAAATGACAATGAAAAATTTGAAGCTGAATTTAAAAAATTCAAAGAAAATGAAAATAAGAAATTACATGATAGAATTAGTGAAGTTAAATCAAAGTGTAAGGAAGGTTTAATTTCTGGACAGGCTAAAGAAAATACAATAAAAGAATTAAAGAGAAAATATAAAGAAGCTCTATTAGTTAAATCATTTGAATCTGAAAAAACATATAATGAGGAAATTATTAAAAATAAAAAGTATGAGCTTTCAAAAACTGTTAAGCAAAAAATAAATACTGTTAACATTAATGTTGCAGATTTAAGAAGAGTTTATCCAGTTGAAACTGAAAAAACATTACCTTGGGTATCTTGGATTACTTTTTTAATTCCTGGGCTTGCTCAAGTAGTGAATAAACAATATGTAAAAGCGATTATAATGTTCTTTGCAACAATATATATATATGCTATAGCTATTCCATATGCTTTGGGATATGGAAACTATAAAGGAGACGGTATTGCAGGTCTTATAACTTTGGCTGCTGATGGAGGTAGACTTGATAGATCAATCATTTTCATGATTGAAGGTATACTTGCAATATTCTTAGTATTAATTGGTATTTTCTTAATGTATATATGTTTTAAGGATGCCAATACAGTTGAAAAAGATACAATTAAAGGAACAAGATTTAGAAGCTGGATTGAAACTAAACAAACTTTATTTGAAGATGGATTCCCATATTTAGTTTTATCACCAGCAGCTATAATTACTATATTTATAGTATGTATTCCAGTTGTTACTACAATTCTTTTATCATTCACAGGAATGGGACCAGATACCCAAGCTAAGTTTGGATGGGAAGCATTAGAGAACTATAAAATGATTTTCTTAGGTCAAGGTATGGTTGGTGCTATATTCTGGAGAATATTAGGATGGACAGTAATTTGGACTATTGGAGCTACAACTTTAGCAATTGCTTTAGGATTTATTTTAGCAATAGTTCTTAATAATGACAGAATTAAAGGAAAAGTATTATTTAGATCAATATATCTTTTACCATGGGCAGTACCTGCATTTATTTCTATACTATTCTTTAGTATTTTATTTGCTGATGGTGGAACTGTAGTTAACTCATTGAGAAATGTTTTTGGACCAAACTTCTCAATAAAGAATGATACATTCACTATAAGACTTACATTAATTTGTATTCAAGCTTGGCTTGGTAGTGCATATATTTTCTTATTATCTACAGGGGTTTTACAATCTATAAATGCTGAGTTATATGAAGCTGCTGATATTGATGGAGCAACAAGCTTTAAAAAATTAACTAAAATAACTGTACCGCTAGTTTTATTCCAAACAGCGCCACTTTTAGTTGGACAATATACATTTAACTTTAATAACTTCAGTATTATAGCTTTATTTAATAATGGAGGACCATTTGATCCAAGTAAATATGGAAACTTAGCAGGTTCATCAGACCTTTTAATATCTTATATATACAAGTTAACAATGAATAGCCAATATCAAGCTGTTGGAGCAACAATTACTGTTATTATTTCAATAGCATTAATAATAATTGCATATATAGGATATAAAAACACAGACGCATTTAAGAGGGGGTAGGGATGATGAGTATATTTAAAAAGAAAAAAAATGATTTATATCTTTCTGATAAGCAACCTCTTACTGTTGGAGGAAAAATTGCACTTGGTGTATCATATGCATTTTTAATATTGTGGGCAATAATGGTAATAGTACCAATAGCACAAATTGTAATATCATCATTCAATGGAGCACAAGTAAATAGACTTATAATTGGTGGAGAATTTAGTTTCTCATTAAAGCACTTTAAAACATTATTTGAAGATACACTTTATTTAAAATGGATGGCTAATACCTTATTTGTAAGTATTACTACAGCAATATTAGTAATATTAATAGTATCATTTACTGGATATGCTTATTCAAGATACAGATTTAAAGGTAAAAAAGCATCTCTTATGACAGTTATGCTTATTCAAACAATACCAACATTTGCAGGAATTACAGCTTATTTTACAATGTATTCTATTGCATCAGATATAATGCCAGGTCTTACAAGACAAATGATGCTTATATTAATATATGCTGGTGGAGGTATAGCTGGTAATACTATAATTCTAAAGGGATATTTAGATTCAATATCTACAGAACTAGATGATGCAGCTAAGATAGATGGATGTTCTAGTATGAAAATATACAGACTTATTATAATGCCAATTGCAAGACCAATGCTTGCAATAATAGGTTTATGGTCATTCATAGGACCATTTGGTGATTACTTATTACCAAAAGTATTATTAAATTCATCATCTGATTATACGTTAGCAGCAGGTTTACAAACACTTATAACAGATGAACGTACTATAAACCAACCAGCGTTCACAGCCGGAGCACTTTTAACTGCAATACCGATAGTAATATTATTCGTTGTACTACAAAAACAATTAGTATCAGGTCTTTCAAATGGGGCTACAAAAGGATAGGATAGGAGATAGTAGATATGAAGGTAACATTAAATAATATTGGAAAGAAATATGAAAGTAGAGAAGATTTTACTTTAAGACATATAAATTTAGAAATAGAAGATAAGGATTTCTGTGTAATTTTAGGACCATCAGGATGTGGTAAAACCACATTATTACGTATGATTGCAGGTCTTAACTCTATAACAGAAGGAGACTTAATATTTGGTGAGAAGAGAGTTAACAAACTTGCATCAAAAGATAGAGATATAGCTATGGTTTTCCAAAGCTATGCTCTATACCCACATATGACTGTATATGATAATATGGCATTTTCATTATCAATGAGAAAAGAAAGAAAGAACATTATTAATGAGCGTGTTAATGAAGCTGCAAAATTACTTCAAATTGAAAAGTATTTATATTCTAAGCCATCAGATATATCTGGAGGACAAAGACAAAGAGTTGCATTAGGAAGAGCAATTGTAAGAAAACCAAGTGTTTTCTTAATGGATGAACCTCTTTCTAACTTAGATGCTAAGTTAAGAGAGCATATGAGAGTTGAATTAGTTAGAATTCACAAAGCGCTTGGAACAACATCTATTTATGTAACACATGACCAAGTAGAAGCTATGACTATGGCTACAAAGATCGTTCTTATGAATGATGGAAAGATTCAACAAGTTGGTAAACCATATGAATTCTATGAAAAGCCACAAAATATGTTTGTTGCTAGATTCATTGGATCACCTACAATTAATATGATAAAAGGTAAAATGGAAGGAAAGAAATTTGTTTCTGAAGATGGATTAATATCTATCAATCCTTCTGAATCTGATTTAAAAGCTTTATCAAATTATGAAGGCAAGGATGTATACTTAGGAATTCGTTCTGAAAGATTTGTTGGAGATGCTGATAAAGATACATTTGAGTGTACAGTAGATGTTATTGAAGTTTTAGGTAAAGAAAAAACTCTTTATGTTAAATTAAATAGCGGTAAGGATCTTGTAATAACAGTACCTGGATATCATCAATATGAAACTGGAGAAAAGCATAAATTTGGATTTGATTTAAGCGCATTACATTTCTTCGATGCTGAAACTCAATTAAGAATTAACTAATAATAAATAGTAAAACTATAATAAAACCATAATATTCTAAAGTTGGAACTAAACCCGATAGTTCCAACTTTTTTTATTAATTTATTTTTTTATAGAAAACATAGAGTACTTATTTAAATATAAAAAGAATATAGTTTATAAATGAAATATGTATAAATATAACTGAGGGGATTATAAAGTATATGAGTAGTTTTGAGATTGTTACAGGGATTTTTGGTGGGTTGGGTTTATTTTTATATGGTATGAAATTAATGAGTGATGGACTTGAAAACGTTGCTGGGGAAAAGTTAAAAGGTATATTGGAGAAAATAACTAGCAATAAAGTAATAGGAGTACTTGTTGGAACAATTGTAACGGCTATTATCCAGAGTTCTAGTGCTACTACAGTAATGGTAGTTAGCTTTGTTAATGCTGGATTAATGACATTAACACAAGCTACAGGAGTTATATTAGGTTCTAATATAGGTACAACAATTACTGCTCAAATGGTTAGTTTTAATTTAGAGGTTATAGCACCAATATTTATAGGAGTAGGTGCTATAGTTATGATGTCTGCAAAGAAAAAAAGAATAAAAGATTTAGCTTATATTGCTTTAGGATTTGGAATATTATTTATGGGAATGGGATTAATGTCGTCTTCCCTTAAACCAATATCAAATTTACAGATATTTAATGATTTTATTTCGGTAATAGGAAAAAATCATTTTTTAGGTGTATTAGTTGGATTAACTATGACTGCAATATTACAAAGTTCATCTGCAACTACAGGTATTTTAGTAGCTTTAGCAAACTCAGGTAACATAGATATGAATGTAGCATTCCCAATAATATTAGGCTGTAATATAGGAACTTGTGTTACTGCAATATTAGCGGGTTTAACAGCAAATAGAACAGCAAAGAAAGCAGCTTTATTACATCTATTATTTAATATATTTGGAACTGTTTTATTTTTACCATTTTCAGATAAGGTAGTTACATTTGTAAATTATTTAACTCCAGATAATGTAGCGAGACAAGTTGCAAATGCTCATACTATATTTAATGTTGTAATAACAATTTTTATATTACCAATATCAAAATATTTTGTAATGTTAGTTAATCATATATTACCAGATGATGAAGGTAAAGAAAGCTGTGGTGCAATTTATTTAGATAAAAAACTTTTAGAAACCCCAATAGTAGCTAGTGGACAAGTTATTAAAGAAACAATAAGAATGGCTAATAAGGCAAAAAATAATTTGGAATTGGCTATGGAGGTATTCTTAAATTGGAATGAAGAAAAAATGAAAAAAGTATATGCAAATGAAAGTATTATTAATACATTAGAAAGAGATATTACTGAATATTTAATAGAATTATCTCAACATAATTTACCAGAAGAAAATGCAAAATTAGTAAGTCAGGCATATCATACAATTAATGATATTGAGAGGATAGGAGATCATGCAGAAAATATAGTTGAGCTTGCTATTCAAAAATATGAAAATAACATTACTTTATCTTATGATGGTTATAAGGAAGTAAGACAACTATTTGAGGTTACTTTAAGGTCTATAACTATTGCAATTGAAAGTTTTAAATCTAATGAAATAAGCGATGATGAAGTTGAAAAGGTTGAAGAAGAAATAGATAGTTTAGAAAAGCAATTTAGAGAAAATAATATAAATAGATTAAGTGCTAAAACATGTCTAGCAGATGCAGGAATAATGTTTTTTGATCTTTTATCAAATTTAGAAAGAATAGGTGATCATGCTAATAATATTGCTACAGTAAAAGAAAAACCAAATCATAAAATTCATGCAGAATTATGTTAGTAAAAAGTATTAATTATAAAAGGCTATACTTTATTTTTTATAAAGCATAGCCTTATTTTTAAGTAAATAATTTTTTTATGTCATTAATTCTTTTAGTAGCTAAGTCATAACCATGATTATAGTTAGCCTTAAGTTTATCAACATCTTTTTCAAAGCTTTCTAATGAGAATTCAGGTCTTAAAATAAGTGCCTTTCCTTGTTTTTCAAGCTCTTCACAAAATCTTACTGTTTCATTATAACTATCATGACGGTTTAATAAAGCATCTTTTAAGTTTGGATATTTATTATTAAGCAATTTTGCTACAAGAACATTCTTTTTGCTTAATTCTTTTTTATAACCTTTAGGTTGAGTTAAAATTATTAAATGTTTATCATTACCATCTTCGATTGCCTTTTTTATCGGAATTGGATCACAAATTCCTCCATCATAATATTCATTACCATTAAGCTTAATTACTGGGAAAAATATAGGTAAAGCGCATGTTGCTCTTAACATAGTAGCTTTATCATCTAAATTTTTACCATCTAAGTATTCAGTTTTACCTGTTTTAGCATTAGTAACTCCCACTAAAACCTTACCTGGATATTTCTTATATGTATCCATATCAAAAGGAATTAATTTATTTGGTATTTCATCAAAAACAAAATCAAGTCCAAATAAACTTTTACATTTCAAGAAATTCCTATAACCTAAATAACGTTTATCATTTCTATATTTAGTAACTACTTCAAGGTTACGTCCTCTTTGTTGAGAGATATAAGAGATTCCGTTAGTTATTCCAGCAGATACACCTATGCAATAAGGAAATGTAATATTATTGTCAAGTAATGCATCCATAACTCCAGCACTAAAAATTGGTCTAAGAGTTCCACCTTCTAAAATTAAACTAGGCATAAAGCAGCTCCTTTCAATAAGTTCTTATTTAGTAATTATAAAACAAAATAAATTGCAATACAAATATTAGTATATAATAATTAATATTTGTATTTAATATAAATTAAAATTAGGTTATAATGTAAAGAAAAGTATAGTAATAAAATTCAATTAATAATTGTTAGGAGTAGAAAATTAAAGAAGGGGTATTTTATGTTTTTTATAGGCATATTTGGCATAGATAATAAGTTTAAGGAGATTAAAGTATTAAATAATTTCAGCTGTAAAAATTGCAATATTTCTAATGGAGCAAGTCTAGTAAAATATTATACTTTCTTTCATTTTTTCTTTATACCAATATTTAAATGGAATGAAGAGTATTATGTGATTTGTAATGGATGTAACTCTTCTTTTAGTATTCCAAAAGAAAAAGGAAAGGCTATTGAAAGAGGGGAAGATATAGAAATTTCATATTGGGATTTAAAAGATAATAATATAAATAATAATTATTTAAAAAAACGATGTCAAAAATGTAATAGGGAATTAGAAAAAGATTTTGAATATTGTCCATATTGTGGAGAAAAAATCAAATAATTTTTTTGTCAGCGTGGACAAAAAGATTGTTCTAGATAGTTATATAATAAAATATTATATATTGATATAATTTAAGTTAGACAAAGATGTCTTTATTTCATAATAAAGGCATCTTTTTTTGTTTTATAGAAGTTTAATATTTTTAATAAATATAAGGGGATGGGAAGATGAATTTTAATTATAATTTGCCTGTAAATTTAATGTTTGGAAGAGGAAGAAGCAGTGAAATAGGAAAAGAAGTAAAAAAGTATGGTAATAAAGTACTTATAGTGACAGGTAGAAATAGTACTAAAAAAAGTGGATTACTTTATAAGGTTATAGACGTTTTAAATGGTGAAAATATTGAATATGAAATTTTTGATAAAGTTACTCAAAATCCTTTAAGTACAACCATATATGAAGGAGTATCAGCAATACATGAAACTAATTGTAATGTTGTTTTAGGCTTAGGAGGGGGTAGCATAATGGATGCTGCTAAAAGTATAGCATTTTGTGCTAAAAATCCAGGAAATATTGAAGATTATATTTATGGTATTAAAAAAGGTGAGAATGCCCTTCCGATATTGTTAGTACCTACTACTTGTGGAACAGGTAGTGAAGGAAATGCTTTTTCAGTAATAACTAATGTTGATACAAAAGATAAAAAATCTTTAAGAGATAATTTAATAATTGCAAAGGCTTCTATTATAGATCCTGAGCTTATGACAACAATGCCAAAGTCAGTACTTGCAAGTGTTGGATTTGATGCTTTAGCTCATAATATGGAGGCGTATCTTTCTAAAATTACGAATCCTTTAGTTGAGATACAAGCTTTATATGCAATGAAGTTAATAGCAGAAAATTTACCAAAAGTTTATGTGGATTATAACGATTTTGATGCTTGGGAAGCTGTTACTTTGGGAAGTACTTTGGGTGGAATGGTTATTGGAGTTGCAGGTGTAACTGCAGCACATGGAATGGAACATCCCGCTAGTGGACTTAGAGATATTGTACATGGAAAGGGGTTAGCAGCATTAACTCCTATAATAACAGAAAAATCATGGAGAAGTGATGTATATAAGTATGGGGAGATTTCTAAGATATTAGGTGGAAGTTCAGCAGAAGACTGTAGACAAGCTATTGAAAACTTTTTAGATAAAATAGATTTAAAAGTTAAATTAGGTGATTTAGGAATTAGAAAAGAAGATATAAGTTGGATGACTGAAAATTGCTTTAAAGTATCTAAACCTAGTATGGAAAATCACTCAAAAATATTTACTAAAGAAGAAGTAAGTGAAATGTATAATGAATCAATATAGATTGGAAAATTAATATAAATAGATTGTGAATAGTAAAGGGGAGATATAAAAATGAGTGATTTTAAAGAATATAAAATTAAACTAGTAGTGAAAAGTTCTAAATGTGATTTATATAAGACAGGAGATGAAATCTATATTGATGGAGCGTTACTAGATAAAGAGAAATCCGCTAATGTATGTTTAACAGCAATTAATGCATTTTATCCCTTTATTTATGCAGCAAGAAAGAGAGTAACAGCTGAGCAAATGGGATTTGATGAATTAACATTTCAATGCCCCGATTGCCCAGAAAAGGTAGAATTCACTATAATACAGGTTGAATAGTTAAGAGTTTTGAGTTATTTCTTAACTAAAAAAGAGTGCTGTGCACTTTTTAGAAAGGGGAATGGAGTTATGGCTATTACAATAAAAGATATTTTTAAATTAGATTCTCTTACTAGTATGAAAATAGTAGCAGGAGATGAGGGAATAGAAAAACAAGTTGAATGGGTATATGTTGCAGAATGCTTTGAAGATCCTTTAGAGGGAATACAATGGCTTCAAGGCGGTGAATTAGTTTTTATAACTGGTTCTAAAATGAAAGGAAATTTATCATATATAGCAAGAATTGTAGAAGGTATTTCCGAAAAAAATGCATCAGGATTATTAGTTAATATAGGGCCATATATAGATAACATCCCAAAAGAAGCTATTGATGTGGCAAATGATTTAAAAATACCTGTAATGACTATACCATGGAATGTAAAGCTTATAGATATATCAAAAGAAATTACAAATAAGATTATTTTATCAACTGTAGAAGAAGGATCATTAACCAATTTTCTAAGTAATATGTTATTTAGTGATGGAGACGTCACAGGTGATGCTAGAAAGAAGATGACGTATTTTGGATATGATTTAGATGGGAAATGTGCAATATGTGTAATTGATACAGATAAATTTCAATTGTATTTAGAGGAAAGAAATATATTTGATGAAGCTGGAGTAATTAAAGTTAAAGTAATATTTAAGAGAATAGTAGATTATGTTTTAAAGAAACATGGATTTAAAGTACCTATTATAGACAAAGATGATGCGCTTATACTATTTTTAAAAGATGATAAAAATTATATGAATAGGATAGAAAAGATATTAATAGAAATACAAGAAGCATTAAGAAAAGAGATGGATAATATTTCAGTAAGTATAGGAATTGGAAGTAGTTATGAAAATTTAAACATGATGAAAAGTTCTTTAAAGGAAGCTGAGTTATCAATTAAGTATTTAAAATGTAATGGATATGATAGTAAAATTAAAAAGTATGATGAAATTGGAGTTTATAAGTTATTATTTAATATAGAAGACAAGGCAGTTTTAGAAAATTTTTATTATGGAACTTTAGGACCAATATTAGAAAATGATAAGAAAATTAAAGAGGTTAATAACATTAAAATATTAGAAACATATTTTAATGAGGATTGTAATGTAACTAGTACAGCAGAAAAGTTATTTCTTCATAGAAATACGTTAAAGTACAGAATAAAAAAAGTTGAAGAATTATTAGAGTGTGATTTAAGAAATTTTAATGATTGCAATAAATTGAAAATGGCAATAGAAATTGGCAAAATTATAAAACTATATTTATAAGTGATTAATAAATAAGTTTGGTGTTTATGGACAAAAATATTAGATAGTTTAGACATAGCAATAATACACTATATTAACTATAATAAAAGTATAAATTAATTAGCAAATAAACAAAGGCGTTTATAGATTAATGAAATCTATAGGCGCTTTTTGCTTAGTAAATAATAAATTTAAGAAATATAAAAAGACAAGGGTGTCTTTCACAATGCAATTCTAAAGATATTTAGGATAATGTTTGAGTGAAAGGCACTATTTTTATTAAGGGGGAGATTTAATATATGCCAAAAGAAGATAAGTTTGAAAGAGTATTAAATAAGAAGGATGTTTTTGTATTAGCATTTGGTGCAATGATTGGATGGGGGTGGGTTGTTTTATCTGGAGAGTGGATATTAAAAGCTGGAACGGTTGGAGCAATGATAGCTTTTGCACTTGGTGGATTGATGGTTTTATTTGTTGGATTAACCTATGCTGAATTAACAGCAGCAATGCCAAAGTGTGGTGGTGAGCATGTATTTAGTTATAGAGCACTTGGAAGAAATGCATCATTTATTTGTACTTGGGCGATAGTACTTGGATATATATCAGTTGTAGCATTTGAAGCTGTTGCTTTCCCAACAGTAATGCAGTATTTATTTCCAAGTTATATGAAGGTTCATTTGTATTCAGTAGCAGGATTTGATATATATTTGACTTGGCTTCTTGTTGGAGTAATAAGTTCAATTTTAATTGCTGCAGTAAATTATTTTGGAGTTAAACCAGCAGCTAGGTTTCAAGGAATATTAACAATAGTTATAGCAATTATAGGATTATCACTTATAACAGGATCACTATTTAATGGAGAGGTATCAAATGTACAACCATTATTTAAAGATGGAGTTAATGGAATTATAGCTGTAGCTGTAATGACACCATTTATGTATGTTGGATTTGATGTTATACCACAAGCTGCTGAAGAAATGAATATTCCTTTTAAAAAGATTGGACAAATACTTATATTATCAGTAGTTATGGCTGTTGTTTGGTATGTGGCAATAATAGGTGGGGTTTCTTTAGCAATGTCCTCAACTCAAATAGAAACTTCAGAGTTAGTAACAGCAGATGCAATGGCAAATGTATTTTTCAATAGCCCAATAGCATCAAAAGTCTTAATTATAGGTGGAATTGCAGGTATTTTGACTAGTTGGAATTCATTTTATGTTGGAGGAAGTAGAGCAATTTATTCTATGGCTGAATCTGGAATGCTTCCAAGTTTTTTAGCAAGGCTTCATCCCAAATATAAAACACCATGTAATGCAGTTATTTTAGTTGGCGTAATTTCATCATTGGCACCATTTTTAGGAAGAAAAATGCTTGTATGGTTATCAGATGCGGGTGGATTAACAATAGTAGTTGCTTACTTAATTGTTTCAATTTCATTTTTAGTATTAAGGAAAAAAGAGCCAGAAATGAGTAGGCCATATAAAGTTAAACATGGAAAGCTTGTAGGAACTATTGCAGTAATAATGTGTGTTGTTTTAGCAATAATGTATTTACCAGGGTCTCCTGCAGCATTAGTATGGCCATATGAATGGGGAATTTTAATAGCTTGGACAGTTCTTGGATCAGTATTCTTTGTTTGGGCAAAGGTTGCAAATAAATATGAAAAGCAGCTAGAAGAGAAATTCTTTAAGGAAGAAGTAATGGAAGAAGAGATTATTGATAGAATATAAGTTAAAAATTAAAGGTAAATAAGTAAAAAATAATTAATATAAAAAAATAAAAGTTTTGAGGTGTAATTATGATTAATGAGAAAAATGTAAAATTAGTAACAGCTATACCAGGGCCGAAATCATTAGAAATAATTGAAGGTAGAAAAAAATATGTAGCAAATGGTGTGTCAATGGCAACAACCATTGCAATAGAAGAAGCTAAGGGAGCTTTAGTAAAAGATGTTGATGGTAATGTTTTATTAGACTTTGCAGCAGGTATAGGTGTGCAAAATGTAGGTCATTGTGATGATGAAATTATAGCAGCTGTAAAAGCGCAAGTAGAAAAATATATACATCCTTGCTTTCATGTGGCAACTTATTCACCTTATGTAGAATTATCTAAGAAGTTAACTGAAATAGTAACAGGTGATTATGAGAAAAAAGTAATGCTTGCTAATAGTGGAGCTGAGGCGTTAGAAAATGCAATAAAGGTTGCAAAAGCTTATACAAAGAGACATGGAATATTATCAGCAAATGGTTCATTTCATGGAAGAACTCTTATGACAATGTCTATAACAAGTAAATATAAACCATATAAAAATGGATTTGGTCCATATGTACCGGATACGTATAAGTTTGATTACCCATATACCTATAGAGCACCTAAAGGTGTATCAGAAGATGATTATGCAGAAGAGTGTTTAGAAAAGCTAAGAACAATGCTTAAAACTACTATTGCAGCTGAGCAAATTGCATGTTTGATAGTTGAGCCTCTTCAAGGTGAAGGTGGATTTGTAGTACCATCTGCAAAGTATATGCAAGGATTACAAAAAATATGTAATGATAATGGAATAGTATTTATTGTTGATGAAGTACAAGCTGGATTTGCAAGGACTGGTAAAATGTTTGCCTATGAGCATTATGGAATTACACCGGATATAGTTACTATGTCTAAATCAATAGCAGCAGGGGTTCCATTAAGTGCAGTTGTTGGTAGAAAAGAAATAATGGATTCAGCTTGTGTTGGTGGTATTGGAGGCACATATGGAGGTAGTCCGCTTGCTTGTGTGGCAGCATTAAAGGTTATAGAAAAAATAGAGAAAGAAAATTTATGTGAAAAATCATTTAAGCTTGGGGAATATATAATGGGAAGATTAAATGAAATGAAAGAAAAATATCAAGTGATTGGCGAAGTCAGAGGACTTGGTTCAATGATAGGATTAGAGTTTGTGAAAGATAGAGAGACAAAGGAACCAGCACCAGAAATGGTTAAGGAAATAATAAATAGTTGTTTTGAAGAGGGAATTATATTAATAAATGCAGGGTTATTAGGAAATGTTATTAGATTTTTACCACCATTAGTTATGACAATAGAACAAGCTGAATATGGAATGGATGTTTTAGATAAGGAAATAAGCAAGATAGCAAAATAGTATTATTTAGGGAAATGGGGCTATATTATATAGAATATGGCTCTATTTTTTTGCAATATATTATAAAAACTCGAAAAATATATTATAATCAAGAAGAAGGTTAATAAAAATATACGTTACTTAGTGGAGATGAAAATGAAGAAAAAAATAATAAGTAGTATTATAATAGTTGTTTTGGTAAGTGCTGGAACAGGTTTGTTGATAGGAAGCAGACCTAAGAAAATAATTATACAAGTAGATGGTAAGGTCATAGAAAGCAAAACAAAGGAAGATAATGTTGGACAAGCAATAGAAGAAGCTAATATTGAATTAGATGTTAATGATAAATTAAATTATGATATTGATGATAAAATTAAAAATAATCAAGTAATAGTAATTAATAGAGTTGAAACAAAAGAGAATGAGGTAATTGAGAAAATAGCTTTTAATGAAATAGTTGTTGATGACTATAAAACTAAAGTTGGGGAAACTAGGATTATTTCAGAGGGGGTAGAAGGAGAGAAAAAAATCATCTATACAATAACATATGAAGATGGTAATGAGATTAGCAGAGTGATAACAAGTGAGGAGATAATAGTCGAGCCTACAGATAAAGTTGTAGCACAGGGAATTTTTGATCCAAGCAGTTTAACTGTTTGTGTAAATAGAAAAAGTACATTGTCATCTGATTATAAACCTACAGATTTAGTGCTACCAGATGTAAGAGCGGTTAACAGTAGCAATAGATTATATATGAGAAAAGAAGCAGCAAGTGCATTAGAGGAATTATTTAAAGCTGCTGAAGATGAAAACTATTATTTATATGCTGTGTCGGGATATAGATCTTATAGTTATCAAAAGAGTATATATAATCCTTATAGTGGATATTCAGCTCCAGCAGGTGCTAGTGAGCATCAGTTAGGATTAGCTATGGATATAACATTAGCTAAATATAACGGTACATTATCAGTTGATTTTGGTAATACGAAAGAAGGAAAATGGGTTAAGGAAAATGCTCATAAGTATGGATTTATAATTAGATATTTACAAGGGAAAGAGGATATAACAGGATATAATTATGAACCATGGCATCTTAGATATTTAGGGGTTGATTTAGCTACAGAGTTATATGAGAAAAATATTACTTTAGAAGAGTATTATGGTGATTATTAGAAGTTTTATTAATAAAATTATATGTGTGGTATTGAGTAAAAGGTAGAACAGTATTTAAATGAAAATTTTAATATATTAATAAGAATATTTATCCTATGAATTATTATATATTTTAATAACAATAATTTATAGGAGGAAACTTGTGTATTGTAGAGAATGTGGACAACTCATAAGTAATGAAAGTTCTAAGTGTACAAATTGTGGTACCGAAAAAGGATTAGGGGATAATTATTGTTACAAGTGCGGTTCGATAATAAAGAAGCATGATTTGGAACGTTGTGAATTTTGTGGAGCTAACTTAAATGATAATAGATATGTGGCAAGAGAAAATGCAAAAAGTAAATTAATAGCAGTATTTTTAGCACTATTCTTAGGTGGAATGGGAATTCATAGATTTTATTTAGGATATGTAAAAATAGGAATAGTACAATTGTCATTATGGATTCTAGGATACTTTACAGGTGGAATTACTTGGATTATTACAGAAATATGGGGATTTATAGAATGTATTTTAATCTATATTAATAAGATTAAGGACTCAAATGGTAATGATTTAGAGTGAAAATAGAATTTATCCTAAGTAATAAAATTAATTTTAGGAGATAGAAATTTTAAAAGGTGAAGCAAATTTAAATGCTTCACCTTTTTATCTTATATAGGAAAAAGATTAGATTAACGTCTTCCACTATTAGGTTTAGTCATATTTCCTCCTGCACCAGGCATGGCAGAATTACTGCCACCAGTTGTTACACCACTTTGAGATACATTACTTACAGTACTAGAAAGAGTAAATGAAGTAATTTCAGTACCGCCGCTAGTAGTACCATCAGTGTATAACCCATCAGTAGATGTACCAGTAGATGTACCTCCATAGTAAGCACTATAAGTTTTACCTGTTTCTAATTCAGGTGATGAAATAATAACTGATTGATATGACTTTGATGGTGCAAATGAAATTATCTCTTCTCCAGATTCAGCTTTAATAGTTAATAAGCTATTTGCTGTTCCATTAACATATACATTAATTGAATTTTGTGTGGAAGAAGTACTTGGATTTTGTGCCATTCCAGAACTTCCGGCTGCAATTAGAAGTCCACCATTTATATTAAATGTTGAATCATAATCTAAGGCACCATTTCCATTATCTTGTGGCCCATTTACTATGACTGTACCATCATTTAATTCGATTGAACCATTAGCATCAATACCATCACCAGACGCATCTATATAAACATATCCACCATTAAAGTTTATTTGACCATTTCCAGAAGAAAAGTTATTTTGGCCAGGTCTTCCGCTTGTTGAAGATGAATCATTTCCACCAGATGCATTTATGCCATCATCACTAGCAACTAAATGAATGTTACCACCATTAATATTTATAGTTGTACTTTCTATTCCTTCATAAGATTTACTTATATTTATATCTCCACCATTAATATCTAAAGTTGTGTCAGAGTGAATTCCATCATCACCAGAAGAAATATCAATAGTACCACCATTAATTACAATGCTATTGTTAGAGTGAATTGAATCATCAGAAGAATCAATTGTAAAAGTACCTCCATCTATAGTTATTGTATTAACAGCTTTAATTGCTTTTGCGCTACTAGTATCAGTACTAGTACTTGAACTACTACTAGAGCTATTTCCCCATTGTCCCCATGGATTTTGATCATTATTATTTTTAGAACTACTATTTCCACTACCACCACCAGTAGTTATATTTATAGTTCCATCAGATATATTTACATTGCTCTCAGCTTGTATTCCATCATTAGTTGAAGTGATATTTAGTGTACCACCTTGAATATCAATATAACCTTTCTCAGTTTCTTCACTATTGGTAGATTTTAAACCATCACCAGAAGCATTAATAGTAATATTTCCACCTTTTATAGTAATAGAATCTTTACCCATAAGCCCATCATCAGCAGAAGTAATAGTGATATTTCCGCCAGTGATTTTTAAATCATCTTTACTTGTAATACCATTATTATAATTAGCATTAACTGTTAAAGTACCATTTCCCCTAATAGTTAAATCATCTTTACTAAATATTGTTGCATTTGGTTCATCAGTAGTAGAATCTTCAAATGTATATGAATCACCATCAGTTATAGTATTAGTTGTACCATCAGGCAAAACTAATATTGCATTTTTAGCTGCTTGAACATATATAGGTGCACTATTTTCATAAGTTAAGTTTACATTGTTAAGAACTAAATAAACATTGTCTTCAGATTCACTATTAACAATTATTTGGCAATTAGAAGATGTACCACTTATTTCATAAACTCCGCCGGAGGTAATAGTTACTTTATTATCAGATACTGTAGCACCAGTCCCGCTTACAGTAATTGAGCTATCTAAATTAATATTACAAGTAACTTCACCAATATCATCATCCAATTTTAAATCAGAATTTATAACTGTATTTGTAGTTTCTTGAGCAGTAGTATTAGTGTTATTTGTATTTGATGTTTTTGAGCAAGCTATTGTACTAGCACATAAGGTAACAACAGTTAATAATATAATAAACTTTTTCTTCATAATTTCCTCCAAAATTTCTTAAGTAACAATTTTCTATTCACAAGAAATTTACTTAACTTTTAATTTAATATCATACTTACAAAATTATATTAACAATAAAACCTTAAATTAATCTTAAGTGAGGAGGAGTTGCCTTTAAAAATTTAAATTTTCCTTATTAAACTTTCACAAAAAAATTATTTATAGAAATTATTTATTTTTACTTAAAAAATTTATTTCCTATATATAAATAAAGGAAAATGTAAAATTCAAGAGTAGAATTGTAAAAAATAGTTTAAACATAAAAATATTTTAAGATTTTTTTAAGGTTAGGATTTTATAATTACATTAAGGATTTTAAATAATACGTTTTGGGAGGTACTTTTATGGCAATAAAATCATTTAAGAGATACGAAAAAAAATATCTGTTAAATCAAAGTCAATATGATGAACTTATAAAAAGAATAAGTGAATATATGGATGCAGATGAGCATTGTAAAAATGGTAATAACTATAGTATTTATAATATTTATTATGATACTTTTGATAATCAAGTCATTAGACATTCAATAAATAAACCCTATTATAAAGAAAAGCTTAGATTAAGAAGTTATAAAACGCCAGTTAGTAAAGAGGATAAAGTATTTTTAGAAATAAAGAAAAAAATAAATGGTGTAGTAAATAAAAGAAGGGTAGTTTTAACACTAGGAGAAGTTCAGGATTTCTTAAATAAAGGAATTAGACCTGAAAAAGATGATTATATGAGTAATCAAGTATTAAATGAAATAGAAAATTATTTAGAAAATAATAAGGTTAAACCTAAAGTTTATATAAGTTATAGTAGAAAAGCGTTCTTTTGTAAGACTGATAAAGACTTTAGATTAACATTTGATTCTAAAATAATTACAAGAAGAGATAACTTGTTATTAGAAGCAGGAAATTTTGGTGATGAACTTTTAGAACCAAATCAATATTTAATGGAAGTAAAAATATTAGGAGCAATTCCTTTATGGTTAGTAGAAATCTTTTCTGATTTATCTATATATAGTACAAAGTTTTCAAAGTATGGAAATGAGTATATGAGGTATTGTTTAAATAAAAATAAAGAAAATGAAATGAGGAGAGTAAAAATATGTTAGAAACGATAATATCATCAACGACGGGAGAATCATTTACATTAGCAAATGCATTATTAGTTATAGGATCATCAATAATATTAGGGTTATTAATAAGTTTAGCTTATATGTACACTCATAAGAAAGAGGGGTATACCCCAGGATTTACAATAACATTAATAATGTTACCAGTTATAATTTCAATAATAATTCTTTTAGTAGGTAATAACGTAGCAAGAGCATTTAGTTTAGCAGGTGCATTTTCAATAATTCGTTTTAGAAGTGCCCCTGGAGATCCTAAGGATATATCTTATATATTCTTTACTTTAGCTGTAGGTCTTGCATGTGGTATGGGTTATATAGGATATGGTGTTATAGTAACAGTTATCTTATGCATAATTATGATTGTTTTAGATAAAATAAAATTTGCAGTTCCAAAGACTAAAAATATGAGATTAAAAATATTAGTACCAGAAGATTTAAACTATGAAGGTGTTTTTGATAAAATTTTAGATAGTTATTCAACTAACTGGGCTACTGAAAGTGTAAAAACAAAAGATTTTGGTGCATTATTCGAAATATCTTATAAAATTCATTTAAAAGAAGGTGTAAGCCAAAAGAATTTAATAGATGAATTACGTTGTAAGAATGGAAATTTAACAATTGCATTAACATCAGCAGGATTAGAAGAAAAAGTTTATTTATAATTAAAAATGGTAGAGATTTATAAAATCTCTACCATTTTTTTATAATTTATGAACATTTATAGCCATAGGTCCTTTTTCAC
The DNA here is from genome assembly GCF_000577815.1 of Clostridium saudiense. Taxonomy (GTDB): domain Bacteria; phylum Bacillota; class Clostridia; order Clostridiales; family Clostridiaceae; genus Clostridium; species Clostridium saudiense. The sequence goes on along the minus strand of NZ_CBYM010000003.1, from coordinate 129,583 downwards.
CATCTGCAATTGAAAATGACACGTTTTCTCCTTCGTGTAATCCACTATCAGGGCCATTTTCTTTTAATTGAGAATGATGAACAAATATATCATTTCCATTATTAGCAGATATAAATCCATAACCTTTTTCAGAATTAAACCATTTTACGACACCAGTATAACTTGACATATAATCGCTCCTTAATCTATAAGTAATCGAAGATAGTTTATGTAAAAGTAAAAACTTTATTCTTTAGAATTGATTTTAGCTATTTCATTTTTATCCCATATAAAAAGTTGTTCTGAATTGTTAAGTGCAGAAAATAATTTTTCTTTAAAATTAGGAAATGTATTATTTAAATCTTTAATTAATTCTTTCATATCCTGTCTTTTTGTATGTCCATCAGCAGGACATGGATTTTTTATAATAGGATAATTATAAGTTTTAACAGCACGTTTAATCATATATTCATCTATATATACCATTGGTCTAATAATAGTAACATCAAATTTTTCCATATATGATTTTGGAGAAAAACAGTTAATTCGCCCTTCATAGAACATTGTCATTGCAAATGTTTCAACAGCATCATCTTTGTGATGGCCTAAGGCAACTTTAGTACAACCAAGATCTTGTGCAGTACCATTTAATGCACCACGTCTTAGTTTTGCACATAAAGAGCAAGGGTTCTTTTCATTTCTTATATCGAATACTATTTTTGCAATATCTGTTTGAACTTCGTAAAATGGAACTTCTAAATTCTTACATAATTCATGAAGAGGTCCATTATCAACTCCACCAGGATTTAATGTTATTGCAATAAGCTCAAATTTTACTGGAGAAAATTTTTGATAATTTTTTAAGATATGAAGAAGTGTTACACTATCTTTCCCTCCAGATAATCCTACTGCAATTTTATCATTTTCTTCTATCATATTAAAATCATTTATAGCTTGACGAGTTTTACTTAATAATTTTTGCATCATGTTTTTTGCCTCCGAAATTTAATACTTAGATATTTTAACAAAGCATTACTTTTTATACAAATAAATTTAAAGGTGTAATAGGAAAACTGGATTTCCTTAGGTTTAGGATTAACTAGCCTTATCAAATTAATATTTAAAACTTTTTAGTTAATATTTATAAATATCTTGAGCTAACATTGTTAACTTTTCTAAATTTAAAATTTTAATTATATTTTTATTTTTTTCTATGATTTTTAAGTCAGAAAAATTTCTAATAACTCTATTTAAATGGCGATAACTGGAGCCTAAAAGTTCAGCTAAATTATTAATACCATCTATATCAACTAATATTTCACCAGAATTATTCGAGTATATAGATGAAACTAAATAGCTTGCAAAGCGATTTTCAATTTTAGAAAGCATGTTAATGCTCATATAACTTGAATTTTGCCTAAGTTTTTTTTGTAGGGAAGAGATTATAAATCTTAAAAATATTGGATCATTATAACCGTATTCTTTTATCATATTTATAGGTAACGCTAAGCAAATACACGGTTCTAAAGCTTGAACATTACAGTCAGCATAAGGATTTTCAATAAGTTCAATATCACCTATAACAGAAAGAGGAGTGTTAAAGCATATGAGTAACGATTTGCCACTTGAAAGCAAAGTAGTTACTTTATACTTTCCTTTTACTAAAAAATACATATAAGATAATTTATCATTTAGTAAACAAAGAAATTCATTTTTATTAAATGTATGTATTTCTAAAGAGTTTAGTAAATTTTTATTTAAGTAGGAGTATAAAGAGTATTTATTAACATAATAAATAAGTAGCTCATTGTTAGTTATTTTTTTCATAGATTCTCCTTTAAGCATAGACAAAATAATACATATTATTTATTAAATTTATATAAAAGAGTATACTATTAAAAACAAAATAGGACAAATGTCCTATTTTGTTTTTATATCTATTTGATAAGATGTTTCTAGAAATTTAACTGGAGGATTTTAAATGTATAATATTTTAGCGTTAGTCATTGGAGCACTTATTTCTGTCATGATTTCTTTTAATAGTGGATTAGAAGGTTATGTTGGAAGTACATATTCTGTAGTAATTATTCATGCAGTTGGTTTAATTGCAATACTTATAGTTGCTGCAATTAAGAAAGAAAAAATAGTAATAAAGGAAGCTATACCATTTTATTTATTTTTAGGTGGAATTTTTGGAGTTATGCTTACATTAGTTAACATAATTACAATAGGAGGTATAGGTGTTGCTTTAACTACAGCACTTGCGGTATTTGGACAATTAGTATTTTCATCCTTAGTAGACCATTTTGGATTATTTGGTTTAACTAAATATGAATTTAATCCTAAAAAACTTGTAGGTTTTTTTATAGTTTTAGTTGGACTAGTTATTATGACAGTGGCATAAGGGAGGAAAAGTAGTATGTTGATGATTTTATTAGCTGTATTTGGTGGGGTATTAACTACACTATCAATGATAGTGAGTTCTACACTTGGAAAGAAGATTGGATTAATTCAAAGTACAATAATTCATTATATAGGTGGACTTATTGGAGGAGTTTTTATTTTAATAGGTATGGGTAGTACCTCAGCACCATCTATTCTAGATATGAGTAAAATGCCATTATATATTTTCTTCGGCGGAATTATGGGAGTAATAGTTGTTTATACTTCTAATATAGTAATACCAAAAATTCCTGTTGTGTATAGTACATTATTAATGTTTTCTGGACAAATGTTATGTGCAATTGTTATTGATGCAATTGTCATGGGAGACTTTTCATGGCAAAAACTTTTAGGTGCAATAATAGTTGTGTTAGGAATTTTTTATAATTCAAAAGTTGATGAAAAAGAGGCAAACAAGCTTAAGGAAAAAACAGATAAGCTTAAAGAAGCTTAGTATTAAAAAAAGAGGAGGAGATAATTTTTTGATTTGTATAAAAATTATTTCTTCCTCTTTTTTACTTAATGATATTATCAGATAAAGTACAAATGTATTTAAAGATATTCAAACGGCCAATATAATCATTTTAAATTTATAATAAATGGTCTACTATATTCAATAGATAAAAATCAACTGTTGGAAATATATCATCTTTATCTTAAGCAAATTTCATGTTTGAGCATTCATTTCCATCTTTATTATAAAACTTAATTTCTAAGTCGGTACATTCTTCACCACTAAAAAAGTTATAGAAATCAGTAAGATTATCTGCTTTTTCAAAGTTAGGAAATGGTACTATAAAATAAGAGTTTTCTATTAAATTTTCTAGATATTTTACACCCTTAAAATTGATCTCAATAATATGAGCATCTTTATTTTTTCCAAATACAACTCCTGAAATAAGTTTATCTTCATTTAATGTCATAATAGAATAATCACCATTTTTAATTTCAAAGCTAGTATTAAATTTTCCATAATACCATCTATTATTTAAAATGCGTTTAATATTTCTTAACTCTATAAATTCATTATCATCAGATAGGAAAAATTTATAGTTTTCAAAATCTCTTGATATTCTATAATCTTCAACTCTAGTATTTCCAAGGACTTCAATTGCTAATTTATCATCTGAAGAATTATCAGCAATAGTTTCATTATATAATAATCCAAAAGATAAAAGTGCAAAGAGTAAAATCATTGTTGCTATGGGGTTAATAGTTTTTAGGATTAAATTACCATCAAAGTGGCTATTTAGACTTTTAATAAAATCTCCAATTTTAGTATTTTTAAATAATATATAAACCATATTAAATATTATAAATCCTAAAATAGTTCCCAATGTATTAAAAATAATATCATCTATATCAGTGAAATTATAAGGCGTAAAAAGTTGAAGAACTTCTATAGTTAAAGAAGCTGTAAATCCATATAATATAATTTTACTTAATTTATTCTTTTTATTGAAAAGTAGTGGTATTCCAAATCCTAGTGGTATAAATAATAATATATTACCTATGACATTGTAAAGTGCTATGTGTATATCTGCAAAGTCATTATTAAACATTCTTATTGTTTCTATAAATGGAATGTAATTGATATAAAACCTAGTATCAAAATCTAGCATTAGTTCTCCATATTTAAACATTGTTAAATTAACTAATATTAAAAAATAAATGAAAAATAAGTTTATAAATACTTCTCTAATTTTATTTATAGGCTTGTTTTTTATATAAAATTTAATTCTAAATATTACCCAAATTAGAGTAAATAAAATAACTGAAAAGATAAATGAAATACCTATCATAGTGTTGTCCCCTTTTTATCATAAAGTTTTAGTTTATCTAAAGTTAATTTGTAAATGTTGAAGAAACATTTCTAAATTTGTAAACATTATTAATTATAGAAATAGCAAGTACATTTATAATTAATTGACTTCCACCATAGCTTATAAATGGCATGTTTATTCCTAATATAGGAGAAAGAGAAAAATTAGCTAAAATATTTAATATAAATTGAACTGCAAATAATGAGCAAAGTCCACTTACTAATAATTTTCCATAGGTATTTTTAGTATTACTAGAAATAAGCCCAATTCTTATAATAAAAGATAAAACTAATGCTATAACAAGTATTCCAACAATCCATCCAAAAGAAAATATTATTGATGTAAGTGCAAACTCCATATTAGCATCAGGAAGGATAGAAATATTAATATTAGAATTATTACCTAATAATTCAGCAGAATTTCTTAATGTGTTTAATTGATTATAAATCCAACCTTGGCCATCTATATCTTTTGCAGGATTTAAAAATATAAAAAATCTTTCAATTCTATAGGCTGTTTTAAAGATACATAACAAGAATATAGAAACCAATGAAGCAGAAATAATAATTAAATATTTTAATTTAAAACCTGATAAATGCATAATTGTAAAAACTGCAATTAAGTATATTATTATTGTAGATAATGATTGTAAATATATAAATAGTATTACTGGAATGAATGATAAAGTAAGACCTTCAAATAATGATTTTTTATTATTCCAATTGTAATTATCAAATATTCCAGCAAGAGAAATTATTAATAAAATAGGGGTAACTGCTAAAGTGTCAAGAGAAAAAGCACCTATAATTAAGTAACGTTTCATACCATATACAGGCATAGAAAAAGCTAATGTAATCAAAAGTAAAACAATACTACATATATAAAAGGTAAGAGAGTATTTTTTGAGTTTTCTATAGTCTACTTTTAAAATACATAATGATAATACAATTGACATCCCTAAAAAGACCAATAGTTTACTAAAATAATTTATATAATAAGCATCATTAGAAGTATTTGATTGAATAAAAGCTGTAGTTAAAAATCCAAAGAATATTAATCCTGTTGTAATTATTAAAAGAAGCCAATCAGAATTTGATTTATGAGCTTTATTTAAGTCATGGCCAATAATTTCAGCATTACCCATTTGTATTAAAGCCTTATCTATTGCTTTATCTTCAGGAATACCTATTTCTAAATAATCTTCAATAGTATCATTTATATGACATAATAATTCTGCTCTAATTTCAGCATGAACTTTTTTGTTTTTTACTAAACTACATACTTCATTGATATAATTAATAATTTTACTATTTTCTATTTTAGACATAAACTTCCCTCCCATAAAACACTATTTACAGTTTCACTAAATAATTTCCACTCAGATTCTTTTTCTAGAAGAAGTTTTTTGCCGTTATCAGTTATTTTATAATACTTTCTTTTTCTTCCACTATTAGAATCATCCCAATAAGATTCAATATAATTTGCATTTTCTAAATTATGAAGTATTGGATAAAGAGTTCCTTCTTTAAATGAAAAAATACCTTTAGAACGTAAATCTATTTCTTTAATCATTTCATAACCGTACATATCTTTACGATTAAGGATACTTAAGATCAATACTGTTGTACTTCCTTTTAATAGTTCTTTGTTAATTTTCATACTCTCACCACCATACATTGGAATTCGATACATCGTATATCTATGTATTATTTTATTGGAATATTGAGGAAAAGTAAAGAGAGAAATAAATTCTTGAAATTTTAAATTAAAAGGTATATCATATAAATGAGAATAAATGATAATAAACAAAAATAAATGATATTTAAAATTATATATAAAGAAATGAGGGTATTTATATATGTTTATGGAAGAAAGGTTAGAGAAAATATTAGAAATAATTCAAGATAAAAAAAAGGTATTAGTAAAAGATTTAAGTGAAAAATTTAATGTATCAGAAAGTATGATACGTAAGGATTTACAAAGGCTTGAAAAGGAAGGGAAAATAAAGAGAACTTATGGTGGAGCAATACTAGAAAGAGGTAGGGCTTACAATGAAAATACTACATCAAGGGTATTTGTTAATATTGAAGGGAAAGAACATATAGCTAAAGTAGTTTGTGATATTTTAGAGGAAGAGGATGTAATATTCTTAGATATATCAAGTACTAATTTAACAATTGCATCAATGATAAGAAATACAACTAAAAATATAACAGTAATAACAAATATGAATAGAATCTTAATGGAGTTTGATTATTCACCTAATATTGAAGTTATTTCAGTTGGAGGAACGTTTAATAAAAGGTTAGGGGGAACAGTAGGAGCTTATACTGTGGAGCAAATAAAACATTTTAATATAGATAAAGCTTTTGTAGGTGCTGGTGGAGTTAATATTGAAGAGAACTTTTTAAGTAACTTTAATTTTGATGAATCAATTGTTAAAAAGGAAATATTAAAAAATAGTAAGAAAAATTATATTGTTATGGATGATGAAAAATTTTATAAAGATGGAGCTCACAAATTTGGAACATTAGAAGATGTAGATTATATAATTACAGATAAAGCTCCAGATGATACAGTAAAAGTAGAATTAGACAAATATGATGTAAAAGTAATATATTAAATAAGTAATATGGGGAGAGTAGTTATGATTAAATTAATAGCAACAGATATGGATGGAACATTGTTAAATTCTAAAAATGAAATACAAGATGGATTTTATGAAGTTTTTAATAAATTAGAAGAAAAGGGAATAATATTTGCAGCTGCAAGTGGAAGACAATACTATAATCTTTTAAAAAGATTTGAAGGTATTGAAGATAAAATGATGTTTATAGCTGAAAATGGTACATTTGTGGTTTATAAAGGAAAAGAACTTGTAGTTAATGCATTAGATTTAAATCTTGCAAGAGAACTAATCAAAGTAGGGAGAAATATAAAAGATTCATATGTAATACTTTGTGGTAAAAAATCAGCTTATATTGAAAGTGATGATAAAAGATTAATTGAGCAAACAGAAAAATATTATGAAAGATATGAAATAGTATCAGATTTAACTAAAATTGAAGATGATATATTAAAGGTTACTATTTGTGATTTTGCAGGCTCAGAAAATAATAGTAATAAGTATTATGATGATTTTAGGGATAAAGCTCAAATTGCAGTATCAGGGGAAATATGGCTTGATATAACTGCAAAAGGTATTAATAAGGGGGTTGCAATAGAAGAAGTTCAAGACTTATTAAATATAAAGCATGAAGAAACAATGGTATTTGGTGATTACTTAAATGATTTAGAAATGATGAGTAGTGCTTATCATAGTTATGCAATGGAAAATGCTCATGATGATTTAAAAAAGGTAGCAAGATTTAGAGCAAAAAGTAATGATGAAAGTGGAGTTGTACATGCTATAAAAGAAATATTAAATTAATATATAGTAAAAGCAGAGTTATTTTGATTAATGATAATTCAAAAAAAACTCTGCTTTATTTTATTATTTACAATTCAAATTACTAGGTTTAACGTTATCTTGTACGTTTCTTAATGCTTCACCAAATCTTTGATAATGGACTACTTCTCTTTCTCTTAAGAATCCTAAAATCTTTTTAATTTCAGCATCATCTGTTAAGTTTAATAGCCATTCATAAGTTGCTCTAGCTTTTTGTTCAGCAGCCATATCTTCATGTAAATCAGCAATTACATCACCTTTGGCTTGAATATAAGTTGCAGTCCAAGGGTTACCGGTAGCATCAGTATAAAAAAGAGCTTTACCGTGGTCAGCATAGTGACCTGCTAAACCAGCAGCTTTAATTTCATCTATTGATGCATTGCTCATTAGTTGATATACCATGGTTCCAAGTATTTCTACATGGGCCATTTCTTCTGTTCCTATGTCAGTTAATAGACCTTTTGATTTGTTTGTTGGCATTGTATATCTTTGGTTCAAATATCTAAGTGCAGCTCCTAATTCTCCATCAGGACCACCATATTGAGTTATTAAAAGTTTTGCCATATTTAAATCAGAACATTTTAAATTAACAGGATATTCTAATGTTTTTACATAGTACCACATAAACTTACTCCTCCTTATTACTTTCTTTTTCCCAAGGCCAAGGACTGTCAATCCATGCATCAGGGTTTTGAATATAAGAGGAGCCAAAGTTAGTTAAAGGACCATAATCTTGTTCATAATCCCAAATTAATTTTCTTAGCTTAGAGGAAATTACTTTATAATCATCAGTTGCATTTTTACAATTAGGAAAGTTATCTAAATATAGATTTAAATCTAATGCAAAAAATTGTAGCTTTCTAATTGCGTTTAAACATTCATGTTTATTCATGTCCTTCCTCCTTAGAATACTTAATTGCACAATAAGGACTATAAAGATCCTTAAATATTGTTCCAGCATCAAAAGCTGAGTTTAAATCAAATAAGTTTTGATAGGGTTGTAGAACAATGCATGCTTTAGCATAAGTCATAGGAGAAAAAACTTTAAATGATTCATAGCAGTTTTTTTTGGTATCAGCACAAGCAATGTTACAAGCAACATCAGATGTATTGTTTATGCAATCATTGCAGTTTATACATTTATCTATTCTTTGATAGTACATAATAGTGTATCCCTTCGTAAAAATTATCTACAATACACTTTATGTATAAACAAAAAAAATGTGAGGACAAATTGTCGAATTAAATTATTTTACTTTCTTTATGGCCACAATAATCACACTTAAAATAAATCTTTCCATGAACCTTATTATCATAAGCGTATTCATATTCATGCATGGATTCACCACAAACAGGGCAAATAAGTGTTAATTTTTTATTTGAAATATTTTTTTTCATAAATCTTACTCCTTATACAAAGTAGTGTACTCATCTGATTTCATATGAAGATGAGTTTCCTTTAATTATCATACAACTATTTATAATATTCAAGAATAAAGAATAAAATATAAAAAGTAGATAAAAAAGTATATAATTTAACAAAACATTACTTTATTTGCAAAAAAATAAAAAAGGTGTAAAATAGAAAAATACAATGGGAAGTAATTAACAAACGATAAAATTTAATAAGAAATGAGGGATAAAATGGAGCTTAAATTTAATATCTTTGAAACTATGGCACTAGTAACAGTAGTATATTATTTAGGAAAATTTCTAAGAACTAAAATAAAGTTTCTATCAAAGTATTGTATACCAGCTCCTGTTGTTGGAGGACTTGTTTTTGCAATAGTAATGCTAATATTAAAGCTAACTAATATTGCAACTATAATGTTAGATACAACATTACAAAATTTATTTATGACGGCTTTTTTTGCTAGCGTTGGTTTTACAGCAAGCTTTAAAGTTTTAAAAAGTGGTGGAATTAAGGTAGCTATGTTTTTAGGATTAGCAATACTTTTAGTAATTTCTCAAGATATAGTAGGGGCAAGCCTTGCAAAATTATTTGATTTGAATCCACTTTTAGGATTATGTACAGGTTCAATATCTATGATTGGTGGGCATGGGACTGCAGGATCATTTGGACCTTTGTTAGAGGAAATGGGAGTAAGTGGTGCTACTACAGTTTCATTTGCTTCAGCAACATTTGGATTAGTTATGGGGAGTTTTATTGGAGGATTTGTAGCTAAAGGGTTAATTGATAACTACAAATTAAAGACACCAAAAGAATCACATGATAAATCTATTCCATTAAGTGATTTTCATGAAGATAATCAGGCAGTTCTTTGTCAAAAAAGACTTATGAAGGGATCTGCATTTCTTTTTCTATCAATGGGAATTGGTTCTGTGATTTCAGGATTTATTCAAGATACAGGGTTAACATTTCCTTCTTATATAGGAGCTATGATTGCAGCTGCCGTAATAAGAAACTTCTGTGATATAAGAAAAATAGAAATAGAAGAAAAAGAAATAGAAGTAATAGGAAATATAAGTTTAGGATATTTTTTATGTATAGCTTTAATGGGATTAAAGTTATGGGAATTATTTGATTTAGCATTACCATTGGTAGTAATGTTAATAGCTCAATCTGTACTTATGGCTGTATTTGCATATTTCATTACATTTAAGATAATGGGTAGGGATTATGATGCTGCAGTATTTGCATCAGCAAGCTGTGGATTTGGAATGGGAGCAACTCCTAATGCAGTGGCTAATATGGATGCATTAAGTACAAAGTTTGGATTTGCACCAACACCATATTTCGTTGTACCTATAGTAGGTGCATTGTTTGTAGACTTTGTTAATTCAGCAGTAATAACGTTGTTTGTAAATATACTTAGCTAGTAATAAATTAGTCTTTGTCAGTTGTAGCATGTATTGTTATAATATAGTAATAACATAATTGAAAAGTAGGTGACTATGATGTATAAAAAACAAATAGAAGAATATTTTAACTTGCATAAAGACGAAATGCTAGAAGATATATGCAAGATAATAAGAATAAAAAGTGATAGACAAGAGCCGAAAGAAGGAGTGCCTTTTGGTGAAGGTGTAGTAAAGGTTTTAAAGGAAGCATTAGATATTGCAAGTAACATGGGATTTGCAACTAATAATTATGATAATTATGTTGGAACAGTAGATTTTAATGATAAAGAAAAGGCATTAGATATTTTAGCACATCTTGATGTAGTTCCAGCTGGAGATGAATGGACAGTTACAGAGCCTTATGAACCTATTATAAAAGATGGAAAATTGTATGGAAGAGGTTCTGCAGATGATAAGGGGCCAGCAATAGTAGCATTATATGCATTAAAGGCAGTTAAAGATTTAAATATACCATTAAATAAAAATGTTAGACTTATATTAGGAACTGATGAAGAATGCGGAAGTTCTGATATCGAGTATTATTATAAAATAGAAAAAGAAGCACCTATGACTTTTTCACCAGATGCTGACTTTCCAGTTATTAATGTTGAAAAAGGTGGATTAAAAGCTAACTTTATCGCTGATTTTAAGGAAGATAGAACACTTCCTAGAATTATATCAGTAAATTCAGGGGTTAAGGTAAATGTTATTCCAGATAAGGCAATAGCAGTAATTGAAGGAATAGAGAAGAATGAAGTAGAGAAATATTGTGATACAGTAACAAATAAAATTGGAGTAAAATTTACTGTTAATGAAGAAAATAATAAATGTATCATTGAAGCAAAAGGAAAAGGGGCCCATGCAGCTTATCCAGAAGGTGGTAACAATGCGTTAACTGGAATTTTAACATTATTATCTTCAATGCCATTTGCTGATAGTGAAGGATTTGAAAAATTATGTGGAATTAATAAATTATTACCACATGGTGACTATAAAGGTGAAGCTATTGGAGTAAAGATGGCTGATGAAGTTTCAGGAGAATTAACTTTATCATTTACTATTTTTGAGTATACTACTACAGGATTAAAAGGAACTTTTGATTGTAGAGCACCTCTATGTGCAAATGATGAAAATCTAAGAGATGTAGTTGCTAAAAATTTAAATAATATTGGAGTAATTTTGGAACCATGCAATGTATTTGAAGGACATTATGTAGATGAAAACTCTGATTTTGTTCAAACATTATTAAGATGTTACGAAATGTATAGTGGGAAAAAAGGTGAATGTATAGCAATTGGTGGGGGGACTTATGTCCATCACATAAAAAATGGTGTTGCATTTGGATGCACAATGCCTGGAACTGATAATAATATGCATGGAAATGATGAATTTGCAGTTATAGATGAGCTTATACTTAGCGCTAAAATATTTACACAAGCAATAATAGAATTATGTAAATAATATAATAATTTATATAGAGGGAGATAAAAATATGCAAGCCTATGAAAGATTAATAAAATACGCAAAAATATATACAACGTCTGATCCTAAATCAGAAACTACACCATCAACTAAAAGACAATTTGATTTAGCTAATATTTTAGTTGAAGAAATGAAGGAAATAGGAATTCAAGAAGTTAGAGTAGATGAAAATTGTTATGTTTATGGAATTATTCCTGCAACTAAAGGCTATGAAGATAAATATAGTATAGGATTAATAGCTCATATGGATACTGCACCAGCAGCACCAGGAGAAAATGTAAATCCACAATTAGTTGAAAATTATAATGGAGAAGATTTAACTCTTTTAAATGGAACTGTTTTATCAGTAGAAAAATTTCCGCATTTGAAGAATTTAAAAGGAAGAACTTTAATTACAACAGATGGTAACACTCTTCTAGGGGCTGATGATAAGGCGGGTATAGCAGAAATATTAACAGCTTGTGAAAGAATAATAAAAGAAAATATTCCACATGGAAAGATATGTATTGGCTTTACACCAGATGAAGAAATAGGAAGAGGAGCTAATAAATTTGATGTAAAGAATTTTGGAGCGCAATTTGCTTATACAATGGATGGTGGAGTTGAAGGTGAAATTTCTTATGAAAACTTTAATGCATCAGCAGCTACAGTAGAAATACATGGGGTTTCAGTTCATCCAGGATCAGCAAAGAATACAATGATTAACGCAACAAATGTAGGTATTGAGTTTGATAGAATGTTACCTCAAGGTGAAAAGCCAGAACATACTGAAGGGTATGAAGGATTCTATTATTTAGAAAGCTTTAGAGGAAATACAGATCATGCTGTATTAGGATATATATTAAGAGATCATGATGCTTGTAAGCTTGAATCTAAGAAAGCTACATTAAAGTTAGTTGAAAAGCTATTAAATGAAAAATATGGAGAAGGCACTGTTAAATTGACAATTACTGATCAATATAAGAATATGGCTGAACATGTTAAGCCTTGTATGCATTTAATTGATAATGCAATAGCTGCAATGAAGAGTTTAAATGTTACTCCTGTAATTGAACCTATAAGAGGAGGAACTGATGGAGCAACTCTTAGCTATATGGGATTACCTTGTCCTAATCTAGGAACTGGTGGATATGCATTCCATGGTGAATATGAGCATATTACTGTAGAGGGTATGGAAATTGCAACTAATATAATAATTGAAATATTAAAGAAGTATGCACAATAATTTTATATAAAACTTACATTAGATAAGCAGAGTGAATATCATGACTCTGCTTATTTTTTAATATTATGCATATATATTTCAAAAAATATGAATTAAAACTTTAAAATATAAAAAGTATTTATTTTATTAGAAGGAAATTTATTTTTGAGAAATAGGGGTGGAGAGTGTGGATAAAATTATTGTGATAGGATGTGGTGGAGCAGGGAAATCAACATTTTCCAGGAAATTATCTAATAAATTAGATATACCAGTATATAATTTAGATAAGTTGTTTTGGAATAAAGGCTGGATTGAAACTCCGCAGAAAGAATTTAATAAAAAAATTAAAGAAGTAATAAGCAAAGATAAATGGATAATAGATGGTAATTATATTAAAACAATTGACATAAGGGCAAAAGATGCAGATACTATAATATTTATTAATATGCCAACGTATATTTGTCTTTATAGAATTTTCAAGAGACGATTTATGTATAGAGGAAAAAGCAGACCAGATATGGCTGATGGTTGTCCAGAGGGAATTGATATAGAATTTTTTAAATGGGTATTGAGTTATAACAAAAAAATTAGACCAGAAATACTTAAAAAATTAAGTTTATATAAAGAAAAAAATATTGTAGTTTTAAATGGGAGAAAAGAAGTAAAAAAATTTTTAGAAGGATAAGTACTTTGTTTATAATATATTTTTTTAAAACTTAATACCAGAGAGATTAAATTAGTTTATGAATAGAAGGGAATAAATAATGTTCTATAATTATTTGGATAAAAAAGGATTTAAAGGCAGAAGGAAAAGATAGAATTTGAGAGGCAATTAAACTAAATAATAAAATTTAATAAGTTTTAAGGAAAAACAAGTAAATTTAGCGTTTGAGAAAACTAATTAAGAGTATTAATATTTAATTAAGTAATTACTTAATTAAATTAGAGGTGCTTATGAACGAGAAGATTAAGATATTTAAAGCTATAGGCGATGAAACAAGAGTAAAAATTCTGATTTTATTATCAAATAGAAATATTTGTGCAAAGGGAATTGCTAAGCATTTAGAAATTTCTGAAGCTGCAGTATCTCAGCATATTAAGATTTTAAAAGAAGCTAATATAATAATTGCATATAAACAAGGATACTATGTTATGTATGAATTAAATGAGAAAGTATTAGAAGAAGCTATAGGTTTTATAAATCTTCTTATTCATAAAAATACTGATTTAATTTCAAATGAGTACAATTTTAATATTGAAGAGGCAAATACTGCTAGGTGTAAGCGTGGGTGCAAATCCATGAAGGGTTGTTGTAAAAACAAAATTAAGGAGGAGTAAAAATGAAAGTATGTTTTCCAGTTAACTCTAACGAAGGATTAAATAGTATGCCATATAATCACTTTGGAAGTGCTCCAGAATTTGTTGTATGGGACGGGGAAAGTAATGTAGTTAAATCAATTAGTAATGGTGATTTAGGGCATGAACATGGAAAGTGTAATCCTATTAAAGCATTATCAGGAGAGGTAGTTGATGCTGTAGTTGTAGGAGGAATAGGAAAAGGGGCAATTATTAAGTTAAATTCAATGGGAATAAAAGTATATAAAGCTATTGAAGGAACAATATCAGATAATATTAATTCACTTAAGAATGGTGTATTAAAAGAATTTGATAGCACTCATACATGTAATCATGATGGATGTTCTCATCATGGTAACAATTAAATATATAATGAAAGGGCATCATTAATTTGATGCTTTTTTTATACATAAATATTTAGATTGGTAAATAGAGGAATGGCAAGAACATACTTTCACTTTGAGTAAATTTGTAGTAAAATTAAATGATGCGATAGTATATTTTGTACAAAGGATGGAAAATTAATGAGTGGAAAAGAACATATGATTGTAGGGACTACTGCAACAGCAACAATGGGAGTTGGTTTCTTAATAACAAAAACATTTGATAGTGTAATTTATTTAATACCATTAATAATAGGAGGGTTTATAGGTTCATATATGCCAGATATAGATTCTCATAATTCAAAAGTAAGACAGGTATTTAATAAAATATTAACCTTTTTAATAATAGCAATATTTATAGGATATATGTTAGGAATTATGCTAAATGTAAATGATATTATTCTATTTTTACAAAGTAATTTTAGTAATTATTTTGGAGCTATTATGTTTTGTATAGTAACAATACTAGGGAAATTATCACCGCATAGAATGTTTACTCATAAATGGTTGGGAACATTTCTATTCTGTGGTTGCGTTTACTTTATAGGAAATATTTATTTAACATTGGGCTTTACAATGGGATATATATTACATATAGTTTGTGATAGGTTTTCACCAAGAGGAAAAAATCTAAAGTTTTTTGAATTCAAGCTACCTTGTAGGAATTCAAAAAATAAAACTACAATTGTGTGGTAAAAATAAAGTTTGATTACCAACAATTATATATGCCTATTTAATAATAAGAAAATTATTGATACAATTATAAGTAAAAAGAGAGATAAAAAACATTATTTAATAAACAATATTGAGGTGAAATAATGATTAACTACGATTATGGAAGATTAACTGGTGAAATTATTACTAGGGAAGATTTTGAATATGAAGAAGAAAGAAAAGCATGGAACAGGGCGATAGAGAAGTATCCACTAATAATTGTATATTGTAAAACAGAAGATGATATCAAAAATGCAATTATATTTGCAAAGGCTAATTCACTTTCAATAAGAATAAGAAATGGACGCCACCATTATGAAGGATATTCTAACGGAAATGATGTAGTAGTAATTGATGTAAGTAAAATGAATAAAATATACATGGATGAAGAAAATGAAAGAGTAAAGGTACAAGCTGGAGTAAGAAATAGAGAGTTGTATGAAGCTACTGGTAGAAAAGGATATCCATTTCCAGGTGGGGGATGCCCTACAGTAAGTGCAGTTGGATTTACTTTAGGTGGAGGCTGGGGATACTCGGCAAGGCTTTTAGGACTTGGATGTGATAGATTAGTTGAAGTTGAATTAATAGATTGCAATGGCCAAACTATAGTTTGTAATAAGGAAGTAAATGAAGATTTGTTTTGGGCATTAAGAGGTTGTGGTGGAGGTAATTTTGGTGTAGTTACTTCTATGACTTATAATTTACCACCTAAAATTGATATGGTTACATTAGTTAATATAGATTTTACACATATAGATTTTGAAGAAAATGTTAATTTGCTTGAAAAATGGCAAGAGATTTATAAGGTAATGGATAAAAGGGCTAATTTTAAGTTAGCTTGTTATAATTCAAGTGATAGAGGCAAAGGTGTTAAAATAGTTGGATTAGTATATGGAGATAAAAAGCTGACAAATGAAATACTAAAGCCGATTAAAGATATTGTATCTCAAGGAAGTTATAAACTTGATTATATAGATATTTTTGAAGCAAATAAAATAATTCAAGATAGTCATCCAGAATTTGAAAGATATAAAAGTGCTGGTAGATTTGTTTATAAGGATTATACTAGAGAAGAAATTACTAAACTTTTAGAATTAATTGATGAAAGAGCGGAAGGAGCTACTTATACAGCAATAACTTTTTATGGATTAGGTGGAGTAATAAAAGAAGTTAAAAGTGATAGTACAGCTTTCTATCATAGAGATGCACAATTTATCTTAGGATTCCAATCAGTGTGGGAAGAACCGAGGTTTGCACCAGTAAATAGAAAATGGTTTGTAGAAAAGTTAGAGTACATAAAATCCATAACAGATGGTGGATTTATTAATTTCCCATGTGAGGAGATAAATAGTCAATCAAAAAGTTATGAAGAGGAATATTACGGGGAAAATTCAGAGTTATTAAAATTAATAAAAGAAAAATATGATAAAGACGATTTCTTTAATTTTGAACAAGATATTCGAATAGAGAGAAAATTGTTTTATGATTTCCTTGTTAGATAATATTAAAAAAGGTATTATTAGATAATAAAAAGAACAGTAGAGGTATTTATTCCTCTACTATTTATTTGTACTATTTATTTGTTATTTTCTTTATAAAGATAAAGATTAGATTATTAAGATAAAAATACTACTTAGCAATCAGAATTGCTTTCATCTACAGTAGGTGCTTCTATTAAAGTAGCAAAGATATATTCATGACGATGTCCATCAACAGTTGTAGTATAGCCTTTTACTAGATGAACATGTTTGCCATTACCTACATATATTGCAGGACCTGTAGTATCACAAATTTTATGATGGTGATCTACAAAGTCTGTATTAGTAGATAGCTTATGAACATGTGATTTACCATATTTTATAGCTTCACCAGTAACTCCAGCAAAACGATGGTTGTGTTTATCATCGCATTCTTCAGCAAACATTGTTGAACCTTCAAATTCATGAACATGATCATCTACAGTATTTTCTGAATTGTCATCACTTTGGTAATTAGAATATCTACATCTATTATATCTAGTACTCATAAAAATATTCCTCCTCATTTGTTGTTATAATATATAATATGATTAGGCCAAAAAAGTTGACATAATTTTTTGTTGAAAATATATTAATTTAATGAGTTTTCCCAGTAATTTAAAAAAGTGATAATATCTTTTAAGGTTGGACTCTTAGCATTTCTTACATAATAACCAGATGTTGCAGTTCCTAAAACTAGTGAAAGTTGAGTAGAAAGTCCTAAGACTTGTCCAAAGCAGAAGCCGGCATTAAAATTATCTCCAGCACCTGTAGTTAATTTTGGATTTGGTTCGTAAGGCCCAGGAGTATAATAGTATTTCCCATTACATACTGCACATGCTTCCTTTACAGGATGAATTACTAGTGTATTGATACTTAATCTTTTATAAAGCTCTATTATAAGATTTTTTAAAGGAATTTTATTTTCTTGTGAAGTTACTCCAAAGATTTCTCCAATTTCATAGGCTTCTTTTTCATTCAATCCTAAAATAACATTAAATTTAGATGAAAATTCTTTTAATAATGATAAGGCTTCTAAAACATCAGATTTTAATCTATTTTCAGGATCTGCTAAATCAAAGAAGATATATTTATTATCTTTTTTATTTAGATTAGGAAGTACTTCATTAATTAAACCTTTCCAAATTTGAGCCATATAAGGAAGCATAGTCCAGTTTTCTAATCCTACTAAGGTTGAACTATCAATAATGGAGGTTAACTTTTCTACTCCAACTTTTTCTTTGATCTTATTCCAATTAACATCTTTTAAGCATTCACGTTTGCCAATCATAAGTTTTCCGTCTAAAAATTCAACTGCATCTGTAAGGCCAGGATTTGAAATAGAAATTATATTACATTTCTTAGACATTTCAATAAAAACGGGATTAATAGAATCTTCACCAAGGGCACCTATATAATTTATATTTAAGCCATAGGTAGACAAAGCATTGCTCATAATAGGCCCATTACCACCAAGTTTGCTTTGAAGAGGAATAAATTCAACATTTGAGCTTAATCCAGCAGCTTTACTGATAAAATCGCCGAATTCACTTAATGTTTCCATTCTAATATAGTTATTTGCATCAGTTCTTGTTTTAACAACATGAAGGATTTGATCAACAAATCCATCTAACCCCATTACTGCATTAATATTTACATTATTATGTTGCTCTAGAAAAGTAATTAAGGAGTTAATGTCAGTTTTTAATTTTTCATTCAATTAAAATTCCTCCAATCAATAAAAATAATAGGTTTAAAAATTGATAATAAATAATATAAAATTTGATTTCATAATATATATATAGTGATTTTTAATAAATATGTTAGTATTCTTTAGTTTAATAAAATGATATAATATAAGTTAAATGAAAATTAGTGCTAAAGAAAAATGAAGTTAGGATTTAGATTAAGGGATGATAAAAGATGCAGGATAGAATAGACTACAAAAAAATAGATTTTAATTCAGCAAGAGAGATATTAGGTGGTAAAAATGTTGTTTTTACAGGTAGAGGTTTTTTAGTAAGAGGAGAACTGATGAGGCTTGCAAGACAGGCAGGGGCTAATGTTGATACTGTAGTAACGAAAAAATGTGATCTTTTAATTGTTGGTGAGAAAGCAGGTAGCAAGCTTAGAAAAGCAAAAGTTTTGGGGTGTGAAATAATTACTACAAATGATTTTAAAGATATTTTAGAAGGTAAAATAAGTAATGTAGAAAATGATATTGATGAAGACATATTAAATATAAATACTAATGAAAATATAAATGAAGTGATATATATTTTGAGAAAAAATATATTATTGCTTATAAATAATGAAGCTATTAAAATGAAAACTATTAGAAATATAAAATTAAATGGTGGAAATATTATAGAGAATTTTGAAGAGGAAAAGGTTGATTTAATAGTTTATCAGCCAAGCTCTAAAATAACTAATATTTTAGATAAAGCTAAAAAGGATAATATAAATACAATTATTTTAGGGGTTTTTAATAAAATGCTTATGAATTGATTAATAAAATAATTGGGAGGAAATAAGTTGAATAGTAAGAGAGATGGACATGTACACAGTCATTATTGTCCACATGGAAGTAATGATAGTTTTGAGGAGTATTTAACAAAGGCAATAGAATTAGGAATAGAAGAAATTACATTTACAGAGCACATGACTATGCCAGAAGGTTTAGTTTTATATGGAATAGATAAGGAGTTTTTAAGCTCGGCTGCTCCTAATATAGAGGAAATGAAAAAATATTTAAAAGAAGCAAGTTATTATAAAGAAAAATATAAAGATAAAATTAAAATAAATGTTGGATTAGAAGTAGATTATTTAGAAGGTTATGAAGAGTTTACAACAAATATGCTTAATGAATATGGAAAGTATTTAGATGATGCGATTATCTCTGTTCATATAGGAATGTATGATGAAAAATATTATGCATTTGATTGTATTGAGTCATTTGAAGAGTTATTAAATAAGTTGGGAAGTGTAGAAAAAATATATAATTTATATTATAATACATTATTGAAGGGAATAAAAAGTAATTTAGGAAATTACAAGCCTAAAAGGATTGGGCATCCTACATTAATCAGGATATTTAATAAGCTATATCCTATTAACTATAAAAATGATAAATTATTTGAAGAAATAATTAATGAAGTTAAATTAAGAAATTATGAATTGGACTGTAATACAGCCGGATTAAGAAAGCAGTATTGTGGAGAAAAATATCCAAGTGGAGATTTGTATGATTTAGCAATAAAAAATAATATACAAATGGTTTATGGATCTGACTCTCATGAAGCTAAGGATGTTGGGTTCAACTTCAAATAATATAATTGGAGGAAGAGATATGAGAAGCATAAGGTTAAAAAAAATAATTGCAGTAGCAATGATATTTGTTATGGGAGCATCAGTTTATGGATGTACAGGTACAAATGCTTCTGGAAGCAAAAATGATGATGTTGTAGTTGAAGACTCAAATTCAAATAACGATGGTGCAAATGATGAAACAGTAGTTGAAGATGAGGAAGAAAATAATGAACAAATAAGCAATACAGAAGAAAATTCTGAGGATAAATCTAAAGTAGAAGTATTTAAATTATACTCTAAAGATGCAGAACAAGGAGCAGAAATTAATTTAGGTGAAGTTGAAATTAATAAAAATGAATCGTTAGAGAATAAACTATCAAAAATTGCAAGTGTATTAAGTGAAAAAGCTTTTGATAATTTACCAATATCTCTTACTGAAATTAAAGACATAGATGGAAAGAAGATTGCTGTATTTAATTTAGATGAAATGGGTAATAATGCTGGAGATGTACAATTTTCAGATTATGAAGGAATAAGTTGGTATAACAATTTCTTTGCAGGATCAACGGGTGGAGAGATAACTGAATACACTTTAATAAGAAACTTATTACAAACTGAATATACTGGAGAATGGATTGATGGTGTAGAATTTACATACAAAGGTTCTAAAATTGAGTTTGATCATGTACCAGAGCTAGGAGAAATTAATTACAGATAAATGTAATTTTAAATTAAATTTTGTTAATTTAATAAAGGTTGTATCATAATTGATGCAACCTTTATTTTACATGACATAAACTATTGTAAATAGTTGCTTTTATTATATAATTTAAGTAAAATAAATTTTGTTATTAAAAATACGAGGTGATAAAGATGAGTGGTATAGCAGGTAATGGGTGCGCAAGAATAGTACCAGAAGAAGCTAAAAAGACTCTTGAGGAAATAGAAAGAAGTATTGTTAAAAGGTATAGAAAACCAATATGGTCTAAATTTATAAAAGCAGTTAAGGATTATCAATTAATAGAAGAAGGTGACAAAATAGCAGTTGCTATTTCAGGTGGGAAAGACTCGCTATTAATGGCAAAGTTATTTCAAGAATTAAAAAAACATGGTCAAGTAAATTTTGATGTAGAGTTTATAGCAATGGATCCAGGATATCATCCACAAATAAAAGATTTATTAATAGAAAACTGCGAGCATTTAAATATTCCAGTACATATTTATGAATCAAAAATCTTCGAAATAATTGATGAAAAAGCAAAAGATTATCCATGTTATCTTTGTGCAAGAATGAGAAGAGGATCATTATATAATAAGGCTAGAGAATTAGGATGCAATAAGCTTGCATTAGGGCATCACTATAATGACGTAATTGAAACAACTATGTTAAATGTTCTTTATGCAGGAAACTTTAAAACAATGTTACCTAAATTAAAGGCTGATAACTTTGAAGGTATTGAACTTATAAGACCACTTTATTATGTAGAGGAAGAAGCAATAATAAGATTTATTAAGTATACTGGATTATGGCCACTTAATTGTGCTTGTATGGTTGCTGCAGAAAAGATTGGTAATAAGAGACATGAAATTAAGGATATGATAGCTGAGTTGAAGAAAAACTTTAATGATGTTGATAAATCTATATTTAAGGCTGCGGCAAACGTTAATATGAATTCTATTTTAGGATGGGAAAAGGATGGAGAAAAGTATTCGTTTTTAGACCCAGAAAATCCAAAGAAATAAATCAATAAAGCGGAATAAAACAGGATAGGTTGCTAATACTAAATATATAATATTTAGTGGAGGTGTTGTTATGGCTAAGAAAGGTCAAGAGGCCACTTGGGAAAATGATCACTTTAAAGGGCCCCAAAAACCAAGAGCAGCAAAAGTACCAGAAGTAAATCCTGTTGGAAATGGAAAATAAAATATATTTTATATAAAGTAAATATAAATAAAAAAATAAGCTAAAGTACTAAAAAGGTATGTACTTTAGCTTATTTTTATATAAAATATAAGTATGGGGAAAATTTGGATAATGTGTAATTAAAATAACATATATAGATTATGGAGGTAAAAATGGATAAAGAAACATTAATAAAAATGGATCCTAATATACTAGTAAGTATGGTTAATATGAAGTTAAGAGATTATTATTCAAGTTTAGATCAGTATTGTGAAGATATTGGGATTGAAAAAGAATGTATCGAAAAGAGACTTGAAACTATCGGATATAAATATCATACAGATATAAATCAATTCAAATAGTTTTTTCAGTAATGATATTAATAAATAGTTAGATAATTAAAAAGAGGTAATGTATATGAAATTGAAAAAAATAGGGAAAATTGCAGTAGTTATCGCTGCATCAACAGCATTAGTTACTACATTGATTAATGATAAGAAGAATAAAGAGAGTACAAGTAACGAATAGTAGTATATTTACTACAAAATTCGAAATAGGGGTAGTAATATGAATATAGGCAAGGGGAAGAAAAACGCAAATGAAAATGTCTGCTCAGAGTTTGAGGGACTGTATGGGGCTATTATTTTTATAGATATAAAAAATAAAAAAGTTAGTTTGCGCGGCAATTTAAAAAGTATATTTGATATTAAATGTAACAATCTTAATATTTCAATAGATGAATTTTGTGATTATATTCATGAAAATCATGTTGAAAAATTTCTTTGTTTATTTAATGAGTGTAATTTAGCTAAAAAAGATTTTAAGTTACAGCTAAAAAGTCCTTGTCTTGAAATGGATAACTGGATTAAAATTCATTTAAATAAAGTAATAGTTGAAGAAGAAGTTATAGGATATGAGGGATACGTTAGTAAAGTAATTGATTCGAATGAAGATGAAGTAGCACCATTAGAAAATACACCTTATTTAGATGAAGTTACAGGATTGCATAAAAGAATTTATTTAAAAGATAAAATAGATTTTTATTTAGGGATAAATAAAAATTCTAATAACAAAAGTGCATTAATTATATTAGGATTAGATAATTTTAAATATATAAATGATACTTTTGGAGTTACATATGGAGATAAATATTTAAAATCAGTTGCTAGAGAGCTTAAAAATAAAATTATTAGTGATGATTATATTTGTAGACTTGAAGGCGATGAATTTTTAATATTTTTACATAATGCTACAACATTAACAGAGATAGAAACTAAGGCACAATCTATTATAGATGTTTTTAATAAATCGTATAACATAGAAGGAAAACAAGTACATGTTACAACAAGCATAGGGATAGCAATTTATCCAGATGATGGATATAGATTTGATGAGTTAATAAAAAATGCAGATGCAGCAATGTATGAGGCAAAAACAAAGGGAAAGAATCAGTATCAATTTTTTAATGATAGTATTGCACAAGCAATGGATAGAGCATATAAAATACAAAATAATCTGATGAGTGCAATTGAAAATGAAGAAATGTATGTTGTATTTCAACCAAAGGTAATTTTAGCTCATGAGAGAGTAAATGGATTTGAAGCATTAATTAGATGGAATAATAAGGAGATTGGTAACGTTCCTCCAAATGAATTTATTCCTGTTGCCGAAAATAATGGAATGATAGTACACTTAGGAAATTTTGTTTTGAGGGAAGTTTTTAAGAAAGTTGATTTGTTGTTAAAGTCAGGATATTCAAATTTTAAAATTGCAGTGAATTTATCTGATGTACAATTACGAAATCAAAAGTTAATAACTTATGTAAAATATTTATGTGATATTTATAAGATTGATGGTAGATATATTGAATTTGAAATAACTGAAGGAATATTAATTAAATCCTATGAAGATACATTAAGATCATTATATGAGCTTAAAAAACTTGGTTCCACAATAGCATTAGATGATTTTGGAACAGGGTATTCATCATTAAATTATTTAACTAAACTTCCAATTGATGCATTAAAAATTGATAGAAGTTTTGTTATTGATATGATAGAAAATCATAAAAGTAGGTGGATTGTAGAAAATATAATACAGTTATCTCATAAGTTAGGCATAGAAGTTGTAGCTGAAGGCGTAGAACTTGAGGAGCAAGTTGATTATTTAAAATCAATTTTATGTGATATTGTTCAAGGTTATTTTTACAGTAAACCTGAATCTTTTGAAAAAGTGGTAAATTTATTAGAAAAATAATTAGATAATTACTAGTTAAAAAAATAGGAGTGGTAAAATTTTTATTGCTTCTATTTTATTGTGAAAAAATATAGAAGGAGAAAGATACATGAAGAGAAAAGTTGATCTAGTTTCAGGGAATATAATAAAAACATTAATAGCTTTATCTTTACCAATATTGGGGACATCGTTTATTCAAATGGCATATAGTTTAGTAGATATGATATGGATTGGTAAAGCAGGAAGTGCAGCAGTTGCAGCAGTTGGAACTGCTGGCTTTTTTGCTTGGTTTGGAAATTCATTAGTTTTAATAAGTAAGACTGGTGCAGAAGTTGGTGTGTCACAAGCCATTGGTAAAAATAATGAAAAAGAGAGGAATTCATATGTATATAGTAGCATAACATTATGTGTTTTAATGTCAATTATATATGGAGTTATTTTAATTTTATTTAGGAATGAACTTATAGGTTTTTTTAATTTAGGAGACGCAAATATAATAAAGATGTCTTTAGAATATTTAATTATTATTGCATTAGGAATGATATGTGCTTTTTTAAATCCACAATTTACAGGAATATTTACTGCTTCGGGAAATAGTAAAACACCATTTATAGTAAACACTATAGGATTAGTTATGAATATAATTTTAGATCCAGTTTTAATATTTGGGTTTGCTGGAATTAAACCATTAGGGGTAGTAGGTGCAGCTTTAGCAACAGTACTATCACAACTTCTAGTTACTCTTATATTTATATATACATTTATTAAAAATGGATATAATTTTAGTTTTAGTAATAAAAAATTTATTACTTTAAAGTATATAAAAAATATATGTATGTTTGGAGGGCCAACAGCAATCCAAAATTGTTTATTTACATTTTTCTCAATGTTGCTTGGCAGAATCGTAGCTAGTGCAGGACCAGTTTCAATAGCAGTTCAAAAAGTTGGATCACAAATAGAATCTATTTCATGGATGACTGCTGGTGGATTTGCAAGTTCATTAACTGCATTTATTGGACAAAACTATGGAGCTAAGAAATGGAATAGGGTATTAAAAGGATATAAGGTTACACTATTTATTTCTTGTTTATTGGGAATATTTACTACAATATTATTGGTGTTCTTTGGTAGAAGTATTTTTTCAATATTTATAAATGAAAGTGAAGCAATAGCACAAGGAATTGATTATTTGAAGATTTTAGGGTATTCACAATTATTTATGTGCTTGGAAATAACAACATCAGGAGCATTTTATGGAGTAGGAAGAACTGTTATTCCATCAATAATAGGTATTATTTTTACTGGGTTAAGAGTACCTTTGGCTATAATTTTATTTAGACCAGAGATTTTAGGGATAAATGGAGTATGGTGGAGTATTAGTGGAACAAGTATAGTAAAAGGAATAGTACTTGTATTACTATTTTCATTAATAGTAATAAGAGGCTTGAAAAAACAAATAAGCATAGAAGCTTAACATAATTTAAAAAGCTCATGTTAAAATATAATAATTAACATGAGCTTTTTATATATTATTTTTTTAGTACATGATAAATTTCAGGAGTATCCACAGTTATTTTTTCAAAGGTATAACCTTGGCTTTTATAATATTTAATTATACCTTTAATTGCTATAGCGGTATTTTTATTTGCATAAGCATTGTGCATTAAGACTACAACACTGTCTTTTGTAGATATAGATCTATTTAAGATAGTATCTGGAGAGGAGTTTGGATTTGCTCCGTCTAAAGTGTCCTGAGTCCAATCATATATTTTAAATCCATTAGAATGAACTGCATTTACCATTTCATTAGATATTCTATAGGTACTATTATTTGTTCCATAAGGGAATCTTAAAATGCAGTAATTTTCGCCAGTAACATCATAAAGGGCATTTTGAACTCGTTTCATTTCAGAAATGAAACCATCACAACTACTATAAAGTTTATTTCTTTCATGAGTAAAGCTATGTAGACCAATACTATGACCTTCCTCTTTCATTCTAAGTATTATATCTTCTTGACCTTTTATTTGATTACCTATTATGAAGAAGGTTGCTGGAACATTTTCTTCCTTTAATACGTCTAAAGTTTTTATAGTTACTTCTCCGCCAGGAGCATCATCAAATGTTAAATAAACAACCTTTTTCTTATTAAATTCTTTATTGTCATCATCACAATATGTGGTTATTTGGGGAAAGAGAAGTAATGCTATAAGAATAAATAAAGTTAAATTCGATAATTTTTTCATCATATAAAAATCACTCTTTTCACTATAAGATTAATAAGTACCTTTAGATTTAACTCATTTTTAGTATGTACAATTTTTAAAAATATATTTCTTGATATTTTATTTAAAAGAGTATATAATAACAAAAAAAGCTTTAAGTCGAATCAGAGAGTTCGGTAAGTTTCAAAAGTTTGTAGTATTAATTATTTTAATAGGGTTACTATAGCTTCTTACTGAATGTAAGAAGCATTTTTTTTGCCTTTAATAACAGTCCAGTGAGGCTGAAAAGGGGGAATTTAAAATTCTCCTTAAAAGAAAATAGGGAGGGTGTTTTATGGCACAATATACAGGTGAATTATTAAAAGAAAAGAGAAGTGTTAAGGATGGAGTAATGAAGGTTATTCTTGCAATGCAGCATCTAATAGCAATGTTTGGGGCAACAGTATTAGTACCTATATTAACAGGATTAGATCCATCAGTAGCATTATTTTCAGCTGGGATTGGAACATTAATATTCCATTTATGTACAAAGGGAAAGGTTCCGGTATTTTTAGGATCATCATTTGCTTTCATTCCAGTAATAGTAGCAGTTTCAGAAAAATATAATGGCGATTTAAGATATGCTCAAGGTGGTATTATTGTAGTTGGATTGATTTATGTAGCAGTATCTTTTTTAATAAAAAAGATAGGATTAAAGAATATTAAAAAAGTATTACCAGCTCAAGTAGTAGGACCAATGATAATAGTAATTGGTTTAAATTTAATTCCAACAGCTCTAGATATGACTGGAATAATGTCTATAGCTTCAGAAGGAAATGATGCTGTAGTAAGTGTAATAATAGCATGCATAACATTAGGAATAGCATTATTAATTAAAAAGTTTAGTAAAGGATTCTTATCTCAAGTATCTATTTTAATAGCTGTAGTAGTAGGATATGTAATTAGTTTAATGTTAGGATTAGTATCTACAGCAGAAATTCAAAGTGCAAGTTTAGTGGCTGTACCAAGTTTTACATTACCTAAATTTGATATTGGTGCGATTGCAATAATAGCACCAGTAGTTTTAGCTGTAGTAATGGAACATGTAGGTGATATTACTACAAATGGAGAAGTTGTAGGTAAAAACTTTATAGAAGATCCAGGCTTAAATAGAACATTACTAGGAGATGGGCTTGCGACTTTAGCAGCAGGATTTTTAGGAGGGCCAGCAAATACAACATATGGTGAAAATACAGGAGTACTTGCAATAACAAAAAATTATAACCCAGCAATATTAAGATTAACAGCTATTTTTGCAATATTATTAAGTTTTGTTGCAAAGTTTGGTGCAGCAATAAGAACAATACCACAGCCAGTAATGGGTGGAATAAGTTTAATGTTATTTTCAATGATAGCAATTGTTGGAGTTAAAACAATTAAAAGAGAAAAAGTTGAATTTAATATTTGTAATATCATTGTAATGGTAGCAATATTAATTATAGGTCTTTCAGGAAATTTTTTAGAAAAAGCAATAGGAATACAAATAACTGAAACAGTAAGTATATCAGGATTAAGTTTTGCAGCAATTATAGGTGTTTTACTTAATGTAATATTTACAAAATTAAAAAAAGAAAACAATTAAAAATATTAATTATAGCACTAAGTAATAGAAATATTATTTAGTGCTAATTTATTTTAATAAGAAAAATATACAATATATTAATAAATTTAGTAGAAATATATATATTTTTGTAAGTATATGATAAAATTAGTTTATAAATATATATTTTGGAGGTCATTATGAACCTAAATATTAAAAGTAATAAAAAAGTATATAAATATAATAAATTTTTTATATTATTTATGGGAATAACTATATTTCTTTTAGTACAGTATAATTTGATAAATTCAATAGAAGTTATAATGATAATGGTAATGGCTGTTTTAATACTTATTATTGAAGAGTGTTTAATAAGAATAAAAGTAAAAAATACTGAGTGTATTAAGTGTAGAGAAGGTTATGCTTTATCTATTGAAGCAATGAATGGAGCTATTTGGAAGTGGGATGATGATAAAAATAGTTTGTTTATTTCAGGAAAGATAAAGAATGAACTTGGAATAAAGAAAGAAAATATTACATTAGAAGAGTGGTATAGATATGTAGATGATTCGGAATGTGATAGAGTAAGAAATTATTTTAATAATATATGTTTAAATAGAATGTGCTTAGAATCAAATATTAAGTATAGGATAAAGGCAAAAGATGGACAGTTAATTCATATTGATTATACAGGAAAGGGTACTATAAAAGATAAGGTTTATAGTTTATCTGGAGTAATAACGGATGTTAGCAATGAAAAAAAGGCTGAACAAAAGATTCATTTTATGAATTATTATGATGATATAACAGGAATTCCTAACAGAAAGATGTTTACAGAAATATTTAAAGAGTTAATAAACGATAATCTTAGTTGTGGTACAAAGTTAGGATTAATTTTTTATGATATAGATAACTTTAAAAGTATTAATGATACTTATGGTCATGAAGTTGGTGATGAGATACTTTTAAAGCTTTCTGAAAGGGTAAATAAAGAATTAGATGGAAGACATACATTTGCTAGATTTGGAGGAGATGAATTTGTAATTGCTTTTTCTAGAGTACATGATGAAAATGAAATTAGAGAGTTATTAAATAAATTGTTGGTTAGTGTAAGAAAGCCAATTGAAGTTAATAATAAAAGTATATATTGCTCTATAAGTTTAGGGGTTAGTATGTATCCAAGAGATGCAGATAATTTAGATATACTATTAAAAACAGCAGATATGGCAATGCATAAAGCTAAAGAAGAAGGAAAAAATAGATTTAGATTTTTTGATGTTGATATTTTAACTTTATTAAGGAGACAATACGATATTGAAAAAGCATTGAGAACTTCCATAGAAAAGAAAGAAATATTTATGGTTTTTCAACCTAAAATATCTATTAAAGGTGAAAAAGTAAATGGATTTGAAGCATTAGTAAGATGGGTAAGCCAAGAGTTAGGGTTTGTGTCTCCTGCTGAATTTATTCCAATTGCTGAGAATACGGGATTTATTGTTGAGCTAGGAAAATATATTATTGAAGAAAGCTTTAAAAAATGTAGAGAATTATATGAGTCAAGTGATAATAAATTTCATATAGCTATTAATATATCTGATATTCAATTGAGAGAAGAGGGATTTATAGACTTTGTTTCAGCTTTACTTAATAAATATAACATACCTCCCGAATATATAGAGTTCGAAATTACTGAAGGGGTTATTATGCAATCAGTATCAAGAAATATAGAACTTTTATTAAATTTAAAGAAATTAGGTGTATCCATTGCTCTTGATGATTTTGGAACTGGATATTCATCATTAAGTTATTTAAAAAGATTACCAATAGATGTATTGAAAATTGATAAAAGCTTTGTAGACGGTATTGGTGTTGACGAAAAAAGTGAGTATATAGCAGAAAGTATAATAAAGCTTTCACACAGCTTAGATTTAAAAGTAGTTGCTGAAGGTGTAGAAACTAAGGAACAATTGGGATACTTAGATAAAATGAAGTGTGATATTGCACAAGGATATTATTTTAGCAAACCAGAAAAATTTGAAATTATAAAAGAAATGATATAAAAAATTTAATTTTTAAGCACAAAATGGCCTCTTAATGCGTATTATGTAAATATATGGTTTTAGGAGGTTTTTATGCGTATAAGAATAGAAGATGATTTTGATAGCGAATTAGAAAATGAATATAAGTCAATAGATAATGACTCAAACGTAGGAAATGGTAAATTATCAAATTCTAGTGGAACAATAATAGATGTTGACCCAACTGATGTTAAAGCAACTGATGTTGAAGTTGATCAAGCTACTAATGATAATAGTTGTAAAGAAAATGTAGATAAACCAATAATTTCAGAAAAGGATAAAAAGAAAGTAAAAACTTATAATCTTGATAATGGATTTAGTTTAGAACTTCAAGGTGCAACTTTTATAGATGATAACGAAGAAGTAAATGATAATAAGGAAGTAAATGATAATAGTAATTATGCTAATCAAAAAGTACTAGAAGATGATAATATAAAAGAAAGGCTAGTAGAAAATGAAGACAAGATTATAAATAATAGCAATTATACAAAAGCAAGAAAGAAAGAAAAGAGAATAGTTGGAAAGATTACTGTTATATCAAAATTGGGAGATAGAAAGGGAAGTAATATTTCAGATGCTAAGATAAATTTATATGCTTTAAACGGATTATCTCCAAAGATGATAAGTTCAAAGTATACTGATAAGAATGGAGTTGTTATCTTTGATAATTTAGCAGAAGGAAGTTATAGGGTAATTGAAATTGTAAATAGGAAGTATTTTGAAAAGCCAACATATATTCAATGGAATGAAGTGACTATTAATGATGAATTAAGAGAAGAAAGTATTATAGTCATAAATAAAATAAAACATCATTAAAGAAAATACAGAAGGATTGTAGATTAGTATGATATTAGTTTAAAGATATTATACTTTTCTTGCAATCCTTTTTTATGTTAGAATTACATATAAGAAATGAAAGGAAGATACGAGAGATGAAAATAAGAATAAAATATTTTGAAGGTGCAACAAAATTAAAGAAAATTAGTAAGGGTAATTGGATAGATGTTTATGCAAGTAAGGATATATTTGTGCCGCTAAATGAAAGAGCAATGGTACCACTAGGATTTGCTTTAGAATTACCACAAGGATGGGAAGGACATTTAGCACCGAGAAGCTCAACATTTAAAACTTGGGGTATAATACAAACTAATTCTGTTGGTGTTGTTGATGACACATATATTGGAGATAATGATCAATGGCATATGCCGGTATACTGTTTACAAGCAAAACACGATAATGGAACATGGATAAGAACTGGAGATAAAATAGGGCAGTTTAGAATAATGGAAGTAATGCCAGAAATTCAATTTGATGAGGTTGAATCTTTTGGTAATTGTGATCGTGGAGGATTTGGAACTACGGGAACAAATTAAAGTGTTTATTTAAAGTTAGTATAAAAACTGACTTTTTGTTTAAAATATAAACATAAGGAAATAATGAAAGTTTATTGTAATTAAATGTAAAATATGTTAATATAAACAAAAGAAGGGGTTATTACAATCAAAGGGAGAAGTGGGGAAGAAATGAAGTACATTGATTTATCACATGAAATAAAAAATGAAATGCCTGTTTATCCGGGAGATAAAGAGGTTAATTTAATAAAGGAAAAGGATTATATAGAAAATGGATATAATAGCTTTTCTATAGCTACAGAAATGCATGCAGGAACACATATTGATGCACCGCTACATATGCAAGAAAATAAAAGTTATATATCAGATTATCCAATTGAAAGGTTTATAGGTAATGTAGCATTACTGGATGTTCGTGGTGAGAAAATTATAGATGTTAAGGATGAGTATTATATAAATATTAAAGAAAATGATATAGTTCTATTATTTACTGGTTGGGATAATTTTTATGGAAAAGAAGAGTATTATACTGAGCATCCAGTAGTAAGTAGGGAGTTAGCCGAACTTTTAATAAAAAAGAAAATTAAGATGTTAGGAATGGATATGCCTTCGCCAGATAGGGATAATTATGAAATTCATAATGTATTGTTTGAAAATGATATATTCCTTTTAGAAAATCTAACTAATTTAAATAAGCTTTTATATAATGAAGAAATTCAATTGTTTGCACAACCTTTAAAGGTTCAAAGTGAAGCTAGTTTAGTTAGAGCTGTAGCAATTTATCAGGGATATTAATAATATAAATAAAAAATAACAGAGTACCAAGTGGATTCTGTTATTTTTATTTATAAAAAAAATCTACATACAACTAGAAATAAAGTCTTCAAATAATTGAAGCATGACAGAATCTTTTAATGAAAGCATTTCAGGATGCCATTGAACTCCTACTACAAAATTTTTGCCTTCCATTTCAATAGATTCAATAATTCCATCTGGAGCAGTTGAAGAGGCGATAAGATTATTACCAAGATCTTTAATAGCTTGATGGTGAGCACTATTTACAATGTATTTATCGCCTAAGATATTATGGATTTTGCTATTTTCTTTAATTGATATTGGATGACAGATATTTGATAAATGACTATTTTGATTATGAAGTATTGCATTAGGAACAGTATGTGATATATCTTGATAGAGTGTACCACCTGCTGCTACATTTAATACTTGTATACCTCTGCATATTCCTAATATCGGTATGTTTAGAGATAAAGCTTTTTTTGTTATGGAAATTTGATACCAATCTATAAAATCATTACATTTTCCAAGGTGAGTTTCTGGAGAAGTATTGTATAAGAGTGGATTGATATCAGCACCACCAGGTAATAAAATACCATTACAAAGTGATAATTGATCCTCTAAAACATCTTTATCTCCAATAATAGGAAGATATATGGGGATTCCATTAGCTTTTGCAATACATTTTGAATAGTTATTATTATTATAATCAAAATAATTCCCTGCAAATGAAAGATTACACTCTGTATATAAAGAACCTACAATACCAATAATTGGTTTGTTCATTTTAACCTCCATAAAATTTATTGTTTATAATATATAGTATAGTAGAAAACAAACCTATTGTTTACTATAGTAATAAAGAAAAAAATGGAACATTATTAAAATAATCCATTTATTTTTTATTACAAAAACAACTATACTAATTAAAAGTTACGTGTAATGTTTATCTTATTATACAGTTTAGTAAAGACTATATATATCAGAAAATTCAATATTGCATTTATCTAATTTACTATGGCTATCTTCGTTTATATTATAAATAATATCTGAATTATTAATAGTTTGAAGTGGTAAAGTAAAGGTAAATTCGGAACCAATATCTTTAGTACTGTAAACAGCAATTTTGCCACCATGCATTTGAACAAGCGATTGTACAAGGGATAAGCCTATTCCACTTCCTTCACATTTCCTAGTTAAAGTATCATCAACTTGTATAAATCTTTCAAAAATAATAGATATATTTTCTTTAGGGATTCCAATACCAGTATCTTTAACAGAAATAATAACAGTATCTTCAGTTTTATCAATAAATACATTTATTATTCCAGGTGATTTAGTATATTTAACTGCATTAGAAAGAAGATTTAACATAATTCTTTCAATCTTATCAGGATCGCATGAGATAATTATTTCTTCAAAAGAGGTATCGAAAATTAAATCTATGCCTTTATCTTTCATATACTGTGCTACAGATATTGTTATATCTTCAATTATAGAAACTATGTTACAATTTTTAGGCTGTATTTCATAATAACCACTATCTATTTTGGTAATATCAATTAAATTATTAGCAAGTCTTAGAAGTCTGTAAGAATTTTGTTTGATTGAATTTGTATATTTTTTTAAGTTGAAATCTTTAGAGAATTTAATATTTTTATTAAAGATATTATGATTAATTACTTGCAAGCTAGCTAAAATTATATTAAGTGGTGTTTTAAATTCATGAGATATATTAGCAAAAAATTCATTTTTAATATTTTCTACATGTAATGACTCTTCCATAAGTTTTTTTTCAATTTCTAATTCTTTTTTATCGGTAATATCTTTTCCAGTGAACATAATAACATTATCTGAATTAATATAGGAACAATTCCAATTAAGCCATTTTATACAGTTGTTTTTAGTAATTAACCTAATACATAAATCGGTAATAGTTGATATAGAGTCTAAGTTGCCACTAAATAAATCATGAAGTTTATATTTATCATTACTATGTGTTAGAGTTAATAAATTCATAGATAGTAATTCTTCTTTAGTATATCCTAAGAGTTTAATCCAACCTTCATTAATTTTTAAGAAGTCTCCGTTAGAAGCTATAGTTGCTGTTAAATCTGTTGCTGTTCTTAATAAAAAAGAAAGCTCTTTTTCAGTTTTAAGGCGTTTATGTAATTCTATTTTTAGATTATTAGATAAAAGATAATTATGCATTGACATACCAAAGTGATTACAAAGTGTAGATATAAAGTCATTACGATTAACTACAGGAGTAAATTTATCTTTATATCCTATATAAATTAATCCTAAAAATTTATTATTATAGAAAATGGGTTGTACACATATTTGCTTTATAGTTTTTCTATAATATTTATGAAGTTTATTTGAAGCTAAAGAATCTATATCATATAATCCCCATCCTGTAAAAGGTTTAATAAGGGTTTCATATTGGTAATGTGTTAATTGAATTGACTGAAAATTCTTTGTAAGTTCATCGTAAGAAGAACTACAATAAGGAATTAATGATTCATTAAAGTATATCCAAGCATGAAATTCATCACAATTTAATGATTCTAAAATAGCATCACTAAGTTCATTAAAGAAAGTAAATTCATTAGTACAATCTAGATTTTGTTTTAATAAATTATTAATACTATTTAATTGTACATTGCTTTTGGCTATATCTATTTCATAATTATTTTTTAGTGTTAATGATTTATCTATTCTTTCAAATTTTTTTATATTATCTTTATTATTAAATATAAAATTTTTATGATTATCACAAGTGATATTATCAGTATAATTTTCAAGCTTAATAAATATGCTATCAGTATTTTTATATAAACCTCTAGAGGTATTGATATTAAATTCAATTGGAAAAGAATTTTTAGAAATAATATATAAGTTTTTTAATGGTGTATCTTTTAGTAAAAAAGCATTAATGTCCTTGGTGAATGTTAAAGATAAAATGTTTTTATTAATTATCTCATTAGGTTTATAACCAAGCTGTATAAGAAGAGATTTGTTTAAAAATAAAATTTTACCGGTATAATCTATAATAAGTATTTTTTCGTTTAAAGTATTTAAAAAATTTTCCATTACTCCTCCAAGAATATTTCACTATTTATATATTTGATTTCAATTATAACCTTATTTTAACAAAAAAAAGTAGTATTATTGTGGAAAAAGTATAAAATATTAAGAAAAAATGAAAAGAAAGTAAAATAAAAGCGAAAAAGATAAATTCTAATTTGTAATTATTCAAGTTGTAATTATAATTATAGAATGATAAAATTATTTGAAGGTTTTAATAAATAAATCTTATATTTAAGCTTTATTGAATATAAGATTTATTTATTAAGTTCTACAATTTACACAAAGGAAAAGAAATAAATGAAAAATAATATAGTTAGAGTTATTTATATTACCTTATTAGCGATCGCCATTTTAGGAGTTGAGAAAGGATATAATGTTTATGCTAAAGAACAAATAAATTTTAAAAATATTACAATAGAAGATGGTCTTATCCAAGGAACTGTTGAAGCACTTTTTCAAGATAGCAAAGGATATATTTGGATAGGAACTAACGATGGTTTATGTAGATATAATGGATATCAATTTAATGTATATAGAGTTGAAGAGAATAATAATAGTATCAATAATAATTATATATTAGATATTAAAGAAGATGAAGATGGAGATATTTGGGTAGCAACAGCAGATGGATTAAGTAGAATAAGAAATAATGGACAATCTATAATTAATTATTTAGATAAAAGTGATAATGGTAATCTAACTAATGCAAATGTAAATAGTATATTAATAACTAAAGATAATAAAATATTAGCAGCAACTGCAGATGGATTAAATATTTATAATGAAGAAAAAGACTGTTTTGAAGAGATATATAGAAGTGAAATTTCAAATACATATATTGAGAGTATAACTGAAGATGAAGACGGAAACATATGGCTTGGAACAAATACTGGGGTAAATAAGATTAATATAACTTCCGGTAAAGTAGATGTATTTTTATTGAGTAGTGAAAATGAGAATGAGAATGAAAAGACGATTAATGAAATATATAAAGTATATTACGATAAAAATGGGTATATATGGGTTGGTACTAGAAATGCAGGAGCATATAGCATTAATATTAAGACTAACGAAATAAAAAGATATGTACATAATGATGATAAAACTTCTTTAGGTGGAAGTTTTATAAAAAGCTTTTTAAGAGATGATAATGGTCAAATGTGGATTGGTACAGATTTGGGTTTATCTAAATTAGATGAAGAGAGTGATACTTTTATTACATATAAGAATAAAATCTATGATAGAAATTCTATTGTAGATGATAATATTTTTTCTTTAATTCAAGACCAAACTGGATTAATGTGGATAGGAACATATGCAGGGATTAGTATTTTTAATCCAGAGAGTGAGATTCAACATTATAAAAATGATCCATTTGATAATTCAACTATAAGTAACAATATGATAACAGCTTTATATGAAGATGATGAAGGATATCTTTGGATAGGTAGTAAGTATAAAGGGATAGACGTTTTAAATGGAAATAAAGATAAAATAATTAATATTAGCTCGGAAACTATGAATATTTTTAAAACAGATGATATTTATGATATAGATGGAAATAAAGAAGAAATATATATAGCTACAGATAAAGGTATTACCATAATAAATAAGAGTAGTAAAACTTATAAGAATTATAGTGATTTTATTGTTTCTGGTGATAAAACTGTTAAAAGATTATTATATGATGACGGGTACTTGTGGGTTGGAACGAAAGAAGGATTATATATTTTAAACTTAGAGACAAAGGAATCAATAGATTTAAATTATATCATAAAAAAGTATAGTTATAGTGACAATTATATAGGAGATATTTTTAAAGATAGCTCTGGAGAGTATTGGATTGGAATGTTTAGGCAAGGTGGCTTAATAAGATTAAATCCAGTAGATAATACAGTAACTGTGTATAAAAATATAAAAGGTAATAAAAATTCTTTAAGTAATAATTCTATTAGGGTTATTTCAGAGGACAACTATGGAAATATATTGATTGGAACTAGTTTTGGGTTAAATATACTTAATAAATCAGGGGATAAATTTTTAAGATATACAACAAAATATGGTCTTGCTAATAATACCATATATGGTATATTAACAGACTTTAATGGAGCCATATGGTGTAGTACTAATATGGGGATTTCTAAAATAGATTCAAAAAGTGGAGTGATTATTAATTTAGATGTTACTGATGGTTTACAAAGTAATGAATTTAATGGAAATGCTTATTTAAAGAGTAGCAATGGAGATTTATTATTTGGTGGAATAAATGGATTTAATATTATTTCACCTAAAGATATAAAAAGTAATAATAAAATATATAGTTTAATATTAGACGAAGTAAAAGTTAACGGAGTTAAAAGAAACATTAAAGATATTAATAAATTAGAGTATTATGAAAATAATATTTTTATAGAATACTTTTTACCTAATTACAAAAATGTTAGTGGTATACAATATTATTATTGCTTAGATGAGAATGGTGATGAATGGTTTGAAATGGATGGTAATTCAATTACTTTAAGTAATTTATCACCAGGAGATTATATTTTTAAAGTAAAAGCAAGAAGTAATAATGGATTAATTACAGAAGAATCAAGTATTCACTTTTATATAAAGTATCCATTTTGGGCAAGTAAATATGCTATTTTACTTTATATAGGCATAATAGTTGCATTTGTTATTAATAGTATAAATAAAGTTAAAAAATTAGATAATTTAGTTGAATTAAGAACAAAAGAATTAAGCGAAGAAATGGATAGAA
Source organism: Clostridium saudiense (assembly GCF_000577815.1). Taxonomy (GTDB): domain Bacteria; phylum Bacillota; class Clostridia; order Clostridiales; family Clostridiaceae; genus Clostridium; species Clostridium saudiense. The sequence continues at coordinate 91,043 of NZ_CBYM010000003.1, read as the reverse complement.
ATTCAGAGTTATTTAATAGGATAATTGATTTAGAAAAAAGAAAGAATAGTTATTTAATTAATTTATCACATGAATTAAGAACTCCACTAAATGTTATTTATTCAACTGAGCAATTAATAAAAGAATTAAATAAAAATGAAGAGGGTATAGGAAGAGAAAAGCTTGATCATTATATGAGCATTATTAAAAATAATACCAAAAGATTATTAAAAATAATAAATGACTTAATAGATTCTTCAAAGATTGAGCATGGTAGTTATAATATAAATATTGAAGAAATAGATATTGTTTATGTTGTTGAAGAAGCAGCCTTATCAATGAAAGAATATATTGGGGCAAAGGATATCGAGTTAATAGTAGATCCTGAGATAGAAGAAAAAATAATAGAAGCTGATAAGAGCGAAATTGAAAGATGTATAGTTAATATAGTTGGTAATGCATATAAATTTACAGAGCCAGGTGGAGTAATAAAGGTAGTAATTATTGATTTAGGAGATAGTGTTAGAATAGAAATATCAGATACTGGAATTGGAATTGATAAAAAATATCATGATTTAATATTTAATAGATTTAATCAAGTTATTGATCCATCATCTGAAGTTAAAAAGGGAAGTGGATTAGGATTAACTATTACCAAGAAGATAATTGATCTTCATAATGGTGATATTTACGTAAAAAGTATACCAGGACAAGGAAGTAAGTTTATTATAGTGTTACCAGTTAAGCAAGAAAGGTAGTATCTTTCAAATTATGATATAACCTCATTAGTGAGTAGGAGATTAGTAAATGAGAAAGTTTAAGAAAATATATATAGAAATTACTAATGTATGTAATTTAAGTTGTAATTTTTGCCCAAAGACAAATAGAAAATATAAATTTATGAATAGGGAAGAATTTAACTATATAATTAATGAAATAAAGCCATATACAAATCACGTATATTTTCATTTAATGGGAGAACCTTTATTAAATGAAAATATAGAAGGATTTTTTGAAGAATGCCATAAAAATGAGCTAATGGTTAATTTAACTACCAATGGAACATTACTTAATAAAAATTCAGAAAAGCTTATTAATGCAAAATCATTGAGACAAGTAAATATTTCATTACATAGCTTTGAAGCAAATGAAAGCAATGTAGAATTATATGAATATATTAATAGAGTTACTGATTTTATTAATGAAGCTAGGGAAAAAAGTGATATTATATGTGCAATAAGACTTTGGAACATGGATAATGAAGAATTGAAGGGTGCTAATAAATTAAATTTAGAAATATTAAATTTATTAGAGAAAAATCTTAATTTAGATTTTTCATTAGCGGAGAAGTTACAGGAAACGCATAAAATTAAGTTAAAGGATAAAGTATATTTAAATATGGCTGAAAAATTTAACTGGCCAGATATTAGTATAAATTCTATTGGTGAAGAAGTATTTTGTCATGGACTTAGAAATCAAGTAGGAATATTAGTTGATGGTACAGTTGTTCCTTGTTGCCTAGATAGTGAGGGAACTATTGAATTGGGAAATGTTTTTAAAGAACCATTTGTAAGTATTTTAGAAGGCAAAAGGGCATCTGATATATACAATGGATTTTCTAGAAGAGTAGCAGTGGAAGATCTCTGTAAGAGATGTGGCTATGCAACAAGATTTAAAAAATAATATTTAATTAAGAGCTTTTAGATAGATAAATATGGATTACAAGTAAAATTGAATCCTATAACTAAGGAGGAAAAATGGAAGAAAGAAGTTTAAAAAAAGAAATTAGTCTTTTTATGGCTACAATGCTTGTGTGTGGTAATATGATAGGTTCAGGAGTATTTATGTTACCTTCAACATTAGCACAAGTATCAGGACCTGGGGCAACTATAATTGCATGGATAATAACAACTATTGGATCAATATTAATTGCAATTTCATTTGCTAATCTTGGAACTAAGTATCCTTCTACTGGAGGAGCATATCAATATACTAAGGAAGCTTTTGGAGATTTTGCAGGCTTTTTAAGTGCGTGGTTATACTGGAATGGGTCATGGATAGGAAATGCAGCTATTATTGTAGCAATAACTAGCTATGCATCAGCAGTTATTCCTGCATTAAGCAATCCAATGATTTCAATAATATTTTCTAGTGCAATTTTATGGATATTTACAATAGTTAATATTTTAAGTGTAAAAATTGCTGGAAAGCTTCAATCATTTGTAACTGTATTTAAAATCGGATTTTTTGCACTTTTTATTATTGTAGCATTTTTAAACTTTGATAATGTTAATATACTTCCTTTATTCCCAGAAGGAAAAGGGTTAAGTACGGTACCATTAGCTGCAACATCAACATTATGGGCATTTATAGGATTAGAAAGTGCTACTGTTGCAGCAGGAGAAATTAAAAATCCAGAAAAAAATATAAGAAAAAGTACTATTTATGGTTTAATAATTGCGTCAGTAATATATTTAGCAATAAGTATAGCAAGTATGGGAGCAATGGATAATAAAACATTAGCAAATAGTACTGCGCCACTTACTGATATATTAACCAATTCATTAGGAAACGGAGTTGGGAAAATTCTAACTATTGCAGTTGTTGTTTGTATTTTAGGAACTATTATTGGATGGTTATTAGCTACAGCAAGAGTTTCTTATGCTGCTGGGGTTGATGGTGTATTCCCTAAATTTTTTGGAAAGATAAATGAGAAAACAGGAACACCTATAAATTCACTTATATTTGGATCTGTTTTAGTTAATATATTATTAGTGATGAATTTCCAAAAAGGTATGGTTGATGCATTTACATTTATAACAATATTAGCAACACTTTCATATTTACCTGTATATATATTAAGTGTTTCAGCAGAAATGATGTTAACATTTAAAGAAAATAAAGAATTTAGTTTTAAAATATTTATTAAAAAATCTATATTACCATTATTAGCATTTATATATGTATTATGGACTATATATGGCTCAGGTGCTGAAACAGTAATGTGGGGCTTCATACTTATGCTTTTAGGAATACCTGTATATGTGTATAATCATCATAAAAATGAAATAAGTAAATAATAAAAAATCAGTAGCATTTTTAATGTTACTGTTTTTTTAAACATAATTATTATATTATTATGTAATATATTTAGAAAATATTAATAAATAATGCTAATAAAGTATGGTAAAATAATATTACTATTTTAGTAGGGAGGATAAGAAATGAAAATTAATTGGAATAATAAATATGCAACAATTTCAATATATGCTTTTTTGGTTATTTGTGGTAGTATTCTTTTATATTTAGGAATATCGCAAATTAATGAGATAAAGTTAGTTATAAGTGATTTCATAGGTACATTACAACCATTTATTATAGGAGGGGCATTAGCTTATATATTAAACTTTATTTTAAAGTTTTATGAAGAATATGTTTTATCATATAAATGGTTTAAAAATTTAAAGAAAAATGGTAAAAGGGGAATTGGAATATTATTTACATATATAACAGCTACAATAATAAGTTACTTATTTATTCAATTTGTACTTCCACAATTAATTGATAGTATAGTTGGACTTGTAAATAATATACCGCAATATTTAAATGATGTGACTAAACTTACTAATGAAGTTGTAGGAAATATTAATTTACAACCAGAGTATGTAGATTTAATTACTAGCAAATTAGGAGAAGCAATTAATTATATTATAACTATAGTGAGTAATTTACTTCCTGTAGTTGGTAATTTTATTGTAGGAGCAACATCAAGCATTTTAAATATAATTATTGGTATAATTATATCAATTTATATTTTAATAGATAAAGAAAAGTTCATGGCTTTAGGTAAAAAGATTACTTATGCACTATTTTCAGAAGAAAGAGCAAAATTTGTTTTAAAATTAGCAACTAAAAGTAATACGACTTTTAGTAGGTTTATTGGTGGGAAAATTTTAGATTCAGCTATCATAGGGGTATTAACATTTATTATATTAACAATTTTTAAAATGCCATATGTATTATTAATTTCAGTTATAATTGGTGTAACTAATATAATACCATTCTTTGGACCATTTATTGGTGGGATTCCAGCAGCAATAATAATTCTTTTTGTTTCACCAATACAAGCATTATGGTTTATTGTTATAATAATTGTTATTCAACAAATTGATGGTAATATAATAGGACCTAAGATTCTTGGAGATTCTATTGGAATCTCTGCCTTTTGGATATTATTCTCATTATTAGTAGCTGCAAAATTCATGGGATTTGTAGGAATGATAATTGGAGTTCCATTATTTGCAATATTCTATTCTATAATAAAGGAAATAGTAGAAGATAAGCTAAGTAAAAAGGGGTTACCTGTAGAAACTGATAAATATAAATAAAAAATGTATAGAATTTTGAAAGGTGTGTATACTATTATAATGTAAAGACAAGAAGGGTATATAAACAGTAACCAAATTTTATTATTTTGTTGTTATTTTTGTTTAGACCTTTCATATATGGAGGAATTATAAATGACAGACAAAACTTTAACATGCAGAGACTGCGGAAATGAATTTGTTTTCACTGAAGGAGAACAAGAATTCTACAAGGAGAAAGGGTTCGAAAATGAACCAACAAGATGTGCTGCTTGTAGAAAAGCTAAGAAACAACAAAATAATAGAAGATAATTATATCGTATTGTTTCTTAAGAGTCATAGATTTAAATCTATGGCTCTTTTAATATAAAAATAAAACTATCTTGAAAAATGATTTCCAAGATAGTTTTATTTTTATTGATTAAATGATTTAATTAATACTGAATTAAGAGCTTGATCAATATCTTTATGACTAACTAAACTAACAAGAGATTCATTTAATCCTTCTGCAGTTCTTAGAAGTTCAAATGCTTGATCGCAATTTCCACTTTTTCTTTCGATTAAAGCAGAATAATAATAAGGTTCAATAAAGTTAACATTTTCTTTTATTAAATAATCAAACTCTTTTTTTGCTTCATCAAACTTTTCAAGCTTAAAGCAGATTTCTGCATAATTTGATTTAATAATGTTATTGTCAGAATTGAAATCCATGGCTTCAGTTATGTATTTTTCAGCCTCAGTAAATTTTCCAGAACCTATAAGTAATGATGTTAAAGTTTCATAAATATAAGTATTTTTATTATCTTTTATTAAGTTTTTTAATAGTGTAATACCTTCTTCTTGAGAATTTGTTTTCCATAAAACTATAGCCTTTGTTATTTCAAGATTTAATGATTCACGTGGTTTTATATTTTTATGTTTTAGGTTTTCGTTAATATATTCTCTAGCTAAAGAAGCTTTTCCATATTTTAATTCACAAATTAAATAATTAGAAATTATAGGACCATTACAGTAGTTTGACATAGCCGCATCCCTATAGCATTCTAAGGCTGTTTCATAATCTTCTAATTTATATGCTTTCATACCCTTATAAACTTTAATAAAATACCCTTTTGTTATTATTAAATAAATTAATAATAATGATAAACATAGTAAAATTGCTAATTGTAGTCCTAAAAATACTGAAGATATTAAAGAAACTGCAATAATAAGAATTAAAATAAGATTTGTTTTGTTTAAATTCTTCCCCATATAAACTCCTCCATTATATTGTATAAATAAAATATATTATAATATTTAGGTTAAATTTAGTATAATAATCTATTATAGTATTATTATACATTATGTAAATAATTTCACAAGTCATTAATACAAAGTTAATATCTTGAAGAAAATATTATAGGGCGTATAATTATAATAGCGAAAATATAGAAAGGGAATTAAGATATGAGAGTAATGTCCTTTAACTTAAGAAGTGATTTTATTTTAGATTTTAAGAATAGATGGGATAAGAGAAAACATATAGTATATGAAGTTATTGATAAATATGATTGTGATATTATAGGAGTCCAGGAAGTAACAAATAAAATGTTTGATGATATAATAGATAACTTTAAAAGTTATACAATAGTAGGAAGTGCAAGAAGTAAAAAGTATTTTTCAGAAAGAAATAATTTATTTGTAAAAAATAAAAATAAAATAATCAAGCATAATACATTTTGGTTATCTAAAAGTCCAGATAAGGTAGGAAGTCAGCTTTGGTATTCATTATATCCTAGAATATGTACTACTGCGGTGGTTGAACTTGAAAATGGAGATAAAGTAAGGGTTTATAATACTCATCTAGATTGTTTTTTACCTCAAGCAAGGGATTTTGGACTTAAAAAATTGTCACAGTTTATTGATAAAAATCGCAAAGAGGAAAAACTTCCTGTGATAGTTATGGGAGATTTTAATGCAACTCCAGACAGTAAAATTATTAAAAAATTTACGGCTGGTGAGTATAATACAGATAGGTTTGTAGCTGTTCAAGAAGTTAAAAGGGAACTGTATAAAAAGTCTACTATGAGTAAATTTAAAGGTAAAGAAAATGGAATTCATATAGATTATATATTTGTAAGTGAAGATTTAGAAATTGTAGATGTAGATATTGTAAAATATAACGACAATGGAAGTTATCCATCAGATCATTATCCATTAATTGCAGATATAAAAATAAAAAAGTGAATAATTGAATAATAAAAAGCAACTTTATTATAAATATATTTTTAGGATTATTAAAAATATATTGTAATGAGTTGCTTTTTATAAGTTAAATAAAAGTTAAGTAATTTTAAGATATGTAAAAAGTAGCAATATAAAGTTAATAAATGTTAAAAAATGATATTTCATAAAAAAGTTAATATATAATTCATTTTGTAAGTAATTACAAGGGGGATTTTAAAATGATAAAAAGAACTAAAAAAATAATGTCAGCAATAATAGTTGCAATGATGGTGGTTACAACAAACAGTTATAATGTATTTGCAGCAGATGATGACAAATGGACAGAAGCAACTAAGGGAGAAGCATGGGATGAATGGTGCGAAAGATGGGAAATAATAAAAACAGATTGGACACAACTATCATTAACACCAGGAGCTGATGCAACACAATTAAATTTTGCTTGGTATTCGGTAATTGGAGAAGAAAATCCGATTGTTAAGGTAAGTAAAAATTATGATATGAGTGATGCAAAAATTTTTGAAGGAAATCAAAGTAGTGCAGTACCAGGTTATGTTTCAAATAAAGTAACAGTAACGGTATTGGAGGAAAATTCCAAATATTATTATAGTTATGGAACTAATGATAATTGGAGCGAAGCCATAGAATTTAAAACTCAAAGTACTAACAAATTTGGTTTTATTTTAGTAGGGGATCCGCAAATAGGATCATCAGCAGGTAATATTGCAACTGGTGAAACTACAGAACAAGGTCAGGATAATGCTACAAGAAATGATACTTTTAACTGGAATAATACAATTAATAAAGCTTTAAGTTTAATGCCAAATGCTAGCTTTATTTTATCTGCTGGTGATCAAATACAATCACGAAACAAAAAAGCAAATCAAACAGAAGCCTTAGAATATACAGGAAATGAAGTAGAATATGCTGGGTATTTAAGTGCTGATGCATTAAGCTCACTACCAGTTGCTACATCTTTAGGAAATCATGATGCTGTAAGTGGTAACTATTCATATCATTTTAATAATCCAAATGCAAGTTCATTAGGAGCAATGAGTAGTTTAGGTAGTGGAATTAATGGAGATTATTATTATAGGTATGGTAACACATTATTTATTATGTTGAATACTAATAATACTAATACTGCTGAACATGAAGCATTAATGAAGGAAGCAATTGCAGTAAATGAAGATGCTACTTGGAGAGTGGTTACTTTACATCAAGATATTTATGGTTCAGCAGAGCATTCAAATGAGCCTGCTATTGCAGAATTAAGATATAAATTAGTGCCAATATTTGAAGAAAATAATGTTGATATAGTATTAACTGGACATGATCATGCTTATGCAAGAACTCAAATATTAAAAGGTGGTAAATTAAGTGAAGGGTTATCATTAATGGATGAAGATAAATTTGATGAAATTGCAGAAGAAGAATATAAAAGTGGAATACTTTCAAATGATGAAGAATATTTGTCATATTTATCAACTATAGAAGATAAAGATGCTGTTGTTAATGATTTAAGTGTACGAGGTAATAATATTTCTAATCCTGATGGGATATTATATATTACTGCAGGTTCATCTACAGGTAGTAAATATTATAATAATTTAGCAAGACAACAAGCATATATTGCAAATAGATGGCAAGAATATGCTCCAACTTTTAGCACTATTAATATTGATGATGTAAGCTTATCAATAAGCACATATAGAACAGATACAATGGAGAAAATTGATGAAACAGTTACGCTTGTAAAATCAGTTAAGTATGGAAACTTAGTAGAAATAATTGAAGATGCAGAAGCAAAAGTTGAAGAAAAGGATAATTATACTTCATCAACTTGGGAAGCTTTTGAAGCAACACTTCAAAATGCACAAAAAATTGCAGAAGAGTCAAATATAAATGAAGAAATCGTTACAGATGCTTATGGTAATTTAAAAGCAGCAATAGATCAATTAGTTTTAAGAGGGGATGTATCAGAATTAGAAAATGAAATTATTCTTGCAGAAAAGTTAGTAGAAAATGCTGTGATTGGAACAGAAGAAGGTCAATATCCTGAGGAGGCTAAGGAGGGTTTATTAGTGGCAATTAATACTGCTAAAGAAGCATGTTATTCAGATAATTCAAGCCAAGCAGTTATAGACGAAGCCTTAACAACATTAAAAACAGAAATTGCAACATTTGAATCTAAAGTAATAGTTAAGAATTCATCTACAGATACTAATAATGGAAATAATGACAATTATAATAATGGCAGTGGAAATACTAATAATGGATCAAGTAATAATACATCAACTCCAACGAAGAAACCTAATACAGCTGTGAAAACTGGAGATTTATCTAATGTATTAGTTTATAGTATTTTATCATTAGCTGTTGTTGGATTAGCTGCTTTAGGATTAAAGAAAAGAAAAAGTATTGTTAAATAATATAAAAGATAAAGTGAAATAAAAAATAGGGGGTTATCTCAAAATAATCAAAATAGTATTTAAAATATTTTGGGATAAACTCTACTTAAATGGAGGAATATCATGGTAGCAGGTTTATTAAGGAGGAAGAAAAATATAAATAGTAAAGTTATTACATTTTGTTTTTTAATAATATTTTTTATATTTTTATACTTTTTTAATAACATTGAAAGGGTAGAGTTAGTAAATAGTTCAGGAACAAGTTATGTAAAAGCTGTGGTTAATGAAATAGTAGAAGATAATATCCAAGAGGATGGTTCTAGAATTGGTTATCAAAAGGTAATGTTAAAGGTATTAAGTGGAAAATTAAAAGGGCAATTAATAGAAGGAACAAGCTTTGCAGGATATTTATATGGGGCAGATTGTACTGTTGGAATGAAAGTTATTGCAAGTATAAGCAAATATGAAGATAACGCTTCAGCAGCAGTTTATAGCTATGATAGATCTAATATTATTTATATATTTGTAGGATTATTTTTACTTATGCTTTGGATTATTGGGGGCAAAAAAGGATTTAAGTCAGCAATAGGATTAGTTTTTACGTTTATATGTATAATTTACTTGTTTTTACCTATGTTATATAAAGGATATTCTCCATTTTTATCAGCGGTAATAGTAATAATATTAATAACAATTGTTTCTTTGTATCTTATAGATGGAATAACTAAAAAATCAATTTCGGCAATGATAGGTACCATAATAGGGGTAATAATAGCTGGTATATGTGCAGCTGGCTTTGGTTATGTGGCAAAAATATCTGGTTATAATGTTTCTGAGGTTGAAGAATTAGTATTTGTAGCAAATAATACAGAGCTAAAGGTTGGAGGTATATTATTTTCAGCAATACTTATTGCATCATTAGGAGCTGTTATGGATGTAAGCATGTCAATTTCTTCAACACTTACAGAAATATATAACCATAATAAAAATATTGGAAGAGTGGAACTTTTTAAGTCAGGAATAAATGTTGGAAGAGATATGATGGGAACTATGTCCAATACATTAATATTAGCTTTTACTGGAGGCTCAATAAATACATTAATTTTAAATTATGCTTATGCTCTAAAGCATAATCAAATTATCAATATGTATGAAATAGGTATAGAGATAATGCAAGGGGTATCTGGAAGTATAGCCATAATATTATCTGTTCCGTTAGTATCAATTATTTCATCTTATTTTTTAACTTATGGAAGAAAAAAGTCATTAAGAAGTAAAATTAATTTGGACTCAATATTAGAATATAATTAAGTTATACACATGTGGTTATTGATTTTAAGGGGATATAGCTATTATATGTGCAGTATTAATAAGAATAATGAAAGTGAGAAAACACCTTATAGATTTTTAAATCTTAAGGTGTTTTTAGTTGGGAAAAATCAAATGTTTTCGTAACTATGAAATAAAATAATAAAAAATAACAAAATACTTGAAATAAAATTTCAAAAGTGGTAATATAAATGTACAAGATGTAAACGTAATCAAGTTTAGTGGGGAGGATTTAAGATATGAATACAATAAAATTAGAAAATTTAACAACAGAAAGTAGAAATAGTAGTTCTTTAAATATCGATAAGGTGTCAACATTAGATATGGTAAAGATTATTAATAATGAAGATAAGAAGGTTGCTTTAGCAGTTGAGAAAGAATTAGTGAAAATTGCAGAAGCTATTGATGGAATAGTAAGTGGAATGCAAAAAGGTGGAAGATTGATTTATATAGGAGCTGGAACATCAGGAAGACTTGGTATATTAGATGCTTCAGAATGTCCACCTACATATGGTGTATCTGAAGAATTAGTTCAAGGAATTATAGCTGGTGGAACTGAGGCAATATTTAGGGCAAAAGAAGGCGCAGAAGACTCTAAGGAATTAGCAATTGAAGATTTAAAATCAAAGAATATAACTGAAAATGATACAATAGTTGGACTAGCTGCATCAGGAAGAACACCTTATGTTATCGGTGGATTAGAATATGCAAACAAAATAGGAGCATTAACAGTATCAATAACGTGCAATGCAAATTCAGAAGTAGCAAAAGTTTCAAAGGTATCAATAGCTCCAGTAGTAGGTGCAGAGGTAGTTACTGGTTCAACGAGAATGAAAGCTGGAACTGCACAAAAGTTAGTATTAAACATGCTATCAACTGGAACTATGATTAAGCTAGGAAAAGTATATGGAAATTTAATGGTAGATGTTAGAGCTACAAATAAAAAGTTAGTTGAAAGAGCAAAAAAAATAGTTTGTGAAGCTACAGGGGTAGATAGGGAAGTAGCAGAAAAAGTATTAAAAGAAACAAATTATGATGTTAAACTGTCAATATTAATGATACTGACAGGATTAGACATAAATGAGGCAAAAGAAAAATTGACACAAAATAAAGGTTATATTGCTAAGGCAATGGAAACTATTTAAAGTATATAGGGGGAGAGAAGATGACAAAGCAAGGAACTATTACAAACCAAGAAATAGCTAAGAAATTGGTTGAACTTGTAGGAGGAAAGGAAAATATTAAAGCAGTTGAAAATTGTATGACTCGTTGTAGATTAGAGTTAGTTGATTTATCAAAGGCTAAGATTGCTGAGATTAAGAAGGCAGAGGGAACTTTAGGAGTGGTCGAAGCAAAAGGTCAATTACAAGTTATTTATGGACCAGGTAAGGTTAATAAGATAACAGAAGAAGTGAAAAAAATAGTAGGAGTAAAGATAGCTATAGGAGAAGAAGCTGTTAAAGCTACAAAGGCTAAACTAAAAGAAAAAAATGATACAAAATTTAAAAATATACTTAAAAAATTAGGAAATATATTTATTCCTTTAATACCATTATTCGTGGCATGTGGACTAGTACTTGCTGTAAATAATATAGCTGGAGTTTATTTTGGAGATGCATATAAGACAACTAATGCAGCTCAGATAATAGGGTTAATAGGTAATGCAGTATTTTCAATTTTACCAATTTTAGTAGGTGTAAATGCATCTAAAGAATTTGGTTCTCAAATGCCAATGATAGGTGGAGCATTAGGTGGAGTGATATCATCAGCAACATTAGCTAATATAACTTTATTTGGTAAAGCATTAACACCAGGGCGTGGAGGAATTATTTCAGTTATTCTTGTTGTTGCATTAGCTGTATTTATAGAAAAGCAATGTAGAAAATTTATACCAGATGTTTTAGATTTATTTGTTACTCCGTTAATAACATTAACAATATCAGTCTTAGCAGCTTTATTTATATTACAACCCGTAGGTGGAGCAATATCAGATGCTATGGGAATATTAGTTTCAAATACGATAGCTTCTGATAATACAATAGTTTCAGTGTTATCAGGTGCTATATCGGGAGGATTATTCTTACCTCTTGTTATGACTGGAATGCATCAAGCATTAACACCAATTCATGCTGATTTAATTGCGAATGTTGGATATACAATATTATTACCTGCATTAGCAGCTGCTGGTATGGCTCAAGTTGGAGCTACTTTAGCTGTTATAAGAAAAACTAAAAATGAAAGATTAAAGAAAACGGCGAAAAATGGATTAATACCAGGTTTTTTAGGAATAGGAGAACCACTTATTTATGGTGTAACATTACCATTAGGTAAACCTTTCTTAGGGGCTTGTCTTGGTGCAGCTATAGGTGGAGCTGTGATGGCTTTATTTAAAGTTGGTGCTGTTGCGTTAGGTGTTTCAGGATTACCATTAGCTTTATTAATTGCTGATGGAAAAATATTAGTATTCTTAATAGGAGTTTTAGCATCATATGCAGCAGGATATTTCTTTACAAGTATATTAGGATTTGAAGATCCAGTAGAATAGAATTATATTAAAAGGGTGATATGATATCGATAAACATATCACCCTTAAATTATACTTAGTTAAATTAGGAGGGATTATTATGAGTTTAGGTATTTCAGTTTATTTTGGATTAGATAACACTATGGAAGAAAATATAAAATTGTTAAGTGAAGCAAAAAAATTAGGTTTTACAAGAATATTTACATCTTTACACATACCAGAAGCAAATTATGAAATATTAAAAAAAGAGGTTAATGAATTTTTTAATATAGCTAAAGGTTATGAAATGGATATAATAAGTGATATTTCTCCAAATACATTCAAATTTTTGGAGTTAGAAAATATGGACTTAGAAGGATTAAGAAATTATGGGGTTAAAACTATTAGAATAGATTTTGGATATACTCCAAAAGAGATATCTAGAATGAGTAAGAATAATTGTAATATTAAAATACAGCTTAATGCATCAACTGTAACTGAAGATTTTCTTTTAGAATTAGATAAATATAATCCAGACTATAAAAATATAGATGCACTTCATAATTTTTATCCTAGAAAAGGGACAGGTATTTCAGAGGAATGTATGTTAGAAAAGAATAAAATTCTTAATAAAAGAGGAATTAAAACTTGTGCATTTGTTCAATCAAATAACAGAAAAAGAAGTCCTCTTATGGATGGATTACCAACATTAGAAGATCATAGGGGATTAGATGTAAGGAAAGCGGCAAATCATTTATTTGCTTTAAATAATGAATCAGTATTTATAGGCGATTCTTTACCAAGTATAAAAGAGCTTGAGGATTTAGCTGATTTAAATGAAGAAGCAATAGAATTAGAGATTGAGCTTAAGATAAGAGATAAGGTTGTAGAAAGAATTTTAGGTGAAACATTTTCGGCAAGAACAGATGAAGCTAGAGATGCTATAAGAGCAGCTGAAAGTAGATTAATATTAAATAATGATATTATAAATCCTATGAATACCATTGATAAAAAATATGGAGATATTACTATTGATAATATTGAATATAAAAGATATATGGGTGAATTGCAAATTTTAAAGGTAAATCAATCAAGCGATAGAAGAACAAATGTTGTAGCATCTGTTTTACAGAATGATTTTTATTTATTAAAATATATAAAGGGAGGTAAAAAATTTTACTTTAATATTATTAACAATAAATAGGACGTGAGAATATGAATTTATTGCAGTATATAAGACAAAACTATGAAAGCTTTACAGAAAGAGAAAAGCGTATAGCTGATTATCTTCTTAATGATAATAATGATATTATTGAGATGTCTGCAAAGGAAATAGGGGATGCAACTAATACTTCAGCACCAACAGTAGTAAGATTTTCTAAAAAATTAGGTTTTAGTAGTTTAAATGAAATGAAGATAAAACTATCTATTAGTTTATCTAATAGTAAAAATAAAGAGGAGTTTGAGTATTTAGATAGAGATTTAAGTACTAAAAGTATTATTAGTGGAGTTAAGCAATCAATTCATACAATAATAGATGAAACTGTAAATTTAATAAGTGAATGTGAATTAGATAACGCTATTGATTTATTAAGTAAAGCTAAAAATATTTATGTTTTCAGTGTAGGGGTGTCAAATTTAGTTGGATTAGATTTATATTATAAGATGAGCAGAATAAATAAAAGGTGTATTGCTCATTCTGATACACACCTTCAAATTACTTCTTCAGCTTTGATGGAAGAAGGAGATGTTGCAGTTGCTATTTCATATTCAGGAGATACAAAAGAAGTAATATTATGTGCTGAAAATGCAAAGAAAAATAATATACCTTTAATTGTAATTACAAAAGCAAGTATAAATAATAGCTTAGAAGAATATTCTGATGTAACATTGCATGTACCTTTTGTTGAAAAATCATTAAGAGAAGGTGCTATGACTTCAAGAATTTCACAATTGGCCATCATAGATATGCTATTCTTAGGGATAGCACGAAGTAATATAAAAGATGTGGAAGAAAAGCTTTTAGTAACAAGAGATGCAGTGAAAAAAATAAAGATATAGGAATATAGATGTATTAAAACTAATACTAATGTTAGTGGTTCATAAATGAATTACTAATATTAGTATTAGTTTTTTTGTCTTAAAAGTTTAACAAGATGTAAACTTTTGATTAACAGAATTTTATTAAAAGATGAGAAATGAGACAAATAAACGAGTGACAAAAGATGAAGGTTGAAATGCGAGCAAAAGAAAGGAAATTAAAGGAATATTATTGTGAAACATCATAAATGGAATAAATCATTTTAAATTAAGAAAAAGAGTAATAAAACTAAAATTGAAAAAATAGTTTATAGGGTATAAAGTTTAAATCAGAGAATGATGAGGGGGGAACATTATGAAAAAAATTTCACGAGCAATAGCCAAAAGCAGAATTTTAATTTTAATAGTTGCAATAATTTTATTAATTCCTTCTGCAATAGGTTATTTTAATACAAAAGTTAATTATGATATTTTAAGTTATTTACCTGATGACCTAGAAACTAGAGAAGCTCAAAAAATTATGAAGGATGAATTTGATTGTGGATCTTTAGCTATGTTAATAGTTGAAGGTATGGAAAATAAAGATGTAGCTAAGCTTAAAGAAAAAGTATCCAATGTGGATGGAGTATCAGATGTAATTTGGATAGATGATGCACTTGATATTTCTGTTCCTAAGGAAATATTACCTTCTTTAGTAAGAGATATGCTTTTTTCAGATGACTCAACATTGATGATTGTTAAGTTAAAAGACACTGATGCAAGTGAAAGTACTGAAAAAGCAATAAAGGAAATAAGAAGTATAACAGGCAAACAAGCCTTTTTAAGTGGAATAGGGGGAGTAATAAAAGATACAAAGGATTTAGCAGATAAGGAAACACCAATTTATATTTTAATAGCAGTAATTTTATCAATAATAATTTTAAGCTTAACTATGGAATCTTTTATAATTCCTATTATTTTTATGTTAAGTATAGGAATTGCAGTAGCTTATAATATGGGATCAAATATTATATTTGGTGAAATTTCTTATATAACAAAGGCATTGTCAGCAGTATTACAATTAGCTGTAACGATGGATTATTCAATTTTCTTACTAAATAGATATGATGAAGAATGTAAAAGTCAGCCAGATAAGACTGAAGCTATGGCGGTAGCAATAGAAAAAACTATAGCATCTATTGCAGGTAGTTCTTTAACAACAGTCGCTGGATTCCTAGCGTTATGCATTATGGAATTAGGTTTTGGAAAAGACATAGGATTTGTAATGGCTAAAGGTGTTGTATTTGGTGTTATATGCACTATAACAGTATTGCCAGCAATGATATTAACATTTGATAAGCTTATTCACAAATATAAACACAAGACTTTATTACCTAAGTTTGAAAAAAGTTCTGCCTTTGTGATAAAGCATCACAAGATTCTTGTAATTATTGGTGCAATTATCTTGATACCAGCTATTATAGGAAATAATAATACGGAGGTTTATTATAACCTAGATGAATCACTTCCAAAGGATTTACCTTCTATTGTAGCTAATAATAAATTAAAGTCAGAATATAACATGATGTCTACTAACATAATTTTAGTAAGAGATGATTTAGAAGCATATAAGGTTGATGCAATGATTGATGAGTTAAAAGGTGTTGATGGGGTTACTTCAGTAGTAGGTTTAGAAGATTTACTAGGGCCTAGAATTCCTCAAAGTTTCATACCAAGTGATTTGTTAGAGAAAATAAAAAATGGTGGATATGAAGAAATAATGCTTAATTCAGAGTATAAGGCAGCATCTGATGAGGTAGAAGTTCAATTAAAGGAAATAAACAATATTGTTAAAAAGTATGATAAAGATGGATTAGTTGGTGGTGAGGCGCCATTAACAGAAGATTTGATTACAATAGCAGATAGTGATTTTAATCGGGTTAGTGTAGCATCAATTTTAGCTATATTTGTAATAATACTATTTGTGTTTAAATCAGCAATAATACCTATATTATTAGTTTTAGCAATTGAATTAGCTATTTTTATAAATTTGGGTATTCCGTTCTATATGGGTACAAGCATTCCATTTATATCATCAATAGTCATAGGAACTATTCAATTAGGAGCAACTGTAGATTATGCGATATTATTAACTTCTAGATTTAAAGAAGAGTTAGCATTAAATTCGGATAAGAAAAAAGCAATGACAATAGCACTTCAAAGTTCATCAAGATCAATTGTAACTAGTGCTTTAACTTTCTTTGGGGCAACAGCAGGGGTTGGAATTATATCAGATATGGAAATGATAAGCTCATTATGTACATTAATGGCTAGGGGCGCAATTATAAGTATGGTTGTAATTCTATTTATATTGCCAGGAATATTATTGCTTTGTGAAAAATTAATAGTTAAGACAAGTAAGTCTTTTGTAGAGTGTGTTGAAGGGGGAAAAGAGATATGAGAAAAGGGTTATCAAAAAAATTAGCATGTTTAGTTGCATTAATAACAGTTACATCAAATTCAGTAGTTTTCGCTCAAGATATAAAAAAGGATGAAACTGTTTATGTTATATTAGATGAAAATGGAAATCCGACAGAGCAAATTGTTAGTGATTGGATTAAAGGAAGTGAAAATTTAGGGCAATTTACAGATAAGTCTACATTAAGTGATGTTAAGAATGTAAAAGGTGATGAAGAACCAACTAAAAATGGAGATGAATTAAGTTGGAATATTGATTCTAATGAACTTTATTATCAGGGTAAAAGTAATAATCAATTACCAATAACAATATCAGTTAATTATGAGTTTAATGGTAAGAAGGTTGATCCAAATGAGGTTTTGGGGGAAAGTGGTAAGTTTAAGATTTCTGTTAATATAACTAATAATCAAAGTAAGACAGTATTTATAAATAATGAAAAGAGAAATATTTATTTACCATTGTTAACTGCAGCAGAACTTACTTTATCTAATAGTAACTTTAGTAATGTGGAAGTTAGTTCTGGTAAGGTTATTAATGATGGGAATAATTCCTTAGTAACATTTGTAACAATACCAGGATTAAAAGAATCTTTAGATTTGGGAGATGTATTAGATGACTTATTAGGTAGCAGTAGTATTGATTTATCTGATTCATTTGAAATTACAGGTGAAACTAATAATTTTGAGATACCAGCGATAATGGTTTTAGCTACTACATCAAGTGAAGATATAGATGAAATTGAAGGTATTGATAGTTTGGATGATTTAAGGACATCATTAAATGATCTACAAAAAGGTGGAGAAGATTTATTAAGTGGATCTAAGGAATTATTAGATGGACAAACAGAATTAGCAAGTAATTATTCTATATTTAATGCAGGAGTAGGAACATTAAATAGTGGAGCTATTGAACTTAGAAATGGATTAAATACTTTAAATGGAAGTGTTCCAACATTACTAAGTGGAGTAAATTCATTAAATAGTGGAGCAGGTCAAATTAAAGAGAATTATGATAAATTTGATGAAGGAGTATCATCATTAGCAAGTGGTGCAAGCACTTTAAATAGTGGAATTAATACTTTAAGTGGTAGTGTACCAACATTATTAAGTGGAGTTAATACATTAAATAGTGGAGCAGGTGAGTTAAAGGATAAATATACACAATTTGATGCTGGAATATCATCATTAGCAACAGGTGCAAGTGCTTTAAATGAGGGGATTAATACATTAAATGATAGTGTACCAACATTGAATAATGGAGCAGTTGCATTAAATTCAGGTGTAAGTGAATTACAAGGAAAATACACAGAATTTGATTTGGGAGTATCAAGTTTAGCTGATGGAGCTAAAAATTTAGATGAAGGAGTATCTAATTTAGAAGAGGGATCAAAAAGTTTAAATGAAGGTGCTACAGAATTGAGTAGTGGACTTGGAACTTTAAAGTCTTCACAAGAAGAATTTACTTCTAAAGTTAATGAGTATGTAGGAGGCGTAAGTAGTTTAAATGAAAATTATGATTCAATAGATAGTGGTATATCATCTGCATTAAGTGGTATGACAGAATTAAATAATGGATTGCAAGGAGCTGGAGATGGAATTGGAAAGCTTCAAGATACTACAAGTAGCTTAAAGCAAATTGCAGAGTCGATTTATACAATGGCTACATCAATTGAAAAAATAGATCCTACTCAAGCAAAAGAGCTTAGAGAATATAGCGCTAAAATTAAAGCAATTGCAGATGGTCAAACCGAAGGATTAACAAATTTATCTTCTGCACTTCAATCAGGAGCAAGTGGAGCAAATGAGCTAGAAAATGGTTTAAGAAATTTAGCTAGTGGATCTGCAGAAGTTAAAGTTGGATTATCGCAATTATCATCAAATGGGGATTCTTTAAATGCAGCAGCACAAGCTATAAGTAATGGAATAAGCTCAGCATATGATGGTAGTAAGTCTTTATTAGCAGGAACATCAAGCTTGCAAAGTGGTGTAGGTAATTTAAAGAGTGGAAGCAATACATTGTTAAATGGGGCTAATTCATTAAATGATAATTCTAAACTTATAAATTCTGCCATGGGAGATTTATCTAATGGAAGTCAAAAATTAGCGGCAGGTACAGGAGTTTTATTAGATGGTACAACAGCTTTAAGTGAAGGAAGTAATACATTGTTAGATGGAGCTAATGAATTAAGCACCAATTCAAAGTTGATAAATTCCGGAATAGGATCAATATATGATGGAACAAATCAATTATCAAGTGGAGGTAAGACGTTAGCTGATGGAGTAAGTGATTTAGCAATAGGAAGTAATCAATTATCAAATGGAGCTAATGAATTAAATACAAATTCAAAGAAGATAGATTCAGCATTAGGTGCACTGTATGATGGAACAAAGGAGTTAGTTAGTGGAGGAAAAACATTAAGTCAAGGGGTAAGTGCCTTAGCAACTGGAGGTAAGACATTAGCAGAAGGTACAGGAACATTAAAAAATAACTCAGAAAAGATTTTAAATGGAACAGAACAATTAAAAAGTGGAACACAATCATTATATGAAGGTGTTGATAAGCTAAAGAATGAGGGATTAGACAAAATCAATGATTTAGGAAGTGAAGCTTTAGATAGTATCGATGGATTTAGTCAAGCAAAGGATGAATTAGTGCAAATGGCAAAGGATTATGGTGTTTATTCAGGATTAACAAGTGATATGAAAGGATCTGTTAAATTTATAATGAGAAGTGATGCTATTGAAAGTTCAGATATTGATAAGACAACAGATGATTCAAGCACTAAGAATACAGAGAATAAATCAGATAAAAGTGATAAGTCATTAATTGATAAAATAAAGGGTCTATTTAATTAGTAAGTTTTATTATTAAGGAGCATGTAAATTAATCATGCTCCTTATATTTTAAGAAATTTTTTCTTTTTTAAACCATTTTAAAGCATTTCTAAGCTTAATTGGATTACCATACATTAAAGTACCTAATCTATAAATCTTAGCAGATGCAAGAGCTGTTAAGATAGTTGAAGCTAGTAAAATAATAAATGAAATTACAATTTCAAAATTAGATACAGTTCCCATTGCAACTCTTATTAGCATGGTCATTGAAGAACTAAAAGGAATAAATGATGCAATTTTGATAAGTAAGCTATCACTATTTGATAATCCAAACATACTTATAAAGAATACAATAACGAAAATCATTGTTATAGGTCCAATACTAGAACTTATATCTTCTGTTTTAGAAACTAATGCTCCTAAAGCTCCAAATATAAATGAATAGAAGAAGTATCCTAAACCACCAAATATAATAAAAGTTAATAATATATTTGATGGAATTTTAAATATGCCATCTAAAAGGCCGTTCCATGCTTTACTATTTAGGGAATAAGTTATCATTCCAGAAGCAAGAATTACTCCAACTTGAATAAAACTAGCTAAAGCTGCAGCTATTACTTTACCAAAAATAAGGCTATTGCTATTTGCACTTGTAACTAAGACTTCAATGGCTCTATTGCTTTTTTCAGATGTTACAGCAACTGCAATAAGTTGTCCATATAATAAAATCATCATATACATTGCAAAAATAAAGATGTATACATAAAAGAAGTTATTAGCACTGTCTTTTCCAAGGATAGTAACATCAGAATCAAATGAGGGATGTATGACAGATTGTAAATCATTTATATTTAAGTTATGTTCATTTGCATAAACTTGTTGGCCTAAGCTTGATAATAGATTTTCAAAAATCATTTGGTTTGTATCTGTAAATCCTGAATTATTAACTAAATATGAATATTTAGTTAAGCTATCAACTGAAAAACCAGCTTCTACATTTTCTAATTTAATTAATTCTTCGGCTTCATCTAAACTAGTAACCTTTGTCCATTTAGAGTTTAAGAAAGCTGATTCAAGAATATCTAAATTTTCAAAAATATTATTATTATCTATTATTACAAAGCTTTTTTTATCTTCTTCAGAGATTTCTTCTACAGACTCAATACTTTCTGTAGAGTTTTGGTCTAATTGAGGAATAAGTTTAGACATATTAAAAAATGAAGGTAAAGATAATCCTATTATCAATAATATAGAAAAAAGAATTGTAGTAATCATATATCCCTTGTTTTTAAAATAGTTACTTAATTCAAAGCTTAATACATTTAAAAATTGTTTCATTATTCATCACCAGCCTTTAATACAAAAATATCAGTTAATGTAGGTTCATATATTGCAAATTTTTCAATATCAATATTAGTAGTTAAAATATGTTTTAATAAGTTATTTTTAGTAGTATTTTCACAAAGTTCTAATACTAAAAAATCTTTTTTTACTTCGTAAATACTAACTAAATTAGTAAGTTGTTCTTCAAATATTTTTTTTAGTTCTTCTAGAGAATAGTTACTTGCACTTAATATAAGTCTATTTTTTCCAAAATCCTTTTTTATATCTTTTAAATTACCGCTTAATGCAATATTACCTTTATTAATTATAGCTATGTCTTCACAAAATTCTTCTACATAGCTCATTTGATGGCTAGAAAAAATAACAATTTTATTATTTTGAATTAACTCATTTACTACATCTTTAAGAATTTGAGCATTTACAGGATCAAGCCCACTAAAAGGTTCATCTAAAACTATAATTTCAGGATTACAAACTAAAGTTTGAGCTAATTGAACTTTTTGTTGATTACCCTTTGATAAAGTGTCTAGCTTCCTATTTGCATATTCCTCAATACCTAGTCTTTTAAGCCATTTTAAAGTATTTTCTTTAGCTTCTTTTTTACTTATACCTCTTAATGAAGCAAGGTATATGATTTGTTCTGTAACTTTCTTTTTAGGATACAGCCCCCTTTCTTCTGGTAAATATCCAATTTGATGATTTTTAGGTATAAAAGGTTTACCATCAATTAATATTTCACCAGAATCACATTTAAATACGTCCATCAATATTCTGATAGTTGTTGTTTTACCAGCACCATTTCTACCTAATAGACCTAATGCCTTACCACTTTCAACAGAAAAAGAAATTCCGTGAAGTACTTCATTTCCAGAAAAGCTTTTTCGTATATTTTTCACTTCTAGTTTCATAATATCCCCCTAAACATAAAATAGAATTAACTACTGTTAAAAAAGTTTGAAATAAAAATATAAAACAGTAATTTATAACTTATTATAAAGTATAAAATAATTAATTGCAATAATTGTTAAGTAAATTTTAACAAAAGTTATTTAATAATAAAACATAATTAGAAAAAAATGGTTTAATATAATGAAAAAGGTTGTACAAAAATCATACAACCATGTGATAAAGTATTAAGTTTTATACAAAAAATATTATAGCAAAAATTATTGTTACAATTAGTCCGATGGATACAGGCAATAAATTTTTTCGAGCCAAATCAAAAGGGGAAACATCACAGATTGCAGCTACTGGGATTAATGCCCATGGGATTAATGTGCCTCCTCCAATCCAAATTGTACATATTTGTCCTATTGACGCTAAGGCAGAAATATTTATTGACATTGATTGAGAGAAAAGCATTGCAGATGAACCTACTAATGAAAGACCGGAAAAGCCAGATCCATCAAGACCGGTAAGTAGACCTACACTAGAAACAGTTGCTGTTGCAATTGCTTTATTTAATGGTACTGCATTAGAAAGTGCAATTCCAAGGTCGTTAATAATACCATTAGAATTGGCAGGCAATATATCTCCTATAATTGATTCAAAGCCATTTCCACCAAGATAGAAAAATGTTGCTACTGGGATAACAGCACCAAATACCTTAAAAGCAAATTGAAAACCATCTACAATATATGGAGTTATTTCTTTCATGTTATTAAATTTATAGTTTCCAAGAAAAATTATAATCAACAAAAATAAGGTAGTACCGCCGACTAAAGCGGTTGCATCGCCTCCAGTTAAAGAAAATACTATCATTAATATAATATCTAAAAGATATCCGGCAAAAACTAATAAAGCGTATAAGTTTTTTTGCTTTTTGGATAGCTTGATTATATTTGAAGCCGATTTACTAAATTCTTGTGTTGTTTGTTCAGAATAACCTTGAGAAACAGTATTTTTTTTGATATCTCTCAAAACTATAAAAAAAGCGATTACAGTGGTGGTAATTCCCATTACTATTTCTAGGGGAATAAGAGTTGAATTAAGAGAGCTAATACTAATATTAGCAGCGTTAGCAGTTAATTTAGAGGCGCCTTGAATTATAATATCACTTGATAATGCTATTCCATGTCCAAATAGATTCATAGCCATTGCAGCAGATAGCTTTGGGAGTCCAACTTTTTTTGCAACTGGAATTAAAACTGCACCGATTAATGCAACAGCAGGAGAAGGCCAGAAAAACCAAGAAATAATCATCATTGTTATTCCAATAACCCAATAAGCTATATATTTATTTTTTATTAGTTTTGATAATGGTGATACTATGGCTTCGTTTATGCCAGTTACAGATAATAATTTACTAAAAGCAGTAATGATAGATATTATTAAAATAATAGGCAATAATTCTGTTATAGCATATAAGAATCCATTAAACACGGAAATTATAGATAGTGGTATAGATTTACTGCTATATAGAGCTATTGATAAAACACCAAAGACACAAACTATAGTTATGTCCTTTTTTCTGAAAATCGATATTAGTATTAAAATTGTAAAAAATATATAAATGAAATGTATAGTTGATAAAGTCATATAATATACCTATATTTATTGTTATATTACAAGATATGAGTTTTTTCTACCTTGTGTGATTTTAAATAATAAATATAAATTATAATTAATTAAAATATTATTATGTGATAGTATAAAATGATTGTATGTGAAATTATATAACGCCAATATTGGATATTATTATATTTTATTATAATTAACAAGTAAAAGTTTACAGAAAATATACAAGTTATTAATGTAAAAGATGATAATATATAATTATAAAAGACTTAAGATAAATAAAAGTAGGAGGATAAAAATGAATATTTGTATTATAGGTGCAGGAAATATAGGAACATATTTAGCTGCATATATTTCAATGAAACATGAAAATAAGGTTTGGTTGCATACTTCTAAACCAGAAGCATTTAATGATACTATTGCTTTAATTGAAGAGGAAAAAAATATAACACATCATATAACTTTACATTGTATAACAAGTAGTTATGAGGAGGCTGTTAGTAATGCTGACTACATATTAATTACATATCCTTCATTTATGATGGAAAAGACAATAGAATCAATACTTCCTTATTTAAAGAAAGGCGCAGTTGTTGGTGCAATTCCAGGCTTTGGTGGAAAAGAGTATTTAATAGATAAGCTTTTAGATAAAGGATGTATATTCTTTGGAACTCAAAGAGTACCGTCCATTATTAGACTTGAAAAGTATGGCGAAAGTGTTTTGTTAAAGCAAAAAAATCCATTTATGAAAATTAGAGTTATACCAGGAGAATATTCTGAAAAGGTTGCTAAAGATATGAGTAATTTTATAGATATTCCATGTATTCCGTTAAATTCATATTTAGCAATAACATTATCACCTTCTAATCCTACTATGCATCCTTCAAGATTATATGAATTATTCCATGATTATGTTGAGGGAGAACATATTTATGAAAGAAATCCATATTTTTATGAGGAGTGGGGAACTTTAGCATCTACAGAGTTATTAAAATTAGATGAGGAGTTAGAAGCAATTTTTAATGCATTTAACGAAAATGGTGATTTTGATCCTAGGGATATTGAAAAAATAAAGTCAAGATATAATATAAATACTGCAGAAGAATTAAGTGAAAAGATAAATACAGCTCCTGGATTTATAGGAATTGATTCTCCTATGGTTAAAATAGATGGGGGATATATTCCAGATAAATCTTCAAGATATTTTATTGAAGATATAAAATTTGGTTTATGTATTTTAAAATCATTTGCAGAGATATTAAATGTTGATACACCTGAAATAGATAAGATAGCAACATGGGGACAAAAGTTTTTGGAAAAAGAGTATATAGTAGATGGTAAGCTTAAAGGAAAAGATATTAATGAATTAACAATACCACAAAATATGGGAATTAATACTAAAGAGGAATTAATTAATTATTATAAAGGACTATAATAGTTATTAATATTATATCTATATTAAGTATTAATGTAGTGATAAATTTGATATAATTAAATTATGGTATATTACTTAGGGATAATGGGAGGAGAAATATGGATGAAATTTTTGAGCAATTAATTGAATGTGATAAGGGAAAAGGAAGAGTTAAGATATTACAAGGATTAGCTATGATATTAGTAGTATTATCAGCATTCTTTTTATTATCATCATTAGTTATTGCAATTGTTATGTTATTATTAGCTATAGGAGCTTTTATTTTAAGTTATTTAAGTTATGTTGAATATGAGTATGAGTTGTATAATAAAACTATTACTGTAACTAAAATTTATAATGAAAGTAAAAGAAAAATAGTTGCTAATATTTCAATGGAAGATGTAAGAAAAGTTTATGAAAGTACTAATAATACCAATAATAAAAATAAAGTTTCTTATTATAATTCTAAAGTTAGTGGGTTAAACATTTTTACATTTGAAATGAATGATAATAGAATAATAGAGTTAGCTTTGAATGAAAAGCTAAAAAGAAGAATTTCTACAGTTTTTGCATTGAAAATAGTAAGACAGTTTTAGTAGATAATTTAAGCTTCTATATATTACTCTAATTTAATATAGAGTAAATATAGAAGTTTTTTTATTGTTAATTTATAAATAAGAAGCATATAGGAATAATAATAACATAATAAGATTATAAGAGGTGTATTTTTATGAATAATAAAAATGATATTAACAATAAAAATAGTGAAGGTTTAATTGATGGAGTTATAATTTGTGAAGAAGAGGAGAAAAAGTTAATTCATGGAGATAACCCTAAAGAAAAAAGAGGAATTGAAAATATATTTAACTTTCCAAACTTAAATTAATAGTTATAAAATAATTACCCACTTTAATTTATATCAAGTGGGTAATTATTTTTATATTAAATTGCTTTATTAAGTTCAATTACATCTGAATAGAAGGTCTCTTCATTAAATTCACCTTCTTGTTTTGCAACAATAGTAGTACAAATAGCATCTCCTGTAACATTAACAGCAGTTCTTGTCATATCAAGAATTCTATCAATTCCCATGATTATTCCTATACCTTCTACAGGAAGTCCTACTGAATTAAGAACCATTGATAATGTAATAAGTCCAACTCCTGGTACTCCTGCAGTTCCTATAGAAGCTAGTGTTGCTGTTAATATAACTGTAAGATAAGCATTTAAACCAAGTTCAATTCCAAAAGCTTGAGATATAAATACAACTGCGACCCCTTGCATTATTGCAGTACCATCCATATTTATTGTAGCACCTAATGGAACTGTAAAAGATGATATCTTTTCAGAAACCCCCATTTCATTATCAAGAGTTTCGATGCTAAGAGGTATAGTTGCATTAGAAGATGATGTAGAAAAAGCAAAACTCATTACAGGGAAAAACTTTTTTAAGAATGTTAAAGGATTTAATTTTGTAAACACCTTTAACATTGACATATAAGTTATTAAGCATTGTAATACTAATGCTAACATTACTGCAAATATATATTTTAGCATTGGAGCAAAGGCACTCCAACCAATGTTAGAGAATGTTGTAGCTATTAAACAAAATACTCCAACTGGAGCAGCTTTCATCACTATCATAGTCATTTTCATCATTATTTCGTTAAATTCACTAAAGAAATTTGCAACAGTTTTAGCCTTTTCATTAAGCATAGCAAGTATGATTCCAACTAGAATTGAAAAGAATATAATTTGCAACATATTTCCATTTGCTAATGCCGAAATCGGATTTGTTGGAATTATATCTAAAAGAACATCTGATACAGAAGTTGCTTCACTTACTGTAGTTTCAGCAATTTCAATATTGCTCATATCAAGGCCTATTCCAGGATTAATTAATTTACCTACACCTATAGCTAAACTAATAGCAATAGCAGTTGTAACAAGATAAAAAACTATAGTTTTTACACCGACACGTCCTAATTTTTTAGTATCTCCTATTGCCATACTTCCACAAACTAAAGAGCAAAATACCAGTGGCACAACTAACATCTGCATTGCTCTTAAGAATCCTTTTCCTATGACTTTAAAAACACCATTAATTAGTATATCATCTCTTATTATTCCAGGTGGAACTATACCATAAAGAATTATACCGCAAATTGCTCCAAGTATCAGTCCAATAAAAATTTTTGTTGTTAAACCTAATTTTTTTTTCATATTAGCCCCCTTATTTTTTGGAAAAAATGAATTATTTTTTTTAAAAAACTTGCATTTTAAATAAATTTTACCATATAAAATAAAATCATACAATATGATTTTATAAGGAAAATGGGAATTTTTTTTAGAAAAATAGTGAAAAAGTTTAATAAATGATGAATAAAATTAAATTAATCCTTCATTTTACTGAATATAAAGTGAAAGGATAAATGAATAAATTTTTATAAATGGTCAAAGATAAAAAATGGTGATGTTTATGTTTAATTTAATTTATATATTATTAGGAATTTACTTAATAAAAATTATAAGTATAAGAATAGTAAGGGATTATAAAAAAATAAGAGGTAAAGAGAAGGGTGAATTATTTAGTTTTAGAAAATCTATTGTAGGTAAAATAAAAGAAGCCTTTAGTGAAGGAAACAATATATTTATTTATAGAAATAGTAAAAATAATAATAAAGAAGTTAATAATATACATGAAGAAGAATGGAGTTTAAAACGTCAAGATGCATTAGAAAAAGCCAAGTATAAATGTGAAGAATGTGGCAACATAGCCAACCTCGGTGTATATGAAAATAATGTTAATAGTAGTAATGATGAGTTAATTGTCTTATGTAAAAAATGTTATGAAAAGAATATTAATGCAGTAAAGCTACATTATGAATAAAGAGTTATAGTCTCCTTTAGAGGCTATAACTCTAATAATTATTTGCTAAAAAGCTCATAGTTAATTTTAGAACTATCTACTCCCAGTTCAAGCAAAGTACTTTCTACAGCCTTCATGAATACAGGAGGACCGCAAAGATAGAAATCTGAATCTAAGTTAACATTATCTTTTAAATAATTCTTATTAACATATCCAGTAAAGTTATAATCTATTCCTTCTTTGTCACTATCTAAAGGGTTTGAATAAAATACAGTATTTTTAATACCTTTAATTTTAGCAATAGATTCTATATCATTCTTAAATGGATGCAAACTAGAGTTTTGAACGGCTTGAATAAAATGAATATTATTCCTAGTTGAAGATTCTTCATATAGCATTGCTAAAAGAGGGGTAACACCTATTCCACCAGAAATTAAAACAATATCATTCTTTTTATCTTTTACAGTAAATACACCCATTGGGATCATAGCTTCAATAGAATCACCTATATTAAGATTCTCATGTAAATAAGTACTGATTAAACCACCATCAATTTTCTTTACACTTATTCTATAGGTATCATCATTAGGAAACATTGAAAGACTATAAGTTCTCATTATATCTTTATATTTAGGATTATCTGTTTTTATTTTAAAGGGTAAAAATTGTCCTGCTTTTGGTTTAACAAGTTTACCACCATCTTTTGCTTTAAAATAAAAAGAAATTATTGTAGGACAAACTTCAACTTTATCAACTAAAATCAACTCTCTAAAATCATTCCAAGACCCATTAATTATATTACTCATAAATATCCTCCTATAATTTTATTATTAACTAATAATTATTATTATCTAATAAAAAGAAAAGTAAGTCAATATATATTAAGTATATTTTTCCAAAAACACTTTTATTATAAATAAAGTAGAGAATAATTTTATGATGGTAATTGCTATTTATAATTTATTTTGATTTTTGAATGTGTTAAGGTGAATTTAAATTATATATGAGAAGAGATGTTTTAAAAATAGACAATAATAAATTAATATATTAGTATAAATTTTAAGAGTTATAATAAATAAACAAGATGGAGAAATAAAGAAGTGAAAAATAGATTTTTAATAGGGGAAGTATCAGAATATTTAGGAGTTTCAAGAGATACATTAAGATATTATGATAAAGATAATATTTTAAAGCCTTCAATCATAGGGAAAAATGGTTATCGTTATTATACAATAGAAGATATTATTAAATTAAGCTATGTTATTGCTTTTAGAGAAATTAATATATCTATAAAAGAAATTAAAGATATTATTAATAACTGTACTCTTGAACAATTAAAAAAAGTTCTTCAAGATAAAGAGTCTGATATAGATAATAAAATTTTAGAGCTAAAAAAGTTAAAGAAAACTGTTAGTAACTTTAAATATGATATAGAGAAGACTATAAAATTATTAAATAAAATAGAAATTGTTAATTCACCTATTATATTCTATGAAGAACTAGCAGATGGAATGGATTTAAAGACTTATAAGATAATGGATAAGTTTAATAGTTATGAATACTTAAATGAAGTTACATTTTCATCTGTAATAAAAAAGGAGTTTTTTAAGATAAATAAAGTTGAAAATAATATAGTTTATGCTATTAGCGGAATAGTTTATAAGAGTGACTATATAGGAAACTTGATAGATTATAAATGTTTCAAATATGATAAATGTATTCATAGTATATTTAAAATTAATATTGATATTACAGAGGAAAGTATAATGTATCTTAAAAAATATATAGATGGTAATAATATAGAAATTATAGGCGATAGTGTAGCAAGATTTATAACTTTTGAAAATAAGAATGATAAAACTACTGATTACATTGAAATATGGATTCCTATTAAATAAAAATATATTGACCTTGGAGTTACTCTAAGGTTTATTATTTTTTAGGAAAGGAAGTGAGTACTATGGATTTATCATTAGGAAAAGAAAATATAGGGAAGCTATTTATAAAATATTCAATACCATCGGTTATTGCTATGATAGTATTTTCAGTATATATAGTTGTAGATGGCATATTTGTTGGAAATGTAGTAGGTTCTAAAGGATTGTCAGCAGTTAATATAGCAATGCCGTTCTTCGGAGTAGCAATGGCAATTGGGATAATGGTTGCTATTGGGGGAGGGACTATTACTAGTATTGAGCTTGGTAAAGAAAATAAAAAAGAAGCAAGAAAGACTTTTAGCTTAGCATTTTACACACTAACAGTGATAACATTATTTTTATCGGTGTTTACCATTATTTTTGCACCGACTATAGCAAAAATTTTGGGGGCTAGTGATGATTTGGTGCCATTAGTTGTACAATATTTACGAGCATTATGTTTATTTTTGACTACATTTGTAGGGAGTTCTTATTTAAGTAGTGGACTTAGAGTTATGGGAAAACCAAATCATGCTATGATAGCAGATATTATTAGTTCACTACTAAATATACTATTAGATTATATATTTATAGTGAAGTTTGGTTTAGGATTAGTTGGTGCAGGCATAGCATCAGGAATTGCATTTACAATTGGATTTTTATTTGCTTTAAGTCACTATTTAAAAAAGGACTCTATATTAAAATTTTGCAAAGTTGAATTTGATTTTAAGAAAATAGTAAGAATATTTTATAATGGATCATCAGAAGGTATAACACAGTTTGCAGTTGCTTTTTCAACTTTTATATTTAATATTGTATTAATGATTAGAATTGGAGAAATGGGTGTATCTGCTTTTTCAATAATTCTCTATATAGCTTCTTTAGTCATAGCTATATTTTCAGGAATATGTAATGGGATTAGCCCTATAATTAGTTTTAATTATGGTGCAAATAATAAAGATCGAATAAATAAAATTTTAAAAATAGCAATATCAACAATAATCATAATTGGAATTTCAAGTACTATACTTATGATATTTGGAGGAGAAACTCTTATTAAAATGTTTAGTAAAGGTGATGCGGAATTAATTAGAATTACTGCAGAAGCTACTAAATTATATTCTGTTGCTTTTGTTTTTAATGGGTTAAATATTTTGACATCAGCTTACTTTACAGCACTTGAGGATGCAAAGACATCAGCTATTATATCCGTATTAAGAGGAGTAATTTTAATATTAATATTTATAATAATTCTACCTATAATTTTGGGGGATATTGGAATATGGTTAACTGTTCCAGCAAGTGAATTGGTAACAGTATTTATAGCTGTTAATTATATGAAGAAAGCAGATTTGAAAATTCAGAAAATGAAAATAGCATAATTATCATAGTTGAAAGTTGAATATAATCATAAAAAAGTACCACAGGTTAATGAATTTAGTGTTAATGTGGTGCTTTTTTATTTTATATATAATTAATAAAATAAAGTAAAGATTAAAAATTAGGAGTGATATTGATGAAAATTGGGGTAATAATGGGTGGAGTATCATCAGAAAGAGAAATAAGTTTGAAATCAGGGGAACAAGTAATAAAACATTTAAATAAAGATAAATATGAAAAAATAATTCCTATAACAATAAATTCAAAGCAAGAGGTTATAGAAAAAATAAAGGGAATTGATTTTGCTTTTATTGCTCTACATGGAAAATTTGGAGAAGATGGAACTATCCAAGGTGCTCTTGAAACTATGGGAATACCATATAGTGGATGTAAGGTGTTGCCAAGTGCTATATGTATGAATAAAGGATTAACTAAAAGTCTAGTAAAAACTGTTGATGTTGATACTGCAAAATGGATTATAGTTAAATCTGTTGAAGAAATAGATTATAAAAAAATAAAAGAATTACAGTATCCTGTATTTATTAAACCTAATAAAGGTGGTTCAAGTGTTGCTACTTTCTTTATTAGAAATGAAAATGAAGTAGAAGAAGCAGTAAGAGAAGGATTAAAGTATGATAATGAAGTAATGATAGAAGAGTATATAAATGGCGAAGAGATAACTTCATTTGTATTAAATGGAGAAGTTTTTCCTACGGTTATGATAAAATCACAAAATGGTGAATTCTTTGATTATAAATCTAAATATGAGGAAAATGGAGCAAAAGAAGAAGTAGTTTTACTAGAAGAAAAGCTACAAGAGAAAATTAATAATATATCAAAGAAAGCTTGGGATATTTTGGGTTGCAATAGTTATGCACGAATTGATATGATAATAAGAGATGAAGTACCTTATTTATTAGAAGTAAATACTCTTCCAGGAATGACAACTCAAAGTCTTATTCCTAAAAGTGCAAAGGTGCGAGGATTAGAATTTAGTGACCTATTAGATAAGATAATAGAGTATTCACTATTTTAGGAGTTGAAAGTTAATGATATTTTCTAAAATTGATTTTAATGATGAAGAACCGTTATATGTACAAATAGAAAATTATATAAAGAACATGATTGCTAGTAATCTTCTTGTTTCAAATGGAAAGCTCCCTGCTACCAGGGAGCTTTCTAAATTACTTGGTGTTAGTAGAAACTCTGTAATAACTGCATATGAAAATCTTGAAGAGGAAGGTATTTTATATACAGTAAAAGGAAGGGGGACCTTTGTTTCGCAGGTTAAATCAGTAAATGAAGATGGATGGAAAGTCGCTTGGAGTCAGAGAGCTAATGATTATGGGAAACTTGCAGAAAAATTAGATATTGTAAAAAGTGAAATACCTTGGGAGAAAAACTTAATATCTTTCAAAAGCATCTCACCTGATGGTGAATTATTTGATATGGAAGAGTTTAAAAAAGCATTTCTAAATAGAATTTCAATAGAAGGGCATAAAATATTAAATTATGGATATGCAAAGGGGTATAAGCCACTTATTGAATATTTTTTAAAGTACATGGAGGCAAAGGGAGTAGATACAACAAGCAAAGATATTATAATTACTAATGGATTTACAGAAGGGCTTGAAATGCTTCTAACTGCTTATACAAATAAAGGTGATAAAATTATTTGCGAAAATCCAACACATAATACAGCTATTAAAATTATGAAAGTTCATGGATTAGATGTTATAGGAGTTCCTATGACTGAAGATGGAATAGATCTTAATGAATTAGAAGAAAGCTTAAAAAATAATGATATAAAGTTCGGATATTTAATTCCTTCATATCATAATCCAACAGGAATTGTAATGAAGGGTGAAAAAAGATATTCTGTTTATAATTTATTCAAAAAGTATAATGTTCCTATAATTGAGGATGGATTTAATGAAGAACTTTTATATAATAGTACGCATGTATCTCCAATTGCTGCTCTTGATAATGGGGGAAGTGGTGTTATTTATATTGGGAGTTTTTCAAAAATATTATTTCCAGGAATAAGAGTAGGATGGATCCTTGCAGATAAAAATGTTATTGATATATTAGAAAGTGTAAAAAGGTGTAAAAATATTCATACATCATTTTTAGATCAAGGTATATTATATGAATATTTACGTTCAGGATCATTTGAAAGGCAAATTAAAAAAGTAAGAAAAGTATATAAGGAAAAATATGAGCTTGCTGTAGAATGTATTAATAAATACATTAATCCAACATTTATATGGGGTGAAGGCGGATTGCATATTTATATTGGAATAGAAGGAGTAGATTCTAGAAAGCTTTTAGATGAGTGTTATAAAAAGGGAGTTATATTTACTCCGGGCGATATATTTTCAGTTGATTATAGTTGTAAAAATACTTTAAGGCTAGGACTTTCTAGATTATCACTTAATGAAATAAAAGAAGGAATTAAGATTATTGGAGAAGTAAGTAAGGAATTACGAAAATAGTTTATTATTAAAAAGAGTGAGGATAAAAAATATGAAGTTAATAATTCATGATTTAAGTAAAGAAGATTTTAATAATATTTCAGAGAATTTAAATGAAGAGGATATTATAATTTGTAAAGGAAAAGAATAAACAAGTGTATTAGGTGTTTTGGCTTTTGGATAAAAACTCCAGGAGAATGTGTTATAAAAGATGATTATAATAAAATGGGAGAAAAAATTGCTAGTTGTGATGAACTTATAATAATAAGTGAATGTAAGTATGGAATGTATAGTCCATTTATTAAAAATATACTTGATCGTAGTATAGGATATATACATCCTTATTTTACAATAAGAAATAATGAAATTCACCATAAAAGTAGGTATAAAAAGCAAATAAATATGAGAGTGTATTTTTATGGTGATAATATATCTCATGAAGAAAAGGAAATGGCTCAAGAATTAGTTAAAGGAAATGGCATAAATTTAAATACTAAAACTAGTGATACTATTTTTGTAAAAAATATATTGACAATAGGAGGTACTTTGTAATGAAAATAATGATGATAGATGGTAGTCCAAAGGTATCTAAAAGTAACTCTGAATATTTTCTAAATATATTAAGTGATTTTATTGAAAGCAAAGATATAGTTAAATATAAATTATCTAAAAAAGTAGATTATGAAGATATTATAAAGGAGATTAATACTATTGATACATTAGTATTTGCATTTCCATTATATGTAGATTCATTACCTTCTCATGTTTTAGAATTTTTGATTATGCTAGAAGAGAATTTTAAAGATAATCTAAAAGGAGTTAATGTATATGTTATTGCCAACTGCGGCTTTTATGAAGGTAAGCAAAATAAAATAGCACTTAATATAATGAAATGTTGGTGTAAAAAGATGAATATAAAATTGGCACAAGGAATTGGTATAGGGGCTGGAGAAATGATGGGAGGATTAAGGAATGTACCTATGGGTAAGGGTCCCAATACTAATTTAGGATTAGCATTAGATAATTTGGCTAAAAATATAAATGAAAATAAAAGTGGGGATGATATATTTACAACACCAAGTATGTTTCCAAGGTTTGCATTTAGACTTGCAGCAAATAGATTTTGGATAAGTAAAGCTAATAGAAATGGATTAAAGAAGCGAGATCTAAATAAGTGTATAGTAAAACAATAATAATATATAAGAGGTAAGGAAACTAGTCTTACCTCTTAAAATTTGTTTTGCAAAAGTATAATAAAGATGATATTCTATTTAATTGTGAAATAAGATGTTAGGGGGAGATGAGTGGATGAAAAACAATATGACAAATGATATGACTAAAGGTAATCCAACAAAATTAATCTTACTATTTTCAATACCTTTATTAATAGGAAATATATTTCAACAGTTTTATAGTATGGTTGATACTATAATAGTTGGTAGATTTGTTGGAGTAGATGCATTAGCAGCTGTTGGAGCAACTAGTTCAATGGTATTCTTAGTTAATGGATTTGCAACTGGATTATCTAGTGGGTTTGCAGTATTAGTTTCTCAGAGGTTTGGAGCTAAAGATGAAAAAGGCTTACGTAAAGCGGTTGCAAGTGCCATTACATTAACTGTAATTTCAGTAGTGGTAATTACAATAGTTAGCTTATTAGGAGCTATGCCTTTATTAAAATTAATGAATACACCTGAAAATATTATAGGTGATGCATATTTATATATAAAAATAATTTATGCAGGAGTTGTAGCAACGGTTGCATATAACTTAATTGCAAGTATATTAAGAGCATTAGGAGATAGTAAAACACCGTTATATTTCTTAATAGTTTCTTCAGTATTAAATGTAATTTTAGATTTAGTATTTATAATTAACTTTAATATGGGAGTTGCAGGTGCTGCATATGCAACAATTATTTCTCAAGGTGTATCGGCAATACTTTGTCTAATATATACATATAAGAGATTTACTATTTTAAGACTTAAGAAAGAAGATTTTAAAGTTAAGAAAAGATACTATCATAAACATTTAAAAATAGGAATTCCAATGGCGCTTCAATTTTCAATAACTGCAATTGGTATAATGACAGTACAAGGAGCATTAAATGTATTTGGTTCTACTATTATTGCTTCATATACTGCAGCTTCGAAAGCACTTCAACTTGTTATGCAGCCGGCAATTACTTTTGGTGTAACTATGGCTACGTATTGTGGTCAAAATCTTGGTGCTAAGGAGTATAATCGTATAAGAGAAGGCGTAAAGGCATGTACTAAAATTTCTATTATTACTAGTATTATTGCGGGAGCAGTATTAATATTCCTTGGTAAATATTTTGTTATGATGTTTATAAGTAATCCAGATGCAGAAATACTAAAATATGCTCAACAAGTGCTTGATATATCAGCAATATTCTTTATACCTCTTGGATTAATATTTATATATAGAAATGCACTTCAAGGAATAGGGGATTCATTCGTTCCAATGATGGCAGGAGCATATGAGCTTATTGCAAGAGCTGTAGTAGCATTTACATTACCAAGATATATAGAGTTTTTAGGAATATGTTTAGCGGATCCAGTAGCTTGGCTTGCAGCGGCAATTCCATTAGGTATAACTTATTTTAAGAGAATAAATCATTTATTAAAGCATGGAACTATAAAAGTTTAATATGTAGTTAAAAAATGTTACAATACTTTATTTAGTGTTGTGACATTTTTTTTATTAATTTATCACATATTATTATGATTAGGTATTTAATAAATATAAATTTATCTAAAAGGAGTTTTTAAGCGAAGGAGAATATACATAAGTAATGAGTTTAGGTTAAATTATATAAAATTGTAGCAATCTCTATGTTTTTAGCGTATTATGAAGCGTTAGATAACTTTTTGAGAGGAAAAGAAAATTGAGTACATTTGGATCAACATCTAATTTAAACGATATATTAAATGACTTAAATGATGGTGAGTTAGAAGAACTTTGTGAAAATTATTGCGGTAGCAATAGCGATACAGAAGGAACAAATGAATTTTTGGCTTGTCAATTATTAAATTTACTACAGTGTTATGGACAAAGATTTATGAATTTAGTATTATTTCTAATATTCTTATATGCTTGGAATAACCAAATGACTAATTGTTATTTTATGAACTCAAATTGTCAACTAACAAATGCTATCAGTGATTTGTTAGAAGATTGTTTGGACAAAAATTGTAATAATAAGAAGTAGTAAGAGAAAGAATAGCAGAAATGTTATTCTTTTTTGATGAGTAATAATACATAGTAATATAAAATGTATTTCAATAATAATTTGTAACATTAATGTAATTT
Organism: Clostridium saudiense; assembly: GCF_000577815.1. Lineage (GTDB taxonomy): Bacteria > Bacillota > Clostridia > Clostridiales > Clostridiaceae > Clostridium > Clostridium saudiense. The sequence goes on along the minus strand of NZ_CBYM010000003.1, from coordinate 53,658 downwards.
ATACTTAGAGGTTTGATTATATATTTAATAAGGAGTTAAAATTTTAAGGTTTAGTTTAAGAATATAATTTGGAAAATATAATTTATTAGGGGTGGGAATTTGGCAAAACATGATTTTGGAATCATTGAAAGATTTGAAGATGATAAATTGTATAGTGATTATGAACCTGAAAAGTATAATTGTATTTCTGTTAGTGATGATTTAATAGAAGAAATGATAACAGAATACTTGGAGGAATTGGGAAATTTAAAAACTTATTTTCATATGAAAAAACATCCTGCACTAGGACTAGATTATTGTGGAACTACAATTATACCACCAGGTTCATTAAAAGAATTTAGAAAAATAATTACTACTGCAAATAAGCAATTTAAATCAAATGAACTTGAAAAATTAATTATAAAAATTAATCTTGCAATAAAACAAAATAAGCATTTAATTCATTATGGTATATGATAATAAAGGAGATTTAGAAATAGATTTCCTTTATTTTTTTGCGATATTTTAAATATAAAATTCTAAAGCATAATTTAAAATATATTTTAAAAAAGATAAGCAGCAAAATAATTAATGAGTTAGAAGAAATAAGTAGTGATATTTAAAGGTGTTTGGTAAGGAATAAAGTTATAAAATGAGATAATAAGAGAATTTGTTTTATACAAATTCTTTTATATTTTTAAATATATACTAAATTAATTTAAATATACAAGATAATAGTTCAGAGGAACTTTCTACTATGAAGTCAGCTCCTGATTCTTCTAATTCTCCATCTTCTGCATATCCAAATGTAACTCCAATACTTTTAATTCCTGCTTCTTTAGCTCCAATTATATCGTGCATGCGGTCTCCAATCATAATTGATTCATTAGGTATAGCATTTAGCTTATTAAGCACTTCAAGAATTACTTCAGATTTTTTTGATCTTGTTCCATCTAATTCACTTCCTAAAATTAAATCAAAATATTTATCTAAATTATACTTTTCACAAATAGGAATAGCAAAATGAGTTGGCTTACTAGTAGCAATAGCTAGTACAAATCCAGCTTCTTTTAATTTAGATAAAACTTCTTCAATACCTTCAATTGCACTATTTTCAAATAAACCAATAGTAGAATAACGTTCTCTATAATACTTTATTGCAAGCTCAGCCTTTTCTTTATCAAAGTCATAAAAGTCCATAAATGAATTTAATAAAGGTGGACCTATAAATTTAAGAAGATTTTCACAGTTTTCTTCAATTCCCAACTTGCTAAGAGCATATTGTACACTTTTAGTAATACCTTCTTTAGGATCAGTTATTGTTCCATCTAAATCAAATAATAAGTATTTTATCACAGTTTAAACCTCTCTTTTATTAAAAATTTCGTATAGAGTTATAATCGAGCAAATCATTAAATATCATTTTAGCACCAGCTAAATAATCATAGTCAGAACTAGAATCAGAAGATTTAAGCAATGACCAAGTGGCATTATAAAATTTCACTACGAAAAGGTAATCTAATAATTTTTCATAATGTTGTTCAGTACATTCATTAAAATATAGTTCTAATAAGTTTTTCCTAGATCTTTCATTAAAAAACCAAGATATTGTTGCTAAATCAAAAAATACATCACCCATAGAAGAGTATTCATAATCTACAAAATATATATTATCTTCAGTTAAAATAATATTTGAAGCATTTAGGTCATTATGGCAAAGACCTATTAAAGGATTTTTACTAAGCTTTACTTCTAGATTATTTAAATGGTTTAGTAGTGTATCTATAGATTTTGGTAAGGGAAGATTCAAATCATTGCATAGATTGATTCTTTTTCTTATATGATTAAAAGGGTTAAAATATTTTTGGCATTTTAAATTATGAAAACTGTTTAAAGCAACAGAAAGTTTATGTAGAAATTTAGTTGAAGAAAAATCATTTAAGGAGGGCATGGTACCATTAATCCAACTGCTAATCATATTACCAGTTTCAGTAGAAAAGTAATATAAATGTGGAGCTAAATTTATTTCTATAGCTTTATTTATTATTGATAATTCACTTTTTCTATCGGTATGTAAATAATTATGAGTGCAAATTTTTACAAAATAATTATTGTTATTATAAGAAACTTTATAATTTTCGCTACTAAGTCCGCCTATTTTTTTTATAGATGATATGTTTAATTTATTCCATTTCATTTCATTTTGTAAAAAGTTAATTATAGTATTGTTCATATTGTTCTCCTAAATGAAAAGTTGTTTAATATATGATTGTTGACATTTAAACAAATAATAAAGTATTATAACAAAAAAAGAGGATGTTTTAAATAAATAATTGGGGTGAAACAATGAGAAACGAAAAATTAGAGCTTAAAAAAATTATTAATGATATAACAGGATTAAATGAAGATGCTATAGAAGAAGCTAGGTTAAGAGTTAATTCGCTTGCAAAACCTTTAGGGAGCTTAGGTAAATTAGAGGATATAGCAATAAAGCTTGCTGGAATTACAGGTAAGATAAAAAATTCTATAAATAAAAAATGTATTATTATAATGTCATCAGACAATGGGGTTGTAGAAGAAGGAGTTGCTTCAGCACCTCAAAGTGTAACACTAGCACAAACAATTAACTTTTCAAGGGGAGTAACAGGAGTTGCTGTACTAGCTAAAGAAAATAATTGTGATTTAAAAGTTGTTGATATAGGAGTAAATACAGATATAAAAATTCCAGGGGCTATAGATAGGAAAATAAGAAAAGGAACTTATAACATAGTTAAGAGACAAGCTATGAGTTATGATGAATGTATAAGAGCAATAAATATAGGAATTGAAATGGCTAGGAGTGCTTATGAAGATGGATATAACATATTAGGTGTTGGAGAAATGGGTATAGGAAATACAACAACAAGTAGTTCTGTTCTTGTAAGCTTAACTGAATGTAGTATTGAAGAAGCTGTTGGTAAAGGCGCAGGAATAACGAAGGAGGCTTTTGAAAAGAAAAAATGGGTAGTATCAGAAGCGATTAAAGTTAATAATCCAGATAAAAAAGATCCAATTGATGTAGTTTCTAAAGTTGGAGGTTTTGATATAGCTGGAATGATGGGAGTGTTTTTAGGAGCGGCTTATTATAAAATACCTATAGTGATAGATGGATTTATATCGGTAGTTGCAGCATTAGCAGCAGTAAGAATAAATCCATTAGTTAAAGAGTATTTAATAACATCACACTGCTCTAAAGAAATAGGTTATAATATTGCAATGAAAGAATTGGAATTACAGCCAATGCTTAATTTAGATATGAGATTAGGGGAAGGTAGCGGGTGTCCTATAGCATTTTCGGTAATTGAATTTAGTTGTGCAATGATGAATAATATGGCAACATTTGATGAAGCTGAAATAAATGATGATTATTTAGATGAAGTTAGAGGAGAAGAAAACTATATAGTTTAGGAGATAAGATGATTGTTTTAGTAGTTGGTGGAGCTAAAAGTGGAAAATCCATGTTTGCGCAAAATTTATCAAAATCGTTAAATGAAAGCTTAAAAAATCCTATAAGTGGCCAGTTAGATGGAGAGATAGAAAGGGAAGTAGGCAAATTATATTATGTTGCAACAATGAATCCATATGACTTAGAAGATTTAAAAAGAATAGAAAATCATTTAAGGGAAAGAGAAGGATATGGATTTAATACAATAGAAGAAACATTAAATATGAGCAAAGTTTCAAGTCTTATAAAAGAGGAAGATACTGTTTTAATAGATAGTATAACATCACTTGTTACAAACTATATGTTTAGAGGAAAAGAATTTTACAAAGATGTTAGTGATGATATTTTATCAGGAATATTAGAAATTATTAATAATTCTAAAAATGTAGTTATAGTATCAGACTATTTATTTAGTGATAGCATTCAATATGATTGTTATACAGAAAATTTCAGAAAAGAAATAGGAGTTGTAAATAGAAAACTAGCAAAGATAGCTGATACAGTAGTTGAATGTTCTTATGGAAATATAATTTACCATAAGGGTAAAGTTATATAATAGAGGCACAGCTAAATCCAAAGGAGGAAAAATGAAAAAATATTTTAAGGGATTTTTAATGGCAATAAGCATGTTTACTATTATTCCATTACCTAAATATGAATGGGATGATGAAGGTGGAAAAAATATAATGAAGTTTTATCCTGTTATAGGATTGATTGTAGGAGTAATTTGGTATGGAGTTTTTAGAATACTAAATTTATTAGGTGCCAGCATCATGGTAACTACTGCAGTTACGTTAATAACACCATTTATTTTAACTGGAATGCTTCATTTAGATGGATATATGGATGTTTGTGATGCACTTCTTTCTAGAAGAGATAAGCAAGAAAAGTTAAGAATATTAAAAGATCCTCATACTGGGGCATTTGCAGTTATATCTGTAATTATGTTATTTATACTAAACTTTTCTACACTTCATACAGTAATAAGTAATAATATTAATGAGAGTACTATTAATAATTTTAATGGTAGTTCTGTAGGATTAATTTTAATACCTATTATATCTAGAAGTTTAATGGGATATTTATTATTGTCAAAAGAATCCATGAAGGCAAGTTCATTAGGTGCATTTTTCAAACAAGGAACAGGAAAAGTAGATAAAGTAGTATTGCTATCTGGTTTAATAATAGCAAGCTTAATTTCAGTATTCATTTTTGGTATATATGGATTAATAATGATTTTAGGAATGATTTTAATAAGTGTCTTTTTAGTTAATAATGCAGCTAAGGAATTTGATGGAATGTCTGGAGATAGTGCTGGATATGGACTTGTTATTGCAGAAGCTATTGGAGTTTTAGTTTTAAGTTTTATTTAATATTATATATTCATAATAAAACAAATTTGGTTTTAAGGAGAAAATTATGATATTAGTTTTTGGTGGAGCATATAACGGGAAAAAAGATTTTATCAAAGAAAAGTTTAATATTAATGAGGAGGATATATTTTATTGTAGTGATGGTGAAATAGATTTTTCTAAAAAGGTTATTTGCGGACTTCATAAATTTACATATAATAATACATTAAAAAATAAAAGTTCACTTGAATATATAAAAGAAAATATAAATTTATTTAAAGATAAAATAATAATTTCTGATGAAATATCAAGTGGAATAGTTCCATTAAAAAAAGAAGATAGAATGTGGAGAGAAGAAACAGGAAGATGTCTTCAATATTTATCAAAAGAATCTTCCTGCGTATATAGAGTTTTTTGTGGTATATCAACAATAATTAAAAGTTAAGAATTAAGTTTATATGCTAAGTTTAGCCAACAAAATTATTTGTTGGTTTTTCTTTTTTTTAGATGGCCATACTGTAAGTAGCATATATGATACATCAAATTTTTCTGTAAGTAAATTAGAAGAATATTATGAAAATGCTATAAAAATTACTTGTAGTAATACTTAAAACAAGCATACTTAAATTTAATAATTAACAAAACTTAGTTGTAGAAAAGATTTAAAAATGATATTCTCGTAAGAGATAATTATAAGGAGAAAAAGATGTATGAAAAAGCTGAAGGTTTATTTAATTAGACATGGAAAAACAGAAGCTAATGAAAAGCATCTGTATTGTGGAAAGACTGATATATCATTAAGTGAAAGAGGAAAAAAAGAATTATATGATATTAAAAGTACAGTAAAGTATCCAGAGTGTATTAGTTTTTTTAGTAGCGGAGCAAAAAGAGCAAATGAAACATTAGAAATTTTATATCCAGAAAAAACATATAGCGAAATTAATGAATTTTGGGAGTATAACTTTGGAGATTTTGAAATGAAAAGTTATGATATGCTTAAAGAAAATAAAGAGTATATTAAGTGGATTACAGATAAAGATGGACAAGTATTATGTCCTAATGGAGAAAGTAAGAGTCAATATAAAAAAAGAATAAAAGAAGCATTTAATAGGTTTATAGATGGGTGTTATAAAGAGAACATGAGTGAAGTAGTTTTAGTTTCTCATGGGGGAACAATAGGAACTATACTAGAAATATTTTATGATAGCAGTAAAAGCTTTTATGAGTATCAACCGGAGTGTGGAAGAGGTTATGAAATTATTTTAGAAAAGATAGATAATAATATTAAATTTGAAGAGATAAACAAAATATAGTTATAGAAAGGTTAGAAAAATGATTGAAATAATATTAGGATTTTTATTAGATTTAATAGTAGGTGATCCACAAAATCCTATACATCCAATTAGAATAATAGGATCGTTATGTAAGACAGTGGAAAAGTTTTTTAGAAGTATATTAAAGAGATACTTAAAAGTCGCAGGCTTATTAACTTGGATACTTGTGGTTTTTATAGTATTTATATTTAATTATTTATTACTTAAAGTTACATATAGAATTAATCCAAGTGTAACAATGATATTAGGATCTGTAATGATTTATTTTTGTATATCAACAAAGGCTCTTAAGATTGAAGGTTTGAAAGTTGTTAAATATGTAATTAAGGATGATATTGAAGGAGCAAGAAAGCAGTTATCATATATAGTAGGAAGAGATACAAAGAATTTAGATAAAGAATCAATATTAAAAGCTGTTGTAGAAACAGTAGCTGAAAATATGTCAGATGGGGTTATAGCACCTCTTTTTTATGCAGGTATAGGAGGGGCTCCGTTAGCATTTCTATACAAAGCAGTAAATACTATGGATTCTATGTTTGGATATAAAAATGACAAATATATTGAATTTGGATATTTTCCAGCAAAACTTGATGATGTATTTAATTATATTCCTGCAAGGTTAAGTGGGTATTTTATTGTAGTAGTATCTTTTATTTTAGGTTTAGATTATAAAAATAGCTTTAAAATTTATAAAAGGGATAAAAATAATCACAGCAGCCCTAATAGTGCGCATCCAGAAGCTGCTGTGGCAGGAGCTTTAAATGTTCAATTAGGAGGTCCAAACTATTATTTTGGAAAGCTCGTGGAAAAACAAACTATAGGTGATGATAGAGAAAAAATAGATATTAATAAGGTAAATAACACAAACAATATATTATATTGTAGTGCTGTTTTAGGGTGTATTATGGCATTAATTATTAATTGGAGTATAAATGTTATTTTTTAAGGAGGAAAGGTTATGGCAGTTCATGGTGGAAATACTGAAGAAATTGCAAGAAAATATAAGTTAAATCCAAGTGAAATTATAGATTTTTCAGCCAATATAAATCCATTAGGGATAAGTGAAAATGTTAAAAAGGCAATGATAGATGCAATTGATAAAGTAGTTAAATATCCAGATATAACTTATTTTGATTTAAAGAACTCTATTGGAGAGTTTGAAAAAATAAATACAAGAAATATTACATTAGGGAATGGAGCTGCAGAAGTAATATTTAATATAGTACGCGCTTTGAAACCTAAAAAAGCATTATTGCCAGCTCCAACTTTCTCAGAGTATGAAGAAGCAATTTTAAGTATTGATGGTGAGATAGAATATTATAACTTAAAGGAATCTAAGAATTTTAATTTAGATAATGAATTTATAGGGAATATAAAAAATAATATAGATATAGTTTTTATTTGTAATCCCAATAATCCAACTGGAGTTTTGACAACAAATGAATTTATCAAAAAAGTATTAAATAAGTCAATACTTACAAATACAATAGTTGTTATTGATGAATCTTTTTTAGATTTTGTTAAAGATAATAAGGAATATTCAAGTAATAAATTATTAAATGATTATGAAAACCTAATAATTGTAAAATCATTAACTAAATTTTTTGCAATTCCAGGGGCTAGGATAGGGTATGGATTGTGTTCAAATAAGGAAATAATGGATAAAATAAATAAGATTTTAGTGCCGTGGAGTATAAACGTTATAGCAGCTGAAGGTATAACTAAAGGACTAACAGAAAAGCAGTATATTAAAAAAAGTATAGAATATATAGAAGATGAGAAAGAATATTTATATAGTGCTTTAAAGCAAATAAAATATTTATATGTTTTTGAACCAAGTGTGAATTTCATAATGTTTAAAATATTAACTAATTTAGATTTAAAAGGTGAATTGATTAAAAGAAAAATATTAGTTAGAAGCTGTGATAATTATATAGGACTAGATAATAGTTTTTATAGAGTTGCAGTAAGAACAAGAGAAGAAAATAATAAATTGATTGCTGAATTAAAGCATATTTTATTTGACAAATAAAATTCATAAAGATATAATCATTATGAATTTTAAACCATAATAGGTGTTTTTTTAAACTTAATAGGGAATTAGGTTGAAGTCCTAAACTACCCCAGTAACCGTAAGACTGACGAAATTCATGTATAGCCACTGTATAAAAATACGGGAAGGTATGGAGAGTAGGATGAAGTTAAGTCGGGAGACCTGCCTACTATGATGATAATATTATCTTCTGAGGGTGAGATAATAGATACGAATAATAGATAATATAATTAATATGATTTGTTTTTAGATTTTAAGTGTTAGAGAATAAACTTAATAAATTATAATATTAAGTTTATTTTATGAATATTTAATGTTAAGAAATATTAAGAAATTATCAAAGTTATTATGTATTTTAGAGCGCTCTCAAATATGAAAGCGCTTTTTTTAGTTAGAAAAAATTAATAGGGTTAAAATTAGTAAAAAATATATATGAAAAGCCTAATTAATATATTACTAACTAAATTACACCACTCTAAAGTATACATTTAGGAGGAATAGTAATGCAAAAAATGAGAAAGGTTTTATCATTAGCTTTTACATTTATAATGGCTATGATGATATTTGTAGGATGTTCAAGTAAGCCTACAACGATGACAGATAGAGAAGGAAATGAATTTAATGTTCCTAGTGAAATTAATAGTATTATTTCTACAGCACCATCTAATACAGAAGTATTAGTAGAATTAGGTTTAGCAGATAAATTAGTAGCTGTAGATAAATACTCAGCTGATGTTGAAGGAGTAAGTGAAGATTTACCTAAAATAGATTTTAGAAATCCAGATGCGGAAACAATAATTTCTTTAAATCCTGATATAGTTATAGCATCAGGTCATAATAAATCTGGAGATGAAGATCCATTTGCTTTAATAAAAGAGGCTGGTATTACAGTTGTATATATTCCAAGTAGTTATAGTATTGATGGAATATATGGTGATATAGAGTTTATTGCAAGTTTAACAGGTACTGAAAAAAAAGGTGAAGAAATAATTAATTCTATGAAAGAAGAAGTTGCTAAGATAAAGGCAATTGGAGATACTATAGTAGATAAAAAGAAAGTTTATTTTGAAATTGGGGCTGGAGCAGGGCTTTATACATTTGGAAATGATACATTCTTAAATGAGCTTATAGAAACAGTAGGAGCTACTAATATTTTTGGAGAAGAAAATTCATGGATAACAGTAACACCAGAAGCTGTTATAGATGCTAATCCTGATGTTATTTTAGCAAATACTCCAGGAACTAATGAAGCAGGTTTAACTGCTGTGGAAGATATAAAAAGCAGAGAAGGCTGGGACACAATAACTGCTGTACAAAATGGAGATGTATATCAAATAGATAAAAACTCATCTTCAAGAGCATCACAAAATGTTATAAAAGCTTTAAAGGAAATAGCAAAAGCTATTTATCCAGATGAGTATAAAGACCTATAAAAATAAAATATTATTAATTTTATCAATTCCGTTGGTATTATTAGCTATATGTATTGGAACTTCCTTAGGAAGTTCCAATATTAGCATATTGGATACTTTTTCTATATTAGCTAATAAGTTTTTTAGTGTCCCATTGCTTGATGGAATTGAACCTAAGCAAGTATCTATAATATGGAATTTAAGGTTACCAAGAGTATTACTTGCATTTATGGTTGGTGGTTCTCTTGCTGCTAGTGGCGCAATAGTACAATCAGTTTTGAAAAATCAATTAGCTTCACCATATACTTTAGGATTATCATCTGGTGCTTCATTAGGTGTAGGTATTATTATAGTAACAGGAATATCAATTCCGTTTTTGGGAAGATTAACTATGCCAGTAGTAGGATTTGCTTGCAGTTTAATTACTATGATAATAGTATTAAAGTTTTCAGAAAAAGTAGATAGAGGAATGTCTAATACAACAATAATACTTGCAGGTATGGTGTTATCACTATTTTTTAGTGCTACATTAACTACTATTTCAGCTTTAGCATCAGATAAGATGGAAAGTATAACAATGTGGTCTATGGGATCATTTTCTATGAGAGGATGGAGTTATGTTAAAGCAGGTATACCTTTTTTTATTATAGGAATTTTAGGTGTATCTTTTTATTTTAAAGAAATGGATGTATTAACATTTGGAGAAGAAGCAGCAAAAACTATAGGAGTAGATACAAATAAAGTTAAAAGAAGGTTATTTTTATTTGTTGCAATACTTACAGGTAGCGCAGTTGCACTTAGTGGAACTATAGGGTTTATAGATTTAATTGCACCACATGTTGTTAGAAAAATATTTGGTTCAAAGCATGCTTATGTTATACCAATGTCTGTTGTTTTTGGTGGATGTATGATGATAATGACGGATTTAGTATCAAGAACTATTGTAGCTCCATCAGAATTACCAGTTGGTGCAATAACAGCATTAATTGGCGGACCATTTTTTGCTTATATATATTTTAAAAAGTCAAAGTAGGTGGGTATTTTAATGCTAGAAGTTAATAAAGTTAGATGTGGATATGACAATAAAGAAATTGTTAAAGGGGTAAGCTTTAGCGTTGAGAGAGGTAAAAATCTTTGCATAGTTGGTCCTAATGGCTGTGGGAAAAGTACACTTTTAAAATCAATAGCAAATTTATTAGAGTATAAAGGAAATATAACATTAGACTCTAAAGAAATAAGCCAATTAAATAGAAAAGATTTAGCAAAAAATGTTGCATTAATGTCACAAGCTAGTAATATATATTTTCCATATACAGTTTATGAAACAGTAGCTTTAGGAAGATATGCTCATTTAAAAGGAGTATTTTCAAAGATAAATAAAAAAGATGAAGAAATAATTCTTAAAAGTATTGAAAATGTAGGGTTAATTGATATTAAAGATAAACTTATAAGTCAATTATCAGGAGGACAACTGCAAAGAGTATATTTAGCTAGGGCTTTTGCACAAGATCCAGATATAATTTTATTAGATGAACCTACTAATCATTTAGATTTAAAATGTCAAATAGAAATATTAGATTATTTAAATAAATGGACGAAGGAAAATAATAAAATTATTGTTGCTGTATTACATGATTTAAATCTAGTTCAAGCTTTTGGAGAAAAGGTAGTAATGATGAATGATGGAAAAATTATAGGGTCAGGAAATCCAAAAGATGTATTAACTGAAGAAAGACTACAAGAAGTTTATGGAATTGATGTAAAAGGCTTTATGCTCGAGGTTTTAGAAAAATGGAGGTAGTATATGAAAAATTTTGTAATGTCATATAGTTGTGGAAAAGATAGCACTTTAGCATTGTATAGAATGATAAAGGCTAGCAATACTCCAGCAGCTTTACTTATAACAGTAAATAAGGGTGAAAATAGGTCATGGTTTCATGGAGTTCCTAGAGAGTTAATAGTTGATATTTCTAAATCACTAAATATACCATTAATATTAGTAGAAACAAGTGGTGATGATTACGAAATTAAATTTACTGAAAAATTATTGAAAGCTAAAGAAAATTTTAAAATAGATTCTTGTGTTTTTGGTGATATAGATTTAGAACCACATAGAGAATGGTGTACATCAAGGTGTAATGAAGCTGGAATAGAGGCAATTTTCCCTTTATGGCAAGAAAATAGAGAAGAACTAGTATACGAGTTTATAGATAGTGGATTTAAAACAGTTATAAAGAATGTAAAGCTTGAGTGTATGGGAGAAGATTTCCTAGGGAAAGTTTTAACAAAAGAAGTAGTTGAAGAAATAAAGAAAACAGGTTCAGATGCTTGTGGAGAAAATGGAGAATACCATACTTTTGTATATGATGGACCAATATTTAAGTATCCAATAAAATTTAAAAGCTTAAATATTATAAAAAATGAAACACATGGTTTTTTAGATGTAAAGGAAAGTGAAAATGAATAAGATAATGGTTTTAGGAACAGCATCTGGAGTAGGTAAAAGTACCGTAGCAACAGCTTTATGTAGATATTACAGAAATAAAGGGTTTAAAGTAGCTCCATTTAAAGCATTAAATATATCATTAAATTCATATGTAACTGAAGATGGATTAGAAATGGGAAGGGCACAGGTTGTTCAAGCAGAGGCTTGTGAATTAAAGCCTATGGCATATATGAATCCTGTTTTATTAAAGCCAAGTGGAAATAATAAAACACAAGTAATTGTAAATGGTAAAGTTCATTCAATGATGAATTCTTATAAATATAAAGAATTAAATAAGGAATTAAAAAAAGTAGTTAAAGAGACTTTTGATAAATTTTCAAAAGACTATGAGGTTATGATATTAGAGGGATCAGGAAGTTGTGCCGAAATAAATTTAAGAGAAACTGATATAGCAAATATGTCTATGGCAAAATCTGCTGATGCAGATGTAATTTTAGTAGCTGATATTGATAGAGGGGGAGTATTTGCTTCTGTAGTTGGAACTTTAATGTTACTTGAAGAAAATGAGAGAAAAAGAGTAAAGGGTGTTATTATCAATAAATTTAGAGGTAATGTCGATTACTTTAAAGATGCAATGACACAGTTAGAAGAAATAATTAATATACCTGTATTAGGAGTATTACCTTATTTTAAATTAGATATTGAAGATGAAGATAGTGTTACTGAAAGAATAAAAAATAATAAAATAGAAGATTTAGATATAGCAATTATAAGATTACCTCATATGTCTAATTTTACTGATTTTAATAGTTTAGAAATATTAGATGGTGTTAGTGTTAGATATGTAGAAAATATAAGCGATATTAGTGAACCAGATTTAGTAATTATTCCAGGAACTAAAAATACAATAAATGATTTAAGAGTAATTAAGAAAAATGGACTTTTCAATAAAATTATTGAGCTTAAGAATAAAGGAACGATGATATTAGGAATTTGTGGAGGGTATCAAATGTTAGGAGATAACATAATGGATACACAAGGAGTAGAGGGTGAAATAACAACAGAAGAAGGTTTTGGATTTTTAAGCATTGATACTATCTTTAATAATGAAAAAATAACTCAACAAACAAAGGGATATATAAAAAATTCTTGTGATGTATTAAGTAAATGTGTTGGAATAAATGTATATGGTTATGAAATACATAATGGTATAACAAAGGTTAAAGATAAAGGACAAGTATTCATTGAAAATGAACATGGACATATACAAGGTTCATTTAAAGATAATGTTTTAGGAACGTATTTACATGGGATTTTCGATGAGGGAGATTTTCTTAATACATTTATAAATTCATTAAGAATAAATAAAGGAATTAATATTTTAGATAAAGAACTAATTGATTATAAACAATATAAATTAAATCAATATGATGAATTAGCAAAACTTTTTGAGGAAAATATAAATTTAAATAGAATATTCAATATGTAATAAATAAAGAGTAATTTAAAATTTCAAATTACTCTTTATTTATGGAAGTTTAATAAAGAAAATATCTATGTAAATATTAATATAGACTTAAAATAAATATGAAATAGTTAAAATTTAAAACTTTATTTACTAATAGTTTAAATTATTTGAATAAAAAGGTGTAGATTAATAAAAAAGGAAAAATATATTGATTTAAACAATAATTTACAGTAAAATAAAATTATAAGATGATTTGAATTAATATAAAATAAATGGATTTTTTTAATGCAAAAAGGAAACGGTTCCAGCAACTATTCTAAGTTAAATTTAGGAAGAAATATTTTTTTAAATGTTATATAAAGATTTACAATATATCTGTAAGTCATTTATATATAAAGTATATTTAAGGGGAGAGGGAAGTTTATGAAGATTAAAAAATTATTAGCTATTGCTGTTGCAACAACATTAGTTGCAGGTGCATTTGTAGGATGTGGAAGTAAGGGGGACAGTACTGGTGATGCTACAAGTGATTCTAAATCATCAGGAGAGGAAATTTATTTTTTAAATTTCAAACCGGAAATTGCAGATGTATATAAAAAGATAGCTGAAGAGTATGAAGCAGAAACTGGAGTAAAGGTAAAAGTTGAAACTGCAGCTAGTGGTACTTATGAACAAACGTTAAAATCTGAAATTGCAAAGAAAGATGCTCCAACAATATTCCAAATTAATGGACCAGTTGGATATCAATCTTGGAAAGACTATTGTTTAGATCTAAAAGATACAGAACTATATAGTCATTTACTTGATAAAACTTTAGCAGTAACAGATGGTGATGGCGTTTATGGTATTCCTTATGCTGTTGAGGGATATGGAATTATTTATAATGATGAAATAATGCAAAAATATTTTGCTTTATCAAATAAGGCAACTGATGTTACATCTATAGATGACATTAATAATTTTGATAAATTGAAGGCTGTTGTAGAAGATATGGAAGCTAATAAAGATGAATTAGGAATTCAAGGGGTGTTTGCATCTACTTCAATGGCATCAGGTAATGCGTGGAGATGGGAAACTCACTTAGCTGATTTACCACTATATTATGAATTTAAAGACGATGCTGGGGAAAATGGAGATGTTCTTCAAACAGGATTAGATGCCAAGGAAATTGATTTTAAGTATAATGAGAACTTTAAAAATATATATGACTTGTATACTAATAACTCAGTTTCAGAGAAGGGGGTATTAGGTAATAAGAGTGTTGATGATGCTATGGCTGAATTTGCATTAGGTGATTGTGCTATGGTTCAAAATGGTAATTGGGCTTGGTCACAAATCAGCGATATCGATGGTAATACAGTTAAAGAGGAAAATATTAAGTTTATGCCTATATATACTGGTATTGATGGAGAAGAAAATCAAGGTCTTTGTATTGGTACTGAAAACTATTTAGCAATAAATAGTCAAGTTTCAGAAGAAAAGCAACAAGCATCAATTGATTTTATAAATTGGTTATTTACAAGTGATACTGGAAAAGCTTATGTTTCAGGAGATTTAGGCTTTATAGCTCCATTTGATACATTTGATGATGACGAAAAGTCAGCAGATCCATTATCTAAGGAAGTTTTAAATTGGATGAGTAAAGATAATGTAAATACTGTTCCTTGGATATTCCAAGCATTCCCAAGTCAAAACTTTAAAGATACATTTGCTGGTGCTTTACTAGAATATGTACAAGGTACTCAAGATTGGGATTATGTAGTTACTACAGTTAAGGATTCTTGGAAGGCTGAAAAGGCTCAATAATTTTTAAATAAGGCAGCATATAATATGTGCTGCCTTTATTAAAGAATAGTATTAATATTTAAGCATAAAAATTTAAGGGGGATGAGACTATGCAAAAAGGGTTAAAGAAGTATTTTTGGTTATTTGCATTACCTACATTAGTAGCTTTTGGTATAGCTTTTTTGGTCCCATTTATAATGGGGATTTACTTATCATTTACCAAATTTACTACTGTTACTAATGCAACTTTTATAGGATTAGATAACTATAAAAAAGTATTTTCTACACCAGAATTTATGAATGCATTAATTTTTACAACTAAATTTGTTGTTGTGTCAGTTATAACTGTAAATGTATGTGCTTTTGCACTTGCATATCTTTTAACTAGAAAATTAAAAGGAACTAACATATTTAGAACTGTTTTCTTTATGCCGAATCTTATAGGTGGTATAGTTTTAGGTTATATATGGTTAATTATTATTAATGGAATATTAAATTATTTTGGTGTAAATTTAACTATGGATCCTAAGTATGGATTTTGGGGATTAGTTATCTTACTAAATTGGCAACAAATAGGATATATGATGATAATATATATTGCAGGTATACAAAACATACCGGGTGAACTTATGGAAAGTGCTAAAATTGATGGTGCTTCTAAATGGATGACATTAAGAAAGATAACTATACCGCTAGTTATGCCATCAATTACCATTTGCCTTTTCTTAACAATGTCAAATGCATTTAAATTGTTTGATCAAAACTTAGCGTTAACTGATGGTGCACCAGGTAATAAAACGGCAATGCTTGCATTAGATATTTATAAGACATTCTATGGAAGAGTAGGATGGGAAGGTGTTGGTCAAGCTAAAGCTGTAATCTTCTTCTTAATTGTAGCAGTAATAATGTTACTTCAATTAAGTATAACTAGAAAGAAGGAGGTTGAAAATTAATGGAAGCTAAATTGAAAAATGATACAGAACTTAATTTAAAGTATGAACCTAAGAAAAAGAATAATGTACTTTTATATTTAATATTGATTATATTATCTATTGTATTTTTAGCACCTATTTTTATAGTTTTATATAATTCATTTAAGGGTAAATTATATATTAGTAGATCTCCATTTGCTTTACCAAACTCAACTAGTTTTTCAGGACTTGCTAACTATGTTAATGGTATAGATAAGACTGGCTTTATTTCAGCCTTTGGATATTCTTTATTTATAACTGTTGGATCAACAGCTGTAATTATATTATTTACATCAATGACTGCTTGGTATATTACAAGAGTAAAATCAAAATTTACAAGTTGTTTATATTATTTATTTGTATTATCTATGATAGTTCCTTTCCAAATGGTTATGTTTCCAATGAGTAAAGTTGCAAACATGTTAAGCTTAGATAATCCTCTTGGGATAATAATAATATATTTGGGATTTGGATCAGGGTTATCTGTCTTTATGTTTAGTGGGTTTGTTAAATCAATTCCAATAGATATAGAAGAAGCCGCAATGATTGATGGATGTTCACCGGTAAAAACATTCTTTTTAATTGTTTTACCGTTATTAAAGCCTATTGCAATAACAATAGCTATATTAAATGTAATGTGGATATGGAATGACTACTTATTGCCATATTTATTGTTAGGAACAGAATATAAGACTATTCCAATTGCAGTACAATATCTACGTGGAGGATATGGCGCAGTTGATATGGGAGCGATGATGGCTATATTAGTTCTAGCAATTATACCAATTGTAATTTTCTATTTAACATGTCAAAAACATATAATTGAAGGTATAGCAGCAGGAGCTGTTAAGGGATAAAAATATATGTATAATATAAAACCTCAAGATTATTCTTGAGGTTTTATATTATACAAAGCTTAAAGATACTAATATAACAATTATTATAGTTGTTAATATTGGAATGATAACTGAAGTAACAAATATATCTTTATAACTTTGCTTATGTGTCAAACCACAAATTGCAAGGGTGGTTATAACAGCACCATTATGTGGTAGAGTATCTAAACCGCCAGAGGATAACGCAGCAATTCTGTGTAGTATTTCCGGGGAAATTGATAAAGTTTGACTCATCTCTATAAATGTTGGTGCAAGAGCAGATAAACTTATACCTAATCCACCTGAAGCAGAAGCTGTAAGACCACAAATAACATTAACAGATATTGCTTCAGAAATAATTGGGTTAGAAGAAATATTCATTATGCTAGTTTGAATATTTGTGAAAATTGGTAATGCTTTAATTATGCTACCATATCCAACTATTGCACTTGAGTTAAGTAGAGGTAGAAAGGAATTCTTTACCCCTTCATTAAGAGATGCATTTAAATTTTTAAATTTCTTAAAATTAAGTAAAATTATATATATGATTGCTAAAACAATTGAAATTATTACACTCCATGTACCAGATACCTTATCTAAAGTAACACCATATTTATCTAAATAACTTCCATCAGTATTAGGAAAATAAAATTTAGATAATGTGAAATTAGTTATAAATATAATTAATATGGGCATTATTGACAAAATAATATTAGGTAAATTTTCATTTGAATCAATTTTATGAGTATCTTTATAATTTCCATATCCTTCACCATTGATCTTTGCTTTTTTAGCTCTTCTTGTAAGCCATAGCATACCAAAAGTAAACATTATTATACTTGCTATGATTCCAAGAATTGGTGCAGCAAAAGTATCTGTTCCAAAATAACTCATAGGAATTACATTTTGAATTTCAGGAGAACCAGGCAGAGCAGTCATTGTAAAGGTGAATGCTCCTAGTGCAATAGTTCCAGGTATAAGTCTTTTAGGAATATCAGCTTCTTTAAATAAAATATTTGCAAGCGGATATAAAATAAATGCAACAACAAAAAGTGATACTCCTCCGTAAGTTAAAAAGGCACCAGATAAAACTATTGCAAGTATTGCTTTATCCTTGCCTAATTTATTTGTTATAAATGAGGCAATAGATCTACCATATCCAGCTTCATCCATTAACTTTGCAAAAATTGCACCTGTTAAAAATAGTGGAAAATAGCTTTTTACAAATCCAGCAAATCCACTCATATAAACTTCAGTATAATTAACCATTAAATGACCATTAAGACCAATAGAAATTAAAATAGTTAATAACCCTATAATAGGTGCAGTTATTATTGTTGAATATCCCTTATATGCTAAATACATAATTAGAGATAATGAAATTATTAAACTAATTAAGCTTATCATTTGTTTTCTCCTTACTTTTTTACTAATTTTATTATATGTACTAATTAAGAAAAGTATTATATAATGAATATCAATAGATAATAATTATTATATAATAAAAATATAATTAGTAAATAAATATTTTTATAAAGGAAACTTACTACTTACATTCGTTTGTAGAAGTAAGTTCAATTATCTAAATTAAAATTTATAATTTTACTTATAATGGAAAGGAATAAAAGAAATGAATAAAAAAGAATTAAAAGAAAAAAAGCAAATTGAAATAGAAGCACCTAAAAAAATAAAATATCAATGTTTACATACTGAAGAAGCGCGAGAATGTACATGTATCAGAAGTAAGGGCTTAGTATTAAAAAAATAATTTTAAAAGCAACATTAATTATTTTTATAACTTAATTAATGTTGCTTTTTTTTATTTAGAAGCTAAGAATATGTTATATATGGGGGTGCCCATTGTTAGAGTAAGTGTTATAACAGCTAGTCATCAGATAAATTTTTAAATTTAATATTGTTTATTTGTATAGTTTGTATTATAATTAATAATACAAACTATACAAAGGGGATAAATTATGATTATTAAATTAGATATGACTAGCAATATTCCTATTTATGTACAATTAAGAAATGAAATTGTAATGGGAATTGGAAGAGGAGAATTAAAAAAGGGGGAAGGTTTGCCAACAGTTAGACAAATGGCAGAAGATATAGGGGTTAATAATATGACTGTTAATAAGGCATATACAATACTAAAAAACGAAGGATATATAGAAATAGATAGACGTCATGGAGCTAAGGTTAGTCCATCATTAGATACAAGCAAAGAATTTAAGGAAAAATTAGAAGGTGAACTAGAGCTTATAATTGCTGAATCTGGTATAAAGGGAATTGAATATAAAGAATTCATGAAAATGTGTGAAGATATTTATAAAAATATGAATGGCTTAAATATAGCATGGAATGAGGGGTAAATATGGGGGTTTTTAATATTATTTGGGGGAGTATACCTGTAGTTGTTTTGTTATCAATGTATTTTAATTGTAGATATATGATTAAGGGAGATAAAAATATTTTAATTGGAGTAACTATTCCATTTTTAGAACTTAAAAATGAAAAAGTATTAGACATAGTAAAAGAGTTTAAGAAAGAAAATATAAAAGGTTTTATTATTGCAGCTATTTTATTTATTCCATCTTTTTTCTTTAAATTAAATTCAAATCAAATATTATACTTTTTTTTATGGTTAATTGGAGTATATATTTTTACTAGAAGTTTATTTATTAAATATAATAAAAGGTTAATGGATTTAAAACGAGAAAATAATTGGTTATTACCAAGCAAAAGATTAGTAACTATAGATACTGAAGTTACTCGTTTAAAAGATAAAATGCCAGTATCTGTTCTTTGGTTTATTCCAAGTTTTATAATCTCATTATTTCCAATAATAATTGTATTTAATAATATAAAAGAGTATGGAGTTTCACTTGGAATTGCAGCAAGTAATGCATTAATAGGTAATATAATTTTCTTAGTTATGTATAAGGTATATTCTAAGGGGAAAACGGAAGTTATAAGTGAAGATACAAATGCTAATATAGCATATAATACAGTATTTAAAAGAACATGGACAATGGGAACTATAATAGCGGCTACAATCCAAAGTATTGGTATGTCATTTATGTTTTCACTTTTCTTAAATAATAATAATAGTAAAATATTATTTATTTTATCTGTAATAATACCTTCAAGTATTATTCTTTTTGGCATATTTTATATAAATAATAAAATAAAAGAAGAACAAGGAAAAATATTAAATACTTGTACAAATCCTATTTATACTGATAATGATGAGTTTTGGAGCAAAGGTGTATATAACAATCCTAATGATAGAAGTGTAACTGTTGAAGATAGGGCAGGCTATGGAATAACTTATAATTTAGGAACTAAAAAGGGAAGAAGAATTTATTATGGTAGTTTAATATTCGCTGGAATACTTGTAATAGGGATAACAGGAAGCTTGATAAGAATTGATCATTCTAGTTTTACTTTAAATATTAAGAATAATTTTGTAAAAATAAATGCTCCAACTTATGGAACTGAGTTTAATATTGATGATATTGAAGAAATAACAATGCTAGATAGGCTACCTTCAGGAATAAGAACTAATGGGGTTGGTGCTTCAACATATAATCTTGGTAATTTTAGTATAGATGGTTATGGAAAGTGTAAATTATATCTTTACTTTGAAAATCCAAATTGTATTAGCATTAAGTTAAAAGATGGTAGATATATTTTCTTTAATAGTAAGAGTAATGATGAAACATTAAGATATTATGCTGAATTACAAAAATTATTAGAAAAATAGAGGAGAGCTTTTATATAATATATAAGAAAATAATATAAAGTTTGTCCTAAAAATAAAAAATAGTAGCTAATCCATTAAATTGGATGCTACTATTTTTTGAATGCTATATGTCGAATAAACTAAAGTTGTATGGTGTAAAATATATTGCAGTATGTTTTACATCATTTTTTATTATGTACTATTTTTCACATATTTATACAATAAAAGTGCTTTCATCGACCCATTTATATTCAGGTTTCAATTCTTTTATATCACTTGCAAGTTTAAAGAGAGCTAAATCTTTTTCTTTACATTCTAGCATAATATCAATATCAGTATTAAATAATTTTATATTTTCTAAGAAGTTTATAAAATCATGTGGATTAATAAAATCAGAATGTTTTCTATCGTTCTCCCCATTTTTAGGAGAGGAAAAGTGAAGTTTAGGGGGAAGCTTTTCATTTTTCCAAGTATCAAATATTTTAGGAATTAAGTCATATATATTATCATTAGCATTATTACAATTATGATGATGAACATCTAAAACCATGGGTAAATTTAATTCATTACATAAATTTAATGTTTCGCGTGCTGTATATGTTTTATCATCATTTTCAATAATTATCTTTGATTTGACTTCTTTAGGAAAAGTATTGAAATTAGTAATAAATCTTTCTAATCCCGCTTCTTTGCCATTTGTAGCTCCACCAACATGGATTACCATTTTACCTAAATCATATTTAAAATCATCAAACCATTCAGCTTGTCTCAATAGATTTATTTTTGTGTTTTCAACTACTTTAGGATTAATACTATTTATTACATTAAATTCATCAGGATGTGTATCGACCCTCATATTAGATTCATTTATAAGCTTTCCTACATATTCAAAATCCTGCTTTAAAAATTCTCTATGCCCCCAATATCCAACTTCAGGATGAGTTACTAATGGGATTAGTGCTGATGTAATCCTATAAAAGTGAATGTTGTTTTCAATATTATATTTTATTATTTTTTCTAAATCATGTAAGTTTGATGCAGCAACAGTTTGTAATTTTTCTAATTTTTTTGATGGAAGAACAATTTTATTATAATTTGAAAATGTTACTGTGCTAGAAGAAGTTACCTTTTTTCCTAATTTCTTTGAAATTGCAACGTATCCTAATCTAATTTTCATAATTAGCCTCCAATAATTAAGGTAATTAATAATTCTTATTTATTATGTGCAAAATAAAATAGTCATATGTTAAGAAATTAATCATAAATATTTAAATGTAATATTTATTTTCATAGCTAATATTGGTTGTAATTTATAAAATATTACACAGCAGCCAGAATAAATACAAAAAATTTACAATCACAATTTAGATTTATGATGTATAATAATATTATCGGGATTATATATAATATTAATTCCTGATAGGGGGAGAACTCTTATGTTAATAAACACACATTTAGCCATTGGCTCATATTGTTATAAAATTTGTAATGAAAAATATAATTTAAATTTAGATAAAAAGAGATTCTTACTTGGATGTATAGAACCAGACCTACACAAAAGAAAAAATAAGATTAAACACACATATAGTGTTTCAAAAGATAAGATGCTTGAATATAAAAAATACATTGAAAACAATGATCTTGATATTAATGAAGTATCTTTTATTGTAGGTAAAATTGCTCACTATATAGCAGATTGCTTTTGTAAATATCATTTAGAAGAGTATTACGGAAAGGATATGAAGGATCATTTCGTATATGAATTATTATTGCACAGAACATTAAAAAAGGCATTAAAAGAAAAGGATGAAATTTTTAATGAAATATTAAATAATATCAATGAATCAAGAGATTATTTAGAGGAATTAAGAATTAATAGAAAAGAATATCTTGATTTAGAAGAAGATTGTTTAAATGATGTTTATTTTACAATTAAAACAACTTGTCAGTTACTATATTTAACACAAAAATATTTTATAAAGATAGCAGAATCATATATTTAATAAGGCGAATTATGCACATTAAAGGTAAATAATATTACTTTTAATGTGCATTTTTTATAATTAAAACATTTTAAAAATGGCAAAAAATTCTTAAGGTGATATAATTAAAAATATAAATTTTCACATAATTAGCAAAGGAGATTATATGAAGAAAACAATAGGAGTACTAGCTCATGTAGATGCTGGAAAAACTACATTTTCTGAGCAAGTTCTTTATCATACAAAAAGTATAAAAACAAGAGGAAGAGTAGACCATAAAAATTCCTTTTTGGATAGTCATGACATAGAGAAAAAAAGAGGGATTACAGTATTTTCAGATCAAGCAGTATTCGATATAAATGACTCAACATATTATTTAATAGATACCCCAGGGCATATAGATTTTTCTTGTGAAATGGAAAGAGCTATAAGAATAATGGATTATGCAATTGTCATAGTAAGTGCAGTTGAAGGGGTACAAGGACATACGGAAACAGTTTGGAATTTACTAAGAAAGTATAAGGTTCCTACATTTTTCTTTATTAATAAATTAGATAGAACGGGTGCAGATTTAAAAAGAGTATTACAAGAAATTAATAATAATCTTTCTAAGGATGTTTGTTTTATAACGGATTTAGAAGAAATGAATGAGGAAGTAATAGAATTCATAGCTGAAAAAGATGAACTTCTTTTAGAAAAATATTTAAATGATGAATATGAAAATAATTTATGGGTAAATAAATTAAGGGATTTAATAAGAGAAAATAAAATATATCCATGTTTTAGTGGTTCTGCACTTCAAGATGAAGGTATAAGAGAATTTTTAAATGTATTAGAAGAATTGACATCTACTAATTATGATTCAAGTTGTGAATTCTCAGGGATAGTAAATAAAATACGATATGATAGTAATGGAACGAGAATTACATTTATTAAAGCATTAAGTGGTAAACTAAAAGTAAGAGATGAAATAGAAATTTCTAAAGCAGATACAAATATAAAAGAAAAGATAAGTAGTATTAGAATTTATAATGGAAATAAATTTATTACTGTAGATGAAGTTGAAGCAGGTGATGTTTTTGCAGTAACTGGTTTATCAACAGTAAATGCTGGAGATGGAATAGGTATTTTAAATAATAAAGTAAATTTTAATATGATTCCAACTTTAATGTCTAGCGTTATATATGATGAATCATATAATGAAAAAGAAGTCTTAAAGTATTTTAAGATATTAGAAGCTGAAGACCCTGCATTAAATGTGTTATGGAATGAAACGCATAAAGAAATTCAAGTTCATATTATGGGTAAGATTCAATTAGAGGTTTTAAAAGAAATTGTATATGAAAGATTTAATTTAAAAGTAGACTTTGGGCCTTGTGAAATAATGTATAAGGAAACTATAACAAATGAAGTAAGAGGTTATGGGCATTTTGAACCATTAAAGCATTATGCAGAAGTTCATTTAAAACTTGAGGCTCAGGCTAGGGGAACAGGAATTGTGTTTGAAAATAAGTGTCATGCTGATGACTTAACAACAGGACAGCAAAATTTAATTAAAACTCATATTTTTGAAAGAAATCATCACGGACTATTAACAGGTTCTGATATTACGGATATTAAAGTTACACTTTTAACAGGAAGAGCTCATAACAAACATACAGAAGGAGGAGATTTTAGAGAGGCAACATATAGGGCATTAAGGCAAGGTTTAGAAAAAGCTCATAATATATTATTAGAGCCATTTTATAGATTTACAATAGATGTAGAATTAGATTATATGGGAAGAGTTTTATCAGATATACAAAAGCTAAGTGGTAAATTTAATACTCCTGAAACTAATTTAAATAAGGTTAGAATAATGGGAAGAGGACCCGTATCAACATTTATGGATTATAGCATGGAGCTTATTGCATTTACAAAAGGAAAAGGTAATATAAGTTTAATGTTTGATGGATATGATATATGTCATAATACTGATGAAATTGTGGAAAAAATAGGATATAATAAAAATGCAGATATAGAGTATTCTTCAAACTCAGTATTTTGCTCTAAAGGACAAGGATTTATTGTACCTTGGAATGAAGCTGAGAAATATATGCATTGTGAAATATTAGAAGAATAAGATTGGAGGAATTATGATTAATACTGATGACTATATGAAATTTGTATCAGATCCTTTATTTCCAGAGGAAAATAAAGAGGGGGATTTATGGTTTTTATTTCAAGATAAAATGCTCTTAGTTAAAGAGGATATGGGAAAGATTAATATTCCGACATTTAAGGATGTAAAGCAATTAATAGATGGATTAGAAATAAAATATCACCTTGGAAAGCTAAAAGATAAACATTGCTTTTGTGGTGAAATTAATTCTGCGGTGAAAGTATCTGGAGAGTTAAAGTTTATTACATTAAGAGAAAGTGCTGCAATTATTGATAAAGAAAGTGTATCAGTATCAGGAAAGGCTGCTCAGATAATTCATTTCCATAAGACGAATAAATATTGCGGAATATGTGGTGGAAAAAATGAGTTTGCTAATAATGAATTTGCAATGAAGTGTAAAGAGTGTGGATATACATGTTATCCTAAGGTTTGTCCTGCAATTATAGTAGGAATTACCAAGGGGGATAAAATATTATTAGCAAATAATAAAAACTTTCCTGAAGGATTACATAGTACTATTGCAGGGTTTGTAGATGTAAATGAAACATTAGAAGATTGTGTAAGACGTGAAATATTAGAAGAGGTTAATATAAAAGTAAAAAATATTAAATATTTTGATAGTCAACCTTGG
This sequence comes from Clostridium saudiense, assembly GCF_000577815.1. Lineage (GTDB taxonomy): Bacteria > Bacillota > Clostridia > Clostridiales > Clostridiaceae > Clostridium > Clostridium saudiense. The sequence continues at coordinate 27,977 of NZ_CBYM010000003.1, read as the reverse complement.
CCATATCCAAATTCTATAATGATTGGATTTACAGCTGAATATGAAAGTGGAGAAATCAAAGTTGATGGAGAGGAAATACTTCATGCTGATTGGTATAGTAAAGATAACCTTCCTATATTACCTGATAAAACAACAATAGCAAGAAGAATAATTGATTCAATAATATGTAAGTAATCAATTATTAATAAATTAATTTTTTTCATAAGTAAATTAGTTTAAATTAATAAGTTAGAATAATAGATTTCATGTATGTTAAAACTATAAATATACATACAACTATAGATATAAATAGTAATATTATGGAGGAATATATATGGATAAAACTAAAAAAATTTGTTATTGTTTTAATGTTTCTGTTGAAGATATCGAAAGAGCAATAGAAAATGGAGCTGATACTTTTGAAAAAGTTCAAAGTGTAACTAACTGTGGAAAGGGATGTGGTTCTTGCTTAGCTGAAGCTAAAGCTGTTGTTGATGAATTATTAAAAAAATAAACAGTTTAGGGAGGAATTATGAGTAGGTTGGAATCTTTTATTAAAAATTTGTGTGGTAAATTTAATAACCAGGCACAAATAAAAAAAGAAGAAAGTGAAGGTGAAATCATACATCCTAAGGCTAAACATATAAATGCGGTATGTAATCAAAAAATTAAAAATTTACCCCAAAATTTTAAGGGGTATTTTGTAATAGAAGAAAGCTATTATGAAACTGAAAAAGGTAAAAAAATATTACCGCATTTATTTTTATTTACATTAGATAAAGAAAATAATGTTGTATTAACTTCCTATGAATTACCGAAAGGAATATCTAAAGAAGAATTTAGAAATGACAATGGTTCTTTAATTATGGATTATAGTACTTTAGTTAAGTCTGAAAAGTTCAATCCTATGATTTATAAAGAGGAAAATGGATCTTTTTATGGAGAAAGTATAAGTGATTTTGGAAATGGTACTATTTTTACATTAAAAGAAAGAACAGAACATGGAAAGTTGTATGTAAGTGAAATTTTTGAGAAAAATGGAAAAGTAATATTTGGATTTAAGGATCCTATAGTCTATGATAAAGTATTTGGTTAATATAGAGATAAAATTGAATGGAATTGCTAATGCAATTCCATTTTTTATAAAGTGAAATTTATTTAATAAAAAATAAACTATTAATTAACAGATAAGATTTTTATAAAAAAGAATTATAAATCATAAAGTAACTAATAATAAATTATGACAAGGATTTTTTAAGGAGTGATTATATGAACTTTCCAACAAGTTTTCCAGCACAACATCAAAATATTCATCCAGGTTTTGAAAGTGAAATGAATCCAGTACCTATATACTATGATGAAAAGTATATAAAAAGTGGAGATTTACTAAAAGATAAAGTTGCAATAATAACTGGTGGAGATAGTGGAATAGGTAGAGCAGTAGCTATTGCTTATGCATATCAAGGAGCTGATATTGTTATAGTTTATTACAATGAAAAAAAAGATGCTGAAGATACTAAAAAATTAATAGAAGCTACAGGAAGAAAGTGTAGTATTTATTCAGGAGATATTTCAGACGTTACTTTTTGTAGTTCAGTAATAGAGAATGTAATTAAAGAACATGGAAAAATAGATATATTAGTAAATAATGCAGCAGTTCAATATGAATGTAAAGATTTTAAACAAATTTCAGATTCTCAATTTGATAAAACTATGAAAACTAATATTTATGGAACTTTTTATATGTCAAGAGAAGCGTTAAAACATATGAAATCAGGTTCATGCATTATAAATACAGCATCAGTTACAGCTTTTGCAGGAAATGAAAAACTTATAGATTATTCAATGACTAAAGGTGCTATTGTAACATTAACAAGATCTTTATCAACATCATTAGCAAAAAATAAAAGTGGTATAAGGGTAAATGCAGTAGCTCCAGGACCTATATGGACACCACTTATTCCATCAAGCTTTGAAAAGGGAGAAATTCCACAGTTTGGATCAAATACTCCTATGGGTAGAGCAGGTCAACCTGTTGAATGTGCTGGTGCATATGTATTTTTAGCATCTGAAGCAGCTTCATATATTACAGGTCAAACTATTCACATAAATGGAGGCGAAATAGTAAATAGTTAAATTTAAATTAACATTATGATGAATATTTTACTAGTAAAATTGAATTAGTGTAAAAGTTTAAATAAGCTAATAGGTTATTTATAAAAAAATCTAATGGCTTATTTTTACTTTTATTAAATAAAAAAGAGATTTTAGCAATAATATTGTTAAATAAATGACAAATAATTTGTGATTATAATCACAGTTGCATATAACCTTTAGTGATAAAATGAATCTGAAATAATACTGAATATAGAGTTTATTAAAATCACGAATTGGAGATGGGAGTAATATGAAGAAGATTCAATCAACATGTAATTTATGTGCATTAGCATGTAATGTAGATTTTTATGTAGAAAATGGTAAGATAGCTAAGGTTTCTCCTACTGTTGATTACCCTGTAAATAAAGGTTTTTGTTGTATAAAAGGATTAAACTTAGATAAGCAACAAACAAAAATTAAAGCAAGAAAAAGCCCACTTTTAAGAGATGAAAATGGAGAAATGAAAGAAATTTCATGGGAAGAAGGCTTTAAAACATTTGCTAAAAAAATGACAAGCATTCAAGAAAAATACGGTAAAGAAAGTGTTGCCTTCATTAGTACAGGACAAATGCCAACAGAAGATATGGCTTTATTAGGACATGTAGGAAGAAACTACATGGGCATTAATGGTGATGGTAATACAAGATTATGTATGGCTACATCAGTAGTTGCTCATAAACAAAGTTTTGGATTTGATGCTCCACCATATACATTAAATGATGCAGAACTTTCAGATACAATAATTTTAATTGGAGCAAATCCAGTTATAGCTCATCCAGTATTCTGGGGAAGAATTAGAGAAAATAAAGAAGCTAAAATAATAACAATAGATCCAAGAAGATCAGAAACTGCTATGAATTCTGATATATGGATAGATATTAAACCAAAGGCTGACTTAGTATTAATGTATACTTTAGCTAATGTTTTAATAGAAAAAGGATATATTGATGTTAACTACATAGAAAATCATACAGAAGGATATGAAGATTTCAAGAATCATGTAGCTAAATTCACTTTAGATAAAGTTGAAGCTGAAACAGGAATAAGTGCGGAAAGAGTTTTAGAATTAGCTGAAATTATTCATGCAGGAGAAAGAGTTTCATTCTGGTGGACAATGGGAGTTAATCAAGGTTACCAAGCAGTTAGAACAGCTCAATCTATAATTAATTTAGCATTAATAACAGGAAACATGGGTAGACCAGGTACAGGTGCAAACTCTTTAACTGGACAATGTAATGCTATGGGTTCAAGAGCATTTAGTAATACAGCAGGACTTTATGGTGGTGGAGATTTCGATAATCCAGTACGTAGAAAAGCAGTTGCTGAAGCTTTAGGTGTAGATGAAAGTGTACTTGCTACAAAACCAACAATTCCTTACAATGCAATAATTGAAAAAGCAATTGCAGGAGAAATTAAGGGGTTATGGGTAATTTGTACAAACCCAAGACATTCATGGGCAAATAATGAAGAATTTGAAAAGTGCGTTAAAAATCTAGATTTCTTCGTAGTTCAAGATATATATGAAGATACTGATAGTGCTAAACTTTGTGATTTATACTTACCTTCTGTTCCAGCAATCAAAAAAGAAGGGGTATTAATAAATACTGAAAGAAGATTATCAAAGGTTAATCCTGTAATTGAAAAAGAAGAAGGAGAATTATCAGATTTCGAAATCTTCTATAACATTGGTAAGGAACTTGGAATGGGAGATTTATTAAAAGGATGGGAAACTCCAAGAAGTGCTTTTGAATTATTAAAGAAATGTTCTAAGGGAATGCCTTGTGATATTACAGGTGTAACTTATGAAATGTTAGAAGGACCAAATATGGAAGGTTCAAGAGGAGTTCAATGGCCATTTAGAGCTGGAGAAACTTTAGTGGAAGATGAAAGAAGATTATATGAAGATGGTAATTACTATACTCCATCAAAGAAAGCTAAATTCCACTTTGAAGATATAGCAGAAAACCCAACACAAACAAGTGCAGAATTTCCATATATATTTAACTCAGGAAGAGGAACAGTAGGGCAATGGCATACTCAAGTTAGATCAAGAGAAATTGCTGAGTCAGAAAGAATTTACTCTAAGGAATCATATGCATTTATGCATCCAGAGTTAGCAAAAGAATTAAATATAGAAGAAAATGAAAGAGTTTCAATAGCTTCTCAAAATGGAGTAACTAAAGACTTTACTATAAAGATATCTGATCATGTAAAGAAGGATCATTTATATGCACCAATTCATTATATTGAAACAAATGCACTTACTCCTTCAGTTTATGATCCATATTCAAAGGAACCATCATTTAAAACAGTTGCAGTAAATATCATTAAAAAATAGAGGGTGACTAAAGATGAAAAGAATTAAGATAGATAGAGATAAATGTGTTGGCTGTTTAACTTGTACAACAGCATGTATTGTAGCTCACGAGTCAGAGGATACAAGAAGTAGAATAACAATAGATAGTAAAGGTAAATATGCTCCAATATTCTGTAGACATTGTGATAGACCAGAATGTGTTTATACTTGTATGACAGGTGCTATGAGTAAGAATAAAGAAACTGGATTAGTAGAATATAATAAAGATCACTGTGCTAGTTGTTACATGTGTATAATGGCATGTCCTTATGGAGTATTAAAAGCTGATAGCAGAATGCATAAAGAAATAATGAAATGTGATGCATGTAAGGAACATGGAACAGCACAATGTGTAGCTAAATGTCCTATGGGAGCAATTACTTTAGAGGAGGTAACTGAATAATGAGATATGTAGTTATAGGAGCCTCTGCAGCAGGTATAAGTGGAGCTAAAACTTTAAGAGAATTAGATAAAAATGCTGAAATAGTATTAATATCTAAAGATGAAAATGTATATTCAAGATGCATACTTCATCATTACATTTCAAGTCATAGAGATGTAGATGCCTTAAACTTTACAGGTAAAGAGTTTTTTGAAGAAAACAATATTACTTGGATGAAAGGTTTAGAAGTTAAAGCATTAAATGATAAAGAACAAACTTTAGAGCTATCAAATGGTGAGACTTTAAGTTATGATAAATTATTAGTCTGTAGTGGAGCATCTGCATTTATACCTCCAGTACTAGGACTTAGAGAAGGTAATAATGTAGTTGGGCTAAGAAACTTAGATGATGCTATATTAATAAAAGAACAAGCTAAAAAAGTTAAGAATGTAGTAGTTTTAGGTGCTGGTCTTGTTGGAATAGATGCAGTTAGTGGATTACTTGGACAAGGATTAAATATATCTTTAGTTGAAATGAGTAATAAGATACTTCCATTACAATTAGACAAGCATGCTTCAGATGTATATGAAAAGAAATTCATTGAAGAAGGTGTTTCTTTAAAGTTAGATGTTAAAGCAGAAAAGTTACTTTTAGATGAAAATAACAATCCAAAAGCTTTAGTATTAAATACTGGTGAAGAAGTTCCATGTGAATTAGTAATAGTTGCTACAGGGGTTAGATCTAATGTTGCATTTATGGAAAATAGTAATGTTGAATGTGATAGATTTGGATTAATAATTGATGCAAAAGGGCAAACTAATATAGAAAATATATATGGAGCTGGAGATGTAACGGGAAGAAATCCAATATGGCCAACAGCTGTTAAAGAAGGTATAATAGCAGCACATAATATGTTAGGAAAAGAAATGGTAATGACTGATTTCTTTGGAAGCAAAAACACAATGAACTTTGTAGGTATAGCTACAATGTCTCTTGGTATGGTAGAACCAGCTGATGAAACTTATATAGTTGAAACTAAAGTTGAAGATAATAACTATAAAAAGATAATCCATAAAGATGGAAAAATCTATGGTGCAATAATTCAAGGAGACCTTTCTTATGCTGGAGTTTTAACTCAGCTTATTAAGGAAAATATAGATGTATCAAAAGTTACAAAGAGTTTATTTGATATAGATTATGCTGATTTCTTTAACATAGAAAAAAACTTTGAGTTTAGTTATAAGTAAGAGCCCAAATTTTAATTTGGTTGCTCGAACTTACTCCTCCGAACGCATGTGAGGAGTGAGTTTCATTTATAAGAGCCCAAATTTTAATTTGGTAATTTGGCAAGTTAATATATAATAAAAAGAGTTAGAGGGAAAGGGGAGAGTTTTAATATATATTAAATAATCTTTTGCCTCTAACTTATTAAATTTAAATAAAATATATTTACAAAAATGTTAATAAGATTTAAAATCAAAGCAGATTTTTAAAATATAAAGATAAAATAAAGACTAAGGGATGAAGTAAATGTCAAAGGTAATAAATATTGTAGGTTATAGCTCAAATGTTGGAAAGACATTTCTAATGGAGTCTTTAATAAAAGAACTAAAAAATAGAGGGTATAGTATAGCAACTATAAAACATGATGTTCATGGATTTGATATAGATAAAAAAGGAAAAGATACATATAAACATAGAGAAGCAGGCTCGGAAACAGTTGTAATTTCATCAAAAAATAGATTTGCTATGATTAAAGAATTACACGAAGAGATTGAACTTAGTGATATAATTAAAATGTTAATGGATAAAGATATAATTTTAGTTGAAGGATATAAAAATAGTAACTTAAGAAAAATCGAAGTTTATAGAGATGGAGTAAGTGATAGGATTATAACTCAAAAAGAAAAGTTAATAGCTATTGCAAGCGATACTCATTTAGATATAGATAATAACATAAATGTTGTAAATAAAGACGATGTAGAAAAACTTGTAGATTTAATTGAAAAAGAAGAAGAATTTAAGTTTGAAAATTATCAATAATATATTTTCTAGAGCTAAGTATCCTAAGGAGTAAATCTAAGGAACTTAAGCCGAAATTTGAAATAAAATTTAAGGGTAATATTTGAAAAGATATTATCTCCACGTTTTGGGAAGGAAAATAAGTTTTGTTTAAATATATAGTTTTATTTTTAGTTATATATAACTAAAAATAATTTTGTTATATTTGAGGCTTATTACTCATACCTAAAATATGAAGTAGTAAGTCTTTTATATTTTAAGGAGGATATCAAATGAAGTCATTTATATCATTGGAAGAGGCAATAGATATATTAGATGAAAATGTTAAAGCCATAGGAACAGAAGAGATTGACTTAATAAATGCAACAGGAAGAGTTTTAGCAGAGGACATATATTCGCTAATTGATAATCCACCATTTAATAAGTCAGCAATGGATGGATATGCAATATTAGCAGAAAATAGTGGTTCTAATGATAAAATAAAAATCATTGATAAGGTCTTTGCTGGTGAAGTAAGTAATTATGAAGTAACTAATAAAACTGCAATAAGAATAATGACTGGTGCTCCTATTCCAAATGGAGCAAATGCAGTAATAAAGCAAGAAGATACTATCAAAAATGATGAGGAGCATATAACATTAACTAAAAAAATAAAAGCTAATGATAATATTTGTTTTAAAGGTGAAGATATTAAAAAAGGATCTCTATTAGTAAATAAAAATAAAAAGATAGATTTTGCAGATATAGGTATTATTGCAAGCAGTGGTATTTCAAAGATAAAGGTATATAAAAATCCTAAAATTGCACTTTTATGTACTGGTGATGAAGTTATAGATGTAAATAGTGATTTAACGGAAGGTAAAATTTTCAATAGTAATAAATATACTATAATGGCTAGAGTTTCTGAGTTAGGATATAATATTTTAGAAGTAAAGCATGTAAGAGATATTGAAGGAGATATAGAGAAATATATAGAGAATATATCTCAAAATGTTGACTTAATAATTACAACTGGTGGAGTATCTGTAGGTGAAAAAGATTTATTAAATCATGCAATAGACAATATAGGTGGGAAACGATTATTTTGGAAGGTTAAAATGAAACCAGGTTCAGCAGTGCTTTGTAGTATTGTAAATAATGCTCTTGTGGTTAGTTTGTCAGGAAATCCAACTGCGGCACTAACAGCATTTGAGTTGTTTGTTAAGACATCAATAGAAAAATTAAGTGGAATTGAAAAAATAGAAGTTAAAAGAGAAAAAGCAACTTTATGTGATAATTTCAATAAAAAAAGCCCTCAGAGAAGATTTATTAGAGGTAGAGTTGTAATAGAAGAGGGAAAACAAAAGGTATATATAACACAAGTGAAAAGTGGAAATGGAATATTAAGTTCTAATTTAAATTCTAATTGTATGATTGAAGTAGAGGGTGGAAGCGAAGCTCTTCATAGTGGTGAAACAGTTGATATCATTAAATTTTAGGAGATAGATGCTTATGATAAACAAGACATTGGCTATTTTAGCTGGTGGTAAAAGTAGTAGAATGAACTATAATAATAAGGCGTTATTAAATTATAAGGAACGTAAATTTATAGAGCATATAATTGATGCAGGCAAAGGTTATAAAGAAATAATAATAATTGCAAATAAAAAAGAAGAATATGAAGGATTTAATTTAAGAGTAATTGAAGATATATATAAGGGGAATGGTCCTTTGAGCGGAATACATTCAGCTCTTATGAATTCAACTACAGATAAAGTTTTATGTATAGCATGTGATATGCCACTTATAACTAGTGAAACTTTAAATATATTAGGAAATTATAATGAAGAATATGAAGTGTTAATACCGGAGGTTTCTGGAAGGCTACAGCCATTATGTGCAGTATATTCAAAAAAGAGCATTCCTAGTATTGAAAATGCAATAAAAAATAATAATAATAAACTTCAATTATTGATAAAATCTTTAAATTATAAAGTTATAGATGGAAATCAAGAAAAAAAATTTATTGAAAAAGATTTTTTAAATATAAATACGGAAAAAGAATATAAAGAATTGGAGGAATTATAATGTATACAGTTGGTATAATTACAAGTAGTGATAAAGGTTATGCTGGAGAAAGAGAAGATAAAAGTGGGGCTGTAGTAAAAGAGTTAGTTGAAGCTGCGGGATTTACTGTAGTAAAACAAGTCATATTACCTGATGAAAAAGAAATGTTAGAAAATGAATTTAAAGTTATGAGTGATGAGCTTAAAGTTAATTTAATATTAAGTACAGGTGGAACTGGATTTTCTAAAAGGGATATAACACCAGAAGCTACTAAAGCAATAATTGATAGAGAAGCACCTGGAATATGCGAAGCAATAAGAATGTATAGTATGCAAATTACTAAAAGAGCTATGCTTTCAAGGGCTGTGTCTGGTATAAGAAAAGATACATTAATTGTTAATTTACCAGGAAGTCCAAAGGCTTGCAAGGAAGCATTAGATTATGCATTAGATGACATTAAACACGGAATTGATATATTATTAGGAACTTCAAAAGAATGTGCTAGAAAGTAATAGGGGGAAAATTAATATGAAAATGATAAAAGTAGAAGATGCAGTAGGAACTATACTTTCTCATGATGTAACTCAAATAATTCCTGGTGAATTTAAAGGAAGATTATTTAAAAAAGGTCATATAATTAAAGAAGAAGATATAGAAAAATTACTATCTATTGGGAAAGAGCATGTTTATGTTTGGGAACCTACAGAAGGTCAGCTTCATGAAAATGATGCAGCAACAAGAATTTCAAATTTAGTTGTGGGAGAAGGAATTAAGATTTCAGATGAAATTAAAGAAGGAAAAGTAGATTTCTTTGCTGACAGAGATGGAGTATTAAAAATAGATAAAGCTAATTTATTCAAATTAAATTCGGTTGGTGAAATTATAGTTTCTACGTTGCATAATAATACTCCAATTAAAAAAGGGGAAAAAGTTGGAGCAACAAGGGTTATTCCATTAATAATAGATGAGGAAAAAATTATTACTGCTGAAAATCTAATTAGAGAAAAGATAATTAGTGTAGCAGAAATAAAACCTAAAAAGTGTTTATTAATAACTACTGGTAATGAAGTATATAAAGGCAGAATTAAGGATGCCTTTTTACCAGTAATAAAGCAAAAATTAGGGTATTATGGTAGTGAAGTAATACGTCAAGTAATATTACCAGATGAAAAGGAAAGAATTATTGAAGAAATTCAAAAAGGTTTAAGTGAAAAAGTAGATATGATAATTTGTACAGGAGGAATGTCTGTAGACCCTGATGATGTTACACCTACAGCAATTAAGGAATGTGGTGGTGAATTAGTAACATATGGATCTCCAGTATTACCAGGAGCTATGTTCTTATTAGCTTATTATGGTGATACACCAATTTTAGGAGTACCAAGCTGTGCAATGTACTCTAAAAGAACAGTACTTGATTTAGTATTACCAAGAGTTTTAAGTGATGAAAAATTAACAATTGATGATATAGTCGAATATGGACATGGTGGATTATGCTTAGATTGTAATGTATGTACATTCCCACATTGTTCATTTGGAAAATAATTTTAGAAAGTAGGCTTGTATTATGGATAATAAATTGACGCACTTTGATAATAGTGGAAATGCTAGAATGGTTGACGTATCAGAAAAAAATGAAACAGCTAGAGTTGCAGTTGCTGTTTCAAAAATAAAAGTTAGTAGAGAGACATTAGAGTTAATAGAAAATGGGAAAATTGGTAAAGGCGATGTATTAGGAGTAGCTAGAATAGCAGGAATAATGGCTAGTAAACAAACATCAAATTTAATTCCAATGTGCCATCCATTAATGATTACAAGTTGTAATGTGGATTTTGAGATAAAATAAAGAAGAGAGTTCCATTGAAATTACAGCAACAGTAAAAATAGTTGATAAAACAGGGGTTGAAATGGAGGCTTTAACAGCTGCAACAGTAAGTGCATTAACAATTTATGATATGTGTAAAGCAATTGATAAAAGAATGGTTATCGAAGGAACTCATTTGCTTAAAAAAACAGGAGGAAAGAGTGGGGAGTTTAACTTTTAACTTACCCTTTGAATTAATATGAAAGATAAGTTTGAAAGAGAGATTGATTACTTAAGGGTATCGGTAACTGATAATTGTAATTTAAGATGTGTTTATTGTATGAAGGAGAAGGAAAATAACTTCTTAAAAAATGATGAAAAGTTAACTGATGATGAAATATATAAAATTGTAAAAGAAAGCGCTAAACTTGGAATAAAAAAAATTAGAATAACTGGTGGAGAACCATTAGTTAGAGCAGGAATAGTAAATCTTATAGGGAGAATAAATAATATTCCAGGTATTGAAGAAATTTATCTAACTACAAATGGAATATTACTAGCTGATAAACTTGAAGAATTGAAGTTAAATGGATTGAAGGGAGTAAATATCAGTTTAGATTCATTAAAAGAAGAAAGATTTAGCAAATTAACTAGATTAGGTAAGTTAGAGAATGTTTTAGTAGCCATAGATAAGGCAATAGAGCTAGGGATAAAAGTAAAATTAAATACTGTTATAGTTAATGATGTTAATAAAGACGAAATAATTGATTTTGTAAATCTTACTAAAGAAAAACCTATAGATATACGTTTTATTGAATTAATGCCAATTGGAATTGCAATTAATTATAAAGGTGTTACAAATGAAGAAGTACTAAAGGTTATAGAAGACAATTATACTGATTATGAAAAAGTAGTAAGAAGTAAAAGTGGCGGACCAGCTACATATATTAAGTTAAAAGGCGCAAAAGGTAAAGTTGGTTTTATAAGTGCATTAAGCAATTGTTTTTGCGAAGATTGCAATAGAATAAGATTAACTCCAGAAGGTTTTTTAAAGCAATGTCTTCACTTTGATTATGGGGTAGATTTAAAATCTAAGCTTAGAAAAGGAATTAGTGACGAAAATTTAAGAGAAATTATACAAGAAAATATATATGACAAACCAGAAAAACATTTATTTTTAGAAAAAAGTGAGCATAAAGAATTAAAGTTTATGAATCAAATTGGAGGATAAGAAATGGGAAAAGTAATTGCTATTTGTACAAGTAAACATAAGGGAACATTAAAAAATGAAGTTTCAGAAGCAAATTTTATAGAAGAGTTTGGAATTGAAGGAGATGCTCATGCTGGAAAATGGCATAGACAAGTAAGTCTTTTAGCTTTAGAAAAAATAGAAGATTTCAGAAATAAAGGTGGAAATGTTGATTTTGGTGCCTTTGGAGAAAATTTAGTTATTGAAGGATTTGAATTAAATAAGCTTCCAGTTGGACAAAGATTAACTGTAGGAGATGATGTTCTTTTAGAAGTAACTCAAATAGGAAAAGAATGTCATGATAAATGTGCAATATACTATCAAGTAGGAGAGTGTATAATGCCTAAGAATGGAATTTTTACAAGAGTATTAAAAGGTGGAAAAGTTAAAGTAGGAGATAAATGTGAACTAGTTGATACTGGGAAAAAGATATTGAGCTTATAATATAACTTCTACAAAATATAAAATGAAAAAAGAATTGTAGTATTACAGTTCTTTTTTTTATTAATATTATTTTATATTTTTAGTTTAATAAAATATCTTAAAAAAATAATTAAAAAATTAACAATATTGTGATAAAAATCACATACTTGAATGATTTCTATAAGTATAATAACTATTGTTGAGGAGTGATTAAGTAAATTTGTTGAATGAAAAGTGAAAAAATTAACAAATGAATTTAATTCAACTCTATTACACAAGATATATATAGAACTTATTTATTAGTTTATTTTTAAATTTTAGGAGGAATCATGAATAATAAGTCACTAATACAAAAGATTAAAAACTTACCAGTTCCAATTTTACCAACCATGGTAGGGGCATCAACTTTAGCTAATGTATACTCAGGTATGGGATATACATGGGTAAGACATTTAACTATATGGGCAGCAATTGCTGTTTTAATAGCATATATAGTTAAAATGGTTGCTCACTTTGATACTGTAAAAAATGAATATTCAAATACAGTTCCAGCATCACTTTATGCAGGATTTACAATGATAACTATGATTATTGGTAGTTATATTTATACTTATAATGCGGCTTTTGGTAAGGCACTTTGGTTTATAGGTTTAATATTACATGCAATTCACATTCTAATATTTACATATAGAAACGTAGTAAAAGGTGTTAATATGCAAACTTTCGTTCCAAGTTGGTTTGTTACATATAATGGTATAATGGTTTCTACAGTAGTTGGTGGAGTTATGAATGAACCTTTAATAGGTAAAATAGTTGTATACTATGGTATTGCAGTATTTACTATAATAATTCCATTTATGATTTATAGATTAGCAAAATATGAAATCAAAGATCCAATGTATCATACTCAAGCAATTGTACTTGCACCATCAAGTCTTTGTTTAGTAAGTTACCTTAATTTTATTCAAACACCAAATAAATTTATAGTTTATTATTTATACTTTGCAGTAATTTGTGCATTAATATTCATAATAAGCAAATTACCAAAATTCTTCTCATATATTTTCCATCCAGGATTTGCAGGACTTACGTTCCCTATGGCTATAGGAATTGTAGCTTCAACAAAGATGTCTGCTTACTTAATAGGTCAAGGATATGAAACTTTTGGTTATATTGTAAATCAAATAGCTGGAATTCAAATATACATAACAACTGGTATAATATCAGTAGTATTATTTAAATTCTTTATGATGTTAGTAGATAGTTATAAAAATAAATAAAATTTTATAATTTAATAAAATATGCTCCTTATATAGTGTCTAATTTAAATGATGAAACTATATGATGAGCATATTAATTTTATATTTGAAGATTTAATTTTAAAAATGTTTAGTTGGTTTATCAATTTCATAAGGTGTTTTTTCATTTGCCTTATTTTTCACTTTTTCTGCATAATCCTTACAGCTAGGATCAGATTTTGAACAACATTTACTCATTTCATTCACCTCTTTTAACTGAAGTATTAAATTAGTTATTAATTTTGCATCTATAAAAGATTTTCCACTAATAACACATAAATAGTTTAACCTAATAAATTAAAAAATATATCTGATAAATATAGGGATAAGTAGCAATAAAATTTTGTATAAAGAATAAGAAATAATAAAAAATATTAATATTGACATAGAAATAAAAAGTATTATAATTAAAACATACCCCCCTGGGGTGGGGGGTAATATGGAGGAGAACTATGGAAGAAAGAAAAAAAGCAATTCAAAATTTAAAAATAGCAAAAGGACAAATTGAAGGAATAATAAAAATGATTGAAGATGAAAGATACTGTATTGACGTTTCTAATCAAATAATTGCAGTTCAATCATTATTAAAAAAGGCAAATATGCAAATTTTAAAAAGACATTTAGATCATTGTGTTAAAGATGCGATAATAAATAATAATGGCGATGAAAAGATAGATGAAATAATGAATCTTTTTGAGAAGATATCTAAATAAGGAAAGGAGAGAAATTAAATGGATAAAAAATATAAAATTGGTGGAATGACATGTTCTGCATGTGCAAATAGAGTAGAACGTGGAATTAAAAAAATGGAAGGCATGAAAGATGCTAGTGTTAATTTTACTACAGAAACATTAACAGTAAGTTTTGATGAGAATAAAGTAACATCAAATGAAATAGAAAAGAAAGTAGAAGTTCTTGGATATTCAGTAATTAAAAATATAAAAACCCATACTTATAGGGTTGAAGGAATGACATGTGCAGTATGTGCTGGTAGAGTTGAAAAAGTAACAAAAAAAATAGAAGGTGTTCAAGATTCGGTAGTTAATTTAACTACTGAAAAAATGAGTATTACAGTTGATGACGATATAGTAACTTACGGAGATATTAAAAGAGCTGTAGAAAAAGCTGGCTATAAGCTTGTAAGAGAAGAAGAAAAAGAAAATACAGAAAAAAAATTATCTGATAAAGATAAATTATTAAGAAGACTTATTTTTTCATGTATTTTTACAATTCCACTTTTAATAGTTACTATGGGACACATGGTGGGAATGCCATTGCCTAAGATAATAGACCCTATGGTTAATCCAATGAACTTTGCTGTATTTCAAATTATATTAACAGTTCCAGTTATGGCTATAGGATATAAATTCTATTTAATTGGATTTAAAAATTTGATAAAGTTAAGTCCAAATATGGATTCACTAATAGCTGTAGGAACAAGTGCAGCTTTTCTTTATAGTGTATTTGGAATGTATAAAATAGCTACTGGTGATACAAGCTATGCTATGCATTTATATTTCGAAGCAGCAGTTACAATATTAACACTTATAACACTTGGTAAATATTTAGAAGCAATATCAAAAGGAAAAACATCTGAAGCAATTAAAAAATTAATGGGATTAGCACCAAAAACAGCAACTATTATTAGAGAAGGTAACGAAATAGTAATTCCAATAGATGAAGTTGTAGTTGGAGATATAATATTAGTTAAGCCAGGAGAAAAGTTACCAGTTGATGGTGAAGTTATTGAAGGTTCAACAGCAATAGATGAATCAATGCTTACTGGAGAAAGTATACCAGTTGAAAAAATAGTTGGAAGTAATGTAATAGGTGCAAGTATTAACAAAACAGGCTTTATTAAATATAAGGCTACAAAGGTGGGGAGAGATACAGCATTATCTCAAATAATTAAATTGGTTGAAGATGCACAAGGATCAAAAGCACCAATTGCAAAGATGGCAGATGTTATTTCAGCATACTTTGTTCCGATAGTAATCGGGCTTGCTATTTTTTCAGCAATTGCATGGTTAATAGCTGGAGAAACACCGGTATTTGCATTAACAATATTTATATCAGTACTAGTAATTGCGTGCCCTTGTGCTTTGGGATTAGCAACACCTACAGCAATAATGGTTGGTACAGGTAAAGGTGCAGAAAATGGAGTATTAATTAAAGGTGGAGAAGCATTAGAAATTACTCATAAAATTAATACTATAGTATTTGATAAAACAGGTACAATAACAGAAGGAAAACCAGTTGTTACTGATATAGTATCTAGAGGGAAAGAAAATAATATATTATTAGCTTTAGCTGCAAGTGCAGAAAAGGGATCTGAACATCCATTAGGTGAAGCTATAGTAAGAGCAGCAATAGAAAAAAATATTGAATTAAAATCATTAGAAAATTTCAATGCAATACCTGGTCATGGAATAGAGGTAGTAATAGAAAATGAATCAATTTTATTAGGAAACTTAAAATTGATGAAGGAAAGGTCAATAGACATAGGTGAATTAAGGGGTGAAGCAGATAGATTAGCAAATGAGGGTAAAACCCCTATGTTTATTGCAATAAATAATTCATTAGAAGGAATTATTGCAGTTGCTGATACAGTAAAGCCAAGTAGTATTAATGCAATTAAAGAGCTTCATAACATGGGAATTAAAGTTGCAATGATTACAGGAGACAATAAAAAGACTGCTGAAGCTATTGCAAAGCAAGTAGGAATAGATATAGTTTTATCAGAAGTATTGCCTGAAGATAAAGCAAACGAAGTTAAAAAGTTACAAGGAAAAGATGATAAAGTTGCAATGGTAGGAGATGGAATCAATGATGCACCAGCATTAGCACAAGCAGATATAGGAATAGCAATTGGATCAGGAACAGATGTAGCAATTGAATCAGCAGATATAGTTCTTATGAGAAGCGATTTAATGGATGTTATAGTAGCTATTAAGTTAAGTAAAGCGACAATAAGAAATATAAAACAAAATTTATTCTGGGCATTTGGATATAATGTTTTGGGAATACCTGTAGCCATGGGGGTATTACACATATTTGGAGGACCATTACTTAATCCAATGATTGCCGCAGCAGCAATGAGTTTAAGTTCAGTTTCAGTATTAGCTAATGCTTTAAGACTTAAGAAGTTTAAGGCTTAAAATTTAATTAGTAAAAAATAATTATTTTATAAATAATTTTATTTAATAAAATTAACAATATAAATATGGAATTTTTATATTTGGTTTTGATAATTTAAGGAGGAGATATTAATGTTAAAAAAGATATTTATTGAAGGTATGAGTTGTAATCATTGTGTAAATCATGTAAAAGAAGCTTTAGCAGAGCTAAAAGATTCAGGCAAAATTCAAGTGAATTTAGAAGAAAAGTATGCCATAGTTGAAACATCTTCTAACAATGATGAAATTAAAGAAAAGATTGAAGATCAAGGCTATGATGTAGTATCAATCGAAAGTATGTAGCTAAATTTAATACTAATTTAGTAAGAAAGAAATAAAAAATAAGCAGTAAATTGAAGTGGTAAGTTAAAAAATAAATATAGGTTTATTTAATTAAAACTATATTTTTAGAAAATCCATTAGGAGTTTCAATATTAACTTACCACTTATAATTTGTCATAAAAAAATATTGTATAGTAATATTTTTTTATCAGTATCTTAGTACATGTCTGTAATTATTGGCTACATAATTATATCCGTCAATCCAATAATCTAATAAATCAGGTCTATAATTTAATAAATCTTGTAAAAACTTATCAAATACCTTTAACTTTAAAAGTAATTTAATTATGTCTTTAGGATAGGGGGTGTTTTTTACATAAGGTTTTCTTGGATCAATAACTTTAATTTTTTCGTTAGAATCAATAAAAATATGAGCATTTCTAACATTAAGTCTTTTAAACTTTAATCTTTTTAAATCTTCGAGTAAATCTATTATTTCTTTAGAAAGAGAATAGGATAAGCCTTTTTTTTGAATATATTCATAGAGATTTTCACCTTGGACATATTCTCTGACAACTATATTGCTCACTCTAATCAATACATTTGGAAAAAAAGGACTATCTTTTACATCATCAAGAATAGAAACCTCTTTTTTAGCAGCTTTTATTGTATTAAACTGCTTAATAGCAAAACCTTCTGGAGTAAGAAAAACACTTCCTTCAGCTCCGGATCCAAGTAAAATACAATCATTTAATTCTATGGTATAGTTCATAATATCACTTAAATTATTGCTTAGGATAGTATATGCAAACTACTGGAAAAATTCTAGCAATAATTTAATTAATGGTTCATAATATTAGAAATTAATTTCTAATATTATAGAAAATATGATATAATCATGTAAATATTGTGCTAAAAAATAATATTAAAAACAAATGTTAAGGGGATATATGAAAGAAAATAGTATTAGAGAATATGAAAAGAAAAGTAGAAGATATATTTTATATATGTTAATTGGAACGGTATTATTTTTATGTTTTTCCATTGTTGGTATAGAAATATTAGATATAAATAATCTAAAAAGCACTATAATTATACAAGATATTAATACAATTAATGTATTACTTGGATTAATAGCAATTCCATGTTGTTTGTTATATTATTATATGTACAAAAATAATGAGTTTTTTATTTTGAAATTATCATATATAAGTATATTTATTGAATATATTTTTGTAAATTTTATAATTGAAAATATTGGATTAAGTGCGCATTTAATAACATTTCCATTTGTAGTAAGAATATTTTTACTTACTATTGCAATATTAAACGAAAGTAAATATGCATATAAAATTGTTAGTAGAAAGAAACTTTCTGTAATATTGATTGTTTTAATAAATATTATAGGGACATTTATAGAAGTGAAATTAAATTTAAGCAATATATTTTCAATAAAAAGTATTAATTTTTGGAATATAATTCAATGTAGTTTGCTAATTTATTATGTAATATTATTACTTATCCTAGTAAAAAGGTGTATAAGAAAAAGTGAGTTTATTTACACTATATTTATTACTACGATAAGTATATTTACAATTAGAAGAATTTTTTATTTAAATATTTTCTCTAAATATGCAGAGAAAGTATTAGTTTATAATAGATTTTTAAGTACTATAGCATATTTAATTTTACTTGTTGGATTATATATTGAAGTTGTTAGAAGAATAGAAGTAAGTAATAAATTAAATAATCAAGTAAACAATTTAAAAGACTTTCAAAAAAAATATAATGAAATTAAAGAGATTGAAAAAGCAAAGACTCAGTTCTTTGCAAATTTATCACATGAAATTAAAACACCTATTAATATAATTTATTCATGTTTTCAATTACTTGAAATTAGCAAAAGCCAAGGTGAAAATGCTTTATGGAAAGCTTATTGCAAATATGATGGAACTATAAAACAAAATTGCTTTAGATTATTAAGATTAGTAAATAATCTTGTTGATATTACAAAGATAGATTCTGGATTTATGAATCTTAACTTTGGAAATTATGAAATCATCAGTTTAGTAGAGGATATTACGTTGTCAATTATTCCTTATGTTGAAGCAAAAAATATTAATGTTTTATTTGATACATACGTTGAAGAACTTATAATAAAATGTGATCCTGAAAGTATAGAGAGAGTAATTTTAAATTTATTATCTAATTCAGTTAAGTTTACTGATGACAATGGAAACATAAGTGTTTTAATGGATGCGGATGATGAATTTGTTACAATCAGAGTTAAAGATGATGGAAGTGGTATATCAAAAGGAGTTAGTGAGCATATTTTTGAAAGATTTGTTCAAGAAGATAAATCTTTTAATAGAAAGAAAGAAGGAAGTGGAATTGGGCTTTCATTAGTAAAGTCCCTAATAGAACTTCATGAGGGAACAGTTTCTTTAGAAAAGGAAGTTGAAAAAGGTTGTGAGATTGTTATAAAGCTTCCAAATGTAAGAATGGAAGAAGATAATGATAATAATAGTAGGATAATAGATGCAGAAAATAAACCATTAGTACAAAAGATTAATATTGAGTTTTCAGATATTTATGAGTTGTACTAAAAAAGACTGAGTAAGTTTACTCAGTCTTTTTTATGTAAAGATTATCTTATTACATAGAAATATGCTAATACTAATATTCCAAGTACAATTCTATACCATCCAAATACTTTAAAATCATTATTTTTAATATAAGACATAAGGAATTTAATTGCTAGAATTGACACAATAAATGCAACAATCATTCCAACTAATAATATAGTAAGTTCACTTCCAGTCATAACAAAACCAGTCTTTAATCCAAACTTAACAAGTTTTAATGCGCTTGCACCTAACATAACAGGAATAGCAAGGAAGAAAGTGAATTCAGCTGCTACAGTTCTTGAAACACCTATTAATAATGCACCAACTATAGTTGCACCAGAACGAGAAGTACCAGGGAAAACAGCTGCTATTAATTGAAATAAACCTATCATTACGGCAACTGTATATGTTATTTCTGTTAAACTATTTATTTTAGGATTTTTACCCTTATTGTAGTTTTCAATAACAATAAATAGAATACCAAATAAAATTAACATAATTGCAACAGTAGTTGGGTTATAAAATAAAGCATTTAAATAATCATCCCATAAAAGTCCAACGATAGCTGCAGGAACACATGCAATTAATATTTTAACCCACATTATAATTGTATCTTTTTCAACTTTAACACCGTTATCAAATTTAAACGGGAAAATCTTTTTCCAATATAATAAAATAACTGCCAAAATAGCTCCAAGCTGGATAACTACTAAAAACATTTCCATAAATTCTTTTGAAACATTTAGTTTTAAAAATTCGTCAACTAAAATCATGTGACCAGTACTACTAACAGGAAGCCATTCGGTTACCCCTTCAACGATACCGAGAATTATGGCTTTTATAATTTCTAAAAATTCCATTAAATTACCTCCAAAATTTAACCATATAATTTATTACTTTACCATTATATAAAAGATTAACCTTTTAATAAAGGTAAAAAAGTTAAATATCAGAAATTTTTAAGAAAATAAATATGTAATTTTTAAAAATAAGTGTATATACAGAAGTAACATTTAGATAGGTGTTATGGTAAAATATATTTAATTAATTTATAGTTAGGAGGATGGATAATGAAAAGAGTATTGGTTGTAGTAGATTATCAAAAGGATTTTGTAGATGGAGCATTAGGATTTGAAAAAGCTAAAGAAATAGAAGAGGGAATATATGAAAAGGTAAATAGTTATTTGTCAAAAGGAGATAAAGTAGTATTTACATATGATACTCATACAGAGGATTATTTAGCAACTAGAGAAGGTAAGAATTTACCTGTAACACATTGTATTTTAAATACTGAAGGACATGAACTTTATGGAAAACTTAGTGAATTCATTAATAATAAAAATACAATTCATATAAATAAGGGTTCATTTGGTATTTCACCTAGTAAAATAATTGAATTAAGTGAAAAACTTGGAGAAAATATTAATTGTATTGAAATTATCGGTGTAGTAACAAATATTTGTGTAATAAGTAATGTAGTAATGTTTCAATCACAATATACTAATGCAGAAATTTTAGTTGATGCTAAGTTATGTGCGGGATTTAATGAAGAATTACATGAAAAAGCGTTTGATGTTATGGAAGGTATACAGGTAAAAGTAATAAATAGAAAATAGATAAAAGTAGGTATTATTAAAGAAGAGTATTAAGGATATAGATTATGGGTATAGAGTATTAAATAAATACTCTATATCTTTTTTATTGAATAAAAATGGATAAAAATGTATTATATAATTAATTTTGTTTTAATGGGGTGAGAAGAATGAAGAGGTTTATTTTATTTAATAGTTTAAATGATGACATAATTATATCTGAAGTGTTAAGTTATTTGGAAGAAGATAATTATGATAAACATCAATATATTTTAAATAGGTTATTAGAAAAGGCTTTGGATTTACCTATTGATGGTGATTTGTTTAAAATGTATTTATGTTATTTAGTAAGACAAGATGAAAATTTATTCACAATAAAATCAGAAAAAGTTGGTAATGAAATTGATAAAAATTTATTTAATATAGCATTAAATGATATAAGAGTAATTAAAAGATTATTTGATATTTCAGAAGAGTTTTGTACACTAAATGATAATAAAATTTCAGATAATGATCCAATTTTTAATATTTTTAAATATAATGAAGATATAAATACCATAGGAAATTTACTAGTAGATTTTTATTATAAAAATGGTGCTGGTATTATGAATTATTATAAAGGATTTAAATGGGACAAAAATAAGGGGCTAATAGGAATAGAAAATTGTGATCCAATTACTTTTGATGAATTAATCGGAAATGAAATGCAATTAAAAATTTTAATTAATAATACAGAAAGTTTTATAAATGGTGAACTTTGCAATAATGTATTATTGTTTGGTGATAGTGGAACAGGAAAATCCTCTTCAGTAAAGGCTATTTTAAATAAATATTATAATAAAAAATTAAGAGTTATTGAATTAAATAAAAAAGATTTTATGGATTTAAACAATATTTTATCTTTAATTAAACATAGAGGTCTTAAATTTATTTTATTTTTAGATGATTTATCTTTTGAAGAGTTTGAATATGAATATAAAAATATGAAAGCATTAATTGAAGGAGGTTTAGAGGTAAGGCCTAAAAATGTTTTAATTTATGCAACATCAAATAGAAAGAATTTAATAAGAGAAGGGTTTAATGATAGACAAGGAGACGAAATTCATGCTAGAGAAACAGTTGAAGAAAAACATTCTTTAGCTGAAAGATTCGGAGTAACATTGACTTTTTCAGTAGGTAATCAAAATGATTATTTGAATACAGTATATAAGTTAGCTGAAATTTATAATATTAATTTACCAAAGGAAACATTAAAAAGAGAAGCAATTAAGTGGGCAGCATTAAGTAGTGGTAGATCTAATAGAGTAGCAAAACAATTTATTATGTCTGTAAATTCATTAGTATAAATAAAAAAGGATGTCATATGACATCCTTTTTGTGGTTGCGGGAGCAGGACTTGAACCTACGACCTTTGGGTTATGAGCCCAACGAGCTACCGACTGCTCCATCCCGCGTTGATATCTTTATTTATATTATTAGTATAAAACTAAAAAATTATGCAGTCAATACATCTGTTAAAAAAAGTAAAAAAACTTTAAAAGTAATATACATAATATTTTACATTTTTTCAATACTAATAAAGAATGAAAAAATTAATTGATAAAAGCCTAAAGTATAAAATTAAAAACTAATGAAAGAGAGGCAAAAATATGAGAAAAATGAAAACTATGGATGGAAATACTGCAGCTGCATATATTTCTTATGCATTTACTGAAGTAAGTTCCATTTATCCTATTACCCCTTCATCTCCAATGGCTGAACATGTAGATGAATGGGTAGCACAAGGAAAGAAAAATATATTTGGTGAGCCAGTTAAAGTTGTAGAAATGCAATCAGAAGCAGGAGCAGCAGGAGCACTTCATGGAATACTTCAAAGTGGGGCATTAGGAACTACATATACTGCATCTCAAGGATTATTACTTATGATTCCGAATATGTATAAGATGGTTGGAGAGAGATTACCAGGAGTAATTCATGTAGCAGCAAGAGCACTTGCAACTTCATCATTAAGTATATTTGGTGATCATCAAGATGTAATGGCTGCAAGAGCTACAGGATGTGCAATGCTTTCAGAAGGATCTGTTCAAGAAGTTATGGATTTATCACCAGTTGCACATTTAACAGCAATAAAAGCCAGAATCCCATTCGTAAACTTTTTTGATGGTTTTAGAGTATCTCATGAAATACAAAAGGTAGAAATTTTAGAATATGATGAATTAGCTAACCTTGTAGATTGTGAAGCAATTGATAAGTTTAGAAAAAATGCATTAAATCCAAGTCATCCAGTAACTAGAGGTACAGCGCAAAACCCAGATGTATACTTCCAATTATGTGAATCACTAAATAAGTATTATGACGATATTCCATCTGTAGTAGAAGAATATATGAGTAAAATTACAGAATTAACAGGTAGAGAATATCATTGCTTTGATTATTATGGAGATAAAGAAGCCGATAGAATTATAATTTCTATGGGAGCAGTAAGTGAAGTTGTAGAAGAAACAATTGATTATTTAATGAATAAAGGTGAAAAAGTTGGATTAGTAAAAGTAAGGTTATATAGACCTTTTAGTATTGAAAGATTATTAAATACTATTCCAAGTACAGTTAAAAAAATTGCTGTATTAGATAAAACAAAAGAACCAGGATCAATTGGTGAACCACTATATTTAGATGTATTAAGAGCAGTAAATGAAATGGATAACCCTCCAAAGGTAATAGGGGGAAGATTTGGATTAGGTTCTAAAGATCCATATCCAGCAGATATAGCTGCAGTTTATGAAAATTTAAAGAGTAATAATCCAAAGAATGGATTTACAATAGGAATTACTGATGATGTAACTAACTTATCATTAGCATCTGACAAAGAAATAGATGTAGCAGTTGAAGGAACAACAGCATGTAAGTTCTGGGGACTTGGATCAGATGGTACAGTTGGAGCTAATAAGAGCGCAATTAAAATAATTGGTGATCATACAAATATGTATGCTCAAGGTTATTTTGCGTATGATTCAAAGAAATCTGGGGGAATAACTATTTCACATTTAAGATTTGGTAAAAATCCAATAAAGGCTCATTATGAAATAGATAAAGCAGATTTTGTAGCATGTCATAATCAATCATATGTATATTCATATGATGTTTTGGAAGGATTAAGAAAAAATGGTGTATTTGTATTAAATACAATTTGGACTAAAGAAGAGTTAGATGAAAAATTACCAGCTAAAATGAAAAAATATATTGCTAAAAATAATATTAATTTCTATACAATAAATGCAGTAAAAATAGCCCAAGAAATAGGACTTGGAGGAAGAATTAATATGATAATGCAAGCAGCATTCTTTAAGCTTGCTAATATTATTCCAGTTGATGAAGCTATTAAATATTTAAAGGAAGCAGTAGTTACTTCATATGGTAAAAAAGGTGAAAAAGTAGTAAATATGAATTATGCTGCTATTGATAAGGGATTAGAATCATTAGTTAAGATAGATGTGCCAGAATCATGGAAATCAGCTACTGGAGATGAACAAAAAGAAAATATATCTGTTCCTGACTTTGTTAAAAATATATGTATTCCTATGAATAAGCTTGAAGGTAATAATTTACCTGTATCAGCTTTTGTAAATAATAATATAGAAGATGGTACTTTTATGCATGGAACTACTAAATATGAGAAGAGAGGAATAGCAGTAAATGTTCCAGAATGGATTCCAGAGAGATGTATACAATGTAATCAATGCTCATATGTATGTCCTCATGCATGCATTAGACCATTCTTATCTACAGAAGATGAATTAAAGAATGCACCACAAAGCTTTAAAAAACTTCAAGCTAAAGGTGTTAAGGGAGATGTACCTTATTTCTATACAATAGGAGTTACACCACTTGATTGTACAGGATGTTCTAACTGCGCAGAAGTTTGTCCAGCACCAGGTAAAGCGCTTATTATGAAACCATTTGATTCCCAACATGATCAAATAGAAGCTTGGAATTATGCTGTAGAGGATATAAAGAATAAGAAGAATCCTATGAATAAGAATACAGTTAAGGGAAGTCAATTTGAACAACCACTTTTAGAATTCTCAGGAGCATGTGCAGGTTGCGGAGAAACACCATATGCTAAATTAGTTACTCAATTATTTGGAGATAGAATGGTAATTGCAAATGCAACAGGATGTTCTTCAATATGGGCATCTTCAGGTGCAGCAACAGCATATACAAAGAACCAAGAAGGTCATGGGCCTGCATGGGCTAATTCATTATTTGAGGATAATGCAGAATATGGGCTTGGAATGTTTATGGGGGCAAAGACAATAAGAGAAAGAATTGCTTCTAATATTAAGAAAGCATTGGATGAAAATTTATGTAGTAATGCAAAAGAAGCAATGGAAGATTGGTTAAATAATAAAGACATAGGTGAAGGATCTAGAGAAAGGGCAGAAAAATTAGAAGCTGCATTACAAGGATGTAGTGATGAAATTGCAAAAGAAATATTAAAAGATAAGGAATTCTTTATTAAGAGATCACAATGGATATTTGGTGGAGATGGTTGGGCTTACGATATTGGGTATGGTGGTCTAGATCATGTACTTGCAAGCAATGAAGATGTAAATGTTCTTGTATTTGATACAGAAATTTATTCAAATACTGGAGGTCAAGCATCTAAAGCAACTCCAACTGCGGCAATAGCTAAATTTGCAGCTTCAGGAAAGAGAACAAAGAAAAAAGATTTAGGTATGATGGCAATGAGTTATGGTTATGTATATGTAGCTCAAGTTTCTTTGGGAGCTGATAAAAATCAAACAATAAAAGCAATAACAGAAGCTGAAAGCTATAATGGACCATCATTAATAATTGCATATGCACCATGTATTAGTCATGGAATTAAGAAAGGTATGACTAATACACCAGATGAACAAAAGAAAGCTGTTGATTGTGGTTACTGGAACCTTTATAGATATAATCCAACATTAAAGGGTGAAAAGAATCCATTTACATTAGATTCTAAAGAACCAAAATCAGATTTTAGAGATTTCTTAATGGGAGAAGTAAGATATGCAGCATTAGCTAAAGTATTCCCAGAGCTAGCAGAAGAATTATTTGCTAAGACAGAAAAGGATGCTAAGGAAAGATTTGAAAACTATAAAAAGTTATCACAAGAATAAGATAAAAGAGCTGAATTTATAAATTCAGCTCTTTTATCTTTTTATTAAATTTTGAATATACAGTATTTATTATGTAAGGTTCATTACAGTGAATGTCTAGCTCATTGATAGGTAGCCATTTAACACCACTAGTTTCTTCTTCATTGACAATTAGTTTATCTTCTTCATTAGCTTCCAATAGATAAGCAACAGATAAATGCAAATGAGATGATACATATTTACCTTTTTTTATATGACCGTTAACATTAAGTACATCTAATCCAAGTATATTAGTCATAACAGGAGTTACGTTTTTAAGACCTGTTTCTTCTTTAGCTTCTTTTATAGCAACGTGTAGTAAATCAGAATCACCATCTGCGTGACCACCGGTCCATGCCCAGCTCTTATAAATATTATGATAAATCATTAACACCTTTGTTCTTGATTTGTTTACTATATATCCTGAGCTAGTTATATGAGCAATTGTATTTTCTCTTGTTAATATATCATCGTGAAGATTTATACATTTTAGTATTAAATCTTTATCTTTAGCTTCTTGTTCGTTATAAGGTTTATAATTTTTTATATCTTCAATCCAATTCATAATATTAACCCTTTCAAAATTAAAATATACTAAATATAATATCATACATGGTAAGAAAAAAGAATTAGAATATTTATTGGATTGTAATAGATATTAGTTTAAAATTATTATATAAGTTAATTTCAAAGGGGAAAGATTAAAATGGATAATAATATAAAGTGGGTTAATGAAGTGAAAATTAATAGAACAATAGAAGCATTAAGAAAAAATAATATGGAGAGTTTTTTTATTAATACACAAGATGAATTGATTAATAAAATAAAAGAATTAGTTAAAGAAAATAGCAAAGTCACAGTTGGCGGTTCTATGAGTTTATTTGAAACGAAGATTATAAACCATTTAAGAAGTGGAAGATATGAATTTTTAGATAGATATAAAGAAGGATTGAAGCCAGAAGAAATAAAGCAGATATATAGAGAAGCATTCTTTTGTGATGCTTATTTTACAAGTACAAATGCAATAACAGAAGATGGAGAATTATATAATGTTGATGGAAATGGGAATAGAGTTGCTGCGATGTTATATGGTCCAGATAAAGTAATAGTTATTGCTGGTGTAAATAAGATAGTGAAGAATATTAATGAGGCAATTTCAAGAGTAGAAAATCTTGCAGCACCAGCTAATGCAAAGAGATTAAATAGAAAAACACCTTGTGTAATTACAGGAAAATGTATGAATTGCAATAGTCCAGAAAGAATTTGTAGAGAATATACAGTAATAAGAAAGCCAGCACCAAATAGAATTTTTATATTGTTACTTAATGAGAACTACGGATATTAAGAGAGTTAAGAGTTAAGGAAGAAATTCAGCTTAGGCTGAATTTCTAAATTTAAGGG
>NZ_CBYM010000002.1 GCF_000577815.1 Clostridium saudiense | reverse complement strand
TAAATAAAAGAGTGTACAAGAGAGATATATAAGGGGTGAAGTTATATGGCACAAACAACTAAAAAGGCATTTGCTACATCTTTAAAAAAATTATTATCACAAAAGCCATTAGATAAGATTAAAATTACGGATATAACAGAGGATTGTGAAGTAAATCGTCAAACGTTTTATTATCACTTTAAGGATATATATGATTTATTAGAATGGGTTTATACAAATGAAGCAACAAGGGCTTTAGGAGATAAAAAGACATATGATACATGGCAAGAAGGGTTTTATGAAATATTTGAATATATTTTAGAAAATAAAACTTTTGTTTTAAATACTTATAATTCTGTAAGTAGAGAATATTTAGAAAGATATTTATATAATGAAACATATTATTTGCTTTTGGGTGTAGTTGAAGAAAAATCAAAGGACATGTCTGTTAGAGAGAAAGATAAGT
Organism: Clostridium saudiense; assembly: GCF_000577815.1. Taxonomy (GTDB): domain Bacteria; phylum Bacillota; class Clostridia; order Clostridiales; family Clostridiaceae; genus Clostridium; species Clostridium saudiense. The sequence goes on along the minus strand of NZ_CBYM010000002.1, from coordinate 217,373 downwards.
CATTTATTGCAGATTTCTATAAATTTGCTTTTGTTGGATTAGTAATTGATTGGATAAGAAAAGGCATGATGGAAGAACCAAAAGATATTATTAAGAGATTAAATACATTAATTTCAGGAAATATTGAAACCGCATTACAAAGATATAGAAATGATAAACATAATAAATTAGAATAATAAAATTTGGACAAACTTAAAGGTTTGTCTTATTTTTTTACAATTTTAAAGGTTTGTTTAAAAATAGGACATAGGCATAATTTTGTCTATAGAAGATGTTATTAGAAAGTAATACTATAAGCATATAAGATAAATCTACGAAATTTAATAAAAAATAAATTGTTTTTATATAAGAGGGAGGAATTTATATGTATTATAGTAATGGTAATTATGAGGCATTTGCTCGCCCAGAAAAACCAGCAAATGTAGATAGAAAATCAGCTTATTTAGTAGGGGCAGGACTTGCATCTTTAGCAGCAGCATGTTTTTTAGTTCGTGATGGACAAATGAGGGGTGAGCATATTCACATATTAGAAGAAATGAATATTGCAGGTGGAGCTTGTGATGGAATTAATGATCCAACAAAAGGTTTTGTAATTCGTGGTGGACGTGAAATGGAAAACCATTTTGAATGTTTATGGGATTTATTTAGATCAATTCCATCATTAGAAACAGAAGGTGTATCTGTATTAGATGAATATTATTGGTTAAATAAAAAAGATCCTAATTATTCTTTAATGAGAGCTACAGTAAATAGAGGTGAAGATGCACATACAGATGGTAAATTTGGTTTATCAGATAAAGCATCTATGGAAATAATAAAATTATTCTTTACTAAGGATGAAGATTTATATGATAAAACAATAGATGATGTATTTACAGAAGAGTTTTATAAATCAAACTTTTGGTTATATTGGAGGACTATGTTTGCATTTGAAGAATGGCATAGTGCATTAGAAATGAAACTTTATATTCAAAGATTTATCCATCATATTGGTGGCCTTCCAGATTTCTCAGCATTAAAGTTTACTAAGTATAATCAATATGAATCTTTAATATTACCAATGGTTAAATATTTAGAGTCACATGGGGTTAACTTCCAATACAATACACAAGTTACTAATGTAATATTTGAAAAAGAAGGTAAGAAAAAAGTAGCAAAACAAATTATTTGTATTCATGATGGAAAAGAAGAAAAAATAGACTTAGTAGAAGATGACTTAGTATTTGTTACAAATGGTAGTTGTACAGAAAATGCTACATTAGGTGATCATGATACTGCACCGGTTTTAAATACTGAAGAAGGTGGTTGCTGGAGATTATGGAGAAACATCGCAGCTCAAGATCAGGACTTTGGACATCCAGATAAGTTTTGTACAAATATTAAAGCTACAAACTGGGAATCAGCTACAGTTACAACTTTAGATGATAGAATACCACCATATATTGAAAAAGTATGTAAGCGTGATCCATTTAGCGGAAAGGTAGTTACAGGAGGAATAATAACAGCAAAAGATTCTTCATGGTTAATGAGCTATACATTAAATCGTCAGCCACATTTTAAAACACAACCTGGAGATCAATTAGTTGTGTGGGTTTATGGATTATTTACAGATGTTCCTGGTGACTTTATTAAAAAGCCTATGAAGGAATGTACAGGATATGAAATTACTCAAGAATGGTTATATCATTTAGGTGTTCCAGTAGATGAAATTCCAGAAATGGCTAGAAATTCTGCAAGAGCTATACCTTGTATGATGCCATATATAACAGCTTTCTTTATGCCAAGAACAGCTGGTGATAGACCCAAAGTTGTACCAGAGGGATGTGTTAACTTTGCATTTTTAGGTCAATTTGCAGATACAGTTCGTGATACAGTATTTACAACTGAATATTCTGTAAGAACAGCTATGGAAGCAGTATATACATTATTAAATATTGATCGTGGAGTTCCAGAAGTATTTAATTCTTGTTATGATATTAGAGTATTACTAGATTCAACTTCTAAAATGATGGATGGTAAGAAGATTACAGATATAAAACTTCCATTAAAAGCTAAGATGGTTGAAAAGAAAGTATTTAAAGAAATTCAAGGAACTGTAATTGAAGAGTTGCTAGAAAGGTATAAATTAATATAAAAAAATATTAATTATTATTAAGTAAATATATAGGTTTAACTTACTATAGAAAATTGTAATTAGAGTTATTTATTGATAAAGAAAAGAGATTATCATAATTGATAGTCTCTTTTTATGCATTTAAATCAAGTTATATATAAATAGAAATGTAGTGATAATTAAAAATTAAGGTACATAAGTTAATATATAGTAGAAATAATGTTATAAAAGGAGGAGAGATTATGAGCAATGTTAAGATAGCAAATGTATTAAATAATTTACCGTTGATATTTGAAAGAAATATAGGTCAATATGATAATAAGGTACAATTTGTATTAAACAAAAAAGAATGTACAACCTTTTTTACTGATAAGGAGATAGTATTAGCATTTAGAAGTAATGAAAAAATACAAGAGTTGAAAGAGTTAGATAGTAGTAACTTATATAATACATCACTAAGAAAAATGGAAGAGTATCAAATTAATGTTTTGAGAGTTTGTTTTAAAAGTTCAAATAAGATTCCTCAAATAATAGGTAAAAATGAATTTAATTGTACATTAAATTATTTTAAGGGAGAAGATATTTCAAATTGGAAATGTTCTATACCATTATATGAAAAGCTATTATACAAAGAAATATATAATGGAATAGATATATTATATTATGAACGTGAAGGGGTTATTAAATGGGACTTTATAGTTGAACCTAATAAAAATATAAACAACATATTATTAAATTTAAATGGAGCAAATAACATAGAGTTAGATGATAATGGAGATATAAATGTTAATATAAAAGAAAGAATATTAAAAATATCAAAACCTGAAGCTTATCAAAATAATAATGATGAAAAAATAGAAAGTAGCTTTGGAATAGATGAGGACGGTAATATAAAATTTAATATAAGTAATTATAATGAAGAAGATAGTTTAACAATTACCATGTCAGTATCATTTGATAATTTTAATTCTACTTGTGTAGTTGATAGAGCAAATTCAATAGCTGTAGATGAAAAGAACTGTGTATATATTACAGGAGAAGTAGGCTTTCAAAACTTTCCAGACAAGAAGATTTATAAAAATGTTTTAAGTGGAAAGGATTATGGTGCTTTTTTGGTAAAGATAGATACTACTAAAAAGGGACAGTCGGCACTAAAGTATGCAGCTTATATTGGTGGGGAAGGCATTGATGAGGCTGTTGAAATAGCTGTGGATAATGAAAAAAATGCATATATAGTAGGAGCAACTAATTCAATATATGAATTTCCAGTAACAGAAAAATCATATGCATATAGTTATCCAGGAGGAAGTAAAACAGGTTTTTTAATTAAAATAGACACTAAAAAGGTTGGATTAAGTAGCTTAGTTTATGGAACATATTTAGGTGGGAATTCGTATGATTATGCTTATTCGGTGGCAATAGATAAGGAAAAGAATGTATATGTAGTGGGATTAACTAATTCAAATTTTGGATTTCCTATAAGTGAAAGTGCTTATGAAAAAAATAATGATGATGCTGTTGATGTTGGATTTTTATTAAAACTAGATATAAATAAAGAAAGAAAAGATGCATTGTTATATGGAACATATTTTGGTGGAAATGACTCAACTAGTTTTTCAGCATTAGCAGTAGATGACAATGGTTATGTATATGTTACAGGTGTTACTCAATCAAAGGATTTTCCTGTAACACAAAATGCTTATGAAACTAAATTTGAAGGAGGATTAAGTAGTGCTTTTATATCTAAATTTAATTTGAATAAAACAGGAAAAGAGAGCTTAATATATTCCTCATTTTTATGTGGAGATGGGGAAGAAGCTGGATATGGAATTGCAGTTGATTCAAGAGAATGTGCTTATATAACAGGAGTAACAAATTCTTTGAATAATTTTCCTATAACCCAAAATGCATTTCAAAATAGTATATCTAACATAGAGGGTTCGGGGTTTCTTATTAAGATAAATACACAATTATCAGGAGAAAAAGGACTAGCCTATGGAAGTTATATAGATGGAAATGGAAGTGATGTATGTTCAGATATAAAAATTGATTATAATAATTATGTATATATATGTGGGTTTACAACATCAACTGATTTTCCAGTGAATAGTTATGAAAATGGTTGGGTAAAAAATGGATATAATTCTTTTTTATTAAAATTAGATCTAAACAAAGAAAGAAGAAAAGCTTTATTACTTGGAACATTCTTAAGAAAAAATATAAATGATTTTGCATTAGGGCTTGCATTAGATAATGAATTAAACACATATATTACTGGATATGCTCATTCAATTTCTGAAGATAGAAGTAAAGAAAAAGAAGGCTATTATGAAGAGAGTTCAATATCTATAATGAAAGTAAGCACTAGAATATGCAATTTAAGTATAGAAAAATCACAATATAATATTGATGTTGAACCCGGAGGAAAAACTCAATATGAAATAAATATTATAAATAATGGTCCAGATGTAGCAACGGATATTAGAATTACTGATGTTTTAGGAAGAGGAATAACAGTAAAAGAAATAAGTGTATCAAAAGGATCAATTCATCAACTAGGAAAGGAAATAATATGGAAAGTTAGCGAGCTAAATATTGGTGAGAGCGCTAAAGCAACTATTAAGATCAGAGTTTTAATAAATAGTGAAATATCAGAAAAAGAAACTTTTATTAATGTAAATGACAATATATATTGCTCAAAGAGTAGTATATAAAAAGTGTCCTTAGTTATCTATAAATAGTATTACGATTATCTTATTTGTTTAGATAATTAGTCAATAAGATAGTCGTAATAATATAATTGATATTTTTTTGACAATACATATAATTTCTTATAAAATGGAGTATGTGCACTTAAATTACATAAATATTAAATAGTCACAGCATTTAGTCGAAGAAAAAAACATAATAGTAAAGGGTGAAAAAATTGAAAAAAGCAATTAATTTGATTAAAAGATTAGTAATGTTTTTTGTTGGAATGAGTATAATTCAATTTGGTGTAGCTTTATTTTTAAAGACAAGCATTGGATCAGATTCATTTACTGTTTTTACAGAAGGATTGGCAACGGTTCTAAATAAAACTGGATTAAAAGATTTATCAATAGTTCATATGATTACAGGAAGAGCTGAAGTTACTCCAGGTGTAGCAAATATGATAATACTAATAGTATTATTTATTGGAATACTGATAGTTGATAGAAAACGTATAAAGATAGGAACATTAATATGTGTTATTGGGGTAGGACCAATAATTGATTTAGGTGTAAAAGCAGTATCATATTTTCCTATAGAATCTGCAAATATATTTGTAAAGATGTTATTAGTATTAGGTGGATGCTTTATAATTGCAGTAGGATTTTCAATAATGTCTGAAAGTGATATAGGAGTAGCACCAAATGATATTGTTCCATTTATAATTAAAGACAAGCTAAACTGTCAATATAGATGGGTTAGAATAGCATTTGATGCAACTTTTTTAATTGTTGGATTTATTCTTGGTGGAAAGGTTGGAATCGGTACTATTATAGCAATGTTGGCGATAGGACCATTCATTCAATTCTGCTTACCTTATGGTAAAAAGTTTGTTGGAATTGTTCTTAACGGTAAAGAAAAATCAAATAATGAATCAACTGTTATTGCATAATTAAGTTGACAATTTTATGTGTAAATGATAATAAATAGATAGTAGTAATATAAGAAAATATTGGTACTATCTATTTATTTTTTTATGATCATATCTATAGGAGAATTTATAATGAGAAATTTTTTAATAAAGTAAATATAAATTTTTGGGGGATATAGATGAAGAATGCAAACAGAATAGCTATTTATATTTGTGGTATATTTTTATTGGCTTTAGGTGGAGTATTAGCAATAAAATCTAATTTAGGAGCATCACCTGTAAGTTCATTACCGCTAAGTATAAGTAAGGTTACTAGTATTAGCTTAGGGAGAGCGGCAGCAATATTATTCATTATTTATGTAGGAATACAAATACTAATATTAAGAAGGGATTTTAAAATAGTTCAATTATTACAAATAATATTTGCTATATTATTTGGTCAAATAATGAATTTTTTTAATGCAATTATTAATATAAATGTTGATAGTTTTTATATTAGAATAGTAATTTGTATATTAAGCTTTTTTATCACAGCTTTTGGTGTTACATTTACTATTACAGCAAATATTGTACCAGTAGCTCCAGATGGATTAGCACAAGTTATAAGTAAAAAGGCAAAAATAGAATTTGGAAAGGCAAAAATATACTTTGATTGTGTTGTAGTAGCACTATCAGTAGGAATATTACTTATAAACAATAAAGGATTAGATGGATTAGGTATTGGAACTGTTTTATCGGCGTTATTAGTAGGAAGAATAGTATCTTATATAAATAAAAATTTAAAGCATAAAATTGAAAATATATGCTTTGTAGAAGCTGCATAAAATTTAAATAAATATATTGACAATGTTTACATTAGTTGATAAAATTAAGACAAGTTAATAGTGGAATCCATTTTGGGATTGTTACTGAGTAAGCAGGCAAAACCTAAATTGATACCAAATATATGTATATTAATTATTTTTATATGATAATTATATGCATTATTTGATATTGATTTAGGTTTTTTTGTATAACTTTAATTAAGTTTAATATCTTAAATTAGTAAATATAAAAATGAGGGGATTATACTGATATGATCATAAATAAAGTATTAAATAACAATGTTGTGACAATTATAAGTGAAAATAGTGAAGAAGCAGTTGTTATGGGAAGGGGTATAGCTTTCCAAAAGAAAAAAGGCGATGAGATTGATGAGAGTAAAATAGAAAAAATATTCGTCTTAGAAAATAAAAGTATAAATGAAAAGTTGCTTACTTTAGTGAATGATATTCCAGCAAAGTATTTAGAAGTTGCAGAAAATATAATAAAATATGCAGAAAATAAGTTGGGTACAAAGTTAAATGAAAATATTTATTTAACACTTACAGATCATATTAGTTTTGCAATTAGTAGAGCAGAAAAAAACTTAGAAATAAAAAATGCAATGCTTTGGGATATTAAGAGACTTCATAAAGTTGAATTTGAAATTGGAATCCATGCATTAAAGATTATTGAGGAGAATTTAAATTTTGAGTTACCAGAAGATGAAGCAGCATCAATAGCAATGCATATTTTAAATGGTGAACTTGATCAAGAAATGCCAGAAATAGTAGATATGATTAAATTAATTGAAGAAATATTAAAGATGGTAAAGTATCATTTTAATATTGAATTTGATGAAGAGTCGATTAATTATTATAGATTTATTACTCATTTAAAATTCTTTACTCAAAGACTATCTAGTGGAAGATATTATGAAGATAATGATAATGACTTATTTGACATGATAAAACTTAAGTATCCAAATTCTTATGAGTGTGTAAAAAGAATTGAGGGATTTGTAAAGCAAAAATATGGTACTCAATTAACTAAAGAAGAAATGCTATATTTAATAATACATACAGCTAGAGTAGTACATGAAAATTGTTAAAATTAAATATAACTTTAATACTTTCCATTAGGATTGTTACTGATTCGATCAGGCAAAACCTAAATTAATAATTAAAATTAAGCAGTAGATATGATAATTCATTAGAATGATTTATTAAAGTATTTATCATTTTATTTGAAGTATAATGCTAGAAGTAAGTATATCTGTAGTTTTAATTTTAAAAGTTAGTTTAGGTTTTTTTATATAATTTTTATTAACTGATAAGTAAATTGTGGAGGTGATGATCAGGAAAATTAATATAACCTTAGAAGTTTCATAGGATTGTTACTAGGTTAGGCTAGGCAAAACCTTAATTCTTCAAAATTTTAAATTTGAGAAAATTAAAATATTGAAAGCGAGGAATTAAGCTATGAATTATGAAAATTTAGCAAAACAAATATTAAAAAATGTCGGTGGACAAGAAAATGTATCAAATTTAACACATTGTGCAACAAGATTAAGATTTAATCTTAAAGATTTATCAAAAGCCAATACAGAAGCAATAAAGAAAACAAAAGGTGTTATGGGTGTTGTAGATAAAGGAGCCCAATATCAAATAATTATAGGTAGTGATGTTGCTAATGTATATAAGGAGTTATTAAAGATTGGTAATTTCCAAAGTTCTAGTTCTAAAAATGATGGTGAGAAGAAAGGATTGGATAAGATATTTGATATAATTGCAGGTACTTTTACTCCAATATTACCACCACTTACGGCAGCAGGAATGTTAAAGGCTGTTTTAGTATTATTAACTACTTTTGGATTAATGTCTAAAGAAAGTCAAACTTACTATATATTAAGCTTTATGGCAGATGCAATATTCTTCTTATTCCCAGTAGCACTTGGATATACTGCGGCAGTTAAATTTAAGTGTAATCCATTTATGGGTATGTTGATGGGAGGAATAATGATTCATCCGAACTGGACAGCTTTAGTAAATGCAAAAGAAGCTGTAACTTTATTTGGATTACCTGTTAAGTTAGTAAGTTATACATCTTCAGTTATTCCGATTATACTAGTTGTTTGGGTAATGTCATATGTTGAAAATTTTGCAGATAAAATATCACCAAAACCAATTAAATTTTTCTCAAAACCTTTAATTACTATATTGGTTATGGGGCCATTAGCTTTAATAGCTTTAGGGCCTATAGGATCAGTTTTAGGCGAAGGTTTAGCTGATATTGTAACAGCTATAAATAATGTTGCACCTTGGTCAATACCAATGATAATTGGTGGAGTATCTCCATTGCTTGTTTTAGTTGGTATGCATTATGCATTTTTCCCATTATCATTTAATGATTTAGCATTAAAGGGATCAGAAAATGTTTTAGGACCAGGTATGCTTGTATCTAATATAGCTCAAGGTGGCGCAGTTTTATGTGTTTCTTTAAAAACTAAAAATAGAGATTTAAAACAATTAGCAGGATCAGCAGGACTTACTGCATTGCTTGGAATTACAGAGCCAGCGATGTATGGTGTTACAATGAAGCTTAAAAAACCTCTTATAGCTGTTTGTTCAGGAGGAGCTTTAGCTGGATTATATATTGGACTTATGGGAGTTGTTCGTTATTCATCAGGAGCACCAGGATTAGCATCTATTGCTATATTTATAGGGGAAAATCCAATGAATATTGTTCATGCATTAATTGGTTGCGCTATAGCATTTGTATCTGCATTTGCTTTAACTTGGATAATTGGATTTGAAGATCCTGCAAATGAAGATGATCAAATAGAAGATGAATCTTTAGAAGAAGTTGCAGTAGATAAAGCACCATTAATGAATAAAATTACTATTGCTAGCCCATTAAAAGGAAATATAGTTCCTTTAAATGAAGTTAAGGATGAAACATTTGCATCAGAAATGATGGGGAAAGGTATTGCTATTAATCCAACAGAAGGAAAGGTAGTATCACCAATAAACGGTACAGTTCAAATGATATTTAAAACAAAGCATGCAATTGGATTAAAATCAGAAGATGGAGCTGAAATTTTAATTCATATTGGTATGGATACAGTTCAATTAGATGGTAAGCATTTTACTGCACATGTTAAAGATGGAGATAAGGTTAAAGTTGGAGATACTTTAGTTGAATTTGATATGAATGCTATAAAAAATGAAGGTTATGAATTAATTACACCTGTTATTATCACAAATACTATGGAATATTTAGAAATAGTACCAAAGGACATTAAATCAGTTAATACAGGAGAAACATTGATTACAATACTTTAGTAAATAAAAGGGGAGGATAGTTATGAATAATAATTTTAATAAATTTCCAAAAGATTTTCTGTGGGGAGGAGCTTTAGCTGCAAACCAATGTGAAGGTGGATACAAAGAAGGCGGAAAAGGATTAACAACTGTTGATCTTTGTCCAGCTGGAGAAAATAGAAGAAAAGTTATGGAAGGTAAAATTGATATTTTAAGACCTATTGAAGGAGAGTATTATCCATCACATGAGTCTATAGATTTTTATCATAGATTTAGAGAGGATATAGCATTATTTGCAGAGATGGGATTTAAATGTTTAAGAATATCAATTGCTTGGTCAAGAATATTCCCTCAAGGAGATGAAGAAACTCCAAATGAAGATGGATTAAAATTCTATGATGAAATGTTTGATGAAATGATTAAACATGGAATAGAACCAGTAGTTACAATATGCCATTTTGATACTCCAATTGGAATTATCGAAAAGTTTGGTGGATGGAAAAATCGTAAATTTGTAGATTTCTATTTAAATTATTGTAAGGCTATCTTCACAAGATATAAGGATAAAGTTAAGTATTGGATGACATTTAATGAAATTAATATGATATTACACCTACCATTTATGGGTGCTGGTGTTAGATTTGAAGAAGGGGATAATGAACTTCAAATTAAGTATCAATCAGCTCATCATGAACTTATAGCAAGTGCATTAGCAACTAAAATGGCACATGAAATAATTCCAGGATCTATGGTAGGATGTATGATTGCTGCTGGAGCAACTTATGCATATAGTTGCAATCCAGAAGATGTCCAAAAAGCTATGGATAAAGAAAGAGAAAATTTATTCTTTATAGATGTTCAATCAAGAGGAGAATACCCTGGTTATGCAAAGAGATTCTTAAGAGAAAATGGAATTGAGCTTGTATTTGGTGAAAATGATGATGAGATATTAAAGAATAATACTGTAGATTTTATTGGATTTAGTTATTATTCAAGCAGATGTGCAAGTGTTGATCCAGAAATAGTTAATGGAAAAACTTCAGGAAATGCCTTTAAAACTGTTAGAAATCCATATTTAAAGGCATCAGAATGGGGATGGCAAATAGATCCCCTTGGATTAAGAATAACAGCAAATCAACTATATGATAGATATCAAAAGCCATTATTCATAGTTGAAAATGGATTAGGTGCTGTAGATATTCCAGAAGAAGATGGAACTATAAATGATGATTATAGAATTGAGTATTTAAGTGAACATGTTAAAGCAATGAAAGAAGCAATTGAAGATGGAGTTGATTTAATAGGATATACTCCATGGGGATGTATAGATTTAGTATCAGCATCAACTGGAGAAATGAAAAAGAGATATGGATTTATTTATGTCGATAAAGATAATGAAGGAAATGGTACTTTAAATAGAAGTAAAAAGAAGAGTTTCTATTGGTATAAAAAAGTTATAGCAACTAATGGTGAAGAACTTTAATAATTAGGGAAATGGACTACATTTTATTTATAATATGTAGTCCGTTTTTTATACCACTTATAAATTTAACTTTATTATTTATATTTTATATAATAAAGTTTGGTATAATAAATAGTATAAAATAACATTAAAGATAAGGAGTAGGAGAATAAGATATGATAAAATTAATTGCAAGTGATATGGATGGGACTTTACTAAATGATGATCATATGATATCTGAAGAAAACTTAAAGGCTATAAGAAAAGCTCAAGAAATGGGAAGACACTTTACAATTGTAACAGGAAGAGATTATGGTGCTGTTAAGTCATATTTAGAAGAATGTAATTTAAAATGCGAATGTATTTTAAGTAATGGAGCAGAGTACAGAGACGTAAATGGAAATGTTATTGAAAGTGTTTATATGAATAAAGATAGCGTAAAAATAGTATTTGATATATTAAATGATGCTGGATTATGTATTCAATTAATGACTAATAAGGGATCTTATGTAACTAATAAAGAAAGTGATAAAAAAGCTATTATTGATAGATTTAAATTGTTTAACCCTAAGATGAATGAAGAAGAAGTAATAGAATTCGTTGAAAAGTTCCATACTGAAAGAGGAATGAAATATATAGATGATGTTTATGAAATTTTAGAAAGTAATGTAGAGGTATTAAAAATAGTTACTTTTGATAATGATGAGAAATTAATAGCAAATTTAAAAGAAAAATTAAAGAAAAGCACAAGTGATTTAGCAGTAGCATCAACTTTCTCTAATGATATTGAAATAAGTGATATTGAGGCCCAAAAAGGATTAATATTAGCTAAGACAATTAAAAAAATGGGAATAGATAAGAGTGAAGTAATAGTTCTTGGCGACAGCTTTAATGATTATTCAATGTTTACTGAATTTGAAAATTCTTATGCTATGGAAAATGCAATTCCAGAGATTAAGGAGATAGCTAAATATATTACTGATAGTAATAATAATGATGGAGTAGCTAAGGCAATTTATAAGTCTTTAGAAGTATAATTTAAAAAAGCAACCATTTTACAAATAAAAGTGTAAAATGGTTGTTTTTTGTTTTATGCTAAATTAGTACTTTAAATTTATGACTTATACAATTTTTTTCATATGATTGATGGATAAGTTTAAGAAGAATTGTTTTGAAACTTATCATTGTTTTTTTATATTTAATTTTGTCACTAACTCTTTAGTGACATTTATGTAATATCTATTAATTGAAGGAATAATTTTACTGGTATAAAATTAATCTTGGTTATATTTATAAAAATTAAAATTAAAATTTTAATTTTATTTGTTATACATTATACGACTAAGGACTATTACTGCTATTATAAAAATTTTATCTTTAATGATTTATAAATATAACTTAGTACTTCAAAAAAAGGAGGAATTAGTAAGAAGTTTAATTTTAAATATAAAGCGCCAGAACTCTTATGAGTTGACGAGGATGGGGAGTATCGAATTCTTCGGCGGGTGCCCCACGGTATCGCACTACCGTTAGCGACTAGTAAAACTATGAAGCGATTTGTAGGACAGGTCTAGTCTGGTGTTAAAACCTTGATTGTATTTTTTTAATGTCACAGCATTTGTATGTAGTTTTACAATGTTTGAATTAAATTATTACAATAAATTTTTTATGATGGATAGCTGTTACAACACTACTACCTCTTTAGGTAGTAGATAACAAAAGACACGCCCTTAGACTAAGGGTACTTGGGGTATAACCAATTCTAACCTAAAGGTTGAATTAAAGTTGCATCTTAAACTAATAATTCGGTTTATAAAAAAATAAAAGTAAGGAAGGAAGAAAATATATGTGCGGAATAGTTGGTTATGTAGGAAAGAAGAAAGCAAGTGATTTCTTAATAGAAGGATTATCAAAATTAGAATATAGAGGATATGATTCAGCTGGAATAGCAGTTATTAATAATGGTAAAGTTGAAATAAGAAAGCATAAAGGTCGTTTATCAAATCTTGTTGAAGAATTATCAAATAACTCAGCAGAAGGAACAATAGGAATTGGACATACAAGATGGGCAACTCATGGAGAGCCTTCAGATGTAAATTCACATCCACATCAAACATCAAAAGGTGATATTACTGTAGTTCATAATGGAATTATTGAAAATTATAGTGAGCTTACCCAATGGTTAAAAAGCGAAGGGTATGAATTTAAATCTGCAACAGATACAGAGGTAATACCAAACTTAATTCATTATTATTATAATGGCAATCTTTTTGAAGCAGTAGTAAAGGCTACTGAAAAATTAGAAGGTAGTTATGCTTTAGGAGTAGTTTCTGGACAAGAACCAGATAAGATAGTTGCTGTTAGAAAAGATAGTCCATTAATAGTTGGAATAGGACAAGGTGAAACATTTATAGCATCTGATATACCAGCAGTATTAAATTATACTAGAGATATTTATCTTTTAGAGGATAATGAATTTGTTGTATTAACAAATGAAGGTGTTGAAGTATTTGAAGCAAATGGAGATAAAATAAACAAAGAAATATATAAAGTAACATGGAATGAGGATGCAGCAGAAAAAGGTGGTTATGATTCTTTCATGTTAAAAGAAATTCATGAGCAACCAAAAGCAATTAAAGATACAATGGCAGGAAGAGTAGCTTTAAATGAAAAAGTTAATTTAGGTGATTTTAAGCTTACATCAGAAGAATTAGAAAATATGGATAGAATATATATTGTTGCATGTGGAACTGCATATAATGCAGGTCTAATGGGAAAGGTAGCTATTGAAGATTTAGCAAGAATACCTGTTGAAGTAGCAATTGCATCTGAGTTTAGATATAGAAACCCAATAGTAACTAATAAGACACTTATAGTTACATTAAGTCAGTCAGGAGAAACAGCTGATACATTAGCAGTTCTTAGAGATGCAAAGAAAATAGGAGCTAAAACATTAGCTATAACTAATGTTGTTGGAAGTAGTATTTCTAGAGAAGCAGATAGTGTAATATACACTATGGCTGGACCAGAAATTGCAGTAGCATCAACTAAAGCTTATACAACTCAAGCTGTTGTAATGAACCTATTAGGAATGTATTTAGCAGATTTAAAAGGATTATTAAAATCTGAAGAAGAAGCTGAGATTAAAAATGCATTATTAGAGTTACCAAGTAAGGTAGAAGAAGTGTTAAATCAGAAAGCTCAAATTGCTAAGATTGCTAAACTTATATCTCAAGAAAAAGATTTGTTCTATTTAGGAAGAGATGTTGATTATGCATTAGCAATAGAAGGAGCTCTTAAGATAAAAGAGATAGCTTATATTCATTCAGAAGCATATGCTGGTGGAGAGCTTAAGCATGGAACTATAGCATTAATAGAACCAGGAACAAAAATAATAGCATTATTAACTCAAAGTAATTTAAAGGATAAAATGATTAGTAATATCAGAGAAGTTAAATCTAGAGGAGCTGAAATTATTGGTATAGCATATGAAAATCAAGAAGTAGATTTATCTGTTTTTGATGAAATTATAAGAATACCACAAATTTCAACTAGAATAGCACCTATATTAGGGGCTGTTGTATTACAGTTATTAGCATACTATGTAGCAACTGAAAGAGGTTGTGATATAGACAAGCCAAGAAATCTTGCAAAGTCAGTAACTGTTGAGTAGTAAATAAAATTTAAAAGTAAATGAATGGATTATATCGAATTGTAATGTAAATTGATTTTGATATAGTCCATTTTATTAAAAATAAATTATTATGGGAGAGTGTGAGTATGAGAAGTTTATCGTTAGATGTGTCAAAATTAGAAGGATTTATTAATGAAAATGAAATTGGATATATGAAAGCAATGGTTAATAGTGCACATGAAGTTATTCATAATGGAACAGGTGCAGGAAATGACTTTTTAGGGTGGTTGGACTTACCTAAAAATTATGATAGAGAAGAATTTGAAAGAATAAAGGTTGCAGCAGAGAAAATAAGAAGTAATTCAGATGTATTGATAGTAATTGGAATTGGCGGTTCATATTTAGGATCAAGAGCAGCTATTGAAATGCTAACTAGTAATTTTAATAATATGTTGCCTAAGTCAAAAAGGAAAGCTCCAAAAGTATTTTTTGTAGGAAATAATATAAGCTCTACTTATATATCAGAATTATTTGAGGTTATTGATGGTATAGATATTTCAGTAAATGTAATATCTAAGTCAGGAACAACAACAGAACCAGCTATAGCTTTTAGATTATTTAAGAAGTATATGGAAGAGAAATATGGAGCTGATGAAGCTAGAGAAAGAATATTTGTAACAACAGATAGAGAAAGAGGAGCATTAAAGGGATTATCAAATGAAATGGGATATGAAACATTTGTTATACCTGATAATGTAGGTGGTAGATTTACTGTATTAACAGCAGTTGGATTATTACCGATTTCAGTGGCTGGTATTAACATTGATGAAATTATGAAAGGTGCAGCAGATGCAAGAGAAAAATATTCTAGCAGTTCATTAGAAGAAAATGATTGTTATAAATATGCAGCATTAAGAAATATTTTATATAATAAAGGAAAATCAATTGAGGTTTTAGTTAATTACGAACCATCATTACATTATTTTAATGAATGGTGGAAGCAATTATATGGAGAGTCAGAAGGAAAAGATAAAAAGGGAATTTTCCCAGCTGCAGTTGACTTTTCAACAGATTTACATTCAATGGGACAATTTATTCAAGATGGTAGTAGAATAATGTTTGAAACAGTTCTTAATGTTGAAAAGGTCAATAAAAATATAGTTATTGGTGAAATGGAAGGTAATGTTGATGGATTAAACTTTTTAAAAGGGAAAACTATCGACTATGTGAATAAAAAGGCATTCGACGGAACTGTATTAGCACATAATGATGGGGGAGTGCCTAATATTATTATAAATATACCTGAATTAACTCCATATTATTTTGGGCAATTAGTTTATTTCTTTGAAAAATCATGTGGAATCAGCGGATATTTATTGGGAATAAATCCGTTCAATCAACCAGGAGTAGAAGAGTATAAAAAGAATATGTTTGCACTTTTAGGTAAACCAGGATATGAAGAACTTAAAGAACAATTAGAAAGTAGATTAAGATAAAACTTTATTATTAGATATAAAAGCTATAGATATTTATTAAATAGCTATTATAATTTAATAGAAATATGTATAATCTATAATGATGATATATAAGAAGTATTATATTATAGGGGGTACATAAATTGGAGAATAATAAACAAGAACTTTTAGCACTAGGATCTATTGTAGTTTTAAAAGGTGGGTATAAAAAGCTAATGATAGTGGGCAGAATGCAGTTACAGGGTGAGGAAGAAAAACTTTGGGATTATCTTGGGGTTTTATATCCAGAAGGCTATTTACATTAAATACTGGACATGCAATAACTGCTTATTTTGGATACTTAAAAGGATATGAAACAATAGAAGAAAGTATTAAAGATGAAGTTATTTACGATTTTGTTAAAAAGGCAATGATTGAAAGTGGAAAAGGATTAATTGCTAAATATAATTTTGATGAAGAAGCTCATTATAAATATATAAATAAAATAATAGATAGATTTAAGAATCCATATTTAAAAGATGATGTGGCAAGGGTTGGAAGAGAACCTTTAAGAAAACTAAATGAAAATGATAGATTAATAAAACCATTAATTACAGCAAGAGGCTTTAATATTAATACAGATAACTTATTATTAGGCGTAGGGGCAGCACTTCATTATGATAATAAAGAAGATGCTCAAAGTGTACAATTACAAAGTTTAATTAATGAAAAAGGTATTAAAGAATCTTTAGCTGAAATATCAAAAATATCAGGTGATACTGATGTATTAGATAAGGTAGAAAAATATTATGATGAAGTTAAGAAATTAATAGGCGCATAATATTTCTATATAAATATTTAAAACTCAAAATTTAATCTCTAAAAGTCTAACACCAAAAGTAAAATTCAAAATGCTTTTGGTGTTATTCTTTATATAATATTTTGAAGTGAATACAATTTTGAATAATAGTTATAAAATAATTGATATAAAAGAAATATAAGGATAAAATTAGCATATGGAATATAAAAGGAAACTAGAGAGGAGAAAAAAGGTAGTGATTAAAGAAAAAGTACAGAGCTTTGGAAATTTTATAAGTAGTATGATTATACCCAATATAGGTGCATTTATAGCATGGGGATTCATAACTGCTATATTTACTCCTACAGGATGGTTTCCAAATGAAAAGATAACATTACTAGTAGAACCCTTAACACAATATTTATTACCATTATTAGTAGGCATTACGGGAGGTAAAGTTACTGGGGGACCAAGGGGGGGAGTTGTTGCAGCAATATCAACAATTGGTGTAATAGCTAGTACTAGTATACCAATGGTTTTAGGAGCAATGGTAATGGGACCTTTATCGGGATACATAATAAAGAAATTTGACAAAATAATAAAAGATAAAGTTCCAGCTGGATTTGAGATGTTAGTAAATAATTTTTCACTTGCTATTATAGGAATGATATTAGCTATAGTAGGATTGTTTGTAATTGGACCAAGTATGACTATCATTGTAGGAGTAATGAATATAGGGGTATCTTTTATTGTTAAAAATGGATTATTACCGTTATTGGCAGTATTTATAGAACCAATAAAAGTACTATTTTTAAATAATGCAATAAATCATGGAATAATAGATGTAATAGCACTAGATCAAGTTAATGAATATGGAAAATCAATATTGTATTTATTAGAAGCAAATCCTGGTCCAGGATTAGGTGTAATATTATCTTACTTTATATATAGTAAAGGAACCATGAAACAGTCAGCTCCTAGTGCTGCTATAATTCAGTTTTTTGGAGGGATACACGAAATATATTTTCCATACATATTAATAAATCCATCATTGTTATTAGCAGCAATTATAGGAAGTATTGTTTCTATAATAACTTTTTTAACTTTTAATTCTGGATTAATAGCAACAGCATCTCCGGGAAGTATTTTTTCTATAATGATGCTATCTCATAAAAGTGATATTTTAACAAATTTATTAGGAGTTTGTGTTGGAGCTATAGTTTCATTTTTTATATCTGCGTTTTTATTAAAAAGAAAATATAGAGAAAAAGATGATAAAAATACTAATAGGGAAAATGTGCAGGAATTAGACTTGGATATTAAAGATATAAAGAAAATAGTGTTTGCATGTGATGTAGGAATGGGGTCAAGCGCTATGGGAGCAACAAATTTTAGAAATAGAATAAAAGATTTTAATTTAGATATAGAAGTAGTTAATTCATCTGTAGCTAATATACCTGATGATGCTGATATAATAATAACTCATAAAGGGCTATTGGATAGTATAAAAAAAGAGATTAATAAGGATAAAATTATTTTTATAGAAAACTTTTTAGAAGATGATAATTTAGAAGTTTTATATGAGAAGTTAAGTAAAAAGAATGAGGGCAATGAAATTAATGCTGTAGAAGATCTACTTGAAGTTGAAAATAATACATTATTAAATGAAGGGAATATTTTGTTAGGCTTAGAAAGCGAATCTAAGGAAGAAGCTATAATAAGAGCTGGTGAACTTTTATTTAATAATGGTTATACAAAATATGAATATATAGATTCTATGTTAGAAAGGGAAAATATAATATCTACATATATTGGCCTTGGAATTGCTATACCTCATGGTACGGAAAGTGGAAAGAGTGAAGTTGAAAAGGCAGGAATTATAGTTTTACAATATCCTAAAGGAATAAAATTTGGTACTCAAACAGCATATCTATTAATTGCTGTTGCGGCTAAGCATGATGAACATTTAGAAATAATATCAAGTATAGCAAAATCACTAGAAGATATTGAGTTAATAGAAAAAATAAAAACAACTACAAATCCAAAAGATATATTAAAAGCATTTAATCTCTAATTAGTAATATAAAAAGAGTGAAAATATTAATATAGAAATTAAATTAATGATTTGTTAGAATTAACTATAATTACAATTTTTTTAGAAATAGAGGGTGAGAAAAATGGGAAACTTTAAAATGCCTAAAGGGTTTTTATGGGGAAGTGCATCTGCTGCATATCAAGTAGAAGGTGCTTATTTAGAAGATGGCAAAGGACTTACAAATTGGGATAAATTTGTTAGAATTGAAGGTAAAACTTTTAAACATACTACAGGAGATGTGGCAGTAGATCATTATCATAGATTTAAAGAAGATATTAAGTTAATGGCAGAAATGGGACTTAAGACTTATCGTTTTTCAATTGCATGGGCAAGAATAATTCCGGATGGAAATGGAGAAGTAAATGAAAAAGGATTAAAGTTTTATGAAGAACTAATTGAGGAATGCTTAAAATATAATATTGAGCCAATGGTTACAATATTCCACTGGGATTTACCACAAGCATTAGTAGATCAATATAATGGATTTGAGGATAGAAAAATAGTAGATGATTTTGTTAGATATGCAAAAATATTATTCGAACGTTTTGGTTCAAAGGTTAAGTATTGGATTACATTAAATGAACAAAATATATTTACTTCTTTAGGATGGCTTACAGCAATGCATCCGCCAGGAAAATTTGATGATGTAAAAACTTTTTATCAAGTTAATCATCACGCATTTATGGCACATGCAAAAACAGTATTGGAATTTAAGAAACTAGTTCCAAATGGGAAAATAGGTGCAAGTTTTGCATATAGCCCAAGCTATGCTATTGATTGTAATCCAATTAATGCAATGTCAAAAATGGATTATGATGATATGAAGAATTTTTGGTGGATGGATATGTATGCTTATGGACATTACCCTAAATCAACATTTATTTACTTAAAAAATAGGAATATGGAACCGAAATTTGAAGCTGGGGATGAAGAAATATTAAAAGAAGCAGCATCAAAAATTGATTTTATGGGTGTAAATTATTATCAAACATCTGTATGTGAATATAATCCAATTGATGGAGTAACTCCTTATGGAACATTTAACACTACTGGTGTTAAAGGATCTGGACAAGTTACAGGACAACCAGGATTATTTAAGAATCCATCTAATCCATATTTAAAAACAACAGATTGGGATTGGACTATTGATCCAATGGGCTTAAGATATGCTTTAAGAGAAATTACAAGCAGATATAATTTACCAATAATAATATCTGAAAATGGATTAGGTGCTTTTGATAAAAAGGAAGAAGATAATTCAATTCATGATCCATATAGAATAGCCTTCTTAAAGGCACATATTGAAGAAATGAAAATTGCGATTGAAGAAGGTTGTGAAGTAATTGCTTATTGCACTTGGTCATTTACTGATTTGTTAAGTTGGTTAAATGGTTATCAAAAGAGATATGGATTTGTATATGTAGATAGAGAAGAGGAAGAAGGTTCTTCGATGAATCGTTATAAAAAAGATAGTTATTACTGGTATAAGAAAGTAATAGAAACAAATGGTGATGAAGTATAAAGTTATAAAATAATTATGCCATTCAAATTAATCTAAGATTTAGGTTAATTTGAATGGCAATTTTTTAGGGAATTGTAATATTATTTATGAAATTATATGCAATTTCAATTAAAGTATATCCAATTCCAACTAGTGCAATTGTGGCTAATAAAATCATATAATCCTCCTAAAAACAATCTTATATTATTATAATTATAAAAGATGAAAAAATATACATTTATTTAAATAGTGTATATTAAACTTAAACGAAAATATGGGTTAAAGGCATTACACAAAAGCCTAGAAAAATTGATATTAATGCAATTTTAGAATAACCATACTTTTGGGAGGAGGGAATAAGCTCTGCAAAAGAGATATATAACATTATTCCACAAACAACAGCAAAGATGATTCCTAAAATAAGATCATTAATAAATGGTTTTAAACATATGAATGCAATTAAAGCTCCAAATGGCTCTGCCATACCAGAAATAAAAGAGTACTTAAGAGCCTTGGCTCTACTTTTGCTTGCAAAATAAATTGGCATGGCAATTGCGATACCTTCAGGTATGTTATGGAGTGCAATTGCAAGTGTTACAGTGATTCCAAGTGTAGTATCTTGATAACCAGAAACGAAAGTTGCTATACCTTCAGGAAAGTTATGTATCATCAAAGCGATAGTTGATACTAAGCCAACTCGGAAAATATCAAAGTTATTATCATATTGAGCAATTTTGTTGCTGTTACCTTCTGGAATTAAAAGGTCTATTAAATAGGCCATTATAGCACCAATCAACATGAATAAAATAGACCATAGTACTCCAGGTGTATTTCCATGATATTTAGATATAGCGGTTTGGGCAGTAGGAAATAAATCAGTAAATGATACGGCAATCATTACACCGGCAGAAAAGCCAAGAGCAAATGTTAAAAATTTTTCATTTCTTGACTTAGTAAAAAATATGATGATAGCTCCTAAAACAGTAGATAATCCTGCTATAGTAGAAAGAAGCAAGGGAAATAATGAGTTGTTATCAAACATTTCACACCTCTCAAATTATTGTTACATAATTATTTTATGAGAGAGAGTATATAAAAAGAATATAAAAAATTACAAAATATTGGTATAATTATATGAAGTAAACTAATAAGGGGGTAAATATGTTAGGAACTATAGTAAATTCAATAGCAGTAATGGTTGGTTGCTTAGTTGGTCTTTTGCTAAAGGGAAGATTAACAGAAAAAATAAGTACAACAATAATGAATGGATTAGCATTATGTGTACTATACATAGGGATATCAGGAGCTTTAAAAGGAGAAGATACTTTAATAATGATTATATCAATAGCTATAGGGGCTTTAATTGGAGAAGTTATAGATATTGATAAATGGTTAAATAAACTGGGAGATTACTTAGAAAGTAAATTTAAAAGTAAAAAAGGTAATAATATATCATTAGCGGAAGGATTTGTAACATCAAGTCTTTTATTTTGTGTTGGAGCTATGGCCATAGTTGGGGCATTAGAAAGTGGACTTAAGGGTAACCATGATACTTTATTTACTAAATCAATTTTAGATGGAATATCATCTATTATCTTTACATCATCTTTGGGAATAGGTGTAATATTCTCTGCAGTAACTGTATTTATATATCAAGGGGCAATAACGTTAGGAGCAGGAATTTTATCTGGAGTTTTAAGTACTACAGTAATTACAAATATGAGTGCAATTGGTGGATTATTAATTGTAGGACTTGGATTTAACATGCTAGGAGTAACTAAAATAAAGGTAGCAAATTTACTACCGGCTATATTCTTGCCAATACTTTTTCAAATATTTATTTAGATTGTATTATAATATATGCTATTATATAGGTGGGAGTAAAATATTGGGAGGTAAATGATGAAAAAAGATTATTCAGCGCTTATTTGGGGATTATTATTTGTAGCGGTTGGTATTATATTTGGTGGAAATGCACTTGATATCTGGGATATAGATATATTTTTCCCGGGTTGGTGGACTTTATTTTTAATTATACCTGGATTAATATCTATGGTTAGATATGGATTTAATTGGGGATCAGGGGTACTAATTATAGTAGGAATTATATTACTTTTTGATAGTTTAGATATTATAAGTGGAAGAGTTATGTGGAAATTAGTTTTTCCATTAATATTAGTAGCTATAGGTATTTCTATACTAGCAACATTTTTTAGATCAGGGAAAAAAAGAGGAATTGAATCAGATGAAGATATTAAGAGTAAATCTTATATGTATGATTCAACTCAATATCCAAGATATACTGCAATTTTAGGTGGAGGAGATTATAAGAATACATCTGAAGATTTAAAGGGAATTGTTGCAGAAGCAATACTTGGTGGCTTAGGTATAGATTTAAGAGAAGCTAAAATAACAGAAGATATAGTATTAGAGCTTACTGCAGTTTTAGGCGGTATAGATATATTTTTACCTGATAATGTTAGAGTGGAAATAATTTCAGGGACACCTATACTTGGTGGATTTGAGCATAAAATAAATAGAAATGCTTTATCAGGACCAAAAGTAAGGATTAAGTATACTGCAGTTTTAGGTGGAATTGAAGTTAAGTAAAACTAAAAAATAATTAAATTATTACAAATAAAAGTAATGGTTCTAAATTTAGGACTATTATTTTTTTTTATTTCATTTATAATGATAATAAATATTACTTAATATGTGGTTTATTTTGATATTAACATAAGATAAAGAGTAAACTATAAATAATTAAGATTTTAATTGTAATAAGAGGATGGTGTTTTAGATGAAGGTTGTAATCATCGGTGGTATAGCAGCAGGAATGAGTGCTGCAGCTAAATTTAAAAGACTTTCACCAAATGATGATGTAGTAGTTTATGAAAAGGGAGACATAGTATCTTTTGGAGCATGTGGGCTTCCATATTATGTTGGAGGATTCTTTGAAGATTCAAATGAAATGATAGCAAGAACTCCAGAAGCATTTAGACAATCAGGTGTAGAAATACATACAAAGCATGAAGTAACAAATGTAGATTTCGCTAATAAAAAGTTAACAATAAAGAAACTTGATAGTAATGAAATAATAGAAGAAAGCTATGATAAGTTAATGATTGCAAGTGGTGCAAGAGCAATTATACCACCAATAAAAAATGTTAACTTAGAAAATGTAGTTACATTAAAATCAATGGATGATGGTAATAAATTAAGAGAATTAATGGCAAATGAAGAATATAAAAAAGTTGCTATCATAGGTGCTGGTTTTATTGGACTTGAAGCTGTTGAAGCTGCAAAGCATAGAGGTAAAGAAGTTACTGTTATTCAACTTCAAGACAGAGTTCTTCAAGAAGTATTTGATAAAGATATAACTGATCTTTTAGAAGAAGAGTTAAGAGAGAGTGGAGTTAATCTTTTATTATCAGAAACTGTAACTGAGCTTATTGGTGATGGAAGAGTTTCTAAGGTTAAAACTGATAAAAGAGAAATAGAAGCAGATATAGTTATACTTGCTACAGGTGTAAGACCAAATACTGACTTCTTAAATCCAGATGAAATAAAAATGATTAGAAATGGTGCAATCGTAGTTGATAAATATGGAAGAACATCAGTAGAAGATGTATATTCTGCAGGAGATTGTGCAACTATAAACAGTTTAATTACTGATAAAGAAGTATATGTACCTCTTGCAACAGGAGCTAATAAGCTTGGAAGAATAGTTGGTGAAAATTTAGCAGGTCAAAATAACTCATTCCAAGGATCACTAGCATCTAGCTGTATAAAGGTTATGAATATGGAAGCAGCAAGAACTGGACTTTCAGAAAAAGAAGTTTTAGATTTAGGGTTTAATTATAAAACTAAATTTATAACAGATATGAATCAAACTAGTTACTATCCAGGTAGAGAAAGAATTTATGTTAAGTTAATATATGATGCACATACTAAAGTAATTTTAGGTGGTCAAGTAGCAGGATATAAAGATGCAGTTCAAAGATGTAATGTATTAGCTGCTTGTATTTATGCAAAGATGACAACAGATCAATTAGGAATGTTAGATCTTTGCTATTCACCACCATTTGCAAGAACATGGGATGTTTTAAATGTTGCAGGTAACGTAAGTAAATAAAGTTGTACCTAAGTGGGAGATAAAAATGACAAGTTAAAGACTTGTCATTTTTTGTGTAATTAGCTATAAATCAATGTCAGATTAGAGTATTTCACAACTAGCGAATTATAAAAAAAATTTATAATAAAAAATTCGTATTTTATGATTTACTTTATCAAGAATTTGTGTAATAATATTATAGATTTTGTGCCTAAATAATAATAAAAACAAAATTTTATTATTAATAGTTACAGCTAGTATGAGTGGTTTCATAATAGAAACAATTCATACTAAAAAAAAACTATAAAATTAGGAGTGGACATATGAAAATAGGATTTGATCATGAAAAATATTTAGAAGAGCAATCTAAGTACATATTAGAAAGAGTTAATAACTACGATAAGCTATACTTAGAGTTTGGTGGAAAACTTTTATTTGATTTACATGCAAAAAGAGTTTTACCTGGATTTGATGAAAATGCAAAAATTAAATTATTACATAAATTAAGAGAAAATGTAGAAGTAGTTATTTGTGTTTATGCAGGAGATATAGAAAGAAATAAAATAAGAGGCGATTTCGGAATTACTTATGACATGGATGTTTTAAGATTAATTGACGATTTAAGAAGCTATGATCTAGAAGTAAATTCAGTTGTAATAACTAGATATAATGATCAACCTTCAACTACTGTTTTCATTAACAAATTAGAAAGACGTGGAATAAAAGTTTATAAGCATAGAGCTACTAAAGGGTATCCAACAGATGTTGATACTATAGTTAGTGAAGAAGGATATGGTAAGAACCCTTATATAGAAACTAGTAAGCCAATAGTGGTTGTTACTGCACCAGGGCCAGGAAGTGGAAAGCTTGCTACATGTTTAAGCCAATTATATCATGAAAATAAAAGAGGAAATGTTGCTGGATATTCTAAGTTTGAAACATTCCCAGTATGGAATGTTCCATTAAAGCATCCATTAAATATAGCTTATGAAGCTGCAACAGTTGACTTAAAGGATGTTAACATGATAGATTACTTCCATTTAGAAGCTTATGGAGAAACTGCAGTTAACTATAACAGAGATTTAGAAACATTCCCTGTACTTAAGAGAATTATTGAAAAGATAACAGGAAAAGAATCAGTTTATAAATCACCAACTGATATGGGAGTTAATAGAGTTGGTTTTGGTATAGTTGATGATGAAGTTGTTAAAGAGGCTTCAAGACAAGAAATAATAAGAAGATATTTTAAGACTGGTTGTGAATATAAAAAAGGTTATGTTGATAAGGAAACATTTGAACATGCAAAGCTTATAATGGAACAAGTTAACCTAAAAGAAGAAGATAGAAATGTTGTTCTTCCAGCAAGAGAACGTGCTATTAAATTAAAAGAATTAAATAGTGATATCTGTACAGCAGTTGCTATTGAGTTAGAAGATGGAACTATTCTTACAGGTAAGGGGTCAGAATTATTAGATGCTTCTGCAGCAGCCTTATTAAATTCAATAAAATATTTAGCTAATATTGCTGATGATATGCACTTAATTTCACCAGTTATTTTAGAACCAATTTTAGATTTAAAATCTAAAACATTAGGAAATAAAAAAGTATCATTAAATTGTGAAGAAGTATTAATTGCTTTAAGTATTTCAGCTGCAACTAATCCTACAGCTCAAGTAGCAATGGAAAAGTTAGCTATGCTTAAAAATTGTCAAGCTCATTCAACAACAATATTACCAACTAGTGATGAGCAAACATTTAGAAAACTTGGAATTGATGTAACATGTGATGCAGAATATGCGTCAGAAAGTCTTTTCTATAATAATTAATAAGTATATTCAATAATATTATATAAGGAGTTAACTATATTTTAAAAAATATAGTTAACTCTTTTTTGTTTGAAAAGTAAGCCTTGGTATAACTCCAAAAAATTAAAAGTTAATAATTTATAATCACTAATTTTATATGTCGGAATATTATAAAATTAAGGATAAATTATATAACTAAGGAGGAGCTTAATATGGCAAATTACACAGGAATAGATATAAGCAATTGGCAAGGTAGTATAGATTTTTCACAAGTAAAAAATAGCGGAACACAAATAGTATATATATTAGCATCTCAAGGGAATTATTTTATAGATTCTTATTTACAAGAATTTTATAATGGTGCGATTAGCAATGGATTATTAGTTGGATTTTATCATTTCTTTGATCCAGCAGTTTCAGTAGATGCTCAAGCACAATATTTTACAAATGCTATAAAGGGACTAACTAGTAACTGTAAGCTTGTTTTAGACTTAGAGAAGGCAGGAAACTATGGAGCTAGCGAATTATCAGAATTAGCTGTTGAATTTTTAGAAAAGGTAAAAGCGCTTACAAACACAGAAGTAGCTATATATACTTATGTGAGCTTTGCTAATAATAATATAGTGTCCGGATATGGATTAGAGAATTATCCTTTATGGATAGCAGAATATGGTGTGAATTCTCCACAAGGTAATCCTATATGGGGAAATAGTCATGCTGGATGGCAATATTCAGATACTGGTAGTGTAGCCGGTGTTAGTGGAAATGTAGATATGGATGTATTTACTGAAGAAATGTTATTAGAAGAAAGTAGTAGGATTGTAGGGGATAGTAGCAGTACTAATAATAATTCTAATTCTAATTCAAATAGTAGTTATATTTATTATACAGTACAATCAGGAAATACATTAAGTGGAATAGCAGAGGAATATGGAACAACAGTAAATACTTTAGTAGCTTTAAATGGAATATCAAATCCAAATTTAATATATGTAGGGCAAGTACTAAAAATTCCAGCAACAGGATCAGGAGCAAGTGTATCAACATCATCTACAATAAACTATACAGTACAAGCAGGAGACACATTAAGTGGGATAGCAGAAGAGTATGGAACAACAGTGAATACTTTAGTAGCCTTAAATGGAATATCAAATCCAAATTTAATATATGTAGGACAAGTACTCAAGATTCCAGTATCAGGATCTGAATCAACATCAAATTCTACAGTTACAACCTATACAGTACAATCAGGAGATACTCTAAGTGGAATAGCATTGAAATTTGGAACAACAGTTAATCATTTAGTAGCTATAAATGGAATATCAAATCCAAACTTAATATATGTAGGACAAGTATTAAAAATATAACAATTAAGAGATAAGGTTTTTAAATTTTAGGATAAAGTGAATGGTTAGTATATATTGCTTATAACTATTCACTTTTAATTTTAGATTAATAGAAATTTTTAAGCGTAATTTAAGATTTGGTAGTAGAAGATACATTAATGAATACTAAATAATATGGCAAAAGTACTAAATGGCGATGAGAGTTATATTGACTAACTCTTTGCTAAAATATTATTTGTTAATAAAACGAAGAATAACTAATAAATTGGCAAGGAATAATAAATATAAGGAAATTAATAAAGTAGCGAAAGGAACTGTTTTAATGAGGGAAGAAAAAGTAAAAATAATTCCCCTTGGTGGACTAGGGGAAATAGGTAAAAATATTACAGTTTTTGAATGTGATGATGAAATTATTGTTGTTGATTGTGGAATAGCATTTCCAGATGAAGAGATGTACGGGGTAGATTTAATAATACCAGATATATCGTATTTGAAGAATAATGTTAAAAAGATAAAAGGTATATTCTTAACACATGGACATGAGGACCATATAGGGTCATTACCATATGTACTAAAAGAAGTGAATGTACCCATATATGGAACTAAATTGACTATAGGTATAGTAAAGACAAAGTTAGAAGAACATAATTTACTATCAGAAGTTAAATTACATAATGTTGAAGCTGGAGATATAATTAAATTTGATAAGTTTAAGGTTGAATTTATAAGAAACACCCATAGTATAGCTGACTCTTGTAGCTTAGCTATATTTACTCCAGTTGGTACAATATTACATACAGGGGACTTTAAAATAGATTATACACCAATCGATGGAGAAACAATGGATTTGCAAAGGATATCTAATTTAGGTAAAGAAGGAGTAACTTTACTTATGGCAGATAGTACTAATGTTGAAAGAAAGGGACATTCTTTATCAGAGAAAAGTATAGGGCACACATTAGATAGAATTATTAGTAAAGCTAGAGGAAGAGTTATTGTAGCAACTTTTGCATCTAATATACATAGAATGCAACAAATTGTTGATGCTTCTATTAAAAATAAAAGAAAGGTTGTTTTTAATGGAAGAAGTATGGAGAATATATCAAAAGTTGCAATGGAACTAGGATATCTGCATATACCTGAGAATAGTGTATTAAGTATTGATGATTTAAAAGATTACGATAATAGTAAAATCACATTAATTACAACTGGAAGTCAAGGAGAACCAATGGCATCTTTAGCAAGAATAGCATTTTCTAATCATAGGAAAATAGCTATAGAGCATGAAGATACTTTTATAATTTCTGCTTCTCCAATCCCTGGAAATGATAAACTTATTTCTAGGGTTATAAATGAGTTGTTTAGAAAAGGTGCAGATGTTATATACGAAGATTTAGCAGATGTGCATGTATCAGGTCATGCATATCAAGAGGAGTTGAAGCTAATACATACTTTAGTTAATCCTAAATATTTTATGCCTGTTCATGGTGAATATAGACATTTAAAACATCATGGTGATTTGGCAGAAAATTTAGGTATGGATAAAAATAATATATTTATTTTAGAAACTGGAAATGTACTAGAACTAACTAAAAATGGTTGTAAAAAAGAAGGTAAAGTAAGAACTGGAGCTGTATTTGTTGATGGATTGGGTGTTGGAGACGTTGGGAATATAGTATTAAGGGATAGAAGGCACTTAGCACAAGATGGAATGTTAACTATAGTTGTTGCAATTGAAAGAGAGACATTAAGTATAGTATCAGGACCAGATGTTATTACAAGAGGATTTGTATATGTTAAGGAATCAGAGGAGTTAATCAATAAAGTTAAAGAAATATCAGTAATTGAAGTAGAAAAGTGTTTAGAGATTGGTGTTATTGAATGGTATGTATTAAAAAGTAATGTGAAAAAAGCAGTAGAAAATTATATTTACGAAAAAACAAAAAGAAGACCAACTATAATTCCAATTATAATGGAGACATAAATATAATTTTTAAAATTATATTTACATATTTGATAAAGCAAACAAAAGTATGTATAATTATTATGTAAACATTTAAAGTGGGGAAGGGTAATAAATATGAATATAGGAACAGTTAAAAAATATCAAGAGTTAATGCAAGAATTTTCAAAAACTCCAAGAGAAGATGTTATGAGATTTAAAAAGAAATATGAAGAAGTTTTAAGTGAATTCTTAAAGTTAGAAGAAGTTTATACTATAGCTTCAAAAAAATCTTCGTTAGAAGATATTAAAAATAATGTAGCTAAGCCATTATGTGCGTTAAATCATAAAAAAATGCCAGGAATGTGGTTTTTTTCTGAAAGAGAATTTGCACAAGACTTTGTAAAGCATTTTGGCTTAATAAAAGATGGAGTTGAATATATAAGAACATTAAAAGGTGAAGAAATTATAGAAGCAATTAAGTATGGAGTATTTAATGGTATTTATCAGTTTTCTATAGATGAAGGTAAATGTACCATGGTTATGGTTCCATATGATTTATTAAATGCTTATTTCAATAGCAAAGGTGAAGAGAACTTTTTAGAAAAAAATCAATATGAATTAATGATTCTATTTACTATGATGAAGTTCCATGGAAAGCTTGTATATGCAATTGAAAGTGATGATTTAGGTAAAGATGGAAAAAGTAAATTAGCTTGCGATAGAAAAGGTGTACTTAATTTATTTGAAAAGAAAGATGATGCCGATATACATAAATATGATATTGGATATGGTAGAAAAGAATCAAAGGGATTAAATATAATTGAATTAAGAAATTCAATTAATGAAATTTCAGAAGAAGTAGAAGTAGTAAAGATTGAAATTAAAGAAAATGTATTTGAAATAAGTAGTAAAAAGTTAGCTTATATATTAAATGAAATGACTAAAATTAATCAATAAATTATATAAAAAAATAACTGAATTTAAGATAATATTGAATAGTAATATACATGTAAATGATATTATGAATATTAGATATAGCTAGGATAAATACACCTTGTGGCTAATTTAGTGAGTTTCCATTATTGTTAGTATAGATAGCTTTTTACTTTTTAATTAAAATTATATATAATATTTAAATGAAAGTTATTATATTAAAAATTTTACTTTTATAAGATTGAAAGGAGATTTATCTATGAAAGATTTATTAGATAAAGGAGCTGTAGTACAAAGGGATATGGAAACATATGCAATAGCGCCACATTTAACAGGAGGTTTAATTACTCCAAAGCAATTAAGAGATATAGCTGATGTTGCAGAAAGATATAATGCTTCTGCTGTAAAAGTTACTGGAGCTCAAAGAATTGCTATAGTTGGAATAAAGGAAGAAGATATAGATAAGGCATGGGCTGATTTAGGAATGAAACCTGGAGCTGCTATAGGGTTATGCGTTAGAAGCGTAAAGATATGCCCAGGAACTACTTTCTGTAAGAGAGGATTACAAGATTCAGTTGCAATAGGATCTAAATTAGATGGTGCATTCCATGGAAGAAATCTTCCTAATAAGTTAAAAATAGGTGTAAGTGGATGTCCAAATAGTTGTGCTGATAGCCATACAAGAGATATTGGTTTAATTGGAGGACCTAAAGGATGGATTCTTTACCTTGGAGGAAGAGGTGGAGTTATTCCTAGATTAGGTGATAGAATAGCTATGAATATTCCAGATGAAAAAATCTTTGATGTAGTTGAAAAAGTAATAGATATTTATGCTGAACATGGTCAAGGAAGAGAAAGATTAGGAAATTATATAGATAGAATTGGCTTAGAAGAATTTAAAAAGCAATTAAATATTGAAGAGTTTTTAAATGCATAATTTAAGATAATAGAGGCAAATATTAAAGTATGATTAACATAATCAGCTTTAATATTTGCTTTTTTATTATTTAAACTAGTTATATAGAAAAATTTAAATAATATTTAAAAGTAGTACAAAATATATAGTGTTTAAGAGAAATTCTTTTATTATAAAAAGGTATTTCGAGAGTTAAAGTTATTTACTTAACATAAATATAGGGTATACTAATTAAATGAAATAATAAATTTTTATAAAGATGAGGGAAGCAGATTGAATAATACATTTAGTAAATATAATTTATGCAATGAAATAATGAAAGCATTAGATGGTATAGGATATAAAAATCCATCAGATGTACAGGATAAAGTAATTCCAGAAGTGCTTAAGGGAAATGATATCATAGTTAAATCTCAAACAGGGAGCGGAAAGACAGCTGCATTTGCAATACCTTTAAGTGAAAAGGTAGTTTGGGAAGAAAATAAACCACAAGCTTTAATATTAACTCCAACAAGAGAACTTGCAATTCAAGTAAAAGAAGAAATTAAAAATATAGGAAGATTTAAAAGATTAAAAGCTGTTGCTGTATTTGGAAAACAACCTTTTTCAGAACAAGCTAGAGAATTAAAGCAAAAATCACACTTTGTTGTTGGAACTCCAGGAAGAGTATTTGATCATATTGATAGAGGAACATTAGATACTTCAGAGATTAAATATTTAGTAATTGATGAAGCAGATGAAATGTTAAACATGGGATTTATAGATCAAGTAAGAGATATTATTAATACCTTAAACAAAAATAGACAAACAATGCTGTTTTCAGCAACTATTCCCGAGGAAATAATATCATTATGTAATATGTATATGAAGAATCCTATTAATATTGAAATAAAATCACAAAAGCTAATAACTGATAATATTAAACATGAACTATATAGATTTGAAGAGTTTTATAAATTGGATAACTTAAGTAAGCTTTTGATAAGTGAAGCTCCTGAAACTGCAGTTATTTTCTGTAAAACTAAAGAGAATGTTGATAAGGTTTTTGAAAATTTAAATAAGAAGGGTTATTCAGTTAATAAAATTCATGGCGGTATGCTTCAAAAAGATAGACTTGATGTTATGGATAAATTTAAAAGAGGGAATTTTAGAGTTTTAGTAGCTACGGATGTTGCTGCAAGAGGAATTGATGTTGAAGGAATTACTCATGTTATAAACTATGATTTGCCTGTTGAAAAAGAAGCTTATGTACATAGAATAGGAAGAACAGGAAGAGCTGGAGCTAGTGGGAAAGCTATATCTTTTGTTAATCAATATGAAGATGGATTACTTGATATGATTCAAGAATACATAGGTTTTAAAATTCCAGTAAGTAGTGAACTTCCAGAAGTAAATTCTGAAAAAAGAAATGAGTCTATTAAGTTATTAAAGTCTAAGCCAAAAATGAAAAGAGAAAAAGATAAAGTAATTAATAAGAATATTACTAAAATATATTTCAATGGTGGTAAAAAGAAAAAATTAAGACCAGGAGATTTTGTAGGTGCTATTTCAAGAATAGAAGGAATTACTGCCGAAGATATAGGAATAATAGATGTTCAAGATACTGTATCTTATGTTGATATTTTAAATGGAAAAGGAAACAAGGTTATAGAAGCACTTAAAAATTCAACAATAAAAGGTAAAAAGCTTAAGGTAGAAAAGGCAAGAAAGTAATAAAGTATTAAGGGTTGTATCAAAATTGATACAACCTTTTTGTTAAAAGTAGATATAATTAATATAAAAAATGAACATTTATTAAGAAAATTAAACAATTTTTATTTAAACTATTGATATTAAGGTAAAAATAGTATATTCTATTGGTAACGTTAACATTAAAAATTATCATATTTAATATATAGTTTAAAAATTATACAAGGGGGCAGATTAGTTATGGGAATAGCTGTTATAGAAAATAACAATAGATTTAATATAGTATGTAATAATATTAAAGATAGATCTTCAAAAAGTGAAATATGTAATAGTAAGGATGGAAAAAGATTTTATAAAATAAAAGGTTTTTCTAAGGATAAGGCTGTAGAATGTATAGAAATAATATCAAAAGATAGATTAGAAGTTGTTCTTACTTTTAAAGGAGTATCGTTAGAGGATACTAAAATGTTAAAGAGAATAAAGTTAAAAGGTTTAAAAGAGGATGCAATTTATAAGAACATAAGAACGAGGGAAGTATTTTCAGGTGGGGCATTAATGAATTTAGGAGTAAATATTAATACACTATGTGGAGATATTGAAGGTAGTGTTATTTATTTAAAGGCAATATAAAATATAATGAAGTGAAAATTTTTATAGGAAGCTTAAATTGGCTTCCTTTTTTGTTTTACAAAATATAATGTATAATTACTTTATAAGAGCAAATTAGAAATAGAATTTAGGAGTAAATTATTATGAACTACAAAGTAATATTATTTGATGCAGATGAAACTTTATTTGATTTTAAAAAAACAGAAAGAGAAGCTTTTAAAAATACTATGATGGAATTTGGATTTGATTATGATGAAAGGTATCATTTTAGTATATATAAAGAAATAAATACTGCTATTTGGAAAGAACTTGAGGAAGGCATAATTACTCAAGAAAAATTAAAAATAGAAAGGTTTAAAAGATTAAATGATAAGTTGAATGCGGGTTTTGATGAGGAAGAATTTTCAAAAGCTTACATGATTAATTTAGGTAATGGATCCTTTTTACTAGATGGAGCAATTGAACTTATAGAAGATTTAAGTAGTAAGTATATTCTTTCTATTGTAACTAATGGTCTTACCATTGTACAAGAAAGAAGAGTTAAAAATTCGGTTATCGCAAAATACTTTAAAGATATAGTAATTTCAGAGGAGGTGGGAATTTCAAAGCCAAATCCTGAAATTTTTGAATATGCTTTAAGTAATATTGAAGGTGTAAATAAAAATGAGATTCTTATGATTGGAGATAGCTTGAGCTCTGATATAAGAGGTGGTATTAATTATGGTATTGATACTTGTTGGTTTAATATACACAAGGAAAAAAATAATAGTGGTTTAAGCCCTACTTATGAAGTGTCTAGCTATAAAGAATTAGCAGATTTATTATCATAAATAAATTGGAGGAAATAAAACCGTGAAGCAAGAAATATTGAAGAAGGTTAAGGAGCAGTTGGCCAAGGATTATAATTGTTCAGTTGAGGATTTTGATAATAGAAATAATTTAATAACAAATATTAAGTTAAATGAAGGTGCTAGAAGGTATACTGATGATAAAGAAATATTAAAAATACTTGTTTTTAATGGAAAGGCAATTTTATCTGCTGATGAATGTATTAAAGAATGGTGCAACGAAAAGTTTTCAAATGGAAATGGTGATTGGCTATTTTTATATTCCAATTTAAGAATCATAGACAAAAAGTTAAATGAATTTGGATATGAAATAGAAAATACCCATCATTATTATTTGCCATATGGTATAGATGATGATATAGTAAATGATTTAAAATGGTATAATCAAGATGAAATAAAGCAGTTTAATGATGATAATAGATTTGATGAAGCATTTGCATTTGATAATAATTTTCCAGATGTACTTGCTGTAGCTAAGATTGATGAGCGTGGAAATATATTGGGAATGGCTGGAGCTAGTAAAGATAGTGATGTAATGTGGCAAATTGGAATTAATGTTTTAGAAGGCGCTGAAGAGAAAGGTGTTGCTAAGACTGTAGTTAAAGCATTAAAAAATGAAATACTACGTAGAGGAAAGGTTCCTTTTTATGGTACAGTAGAATCACATATAATATCACAAAAGGTTGCATTGGCTTCAGGATTTTATCCAGCTTTTGCAGAAGTGAAGATAAGAAAAATATAATAGTTGTTAATAAAGAAAAAATAAATAGATTATCTCCAGAAATTAATATAACTTTCCTTAAGATACTCTATTTATTTTTTCGCCTTACCATGATGCAACCATTAAATATAGTGTGTATTTCTGAATTCTGATGGAGTAACGCCTTCAAAAGATTTAAATGTTCTAGAAAAATGGCTTTGATCATAAAAGCCAAGAGATATAGCAATATCAAGCATACTTTTATTAGTTGTAAGTAATAAAACCTTAGCTCTATCTATTTTAATTTTTTTAGAATATTTCATTAAAGAAATTCCCATATGCTTTTTAAAACAAGTAGAAGCATATTCAGGAGTTATTCCTAAATGTTCAGATATTTTATCGAGAGACATAAAACTTTCAATATTCATATGCAAATGTTGAAGAAGCTTGTTTACTATAAAGTTGTCCTTCACTTCAACATCACTAATTAAAAATTCAAGATATGCTTCAGCCATTTCAAGTTCAAGTTCTTGTAAGGCTTTTAAATCATTTAAAGTAGGTATTTTTTCATAATACTTATTGTATAAAGTATGTAAGTATTTCTTTGAAATACCATGTCTTATAATTTCCTTAGAAAATATAGCATTCCAAATATATAAATCTATTTTTTTATCCTCAATGTTTAAATCATCTTCTAATTCACCAATATGCTTTTGTTGAATTTTATAAAGTATAGCAGGCCTGTCACTAGTATCGATAAAAGATGAAAATTCATTACTAAATATATTTAAATCTGAAATAAAGCTTTCATACATAAAAAAATCCCCCATCTTAAAATAAAATATATTAAATATATAACTATTATATTATAAATATACAAATTAGCTCAACTTAAAAATTTATAATTATGTATATAGATATTATAAAATAGATGAGGTGGTTATATGAATAAGCATGCAGTTTTTCATGTTTTAGATACTCCTTATGCTTATGGTAAGGATAAAGATACATTAGTAGTTAGAGTAAGGGTAGCAAGAAACGATGTTAATGAATGTTATATCTATTATAAGGATAGGTATGATTGGGAAAATCCATATTTAAAAAAGAAAATGATAGTTGTTGCTGAAACTGAGTTGTTTACGTATTATCAGGCAGAAATTTCAGTGTTTAGAAATAGATATAGATATTATTTTGAGTTTATAGATAATAATAATCAAAGGTTTGAATATAATGAACGAGGATTTGTTAATCGAGAGTTTAAATATAATGATATGAATTCATTCCAATTTCCATATATAGCAGAAGAGGATTTATATTATGAAGAAAAGTGGCTTCAAGAGTCAGTGGTATATCAAATTTTCCCAGATAGATTTTGCAATGGTGATAGCAATATAAATGTTGAAGGAACACTTCCATGGGGAAAGGGTAAGGTTCATAAAAGAAGTATGTATGGGGGTGATTTGAGAGGGATAATAGATAAATTGCCATATTTAAAAGATTTGGGGATAAATTTAATTTACTTAACGCCTATTTTTAAATCAACAACTAATCATAAATATAATACAAAAGATTACTTTGATATAGATCCTCAATTTGGTACTTTAAGTGAAGCAAGAGAATTGGTTGAAAAGGCACATAGTAATGGAATAAGGATAGTATTTGATGCTGTTTTTAACCATTCAGGATCAGATTTTTTCGCATTTGAAGATGTGATTAAAAATCAACAAGAATCAAAATATAAGGATTGGTATTTTATTGATTCATGGCCAGTTAGTAAGTCAAAGAATAAGTATTATACATTTGCAAACGGTTGTGATAATATGCCGAAATTAAATACAAATAATGAAGAGGTTAAAGAGTATTTACTTAAGGTTGGAGAGTATTGGATTAAAGAAATTGGAATAGATGGTTGGAGACTTGATGTTTGTGATGAAGTTGGGCATGAATTTTGGAGAGCTTTTAGGAAGGTAGTTAAGAAAGCTAATAAAAATGCTGTTATTATTGGTGAAATAATGCACGAAGCAAATTCTTTCTTAAAAGGGGACCAATTAGATGGAATTATGAACTATCCATTTAAAAATGCAATTATAGATTTCTTTGGTAAAAACATTATTACAGCAAGAGAGTTTTTAGATATAATGGCTGAAAATAGGGTTTTATATATGGATAGTATAACTAAGCAAATGTGGAATTTGGTTGGAAGTCATGATACTAAAAGAATTTATGATGAATGTGAAGGTAATATAGATAGAATTAAATTAGCAATTGCATATCAATTTTTATATTTAGGTGTTCCATATATTTATTATGGAGATGAAGTTGGTTTAGATGGAGGAGATGACCCTCAAAACAGAAAATGTATGATTTGGGATGAAGAAAAGCAAAATAAAGAGTTGCTTAATTTCTACAAAAAAATGATTAAAATTAGAGCTTCAAATAAGGCGCTTGTTCATGGTGATTTTGAAGAAGTGTATTGTGATGAAAACTTATTAGCGTTTAAAAGGGTACTAAATGATGAAAAGTTAATAGTTATATTTAACAATAGTGATGAAGATGCTATTATAGAATTAAATTTAAAATGTAGTGCTAAAGAGCTAATTACAGGTAATATCCAAGAATTAAAGAAAATAAATTTAGATAAAAGATCATTTAAAGTTTTTAAATACTAAAAGTAAATTAATGACATTAATAAGCTTCGGTGTAGAATTGATAAAATTAATTTTACATCGAAGTAATTTAATCATAATTATATTGACAAACTGTAAAAATATGATAATATAAAATTAAGAAAACAATTTCATGAGTCCTAAAAAGGGAAAAATTTTTTAAGGACTTTATTAAAATAATTAATAAAGAAGTGATGTAATGAATAAGGTAGTAAGAGGTAGCTTTGAACTTATGAAGCAATTAAATGTTTCAGCGGTACTTAAGGTTATTAGAGATAATGGAAGTTTATCACGTGCTGATGTTGCAAAGATAACAGGATTAACGCCGGCAAGTGTGACTAATATTACTAAAATGCTTATAGAAGATGAATATTTAGTTGAATGTAAAGTAGGACAGTCAAGTGGAGGAAGGCCACCAATAATGTTAGAATTAAATCCAAATGCCAGATGTGTAATAGGAATAAGTATTGGCGTAGGGATGATAGATGTTGTCATAACAAATCTTTCGGCAGAAATTATATTAAAAAAATCTATTGAAATTAATGAAGAAAGATATGATTATGATTTTGTTTTTAAAGAGTTAGTTAAATTAATTAATGAAGTTATAGAATGTAGTAAAATTGAAAAAGAAAAAATATTAGGGGCAGGGGTAGCGTTACATGGAATAGTAAATGCTAGAACAGGAATGTCTATATACTCACCTTACTATGGCTGGAAGGAAATAAATATTAAAGAAGCATTAGAAAATGAATTAAACTTAGGTGTTTATGTTGATAATGATGTTAGAGCAATGGCTTTAGGAGAAAGTTGGTTTGGAATTACTAAGGATATATCAAATTTTGTAACATTGAATATTTCAAATGGTATAGGTGCTGGAATTATTATAAATAATAAACCTTATTATGGGGTTGATTTTAGTGCAGGAGAAATAGGTCATATAGTTGTTGAAGGTGATGGAGATAAATGTAATTGTGGCAATTATGGATGCCTTGAGACAGTTGCATCTAATAATAATATTACTAAAAAAGCTATTAAACTTATTAAGCAAGGTACAAATAGTGTTTTAAAAGAGTTAAAGGCTGATATTAATCAATTAACAATAGAAGATATTTCTGAAGCAGCTAAGTTAGAAGATGAGTTAGCAATATCTATAATAAAGGAAGCAGCAAGATATATAGGAATAGCAATTACAAATTTAATAAATATATTAAATCCTACATCAATAGTAGTTGTTGGTGAAATATTTGAAAATACATTCTATGCAATTGAGACATTAAATGAAATTGTCAAGAATAGAGGAATGAAGCTTTCAAGTGAAAATGTAAGGATAATTAAAAG
This sequence comes from Clostridium saudiense, assembly GCF_000577815.1. Taxonomy (GTDB): domain Bacteria; phylum Bacillota; class Clostridia; order Clostridiales; family Clostridiaceae; genus Clostridium; species Clostridium saudiense. Next base: position 177,660 of record NZ_CBYM010000002.1, on the reverse strand, counting down.
TATGTTAGGAAGAGATGCAGCAGTAGTTGGTGCTACAACATTAGTAATACAAGAAATATTTAATGGGATGAGTATTAATTAAATATGAGATAGACAAATAACCAAAGTTTGTTAAATCAATTAAAAAATAAAAATAAAAGTGGATGGTGAGATTATGAATAAAATTGGGTATGAAATTGAGAGGCTTTTAAAATTTGCATTGAGTAAGGAAATGATTTCCAAGTGGGACATAATTGCAACAAGAAATGCATTAATTGATTTATTGAAAGTTGAGGAACCATTTGAAGGTGAAGTAGAAGAAGTAATTGAAGAGACACCTGTTAAGATATTAAATAATATTTTAGATTATGCAGTTGAGGCTGGATTAATAGAAGAAAATACAACAACACATAGAGATTTATTTGATGCTAAGATTATGGGCTTATTAATGCCAAGAGAAAGTGAAGTTGTTAAGAGTTTTTATGATAAGTATGAAAATGAATCTAAGGAAAAAGCAACAGATTGGTTTTATGATTTAAGCAAAGCATCAAATTATATTATGACAGAAAGAATAGCTAAAAATCTTTGGTGGCCTGCAAAAACAGAATATGGTGAGTTAGAAATAACGGTTAATTTATCTAAACCAGAAAAAGATCCTAAAGAAATTGCAAAAGCTAAGCTAATGAAACAATCAACATATCCAAAATGTCTTCTTTGTAAAGAAAATGTAGGGTATGCAGGTAGATTAAATCATCCAGCAAGACAAAATCATAGAATTATACCTATGATTTTAGATAATAGAGAGTGGTTTATGCAATACTCACCATATGTTTACTATAATGAGCATTGTATTGTATTTAGTGGTGAACATGAGCCAATGAAATTAACAAGAGGTTCAATTGAAAGGCTTGTTGAATTTACAGAAGTTTTACCACATTATTTTATAGGTTCAAATGCGGATTTACCAATAGTAGGTGGTTCAATATTAACACATGATCATTACCAAGGTGGAAGACATGAATTCCCAATGGAAAAGGCTAAAGTAGAAAAATACTATGAAAGTAGTAAATATAGAAATCTTGAAATTGGAAGTGTTAAATGGCCAATGTCTGTAGTTAGAATTAAGGGAAATAATAAGAATGAAGTTATAGATGCAGCAATGGATATATTTGAAGCATGGAAAATGTATTCTGATGAAGAAAATGATATATTAGCATTTTCAGGAGATATACCTCATAATACAGTAACACCAATAGCAAGAAGAAAAGGTGATGCTTTTGAGTTAGATATAGTATTAAGAAATAATAGAACTTCTGCAGAACATCCAGATGGAATATTCCATCCACATAAGGAACTTCATCATATAAAGAAAGAAAATATAGGATTAATTGAAGTTATGGGATTAGCTGTTTTACCAGGACGATTAGAGAAGGAATTAGATATTATAGCTAATATACTATGTGGTGAATTAGATTATAACAGAGAAGAAGCAGAAAGAAATAATGAAATTAATAAGCATATTCCATGGATAGAAAAAATGTTAAGAGAAAATTCATCATTAAATTATATTGAGGCAAAGGAATTGCTTAAAAAGGAAGTTGGATTTATATTCTCAAAAGTACTTGAAGATGCTGGTGTATTTAAGAGAAATAAAAAAGGACAGGCTGGACTAGATAAATTCTTAAACCAAGTACTTTAGATAGTGATAAGTTTGTTATTTAATTTTATAAATAGATTGTTATAAGAGAGGTTGAATAGAGAATGAATAGAGAAGAAATGTTACAGTTATTTAAAAATGAATATGGTGTAGATGATAGAGAGATAAAAACTTTCTTATCGCCAGGAAGAGTTAATTTAATTGGAGAACATATAGATTATAATGGTGGATTTGTATTTCCAGGAGCACTTACTGTTGGTATTTATGCTGCATTAGCATTAAGAGATGATAGTAAAATAAGAATGAGATCAAAAAATGTTGCTGGTGAAGTTATTATAGATTTAGATAATGAATTAGTATATAAGAAGGAAGATGATTGGGGTAATTACCCGAAGGGAGTTATCAAAGAACTTAAGGATTTAGGGCATAAGGTACCAGGAATGGATATTGTGCTATTTAGTAATATTCCAGATGGTGCTGGACTTTCATCTTCAGCTGCGCTTGAAGTTTTAATGGCATATATTATTCTTTATTTAGAAAATCCAGAAAAAATTGATAGAGTTGAAGTAGCTAAGCTTTGTCAAAAGGTAGAGAATGAATTTGTAGGTGTTAATTGTGGAATAATGGATCAATTTGCAGTAGCTGTAGGAAAGAAGGATCATGCAATATTATTAGATTGCGCTTCTCTTTATTATGAATATGCTCCATTAAATTTAGGTGAATATAGCTTAGTAATAATGAGTACTAACAAGAGGAGAGAACTTGCAGATTCAAAGTACAATGAAAGAAGAGCCGAATGTGAAAAGGCGCTTGCTATTATAAATAGTAATAAAGAAAGAAAATTAGAAAATCTATGCCAAGCAACTTTAGATGATATAGAAAAATTCATCACTGATGAAACTATAAAAAGAAGAGCCGTACATGTTGTTAGTGAAAATGAAAGAGTTAAAATGAGTATGGAAATGCTTAAGAATAATGATATCTTAGGCTTTGGAGAACTTTTAACAGCTTCACATATGTCTCTTGAAAAAGATTATGAAGTTACAGGGATTCATCTTGATACTTTAGTTCATGAAGCTTTAAAGATTGAAGGCTGTATTGGCGCTAGAATGACAGGTGCTGGATTTGGAGGATGTGCAATAGCTTTGGTTGATAATGCTAAAGTAATTGAATTCAAAGAAAAAGTATCTGTAGCATATGAAGAGGTTACAAAAATTAAACCATCATTCTATACAAGTAATATAGGTGAAGGAACTCATGTGCTTAATTAGCAAAACATATAAAATTATTGGAAACCTAAAAAGGTTTCCTTTTTTCTTGTAAAGAATAGTATTCAATTACAAATAGATAAATTTATTGACTACTAACTAATAAAAAAGTATAATTAGAAAGCATTGTCTAGAAAAAGAAAAAGATTAATGTTCGTTAAAATGCGAATAAAAAATAAGTTGATTAAAATATGATTCGTGTTTATACTAAAGGTATAATAAAATTCGACATAATTTTCAGGAGGCTTATATTATGAAAAATGCTTTAGTATTTCAATCAGATTTTGGTATAGCGGATGGAGCTGTTAGTGCTATGTATGGAGTTGCATACTCTGTAGATAAAACATTACAATTATTTGATTTAACTCATGAAATACCACAATACAATATCTGGGAGGCGTCATATAGACTAATACAAACTGTAGTTTATTGGCCAGAAGGAAGTGTATTTGTTTCTGTAGTAGATCCAGGAGTAGGTTCTAATAGAAAAAGTATTGGGGTTAAGACTGCAAAAGGGCAATACATAATAACACCGGACAATGGAACATTAACTCATATTAAACGTATGTGTGGAATTGTAGAAGCAAGAGAAATAGATGAAACTATAAATAGATTACCTAATTCAGGAGCATCATATACATTCCATGGAAGAGATATATATGCTTATACAGGTGCTAGACTTGCTGCTGGAGTTATAGATTTTGAACAAGTTGGACCAGAAATTCCAGTTGAAGATATAGTTGAATTACCAGTAGTTGAATCAACAAAGAATAATGATATGGTAACTGGAACAATTGATGTTTTAGATGTTAGATTCGGAAGTCTTTGGACAAACATCGGAAGAGAGTTATTTACTAGTTTAGGTATCAAGTATGGCGATAGAGTAGAAGTTGCAATAAAGAATGATACAAGAGAAGTTTACAGAAATATAATGGTATATGCAAAATCATTTGCAGACGTTCATGTTGGGGAGACTTTAGTATATGTTAATTCATTAGATAACTTAGCAGTTGCTATAAATCAAGGTTCTTTCTCAAAAGCATATAACATACAAACAGGAACTAATTGGATAATTTCTATTAGAAAGGCTCCAAGAGTAGTTTATGAATAAAATTTAAAGTATCATATAGTATATTGAGAAGGAGGAAATAATATGGGTAACAAATTATCAATTAAAACAATTGTGGCAATTGGTATTGGTGCTGCAGTATTTATGATATTAGGTCGTTTTGGGTCTATTCCATCTGGAATACCAAATACTAATATTGAAACATGCTATGCATTTTTAGCATTAATGGCAGTTTTATATGGACCAATTGCAGGGGTTGCTATTGGGTTCATAGGACATGCATTAAAAGACTTAGTTTTCTATGGTTCACCATGGTTTAGCTGGGTTATTGCTTCAGCTTCAATAGGACTTATAATTGGGTTAGCATGGAAAAGATTAAAGGTTAATGAAGGTGAATTTGGTAAAAAACAAATGATATTATTTAATATTTACCAAGTTGTGGCTAATGCAATAGCATGGCTTTTAATTGCACCAACATTAGATATACTTATATATGCTGAACCAGCTAAGAAAGTTTATTTACAAGGTGCTGTAGCAGGGGCTTCAAATGCGATTACAGTTGGAATATTAGGTACTATATTATTATATACTTATTCTAAGACTAGAGTTAAAAAGGGAAGCTTAGATAGAGAATAATATCTATTAAAATACCGGAGACTTTATGTCTCTGGTATTTTTAGTTAATTTAAAAAAGAATTTGTTTCATAATATACATATGATTAAAAATATAGTATTATCTTTAATGTAGATTATTACTTAGACTTTGCTATAAAAAATTTAAGCACTAAAAGCGAATAAAGTAATAGTAAGTAGTTTATTAAAATAAGATAATAAAAAAATTAAATAATAATTAATAAATTGTAATTTACATAAAAAACGAGGGAGATTTGCTATGAAAAAACCTGTAATTGAGTTCGTGGATTTTTCTTTTCAATACAGAGCTCAAGCAAAGCCAACATTAAATAACATAAATTTAACTATATATGAAGGAGAAAAGGTGCTTATAGTAGGGCCGTCAGGATCAGGTAAAAGTACTCTTTCGAATTGTATAAATGGGATTGTACCATTTTCTAATGAAGGTAAAATTTCTGGAAGTTTAAAAGTTAAAGGCAAAGAAACTAAGGAAATGAGTATATTTGAGTTGTCAAATTCAGTAGGAACTGTACTTCAAGACCCTGATGGACAGTTTATAGGATTGACAGTTGGAGAAGATATAGCTTTTAAGTTAGAGAATGATTGTGTATCTCAAGAAGAAATGAAAGAAAAAGTTAAAATTGTTTCTGAAATTGTTGGAATAGACACTCATTTAAATGCTGCACCATATAGTTTGTCAGGTGGACAAAAACAACGTGTTACATTAGCTGGAGTTATGGTTGGAGATGTTGATATACTTTTATTTGATGAGCCACTTGCAAGCTTAGATCCTGCAACAGGAAAAAGTGCAATTGAGTTAATAGATCAAATTCAAAAGGAAACTAAAAAGACTATATTAATAATAGAACATAGATTAGAAGATGTATTACATTGTGCTGTGGATAGAGTAATTGTTGTTAATAATGGTGAAATAGCTGCGGATATAACTCCAGCAGAATTATTAAGTTCAAATATTTTATCTGAAACTGGAATACGTGAACCATTATATATTACAGCTTTAAAATATGCAGGATGTACAATTACTCCAGAAATGAAACCAGAACATATTGATACTTTAAATATAGATTTATGCAGAGAAAAATTAAAAACTTGGTATGAAGAAACTTCTGAAGAGGAAAAGCAAACAACAGGTGAAGCTATCCTTGAAATGAAGGATGTAAAGTTCTCGTATGAAAGTGGAAAAGAAATATTACATGGTGTTTCATTTAAGGTTAATAAAGGTGAAATGGTTAGTATCGTAGGAAGAAATGGAGCAGGTAAATCAACTATTTCTAAATTAATATGTGGTTTTTATAAGCCAACAGAAGGTCAAATATTATTTGATGGTAGAGATTTAATAAATGATACTATTAAAGAACGTGCAGAAAAAATAGGTATTGTAATGCAAAATCCAAATCAAATGATATCTAAAACTATGATTTTTGATGAAGTAGCTTTAGGACTTAAGGTTAGAGGAGTTCCTGAAGAAGAAATTAAAAATAGAGTATTTGAGACGCTAAAGATTTGTGGATTATACGAATTCCGTAATTGGCCAATATCAGCTTTAAGCTTTGGACAAAAGAAACGTGTTACAATAGCATCAATATTAGTATTAAATCCGGAAGTTATTATTTTAGATGAGCCTACAGCAGGTCAGGACTTTAAACATTACACTGAAATTATGGAATTCTTAAAAGAATTAAATAAAAAAGGTGTAACTATAGTAATGATAACTCATGATATGCATCTAATGCTTGAATATACTAACAGAGCAATAGTACTATCAAATGGATTAAAATTAGCTGAGGATATTGCAGCTAATGTTCTTACAGATGAAGAAGTAATCAATAAAGCAAATTTAAAGGAAACATCTTTATATGAATTAGCTGTAAAGGCTAAACTAGAAAATCCAAGAATGTTTGTTAAGAAGTTTATTGATTACGATAGGAGGATTAGAAGAATATGAGTACGATGATTGGATATTCAGATATAGATTCACCGATTCATAGACTAACAGGGGCATCAAAACTAATTGCCTTAATTATTTGGGCAGTAGCTTCAATGGTTACATACGATACACGTGTACTTTTAGGAATGTTTGTTATAAGTATAATTGTATTTAAAATTTCAAAAGTAGAATTCAAACAAATTTCATTTGTTTTATATTTCATATTAATATTTTTATTACTAAATAATTTAGCTATTTTTATATTCTCGCCATATGAAGGGGTTGCGATATATGGAAGTAGAACTGATTTATTTAAGATTGCAGGACCATATACAGTAACTGCACAACAACTATTTTATCAATTTAACATAACATTAAAGTATTTTTCTATAATACCAATGGCCTTATTATTTATGGTAGCAACTAATCCAAGTGAGTTTGCATCATCATTAAATAAAATAGGTGTAAGCTATAAAATAGCATATTCGGTTTCTATAGCATTAAGATATATACCAGATGTTCAACGTGATTATCAAGATATATCATTTGCACAACAAGCTAGGGGAATAGATATGTCTAAGAAAGAAAAAATAGGTAAAAGAATTAAAAATTCAGCATCTATATTAATGCCATTAATATTCTCAAGTTTAGAGAGAATAGAAACTATAAGTTCAGCTATGGAATTAAGAGCATTTGGTAGTAATAAGAAGCGTACTTGGTATAATGGTAGGCCGTTTAAAAAAGGAGATTATATAACAATAATATTAGTTAGTATAATATTAGTAATAGCTATTATTGCAACAGTAATTAATGGCGGACGTTTTTATAATCCATTTATTTAAAGAATAATAAGTTAGCACTATTGAAAAAATAATAGTGCTAACTTATTCTATTATATAGGGAATATTAATGAGGAAAAATGCAAAAAAATATATAGGTATTTAAAAATAAATGCTAAATGTGATGTTTTTGTAACTATTTTGTAATTTAATTGTGTGTATATATAGTTATAATAAAGGTATAAATGATAGTAGAAAAAACTAGGGGGCAGTTTGAGTAATGAGAAATTCAAAGAGAATTACCAATAAAGATAGTAGTAAGAATCAGAAAATACTTATTGGAGTTTTAGCAATTACAGTAGTAATTTTAATTGGGGTAATTGCTTTGAATATTAATAAGGATGAAGCCAAGCAAGTAAGTGCGAAGCAAGGCACAGAATTAGGAATGGAAGAAAATGATGGAAGAGATTCAAATTCATCAGAAGAAAGATTAACATATACAAGTTATGAAAATGATATAAACGCAGATAATGCTAGAGAAATTGAAAATATGTTAAATAAGTGGAATTATCTAAGAACAGATGGAAAGAAAATTGCATATTTAACATTTGATGATGGTCCTTCAATTGAAACAACTCCAAAAATATTAGAAACTCTAAGAAATAATGAGATTAAGGCCACATTTTTTGTGTTAGGTAGTAATGTTGAAAAGAGTGATACTCAAAAAGAGTTATTAAAGGAGATGGTAAAAGAAGGTCATGCTATTGGAAATCATGGATATTGTCATAATTATAGTATTTTATATCCAGGAAGAGTTGCTGATACTACAGCATTTATAAATGATATGGAAAAATCAGAGAATGTAATGAAATCAGTTTTAGGAGATGATTTTAGTACTAAAGTGATTAGATTCCCAGGAGGGCATATGTCATGGAAGACAGGAAATCTTGATCCGGTTCTAGAACAACATGGATATACTTATATAGATTGGAATGTTTTAAATGGAGATGCTGAAGGAAATGGTAAAACTGTTGAGCAATTAATTAATAGATTAAAAGAAACAATAACCAATTTATGTGGAAATGATGATGTTTTAGTTGTTTTAATGCATGATACTGATGCAAAACCTACTACGGCAGAATCATTACAACAAAGTATAGACTATTTAAAGTCTTTAGGATATGAATTTAGAACTTTAAAATAAAAATGCTGGATAAATACAAATTTTATCCAGTATTTTATTTGCATAAAATTCAAATTATAAATAACAGATTATAATAATGTATATTTGTGAGGAAATAATGAAAAAGATATTAATAGTTGAAGATGAAGAAAGTATAAGAGGATTTTTAAAAATAAATTTGAAGAGAAATGGATATGAGGTTATTGAGGTAGATAATGGAGAGGATGGTATAAAAATAGCTATTAATGAAAAACCTGCAATAGTAATACTTGATGTAATGTTGCCAGGAATAGATGGCTTTAATGTATGTAAAAGAATTAGAGAAGAAGAAAAGAATATAGGGATTATTATGCTTACAGCAAAGAGTCAAGACATTGATAAAATAACAGGATTAGAATATGGAGCAGATGATTATATTGTAAAGCCATTTAATCCTATGGAGCTTTTATTAAGAATAAAGGCAATATTAAGAAGAATTGGTGATGAAGAAGAAAAAAGAACTATAGAGCAAGGAAGATTTAAAATAGATACTTATGCAAAAAAAGTATTTAAATCAGATAAAGAAATTGATTTAACACCTAAAGAATATTCTATAATAAAATTATTTTTAGAAAATCCAGAGAAGGCATTTTCTAGGGATGAATTAATGGATTTAATTTGGGGAGAAAATTATATTGCGGATCCTAAAATTGTTGATGTTAATATAAGAAGATTAAGAAGTAAAATAGAATCATCTTCATCAAAACAAGGATACATAGAAACTATATGGGGATTTGGATATAGATGGAGGGGCGAAGAGGTTGAAGAGCATAAGAAGTAAACTATTAAAAAACTTTTTAATAGTAATAGTATCTACAGTATTAGTCTTTGATGTATTAACGATTTTATGTCTTAAGGCATATTATTATAAAAATACCCAGAACACATTAATTAATCAATTAGAATCAGCTATAAACTTTTATCAAAAATATTTTTCTAATAATAAATTAATGGAAAACATTTATGATAATGTAGATATTTTTTGGAATACAAAAGAAGAGCAAATTGAAATTTTAGATTCAGATGGGAATTTATTAATGGATTCTTACGGAATTAGAGATAATCAACTTTTAAGTACCCCAGATATAGCAAAGGCCAAAAGTGAAAATGTAGGAATATGGAGTGGGCATATTGATTGGTATAATGAAAAGGTAATGATTATTTCCAAGGGAATTAATTCAAAAATTGATGCAGATGAAATGATAGGGATAGTAAGAATTGTATTTCCACTAACTGAAGTAAATAGAATATTAGATTCATTTAGCATTTTAATATTATTTGTTTCTGTTGTAGTTATAGTATTAGGAGTAATAATGAGCTTAATAATAGCTAGAGATATAGTTAAACCTATAAAAAAAATAACAAAAGTAGCTAAAGAAATGGCTGATGGAAATTTGGATATAAGAAGTAATATTACAGATAATATTGAAATTTCGCAATTGTCGAAAACATTGAACTATATGGGAAGCGAATTAGAGAAGAGAGAAAAGTTGAAAAATGAATTTATTTCATCTATTTCACATGAATTAAGAACGCCATTAACATCTATTAAGGGATGGGCTATAACATTAAAGTATGATTATAGTGATGTTGATACACTTGAATTAGGATTAGATATTATAGAAAAAGAAAGTGATAGATTAACAGATATGGTTGAAGAATTATTAGATTTTTCTAAGTTAATCAATGGAGTTATTACATTAAATAAGAGTAATTGTGATATAAAAGAATTTATGCTTTTTATAGAAAATAACTGGAAGCCAAGGGCTATAAAAGAAAGAAGAAAATTCACTGTGTTAATCCAACCTAATATAGGATATGGTTATTTTGATGAGAATAGGTTAAAACAAGTGTTAAATAATATTATTGATAATGCATTTAAATTTACTGATAAAAATGGTGTAATAATTATAAAAGCAAGTAGAGTAAATAATACCTTCCAATTAGATATAGAGGATAATGGAATAGGTATAAGCAAAGAAGACTTACCAAGAATTAAGGATAAATTCTACAAAGGGAAAAATAGTAAATCTAAAAATGGAATAGGATTATCAATTGCAGATGAGATAATTATGCTTCATGGAGGGAAATTTAAAATAAATAGTAAGGAAAATGAAGGAACAACAATACAAATAGAAATTCCCTTAAGTGAGGGGGATAATCTATGATGAAAGTAAAAAGATATATAATAATATTAATTACAATATTTATATCAATGTTCATAAGTTGTAAAAGCGTAAATAAAAAGCTAGAAAAAATGAACAGTTTTAAATTTATAGGTGTTTGGAAGATAAATTCTGTAGAAGTATTTGATGAAGATGAAGCTGACTATACTGATAATATGTTAAATAAAGAAATAAAAATAGGAAGTAATGAAATAAAAATATTAGATAATAATAAAAAGCAAGTAAGGTATAAGTTAAAAGCTGTTAAAAGTGACTATATGCTATCATACGAAAAGAATGTATCTATAAGTAAATATATGAATGGGAAAGAATTTATAGATTTGATTTCAGTAATAGATAATAATCAAGTGGTAGGAGAGTTCTTTTTAAATTCAGATACAGAAATGACATTTATATATCATGGATATTTATTAAATTTAACTAAGATTAGTGAAAATGTGAGCTTCAGAAGTGATGAAGAAGAGAAAGATATAAATAGTGAAATTAAGTATGATGATTTTGATACATTAGAAGGAGTTATGTTAGGGTTAAAGACTCCTAGAGAAGAATTAGATGATATGAGTTATACTGAAGAAAGTTATAGAACACTTTGGATATCACACCATAATTATAGATTAGGATATGTATATGCAAAAGAAAATATAATATTTCCAAGGTTAAGTGGAATTTGGAGCTTGAGAGTAAAGGAAAATAGTAAAGATGGATTTGTTATTGATGAATTTAAGGTAGGAGTATATGGGGAAGTAAGTAGTGAAAAAAATGAAATAAGTAATAATTTTGTTACAAATATATATAAAAGTATACTTTTTGTTGGGAATGATTATATAGCTATTCAAAAGTATGTAGGAGATAATTTTCAAGGAAATTATCCAATATATGAAATAATTCCAGTAAGCAATATTAATATAGATAGTGGATTACAAGTTAATGAAATATTTAATGAAAAAGAAAAGGAAAAATATCTTAATGAATTAAAAAATAAAATAGATAGTTTGTCAGATGAGGAAAAAGAAAGATTGAATGTTGGGACTTATGATGAAAGTAATGTTGCTATTAAAAGAGAACTTGGAAAGTGGAGATTTATAGGAAAGATTTTGCCTAAAAATATGAATGAAGATGGAGAAGAATTTAATATAGGAATATTGCCAGAGAAGAGATTTATTAATTATAATACTATGTATATTTCTTGGAAAGATTTAAAGAGTGAGTTAGGGTTATTTAAGGATGCATTTATATCTCCGTTAGGTAAAATAGCATTAATTCAGTTTGATAAATATATATCTATATATAAAATAGAAAACGGAATGTTAATTACTGAACCTATAGAAATGATTCCAATTGATGAAAATGAAGAAGTAATAATGGCGGAATGGTGTGATGGTAGTTATGTGGAACAATGGGAAAAGGTATTTCTTGATGGAGATGTAATTTTAGATGATAATTATTAATTAGTAATTATGTAAAATGTTTAATATACACTTACAAAAGTATTGTAAAAAAAAAAATATATGGTATAATTAAGGAGAAGTCAATTTTGACAATAACAAGATTTAAAGTAGATTAATAAAATTTCTCCTTATTTTTTAAGAGTAATATTATTAACCATGATAAATCTTAAGAAAATGGAGGAATTTATAATGGCAGATAAGACTATTGTATGCAGAGATTGCGGAAAAGAATTTTTATTCACAGAAGGTGAACAAGCATTTTACAAAGAAAAAGGATTCGATAACGAACCAGTAAGATGCGTTGAATGCAGAAGAGCAAGAAAAGCACAACAAAACAATAGAAAGTAATTGAATTTTCAAGACTGTAAGAATTAATCTTACAGTCTTTTTTTATAAAAAGATAAATATAGTATAAAATATATTTAGATAAATTGGTTTCATAAAATTGTAACAAATTAACACATATAATAAAAAATATGGTAAAATGTATAAATGATATATAGTGCATTAATAGGGGGCAATAAAATTGAGCGAAAAAACAGTAAATAAGAAAAAGAAACCTAAAAAAAGAACAATAATTCTTTCGATAATATTTATATTGGTGTTTGCTATGGTTGGGATATCTGCAAGCTATTATAGTTATGTTAAAAGTAAGATATATACAGAATCTAATGAAATAAAAATTAAAACTGTTGATAAGAAAAGTGAAGATGAAGTTAATTATAAAGAAGTTGAAGGAATTACTAATGTATTGTTAGTTGGAACAGATGGTAGAGATGTAAATGAAAAAGCAAGAGCAGATTCTATTATAATTGCAACTTTAGATAATAATAATAAGGAAATAAGATTAACATCATTGTTTAGAGATACGTTAGTTGATATTGAAGGGTATGGACCGCATAAATTGAATGCAGCTATGGCCTTTGGGGGAATAGATTTATTAAAAGATACAATACAGGAAACATATGATATAAGCATAGATAAATATATAATAATAAACTTTTGGGGATTTGAGGCTATAATAGATCAAATAGGTGGATTAGAGATAGATGTTAAAGACTATCAATTAGATGAATTAAATAAGTATATAGGTGAATCTACAGGTGGAAATGATTGTCCCGTTACAGAATCAGGATTGCAATTATTAAATGGAAAGCAAGCTTTATCTTATTCAAGAATAAGAAAAGGTGTTGGGGATGAATTTGAAAGAACGGAAAGACAGCGAGAAGTATTATTTAAAATTGCAGAAAAATTAAGAGAAACAAACCCAATAAAATATTTAGGAATTGTAAATAGTATGCTTGATTATTTAAATACTAATATAGATCCCTTGGATGCATTAGATATGGCATATACAATTTATAAATTTCCTAGTTTAGATACGAAACAAATTCATATACCAGTTACGGAATTATCAGATGATATGAACTATGGTGGAGAAGTAGGTTGGGTATTTATAATGGATAGAAAGCAAAATACGCAAATTTTACATGATTTTATATTTAATGATATAGAGCCAGATGAAAGTCAATTCGATTATAGTTCATTAAGAGAAGCGCTTAGTGAATACAGAACTGGTGAGTGGATTGAAAATTACCAAGATGATTATGAAGATGATAAATCGAGCGCAAGTGTAAATAATCAAGAAGATGATGAAGATATAATCTATACAGGTGATTGGGAATAATTAAGAAGGAAAATTGTTTATAATTAATTTAATAATTATGGACAATTTTCTTTTAATAAATAATAGTGGTTTACAATAAATTAAAATATATTAATAAAATTGCATTTGATTGTAGATAAGTCATAAAAAATAGTATAAAATTAAATATATGTTCGGAAACGTTTCCGAAAATTATAGTAAATGAATGAACTTTATGGTGGGGAGAGAGAGTATAATGAGTACTAAATTAAATTTTAATAATGATTTTGATAAAATATATGGTTATGATGGAGATTTAGGAGCTATTTATTCTAAAGATAAATGTAAATTTATATTATGGGCGCCAACAGCAGAAAATGTTCAATTAGCATTGTATGGTGATAATGGATATGATTTTGATTGTGAAGCTAAAGAAGTTTATACAATGAGTAAAGGTATTAATGGGACTTGGATAGTTGAAATAAATGGTGATTTTAATGGACAATTTTATAATTATTTAATTAATATAAATGGAAAAATTAGTGAAGTTGTGGATCCATATGCAAAAGCAGTAGGGGTTAATGGTAATAGAGGTATGGTCATTGATTTAAATACCACTAATCCAGAAGGATGGGAAAAGGATACTAAACCAGAATTAAAAAGTGCTACAGATTCAATAATTTATGAAGCTCATGTAAGAGATTTATCAATTGATGAAACATCTGGAATAAGTAACGAATATAAAGGCAAATTTAAAGCCTTAACTATTTGGGATTCATGTATTCCTGGAACAACTGTTAAAACAGTAGTAAATCATATAAAGGATATGGGATTTACTCACATTCATTTATTACCGGCTTTTGACTTTGGATCTATAGATGAAAATAAATTAGAACAGCCTCAATTTAATTGGGGGTATGATCCTAAAAATTATAATGTTCCTGAGGGTTCTTATTCTACTAATCCTTATTTAGGGGATGTTAGGATAAAGGAATTTAAAGAAATGGTTAAAGCATTACATGAAGCAGGAATAAGAGTGGTTATGGATGTTGTATATAATCATACTTATAACTTAGACTCTTGTTTAAATAATGCTGTACCAGGATATTATTATAGACAAGACGAAAATGGTGAATATAGTGATGCATCGGCATGTGGTAATGAAACTGCTTCAGAAAGATATATGTTTAGAAGATATATGGTTGATTCTGTTGTTTATTGGGCTAAGGAATATCACATTGATGGATTTAGATTTGATTTAATGGGAATACATGATATAGAAACTATGAAATTGATTAGGGAAGAGTTAAATAAAATTGATTCATCAATAATTATGTATGGAGAAGGATGGACTGGGGGTCCGAGTCCTTTAAAAGAAGAATTAGCAGCTTTAAAGAAAAATACTTATAAATTTGATAAGTTACAAATAGCAGCTTTTAGTGATGATTGTAGGGATGGTGTTAAAGGTCACGTTTTTTATGATGAAGAAACTGGCTTTGTAAATGGGAAAGATGGACTTGAAGAAACAATTAAATTTGCTGTAGTTGCATCAACACATCACAAGGATATAGACAAGGAAAATATAGTTTATTCTAATGAGTTTTGGGCTAATGAGCCATATCAAACAATAAATTATGCTTCAGCTCATGATAACTATACTCTTTGGGATAAACTTCAGATATCTACACCTAACTGTACAGAAGAAGAATTAATTGCTATGAATAAATTAATAGCAGGAATTATACTTACGTCTCAAGGAATTAGTTTTGTGCATGCAGGAGAGGAAATGGCAAGAACAAAAGAAGATGAAGAAGGAAAATTAGTAGAAAATAGTTTTGAGTCATCAGACAAAGTAAATAAAATTTATTGGGACAGAAAAGTTAAATATAAGGATTTATTTGAATATTATAAGGGGTTAATATCATTAAGAAAAGAATATAAAGCATTTAGGATGAATACAAATGAAGAAATTAAAGAAAATATTCATTTCTTAAAAAAAGGTGTAAATTTTAGTGAAAATAATTTAGTAGCATATATTATTGATGCTAAAAATATAGATATTAAGTGTGAGAAAATTGCAGTTATTATTAATGCTAATAATAAGGATGTTGATGTAGAACTTGAGGAAAGTAATTGGCATGTTATGGTTGATGAAAAAACAGCAGGAAATGAAATTATTGAAACAATAAAAGATAGCAAAGTAAATGTTTCAAGAAAATCAATAAAGGTATTAATTAAATAGGATATTATTTTAAAAAAATAAGAATAAATTGTATAGAATGCTTCTTTATTATTTATATAGTAGCATTCTATATATTATATTTAGGGAAAAAAGGAGTGAGATTTTATGGGAATGAACATGATTGTATATCAACTAGTTAACGAATTTAAGCGATTAAATGAAGTAGTTGCTATAGTATTAGCAGGTTCATGTGCAAGTGGAAGAAAGGACACTTATTCAGATATAGATATAGATATTATCATAGATAAAGAAATATCGATTAAGAAAAGGGAAGGTATTGCAAAGAAGTTTTCAGATTTAATGGAAATAAATAATACATTTTGGGGACCATCTGATGAATTTATAATTAGAAATTCATCAATAACGGTAGATATAGCATATTTTGAGTATGAATGGTTAGTTGATCAATTGAGAGATGTAGTTGATAATCATGTTGCACACATTGGATATACTACTTGTTTTTGGAATAATGTAATAAGCTCTTCTATAGTATATGATAGAGATAATAAGTTTAAAGATCTTCAAGAAAAATATACTATACCATATCCTGAAGAATTAAAGATAAATATAATAAAAAATAACTATCCAATTTTAAAAAATAATTTTTCAGCATACTATAATCAAATAGAAAAAGCGATAAACAGAAATGATATAGTAAATATAAATAACAGAATTTCAGCTTTTTTAGATAGCTATTTTGATATAATTTTTGCAATAAATGAAATACCACATCCAGGTGAAAAAAGGTTATTAAGTATTGTAGAAAAATCATGCGAAAAGTTGCCGGTTGATTTTGAAAGTAATATTAAGAAATTATTTGATAGTATAAGTAAGTGTGATATTAGTATATTGAGTAATATTGATAATATTGTAAAGCAGTTAGAAGTGATTTTAAAGGATGAAAAACTAATAAGTTAATTTGGGAATGTTTACACATGAAAGAGGAATTGGTATAATTAACTTTGAAATTGTTTTTAAAGAGGAGAGAAATATGGGAATTTTAAGAGAAGAAATGGAGAACAAAATTGATAATAAATCGATTTATATTTATACTTTAGAAAATAATATTTCAAAAGTTAGAATTACTAATTTCGGAGGTATAATTTTATCATTTGAAACAAGGGATAAAAATGGACAAAGTGATGATATTGTATTAGGATATGATAATTTTGAAGATTACAAAACAACTACAACATATTTGGGTGCTATAATTGGACGTTGTGCGAATAGAATAGCAAGTGCGTCTATAGACATTAATGGGGAAAAATATGAGTTAGCAAAAAATGATGGAAATAATCATCTTCATGGTGGAACTAAAGGATTTAATCGAGCAGTATGGGATTCTGAGATATTAGAAGATGATAATGGACAATATATAAAATTATCATATTTAAGCAAGGATGGGGAAGAAAATTATCCGGGAAATTTAAATGTTAATGTAGAGTATAGATTAACAGATGAAAATGAATTAGTTATTAATTATTTTGCAAAGAGTGATAAGGATACAATAGTAAATTTAACTAATCATTCATATTTTAATTTGAGTG
Source organism: Clostridium saudiense (assembly GCF_000577815.1). Taxonomy (GTDB): domain Bacteria; phylum Bacillota; class Clostridia; order Clostridiales; family Clostridiaceae; genus Clostridium; species Clostridium saudiense. The sequence continues at coordinate 160,037 of NZ_CBYM010000002.1, read as the reverse complement.
GACATTCATCTGGAGATATTTTAAATCATAGAGTTAAGATTAATTCAAAAAAAATAACAGTATCAAATTCAGAAAGTATTCCAACAGGAGAAATAAGAGATATAATAGGAAGTCCTATGGATTTTACTGAATTTAAGTGTATTGGTAGAGATATTAATAAAGAATATGATCAATTAGTAAATGGTAATGGTTATGATCATAATTGGATTATAGATGATTATAATGGTGAACTAAAAAAGGTAGCAGAAGTTATAGATGATAATAGTGGAAGGGTATTAGAGGTATTTACAACTAAGCCAGGTATACAATTTTATACTGGAAATTTCCTGAATGAAAAAGAAGTGGGAAAAGGTGGGGTTAAATATAAAAAGAGACAAGGTTTATGTCTTGAAACTCAATATTTTCCGGATAGTTTACATCATAAAAACTTTACAAATGTAATATTAAATTCAGGAGAAGAATATAACCATACAACTATATACAAGGTTAGTACAAGATAAGAAAATAAAATAAATTTAAATGGCTCGTATCATAATTATACGAGCCATTTAAATTTATTTTTTATTTTTTTTACAGTTTTTACAGTAGCCATAAATTTCAAGTTTATGGTCAGTTACATCAAAATCCATATCATCTTTTAAATGTTTTTCATAAATGCATAAGGGACAATCGTTTAATGGAAAAACCTCTTTACACTGTTTGCATATTAAATGATGCATATGAGTTGAAGAGGTAATTTCATAAGAGGTTTTATTATCATCTCCTAATATACATTTAGATATAATGTTTTTATTTGATAAAGAATCAAGAATTTTGTAAATCGAAGATAAATTAATTGAAATTGAATTTTCTTTTAATTTTAGGTAAATTTCTTCAGCACTAATAGGCTGCTTACTTTCTACTATTATCCTAAGAACTGAAGTCCTATGTTTTGTAACCTTTAAACCATTTGATTTAAGGAGGTCACTAAAATTAATATCATTGTTCAATGTAATACCCCCATAAAAATGCTATATAAATTTACGTTTAGCAAGTAAAGTTATAAAGAATATAACTGATGCAACAAGAACTATAGTTGCACCTGTAACAGTATTAAGATAGTAAGATATTATTAGTCCAACAATTCCAGAAAAAATAGCAATCAATATTGAAAATAAATGATATTGACGAACGTTTTTTGAAATATTACGAGCAGCAGCTGCTGGTAAAACTAAAAGTGAATTTATAATTAATAAACCTACCCATCTTATAGTTATTGTTACAATAACAGCAATAGTACAAGTAAATATAATTTCTATTAATAATGTATTCATACCACGACTATTAGCAAGTGAGGTATTTAAGCTTGTAACAAGGAGTTTATTAAATATTAATACCCAAAGTGTAATTACAGCTATGAATACAAATATTAATAATACTATTTGCCCTTGAGAGATACTAAGTAAATCACCAACTAAATATGATGAAAATTTACTTAAACTACTTGAAAAACTCATAAGTACTAATCCTAAAGCAATAGACATAGAAGAGAATACCCCTATTATTGTATCGGTAGAAGAAGTTCCTTTATTTTTAATTACAGTTATTGCAATTGCAAAACAAACTGAAAATAAAGTAGCTCCCCACATAGGATCCATTCCACCTAAAAGTATACCAAGAGCTATTCCAGTAAATGCTCCATGTCCTAATGAATCTGCAAAAAAGGACATTTTATTACTTACAACCATCGTGCTTAATAAACCGAATAGTGGGGTAATAATTAAAATAGCTATAAAAGCATTTTTCATGAATGTATGAGAAAGCCACTGAAATGGTAAAAGAAAATCAATGGCATTATATAAACTGTCAAACATCTTTTAAAGTCCTCCTGTTTTAGATGAATCTTCATTTGAAGCATTAAATGATAATCCAAATATTTTTTTTGTAGCTGGATCATTAAATACTTGATTAGGAGTACCGGAACATACTACTGTACCGTTTATAAGTGCTACACGATCTGAATACTTATATACTAAATCTAAATCATGAGAAACTAAAATAATAGATAAATCATAATTCTTTTTAATATCTAGTAATATTTGATAAAATAAATCTAAACCATTTTGATCTACACCAGAAACAGGCTCATCAAGCAAAAGTATATTAGGAATAGGGTCTAATGCTAGTGCGAGTAAAACTCTTTGCAGTTCTCCTCCAGATAAAGCACCTAAACGTCTATCTATTAAATAGGGAACTTTAACTCTATTTAAACTTTCTAATACTTCTTCACGCAACTTTTTTTTAGGCTTAATCCATGAAGGTTTTGTTGTTTTACAACAGACAAATAAATCAAGCACGCTAATTGGTGTATTCTTATCAAAAGTTAAATATTGAGGTACATAGCCAATTATAGGTTGGTGATAAGTATTATCATTTTGACCAGTAAAGGTTAAGTTTCCAGTATGTTTAACTTCACCAAGTAAAGCTTTAAGAAGTGTACTTTTTCCAGCTCCATTAGGTCCAATAATGGAAGTAAGCTCTCCACAATGAATGTGGAGATTTACATCTTTAAGTATTTCATTATTACCAATAGTAACAGAAAAATTATCAATCTTTGTACAGCAAAAGTTATTACAGCTGTTATTTTTATTAAAGTTAGCTTTTTTTATCATTTTAACGCCTCTTTTAAAACATCAAGATTTTTTTGCATTTTATTTATATAATCATCATATGCATCAGAATTAGCATCCCCAGTTACTATAGGATCTAATTCATAAACTGTAGCTCCAGTTTCATTAGCTATAGTTTGTGCAACTTGAGATGAATATTGAGGTTCGGTAAATAGAGCCTTTATATTGTTTGCTTTTACAGTAGCAATTATATTTTCGATTTCCTTAGCAGATGGTTCAGAATCAGGTTCTATTTCTATAACACCAACAATATTTAAATTAAATTCTTCAGCAAAATATGGGAATGCTTCATGGAAAGTAATTATATCTCTGTTTGGTAAGCTATCTAATTCAGCATGCATTTCAGTTTTTAATGCCTCTAATTTAGAAACATAAGCATTAGTATTTGCTTCATAAGCATCTTTATTTTCAGGATCTAAATTTTCAAGTTGAGAAGCAATATTTTTTACTTCAGCTATATTACCTGAAACACTAACCCATATATGAGCATTGTATTCATGATCGTGGTCGTGGTTGTCATCAGTATCAGCATCGTGATCGTGGTCGTGGTCATCATCAGCATCAGCATCGTGATCGTGGTCGTGGTCATCATCAGCATCATGATCATCATCATGACTATGTATATCATCTTCTAAAAGATTAAGTCCAGAACTAGCATCTATTATTTCAAGATTTGGATATTGAGAAATTATAGTATCTAAGAATGATTCCATTCCAGCGCCATTTATAATTAGAATATCAGCATTTTCTAGTGTTTTTAAATCTTGAGGTGTAAGCTGATAATCATGTAAACAACCAGTTTGAGATTTTGTCATATTTGTAAGTGTTACATTAGGAATATCCTTTACAATATTTAACGTTGATATATATATAGGATAGAATGATGTTACTATATTTAAAGTATCATCTTCGCTAGATTTATCAGAAACTTGAGTGTTATTACAACCTATAAATAATAATGAAGTTACTAATAATATTGATAATAGTTTTGGTATTTTAAATTTCATAATTTGTCCTCCTAAAGTCAAATGATAATAATTTGCAATTATAATATTAATTATACACTTTTTAGTTTAAATGTAAATTATAATTTTTTTTATTAAATTGATAGTATAATAAAAGTTTCGACAGTAAAATATAAAAATGCATAAAAAAATTCAAATATGAATAAAAAAGTATAAAAATAAAAAAATGTTCGTAAAAACTATTGGATTTTTAAAAAATTCTGTTATTATATATAAGGTAACTCATTCTTCAATTCGATGAATGAGTAAATTTGGAGAAGAAAATAAAATTTGAACTATAATTTTAAAACAAAAGAAAAAGGTGATTTAATGAACAAGTTTTTAGATAATTACTTTAAACTTAAAGAAAACAATACAAATACAAAGCAAGAATTTATTGCAGGTATTACAACATTTATGACAATGGCATATATACTTGTAGTTAATCCAAGTATTTTATCAGCAGCTGGTATGGATTCTGGAGCTGTATTTACAGCAACAGCTTTATCATCTATAATTGCAACATTAGTGATGGGATTATATGCAAAATTACCATTTGCGTTAGCTCCTGGTATGGGATTAAATGCATTCTTTGCATATACTGTAGTTTTATCAATGGGATATTCATATCAATTTGCTTTAACAGCAGTATTATTAGAAGGAATAATTTTCTTATTATTAACAGCATTTAATGTAAGAGAAGCCATTGTTGATTCGATTCCAGTAAATATAAAAAGAGCTATTTCTGTTGGTATAGGATTATTCATAGCCTTACTAGGACTAGAAGGCGCAGGGATAGTTATTCATCCAGCAGATGGAGGGACAATAGTATCTTTAGGAAATATTACTTCAGGAACAGGACTTTTGGCAATTATAGGAATAGTAATTACAGGTATATTAGTTGCGAGAAAAGTTAAGGGGGCATTATTCTTAGGAATGATAATAACTGCTATAATAGGTATACCTATGGGAGTAGTAAATCTTCCAGATAAGATTTTTAGTATGCCACCATCAATAAGTTCAACATTTATGCAGTTTGAATGGCATAATATTTTTTCTTGGGATATGGTAATAGTATTATTTACTTTATTATTTATGGATATGTTTGATACTATAGGAACTTTAGTTGGAGTTGCAACTAAAGCAAATATGTTAGATAAAAATGGGAAAGTACCAAATATTAAGAAGGCGTTATTTGCAGATGCAATAGGAACAACTGTTGGTGCATGTCTTGGAACAAGTACAGTTAGTACTTTTGTTGAAAGTGCATCAGGTGTTGCAGAAGGAGGAAGAACTGGATTAACAGCAGTATCTACAGCGTTTATGTTCTTCTTAGCATTATTCCTATCACCAATATTTGGAGTGTTTACTTCAGCAGTTACAGCTTCAGTTTTAGTTATAGTTGGATTATTTATGATAGAAAATATAAAAGAATTAGATTTAGAAGATTATACTGAAGCAATTCCAGCATTCTTGACAATAATAATGATGCCATTTGCATATTCAATTTCAGATGGTATAGTATTTGGGGTTGTATCATATATACTATTAAAGTTATTTACAGGTAGATGGAAAGAAGTTACTTGGCCAACAGTAATGGTTGGAGTAATATTTGTATTAAAATTCATATTTATATAAAAAGTTTAGTTTAAAACAAATTAGGGCAAAGGCTCACTTGATAAATTATCGAGTGAGCCTTTGCCTTTGCACATTTTTTTTATTATAAAATATAGTATAAGAGTAGTTTTAAAATTTCTTTATTACAGATAATAATGATTCTAAAGAAGTAGATAAAGTATTTATGTCCTCATCATTTAAAGAAGAAAGTTTTTCTTTGATTATTTCTTTAACATAATCTTGAGTTTCTTTTAAGAATTCTAGGGCTTTTGGCGTAGTTTGTATTAATATAACTCTTCTATCAGTAGGATCATAGTCTCTTGTAACAAGACCTTCTTCAACTAATTTATCGATTACAGGAGTCATATTAGGTTTAGAAATACAAAGTTCTTTAGCCATTTTAGAAATTGATATTGGTCCATGGTGTATTAAATAAAATAATACCTTTATATGTGAATGCGGAACATTAAATTTTTTTGTAAGAACAGTAGGATTAAAAATATGTCTATTTAGAGATAATAATAGTAGATATAGATTATCAGATATTTCGTTTAAATATAAAGTAGTCATTTTAGCCTCCTTACAATAATAACTGATAATATTATAATCTATAAAAAAACAGTTTACAATACATAGTTATATAAATATAACTATTATAAAATGATAATTATTGTGTTGACAGATAATAGTTATAAAAATATAATTATTATAAAAATAGAAATATATTAATTTAAATAAGGAGAAGAGAGCTTATGCTTAATTTATTAAAACATCTAAAGCCTTTTGTTGGGTCAATGATACTTGCAGTAGCATTATTATTTGTTCAAGCTATATGTGACTTATCATTACCAGACTATATGTCGGATATAGTCAATGTGGGAATACAACAAGGTGGAGTAGAAAATGCTGTTCCTAAAGTTATTAAATCATCAGAAATGAAAAAGTTATTTATTTTCATGGATGATAATCAAAAGACAGTCGTAGATGATAATTATATTTTATTAGATAAAGATAATCTTACTACTGATGAGTATAATAAATATCTAAAAGACTATCCGGAACTAGAAAATGAAAGTATTTATAAGTTAAATACTAAAGAGAAAGAAAAACTAGATAAGTTAAACAACATATTTGGAAAACCAATGCTTATTGTTTCAATGTTAGAATCTAAAGGGTTAAGTGGAGTTCCAGGTATTGATGGCATGGCTACACAAGGTATGGATTTATCTACTATGGATCCTTTTGAAGTGTTAAATATGATGCCTCAAGATCAAATTGATAGTATGTTATCAAATGTTGATGAAAAATTAGCTGATATGCCTGAAAGTATGATAACTCAATCAGCTACTAGCTATGTAAAAGAACAATATAAAGATATTGGTATTAATACTGACAAGCTTCAATCTAATTATGTAATCGTAGCTGGAGTAAAAATGGTTGGTATTGCATTAATTAGTATGGTAGCAACAGTGTTTGTAAGCTTTATAGCTGCAAGAGTTGGTGCTGCATTAGGTAGAAATTTAAGAAAAGATGTATTTAATAAAGTTGTTGGTTTCTCAAATACGGAATTTGATGAATTTTCAACAGCATCACTTATTACTAGAACAACTAATGATATACAACAAATTATTATGCTTGTTGTAATGGGATTAAGAATTGTATTCTATGCACCTATATTAGGTATTGGTGGCGTTATTAAGGTTATTAATACTGGAGCATCAATGGGATGGGTAATTGGAGTTGCAGTAATATCGATATTACTTTTAGTAATTGTATTATTTACCTTTGCTATGCCGAAATTTAAAAGTGTACAAAAACTTGTTGATAGATTAAATCTTGTTACAAGAGAAAGTTTAACTGGTATGCTTGTTATACGTGCTTTTAGTACTCAAAAGTATGAAGAAGATAAATTTGAAGTTGCAAATAAGAACTTAACAAAAACAAACCTTTTTGTTAATAGAATTATGACAACAATGATGCCATTAATGATGTTTATAATGAATGCTATAACATTATTAATAGTATGGGTTGGAGCGCATAGAATTGATGAAGGTATTATGCAAGTTGGTACAATGATGGCATTCATGCAATATACTATGCAAATAATTATGGCATTCTTAATGATATCAATGGTTTCAGTTATTTTGCCAAGAGCTATGGTTTCAGCTCAACGTGTATCTGAAGTTTTAAATGTTGATGTAGTAGTTAAAGATTCTGATAATTTACAAACATTTAACCATGATGAAAAAGGAACTATTGAATTTAAGAATGTTTCATTCAGATATCCTGGAGCTGATGAGGATGTAATAAGTAATGTTAGTTTCAAAGCTCTTCCAGGAGAAACTACTGCATTTATTGGTAGCACAGGTAGTGGTAAATCTACATTGATCAATTTAATACCTCGTTTCTATGATGCAACTGAAGGTGAAATATTAATTGATGGCGTAAATATAAAAAATGTATCTCAATATGATTTAAGAGAAAAGATAGGATTTATCCCTCAAAAAGGACTTTTATTCTCAGGTACAATTGAAAGTAACTTAAAATATGGTGGAGATCATATAAGTGATGAAGATATGATAAAAGCATCTGAAATTGCTCAAGCAATGGAATTTATAAATAGTAAAGAAGAGAAATTTAATACAGAAATTGCTCAAGGCGGTACAAATGTTTCAGGTGGTCAAAAGCAAAGATTAGCAATTGCACGTGCTATAGCTAAAAAACCAGAAGTATTTATATTTGATGATAGTTTCTCAGCATTAGATTTTAAGACAGATGCTAAGCTTAGAAAAGCAATAAATACTGAGTTAAGAGAAAGTACACTTTTAATTGTTGCTCAAAGAATAAGTACTATAATGAATGCAAATCAAATTATAGTTCTTGATGAAGGTAAGGTTGTTGGTAAAGGAACTCATAAAGAGCTTATGAAAAACTGTGAAGTTTATCAACAAATAGCTCTATCACAACTTTCAAAGGAGGAGCTTTCAAATGAGTAAGCACAGAATGAGAGGCCCAATGGGTGGAGGTCCGATGGGTGGAATGGGAAAAGGTGGCGAAAAGGCTAAAGATTTTAAAAAGACTATGAAGACTCTTGCAAAATATCTAAAGCCTTATAGTTTATCTATAATAATTGTTATAATATTTGCTATTGGTTCTGCTGCATTTTCAATTGTAGGACCAAAGATATTAGGAGAAGCAACTACAGAAATATTTAATGGATTAGTTAAAAAAGTTACAACTACTAATACTGAAGGAATTAACTTTACTCGTATAGGTGAAATTATTTTATTCTTAGTAGGATTATATTTAATTAGTGTAATTTTCTCGTTGATACAAGGATGGGTAATGTCAGGAGTTGCTCAAAAAGTATCTTATAATATGAGAAAAGAAATCTCTGAAAAAATTAATAGAATGCCACTTAAATATTTTGATACTAAAACACATGGAGAAGTATTATCAAGGGTGACAAATGATGTTGATACAGTGAGTCAAACTTTAAACCAAAGTTTATCACAAATGTTAACAGCGGCAACTACACTTATTGGTGTACTTATAATGATGTTTTCAATAAACTGGATAATGACATTAGCTTCATTAATTGTAATTCCAGTTTCTGTAGGATTAATTGCTGTTGTTGTTAAAAAATCTCAAAAGTATTTTAAAACTCAACAAGAGTATTTAGGATATGTTAATGGTCAAGTTGAAGAAGTTTATTCTGGTCATAATGTAATGAAGGCATTTAACGCAGAAGAAAGAGAAATAAATAAATTTACTGAACTTAATGATACGCTTTATAATAGTGCTTGGAAATCACAATTTTTATCAGGTATGATGATGCCTATAATGACTTTTGTAGGTAACTTAGGATATGTTATAGTATCAATACTTGGTGGATGGTTAGCTATAAAAGATGTTATTCAAGTTGGTGATATTTTATCTTTTGTTCAATATATTAGATCATTTATGCAACCAATAAGTCAAACTGCACAAATAGCAAATGTACTTCAATCAACTGCCGCAGCTGCTGAAAGAGTATTTGAATTCTTAGATGAAGAAGAAGAATGTTTAGATGTTGAAAATCCAGTAAGCACTGATAATATAGAAGGAAAAGTTGATTTTAAGGATGTTCACTTTGGATACAATCCAGAAAGAACAATAATTAATGACTTTACAGCACATATAAAACCAGGTCAAAGAGTTGCAATAGTAGGTCCAACTGGTGCTGGTAAGACAACAATGGTTAAACTTCTTATGAGATTCTATGATGTTAATGACGGAGCTATTTTAATTGATGGTCATAATATTAAAGACTTCAAAAGAAATGACTTAAGAAAAATGTTTGGTATGGTTCTTCAAGATACATGGTTATTTAATGGAACTATAATGGATAACTTACGTTATGGTAGATTAGATGCTACAGATGAAGAAGTTAAAGAAGCCGCAAAAGCAGCACATGTTCATAGCTTTATAAAAACATTACCTCATGGGTATGATATGGAATTGAATGAAGAAGCAAGTAACATATCACAAGGACAAAAGCAATTATTAACTATTGCTCGTGCAATATTAGCAGATCCTAAGATATTAATCCTTGATGAAGCTACAAGCTCGGTTGATACAAGAACTGAAGTGTTAATTCAAAAGGCAATGGATAACTTAATGCATGGAAGAACAAGCTTTATAATTGCTCATAGACTTTCTACAATTAGGGATGCTGATTTGATTTTAGTTATGAAGGATGGAGATATAGTAGAGCAAGGAAACCATGAAGAGTTATTAGCTAAGGGTGGATTCTATGCAAATCTTTATAACAGTCAATTTGAAAATGCAGAAGCATAGATTAAAATATTATATTATTTAAGAGGGAAACTCCAATTTACTGGAGTTTCCTTTTTAGCATAACCTTATTTTTAAGCCAGGTTTTAAAACATCTAAGTTAGATATATTATTAATTTTAATTAATTCTTCAATGGATAAACCAAACATAGATGCTATTTCCTTTAATGAATCTCCCTCTTTTAATAGATATATTCCTGAAGAATATATCTGAAGAACTTCATGCTTGTTAATAATGTTTGGATTTTCAATATTATTTAACTTGGCAAGTTTTAAATAGCTTATATTAAATTTTTTTGAAATATCAATAAGCGTATCATTATCCTTCACAACATATGTGAAAGGATATTTACAGTTTTCTATTTTCCAGTTTTGAATTGTAAGGTTATGAGATAATGGAGAAATGTTAAAAGTTTTTTTTATAGGCATGCCTTCAATACTAATTGAAATATTATCAGTATTATAGAAATCTTTTAGTGTATTATAAATTGAATAATAAAATAAAGTATTATATTCTGAATTATTATTTAAATTAAGCAATATATCCTTAGAAAAATCTATACTAACAGAATTATTATTTAAATTATAATTCATTTTATTAATTACAGTATTTCTATTAATTAGTGGTAATAATCCTTTAGGCGAAGATTCGAACTCTTTAGAAAAAACTATTGAAGGGTCATCATTAGTATTAAAAATTATAGGTTTTTCAACAGACCAAATAGTATTTAGATTTTTATCAGGATAATAAAATTTTATTTTTTTTAAATAAGGAGTATCTTCTAAGATATCTTCTAATTCAAAGAAAAGAAATCCTTTTTTCTTGATATAGTAAATGCTTTTTACTAAACCTATACCTAGTACATAATAGTTTATTGAAAATTGAGAATTGTTTTTTGCTGTTGTAACAACTTCTATGGCTGAATCATAAAGCTTAAATTGGGTTTGGACCTTCACATCGATATTTGTAATACAGCGTTTGCTACCATCAGATAAAATCCAAATATTATCTTTAGAGATAGGATCTTTTATCAAATAGTTATTTATACAACCTGTATGAGTTGTAAAGTCTTGACGATATAATGATTTGCCTGTGTAGTAGCAAAGTTTAATACCATCAGGAGTGTATTCATAAACATTAACAAAAGAATTTATACCATTATCAAATTTAATTTGAATTTTATCATTATTAATATATTCAATATATCTTTTAAAGGTAAAAGTATCATTGTTTATTCCTTTATAGATATAAATTGAATTTGATTTAGGTGGAAGATAGTCTTTTGATTGTATTATCATAGTTACTCACCTCGTAATCATTTGTGTAATAATTTTTTTGATTGTTATTATAGTATATGAATTTGATAACAGCTGTGATTAAAGGCTTATATAAGTTTTTTGGTTATAAAAATTTGAATAAACTCATTATTTATCTTTACTAGTATAAATAAGTATTAAAAAATAAATTTTAATTTTATTTATAGTAAAAAAGCTACTGCTAATAGTTATTAGCAATAGCTTACTAAATATGTTAAATACTAAAAATCTCTTTCTAACATACTGATTTTTTGAGGATCTTCAAAATCTTTTAATGATGTAATTCCTATCTTTTCTAATACGTCATCAAGGATTTTGCTATGAACAGCAACTTTGATTGAAGCATCATAAGCAAATTTATCAACTGCTTTTTTTGCATCATCAGGAGGTACTAGAATTTTAGGACCGCCAACACAACCGCCAACGCAGCCCATTCCTTCAAGGAAACTTGCATCTAATTCTCCTTTCATTGCTTTATCAAGAGCTTCTTTACATTCCTTTACTCCTTCTACTTTTTTAGCTTTAAAGTACTTAATCTTATCAGGATATAATTCTTCTACAGCTTCTGAAACTGCAATTGAGACACCACCAGTTCTAGCATATAGTCTTCCGCCTCTTGAAGTATATTCTATAGAAGGGATTCCTTTTAAATCTCTTGGATGGAAATCAAATGCTTTAAATATATCATTTAACTCTTGGAAAGTTAGTACGAAATCAATAGCATCTGCAACATCTGGAGCTTTAGCTTCAGCTTTTTTTGCAATACATGGACCTATAAATACAACTTTTGCATCTTTATTAAGGGCCTTTATCACTCTTCCGGCTGCGATCATAGGTGATACAGAAGGAGACAGATTAGGAATTAAATCTTTGTAAACTTTTTTTAGCATTCCAACCCACATTGGGCAACAACAAGATGTAATCATTAAGTCCTTTGGACTTTTAACATGTTTATTAAATTCTACAGCTTCTTTAATTGTTAGCATATCAGCAGCAAAAGCTACTTCAATCATATCTGTAAAGCCTATTTTTATAAAGGCAGCTCTTAACTGATCCATAGTAACATCTTCACCAAATTGTCCCATGATAGCAGGGGCAACAGCTGCTATGACTGTTTTATTATTTTTTATTAAATCCATAATAGGTAAAAATTCAGTTTTATCTAAAATACGTCCATCTTTACAAGAGTCAACGCAAATTCCACAATCAATACAAATATCTTTATCAATGACTGTTGTTTTATTTTTATTATCGTAAACTATGGCATTAAAGGGACAGGCTTTTTGGCAACTGTAAACATTGTTTTTATCTGGTTTGCAAGTTGCACCAGAACATTCAAGTTTTTCAACTATTTTTTTATTAACATTATATTCGGTAATTGCCTTTTTTAAATTATAAACATAATTATTATCAAATTTAATATCAACACCACATAAAGAAGTTATTATTGCAAAGGTTTCTTGTGGAGACTTTTCGTGACAAGTGATTATTTTATTTAATGTTTCATCAAAATTTCCATCATAATAGGATTTGATTAATATATCAAATAAATCAACATATTTATTATTCATAATATACCTCCCAAAAATAAATAATGTTTGTATATTTTAGTATTTCTCTTTATAGATAAAAATAAACAGATAAAGCTTATAAAATAAAACGATTTTTTAATAGTATGAAAATTATTCGAAATATAGTATAATTTTAACTAAATATGATGAAAAAGAGGGAAAAATGAAGAATATATTTACTAAAATTGGAATTATATATTTAATAATATTATTATGCAACAAATGTATAAATATATATGCTTTTGATAAAAATAGTATAAATTTTGAAAGTATAACTATAGATGACGGTTTATCCCAATCCTTAGTTGAATATATATACCAAGATAGTTTTGGTTATATATGGATAGGAACTAATGATGGTTTAAACAGATATAATGGAAATGATATTAAAGTATATAAAAATATTAAAAATGATACTAATAGTATTAGTAATAATATGATTAGTTCTATTGTAGAAGATAGTGAGCAAAACTTATGGATAGGTACTGATGGAGGATTAAATAAATTAAATTTAGTTACTGGTGATATAACGAGGTATTTAGTGTCGGACGAAGATAAAAGTATATCTAATACAGTTGTTGATGAAGTATTTATAGATTCGAAAGGAAGACTTTGGGTTTGCACTATTAATGGACTAAATTTATATGATAAAAAGAATGATAAATTTATAAAAGTAGCTACAGAGTATTTAGAAAATAAAGGGCTTCAAGATATTACTGAAGATCATGAAGGGAATATTTGGGTTTCTACAAGAGAAGGATTATATAAATATAATCCTAATAATAAATCTGTAGAAGAATTTTTACATGATGAAAATAACAAGGATACAATTAGTGAGAATAATATATTTTCTATATATTATAGTGAAAAAAAACTATGGATTGGAACTAAAACAGGTGGCCTAAATGTTATGAACTTAGAAGATAATAGTATAAAGGTATATACTAATAATCCTGATGATCCAAATTCCATTCCTAGTAATTTTATAAGAGATATACTTATAGATAGAAATGGGTATATGTGGTTAGCTACAGATCAAGGTTTAGCTTTGTTTGATCAACAATATGATAAGTTTTATACATTTAAAAATAATTTAGGTAAATATAGTATTTGTGATGATAATACTATTAGTTTATATGAAGATAAATTAGGGGTAATATGGGTAGGTACATTTAATGGAGTAAGTAAGTTCTTACCAAACAAAGATTTTAAAGTTTATAGAAATAATTCAAGCGATAGTAATTCATTAAGTAGTAGCAGTGTTTGTGGGATATATGAAGATAGTGAAGGTATGTTATGGGTTGGAACATTTAATGCTGGAATAAATAAAATAAATAAAGCTAATGATGAAGTAACTAGATATTATAGTGATCTTAATAACAATAATTCATTAAGTAGTAATAGAATAAAAGACATAACTGGAATAGATAATGAAATTTGGATTGCTACTGATAATGGATTAAATAAGTATGATAAAAGTAATGATAAATTTACTATTTATAAAAAAACAGATGATGAGAATAGTATTGTAAATAATGAAATAAGAGTATTATATATTGATAAAGCAGGAATACTTTGGATAGGTACTAGAGGGGGAATATGTACCTTTGATAGAAAAGGAAATTTTACTTCATATAATGAAATATTAGAGCAAAATGGGATATATGAAAAAACTATTAGTGCTATATATGAAGATAATGAAGGAACAATGTGGTTTGGGCTTGGAAATGAAGGAGGATTAGTAAGATATAATAAGGAAACAGGCGAGATTAAGAATTATTTAGCTGATGATAATAATATTAATTCATTGAGTTTTAATAATGTAAGAGCTATAGCAGAAGATAGTTCGGGTTATATATGGATAGGCACACAAAGTGGGTTAAATAGATTTGATAAGCAAAGAGAAGAATTTACAACATATACGTATAGTGATGGTTTATCTAATGATTTTATTTATGGTGTAATAGTAGATGATAATGATAATGTATGGGTTAGTACTAACTATGGAATATCTATGTATGACCAAAAAGAAGATAAATTTATAAGGTATTACGAAGATGATGGACTAGCTACCAATGAATACAATGGATTTTCATATCATAAAAATTCACAGGGAAATATATATTTTGGAGGAGTAAATGGATTAACTGAATTTAATCCATTAGATATTAAGATAAAAATGAATACTAGCAATGTAATAGTTGATAGTATAAAGACAAGTGCAGGAATAGAGGTAAATGAAAAAGATAATATTGTTTTAGAGTATGATTCTAGAGAGTTATATATTAAGTTTTTTGTTCCGGAATATAAAAATATAAGCCAAATGCAATATGCATATAAGCTTGAAGGAATGGATGATGAATGGACATTTTCTGGTAATGAAAATTACGCAAGATATGCAAGCCTAGCGCCAGGGAAATATAAAATGCTTATAGCTGGAAGAAATTATAATGGTGTTTGGTCCGATGTGTTAGAGATAAATATTAAGGTGAAGAATTCGATTTGGAGAACACCAATAGCATATTGTACATATATAATTATAATACTAATTATAATATATATATATTATAATCAGGTGAAAATATTAGATGCATTAGTAAGACAGAGAACTCAAGAACTAAATGATAAATTAAATGAAAATAAGAAATTATATGAAAGACTTATAGAGTTAGAAAAATATAAGAATAATTATTTTGTTAATTTATCTCATGAACTTAGAACACCATTAAATGTTATTTTATCTATAGAACAATTAATAAGTTCATTAACTAAATCTGGAGTTCAAATATCTATTGAGAAAATGGATACATATATGAGTACTTTAAAGGGAAATTCTCAGAGGCTTTTAAATTTAATTAATAATATTATTGATACATCTAAGATAGATTCTGGGTTTTATAGATTAGATAAGGAAGAGGTAAATATAGTAACACTTGTTGAAGATACTGCTTTATCAATGGTTGAACTTGCGGAAGTTAAAGGCCTAGAAATTATAATTGATCCAGAAATAGAAGAGTTATTTATAAATTGTGATAAATTAGATATAGAAAGATGTATAATAAACTTAATTGGAAATGCTATTAAATTTACTGACGTGGGTGGTACTATAACCGTTAGTATTTGTGAATTAGAAGGAAAAGTTAAAATAGGGGTTAAAGATACTGGAATAGGTATAGATGAAAAGTATCATAAGAATATTTTTGATAGATTCGGTCAGGTTAATAGTGTGTCTTCTGAGGTATTTGGAGGTAGTGGATTAGGATTAACTTTAACTAAGAATTTAATTAATCTTCATGGAGGAGAAATTACTGTAATTAGTGAAATTGGAAAAGGGAGTGAGTTTAGTATTATATTGCCTATACAAGAGTAAAAAGGAATGCATTATATGGAGAGTATAATTAAAATAATAAAAAAAAATCAATTATTTATTGGATTAAGTGATGAGAACATAAGAAATGTTTTAAAGGAAATAAAGTATTATATAAAGTCTTATAGTAAAGGTGAAATAATTGCACATGAGGATGATGAGTGTGGAAGTTTAGCTTTGGTCTTAGATGGGGTTGTAGAAATACAAAGACTATATTCTAACGGCAAATACATAGTATTAAATAGATTAGATGAAGGAGATGTGTTTGGAGAAGCATTAGTATTTTCAAAAGCAAAAACTTATCCAGCTACTGTTATTGCTTTAAGTGAATGTAAGATACTTTTTATAAATAAAAATGATGTTTTAAAGATATGCTCAAATGAAGAAAAGGTATTAGAAAATTTTGTTTCTTTATTGAGTAATAAAGTTTTTATTTTAAATTCGAAAATAAAGAGTATATCCTTTAAAAGCATAAGACAAAAGGTCGTTAATTATATTTTGAATGAAGTAAAAGAACAAAAAAGTAGTTCTATTATATTGAAAAACACAAAAGAAGAAATAGCAGCGTTATTAGGAGTTCCAAGACCATCCTTATCAAGAGAATTGATTAATTTAAGAGATATGAATTATATTGAATTTAATAGAAAAGTAATAAAAGTATTAGATATTGAAGGTTTAGAGGAAGAATTATTTATGTAAAAAAAAGAATTCGTAACAAATGTTACGGATTCTTTTTTTATATAGATATAGAATAAGCACATGAGGTTAAAAAATATATTTCAAAAGGAGATTTTTAAATATGCAAAATAAGATGTTTTGTTTTCAATGTCAAGAAACAGCAGGATGTAGTGGATGTACTAAATTTGGTGTGTGTGGAAAAAGTCCAGAGCTTGCAAATATGCAAGATTTATTAATATATGTTACTAAGGGATTATCAGAAGTAACAACAAGATTAAGAAAAGAAGGAAAGAAAATAGATAAAGAATTAAATCACTTTATTACATTAAATTTATTTACAACTATAACAAATGCTAATTTTGATAATGAAGTATTTTATAGTAGAGTTAAGGAAACTTTAAGAATAAAGGCTGAATTAATGGCTAAATTAGATAATAAAGAAGGTTTATCAGAGGTAGCTTTATGGGACGCTTCTTCAAATGAAGAAATGGACAAAAAAGCAGGTATTTTAGAAAAGATTAAAGGTATTGTAGGCGTAAATAAGGAAGTTAAGTCATTAAATTTAATATTAGAAGAAAAGTCAAATAGTGATGAAGTTGGTGTTCTTGCAACAAAAGATGAGGATATAAGATCATTAAGAGAACTTATAACTTATGGATTAAAGGGATTATCAGCATATTCAAAGCATGCTAATGCTTTAGGGTATGATAATGAAGAAATAGATACATTTATGCAAGAAACTTTGGCTAAATTAGTAGATGACACTTTAACTGTAGATGAGTTAATTGCTTTAACATTAGAAACAGGTAAAGTAGGGGTTGATGGTATGGCATTGTTAGATACTGCTAATACTAAGACTTATGGTAATCCAGAAATAACTAAAGTAAATATAGGAGTAGGTAAGAATCCAGGAATTTTAGTATCTGGACATGATTTAAAGGATATAGAGCAATTGTTAATTCAAACTGAAGGAACTGGTGTAGATGTTTATACTCATTCAGAAATGCTACCAGCTCATTATTATCCAAATTTAAAGAAGTACAAGCACTTAGTAGGTAACTATGGTAATGCATGGTGGAAGCAAAGAGAAGAATTTGAAAGCTTTAACGGACCAATATTAATGACTACTAACTGTATAGTACCACCAAAGAATGAAAGCTATAAATCAAGAATGTATACAACAGGAGCAGCAGGATTTGAAGGTTGCGTTCATATTGAGGCTGATGAAAATGGTAAAAAAGATTTCACTGCAATAATTGAACAAGCTAAGAAGTGTAAATCTCCAACAGAAATAGAACAAGGTGAAATCATTGGTGGATTTGCTCATGCACAAGTTTTAGCGTTAGCAGATCAAGTTGTTGAAGCTGTTAAAACAGGAGCCATAAAGAAGTTCTTTGTAATGGCTGGATGTGACGGAAGAGCTAAATCAAGAAATTACTATACTGATTTTGCAAAGGCTTTACCAAAAGATACAGTAATATTAACTGCAGGTTGTGCTAAATATAAATATAATAAATTAGATCTTGGTGATATAAATGGAATTCCAAGAGTTTTAGATGCAGGACAATGTAATGATTCATATTCATTAGCATTAATAGCATTAAAATTAAAAGAGGTATTTGAGTTAGAAGATATTAATGAATTACCAATAGCATTTAATATTGCTTGGTATGAACAAAAGGCGGTAATTGTATTATTATCATTATTATACCTTGGCGTAAAGAATATTCATTTAGGACCAACACTTCCAGCATTCCTTTCACCAAATGTAGCAAAAGTTTTAGTTGAAAACTTTGGAATTGGTGGAATAACTAATGTAGAAGATGATATGAAAATGTTCTTAAGCTAATAATATTAAAAATGATAGAAGTTTAATAAACTTATAAGAAATTCCTAGAAGTATTATTTTACATAAATTACTTCTAGGAATTTTCTGATTTTGTAAGGAAATTAATAAGAAGGTTAAGTGATTATAATGATAAATTGATAGTTATAATTACATTTCTTTATTGAAATTTACTAGCTTTTTTTAGGTTAAGAGCAAGTTTTATAAATTTATAATTTATCATGTATTATGTGGAGTAAAGTGTGATTATTAATAGTTGATTTGTGTATATTATAGTAGGTAAGTAAAAAATAAGTTAAGTTTTTTATTTAATGAATTAAGAAAATAACATAAAGAGGGAGGAAAAATGTTATGTATAAAAGTAGGATAAGATCATTTGGGAAATGCGTTATGTATGCGGCAATACTAATTGCAGTATTAATTCTTACTGCATTGGTAATTACTAAAATTGCAATGTGTCCATTAAATGATGCACTTTTTATGGAAGGAATACTTTTTATCATGTTAGGAGTTTTTTCTTCTATAGGAGGGAATCCTATTGGATTATCATTTCAAGTAATGGAACAAAACAATGCACAATATTTAGCTAAGGTTGATAATGAAAACTTTGAACTAGAAAAGAAAAATGAAGAATCACCAAAAATAGAAACAACTATAAGTATAAGTACAACAATGATTTCTTTAGTTATTGCAGGAGTAGTATGTATATTAATTAATTGTATAATTTAACAATAGTAAACGTTTACCGAGGCTTTAAATAAATAAAAAGTTCCTAGAATATTTACCGGGGGATGGTATCTTCTAGGAATTTTTTGTATTAGGGGAAATTTTTTTGTTTCACTTTATGTATTTAGTATAATATTTAAATTTGTCAATTGTGTTTCAATTTGGTGAAAATAATATGATTTAAATTTACATAGGAATTTTTTGTTGGGTAATAATGTAAAGTGATTTATAATAATGTTATATTAATTAATATAAAAAAGAGGAGATTATTCCATGAGGAATTTAGTTGTGTTTTATTCATTAGAAGGAAATACAAGGTTAATTGCAGAATCAATAGCAAAGGCTATAAATGCAGATGTATTAGAACTAAAAACAAAAAAGAAGTATAGTGATAAAGGTTTTAAAAAATATTTCTGAGGAGGAAAAAGTGTAATTTTTAAAGAAAAACCAGAACTTTTGTATTTAGATAAAGATATTAATCAATATGATAATATTTTTATTGGAACACCTATATGGGTAGGAACTTATGCACCACCGCTTAATACATTTTTAAAAAATAATAAAATTGAAAAAAAGAATATTGGATTATTTGCATGTCATGGTGGGGGAGGAGCAACTAAATTTTTTAATAATATAAAAAAAGAAATTCCTAATAATAAGTTTATAGGAGAAATTGATTTTATGGAGCCTCTTAAAAATAATAAAGAGGAAGATGTTAGAAAAGCAATAATGTGGGTAAAAGAACTAATAGGTTAGCGGAGGAATTATATGAAAAAGAATGCAACACTAAGAGAGTTTAAAAAGTTAAAGAGTCAAATTAATCAAATAGAGGAAATAGCGCATCATTCAAAAGTAGGAGCGTTAATAGAGCAAGAAACTTCAATTAGAAAGAAGATTAGATTATTAAAAGAAATGGAGAATGAAGGCTTTAAGGACTATCAAGATGTATGTGATAGATATGAAGAACTTTTAGAAGATATTTCTAAGAGGATGCTTGAAGATTATAATAAAAAAAATAATACTGATTTTGATTTTTATGAGGTAGTTAGGGGAAACTATAATACTTTTTTAAATTCAGGTGTTATGACAGTTCTTACAAAAAGACATATACCAAAACTGATTGGAGAAGCTTTTGAAGAGGCATTTCCAGATAATCCTAAGGATGAATACATGGTAACAAGAAGAATGAAAAGAAAGATTTATGTTCATCTGGGGGATACCAATACAGGAAAGACTTATAATGCAGTAGAAAGATTAAAAACAGCTAAAAAAGGTGTTTATTTATCACCACTTAGGATATTAGCATTAGAAAATTATGAAAAGTTAAATAGTGAAGGTGTAGTTTGTGATTTAATGACTGGAGAAGAAGAAATAATTAATGAAAATGCAACACATGTTTCATGTACTATTGAGAAGGTTAATTTAAAGCAAAATTATGATATTGCAGTTATTGATGAAATACAAATGATTAATGATTCTCAAAGGGGTATAGCATGGACTAGAGCATTATTAGGGCTTAGATGCAATGAAATTCATGTTTGTGGAGCAATGAATGCTAAGGAGTTATTAATTAAAATTCTAGATGATTGTGAAGATGATTATGAAATAAAAGAATATCATAGAAGTATACCACTAGAAGTTGAAAATAAAAACTTTAGTTATAATGATGTTCAAGAAGGCGATGCTATTGTAGTTTTTTCTAAAAAGAGGGTTTTAGAAATAGCTCAAGATTATTCAAATAAAAATATTAAGACTAGTATTATTTACGGTGATTTACCACCAGAAGTTAGAAAGATGCAATATGAACAATTTATAAATAAAGAAAATAAAGTGCTAGTTACAACTGATGCTATTGGAATGGGGGTTAATCTTCCAATTAGAAGAGTTGTATTCATGTCTATAAGAAAGTTTGATGGTGAAGAAATGAGAGAGTTAACTTCACAGGAGGTAAAGCAAGTAGCAGGTAGAGCAGGTAGAAAAGGTATATATGATGTTGGATATGTTGCAGGGGTTTCAGATACACATAATTTTCTAAGTAGAAAGTTAGAAGTAAAAGATGAAGTAATTAAAGAAGCAGTTGTGGGTCCATCAGAGGCAATACTTACTATAAAAAGCTTACCATTAAATGAAAAGCTAGTTTTATGGAAAACTAGAGAAGAAAAGCTGGATTATTATACAAAAATGGATATTAGTGAATATTTATTGATATTAGAAAAAATTAAAAGATATAAGCTTAAGGAAGAGGATCAATGGGATTTATTAAAAGTTCCTTTTGATGTTGCTAGTGAAGAACTTATGAATAAATTCCTTGAGTATGTAGAGGAGGTTTTTGTTGCTAAGGCTAAAGAAATAACAAAGCCAGAATGTTTTACAGGAAACCTTGATGACTTAGAAATTTATTATCAAAAGATTAATATGTATTATTCTTTTTCTAAGATATTTAATTTAAAATTTGATGTAGATTGGGTTTATAGTGAAAGGCTTAAAGTAAGTGAAGATATAAATGAGATTTTAGTTAAAATTTAGTTTTATAATCTTATAAAAGTTATGAAATTATTAAAAATACCATGGGAATATTACGCTCATGGTATTTTTATAGCATTAGGTACAATAATATTTTTATTGAAGAAAAATAATTAAACAAAGATTAATATGTATTTAAGAGTATTAATGTGAAAAAATAATAATATTGGTAAATAAAGTTGATAAGTGTTGAAAGGTGGATATTAAATAAGGTAAAATTTATATATAAGTATAATTTTTAGAAAGTAAGAGGAAGATAAATGGCTATAAATTTAAAAAACATAACAATGTATATGTTTAGAACTATTTACGAACGAGAGGATACATACAATAAGTTTAAGCCATATTTTTATAGATTTATAGGTGTAGAAGATAGTTCTAACTATGATAATTATATAAAGACAATTCAAAATAAATGCTTAGAAGAAGAAGATAAATGTATTATATTTGATGCTTCTATACCTTTAAGTGGAGAAATGGAGTTAATTCAATATATATTTAATGAACTTGCATTTATGGATGTATATAAAATGTCTTCTCAAGAAATTACTATATTTGAGGAATTTGAAATTAACTTAAAATTTTTGAAGGCATTAGAATATGTTATTCCAATGGCATGTAATAAAGAAAATTTCTTTAATGATAATGTGAGAAACAATTTTATAACTAAGTTAATTGTTTGGACTTATACATATGCAAAGAATATAAAGTATGATTCAAGTATAAATCCTAAATGTATTTATTATGGAAATATTGAAAGACATGAAATTTATTTTCTAATTATGCTTTATAAAATGGGATATGATGTTATTTATATCAATCCGTTAAAAGAAGAATTTTGGAGTGAGATAGAAGAAGATAGATTAAGTGAATGTATAAAAAGTATGGGAATTTTGAGTATAGAATCATTTAATGAAAGGGCTAGCAAAGGAAAAGCTATTGATAATTTTGAAACAATTACTAAGCAAATTCAAAGAGAAGTAGAGGAACAATTATTTTCTAGAACAGGAGTTTTTAAGCCATGGCAATTTAGAAAGGGTTATACTAAGAGTGTATTATTAGATACTATTTTAGAGGATATATATATTTATTGGAATGAACCTTGCAAATTAAGAAGTGGATTTAAGGTTGAAGGAGATACAGTTAGAGTGCCATGCTTCTTTAAGAAAATAGATGGAATGTATAAAGATGAGTTTGAATATCAAAAGCTTGTAAAATATTGCACTTCATCATCTAATACTTTAGTGTTTAATGGAATATATTTTTCAGAGGACGTAAAGTTTACAGATGATATGTATCAGATTATGTTTTGTCAATTAAGTGATGGTACTTTTGATATTGAAGCAATCAAAAAACTTCCTATATATAAATTTTCTAAATATAGTGAAGATGTTCAAAATTTTTTGCTTAAAAAATTTAATGAAACTATTACTAGTAAGGAGTTATATAATAAAAGTTTTAATAAAGAAGAAGTATTAAGATTACTTGTATTAGTTTTAGGTTTAAATGAAAGTATTGTCAGATTAGTAGATAATTTTGATTTTACAGGTGCTGTTCCTAAGATAGTTATTTATCTTGAAAAGGAAGAGGTTTTACCAGAATCGATGCAACTACTTTTAGGATATATACATACTATTGGCATAGATATAGTGATTTTTAATCCATCTGGATTATTTAACATTAATAATGTAATAAAAGAAACAGTATTAAATGATTTTAGGTTGGAAGTAATGAAATATGATTCAACCTATAAAGAGTTAATTAGTATGAAGCAGGGGATTTTTTCAAAGTTTTTAAAAAAATAAATAAAGGTGGGAGTGATAGTGATGAATAATTATAATAATGATAATATGGGACAATCATTTAATGGAATAAATAGTGATTTTCAAAATAATAATAATTATAATGCATATCAAAATGCACAGATGAATTACCAAGGGCAATCAGGTGAGCAAATAAACATAGAAATGGGGTATCAAAATCAATATGGATATATGAATCCTCAAGAAAGTATGCAAATACAAAATCAAGAATTTGATATGGCTACAATTTCAGAGTATAAACAAAGATTAAGAAACATGGAAGAGGTTCAGAAGTTAACAGGAGAAGTTGAAATTCAAAATCCAAATTCTATAGTAATGTTTGGGCAAAAAGCAAGTGAAAATATTTCTAAGGTATCAGATGAATTATTAAGTTCAATGAAGGCAGTAAAATCAGAAGAAGTTAGTGAAATGTTAGTAAACTTAACCAAAATAATGGATAAATTTGATGTCAAAGAATTAGAAGGTACAGAAAAACAATCAATGTTATCTAAACTTATGAAAGGTGTAGGTAATAGTGTGGCAAAGTTATTTCAAAAATATGATACTATGGGGTATGAAGTTGAAAAGGTGTATCTTTTATTAAAGAAATATGAAAATGACATACGAGAATCAAATGCTAATTTAAAAAAATTATATGATGCTAATCTTCATTACTATCAATTGCTTGAAAAGTATATTGTTGCAGGTGAATTAGCATTAGAAGAAATAGATTTATATATTTCACAAATTTCTATTAATAATGATATTAATCAAGAAGAAAAACAGATGTTAACACAAAAACTTGAAATAAGTAAAGAGATGCTATCACAACGTGTTTATGATCTTCAAATTGCAGAAAATGTTGCCATTCAAGCAGCACCAATGATTCAAAGTATTCAAATGTCTAACTTTAATTTAATGAGAAAAATTAATTCTTCATTTATAGTTACATTGCCTATATTTAAACAATGTTTAGCTCAAGCAGTTATTTTAAAAAGACAAGAAATACAAGCTAAATCAATAAAACAATTGGATGATAAGACAAATGAGCTTATTATGAGAAATTCTCAAAATACCGCTAGACAGTCTGTGGAAATTGCTAAAATGGCTTCAGGAAGTTCTGTTGCTATATCTACATTAGAAAAATCATTTGAAACTATAATGAAAGGAATTGAAGATACAAAAGCAATTCAAGAGTCTAATAGAATTCAAAGAATTGAGAACTCAGCTAAACTTGAAAGAATTAAACATAGCATGAAGAAAAATATAGCACAAAGTTAATTTTATAATAGGATGAAAAATAAATAATTAAGATATAAAGCTGGCATAATGCCAGCTTTAAATTAAATATTAATAAAAAATAAAAAAATGAATTAAAAAATTTTATTTGATACTGTAAAAAGAGTTGAAAAGCATTTTGTTAAATGGTATAATTTATCACATAAGATAATTATAAATAATACTTAAATCCTAAGGGGGTATAAAAATGGGAATTAATTTAGGTTCAATGATGAATAATATTTACTCAGGTTCAAGTAATAACAATGTTAATGCCTTAAATTTAAAAAAGAATGATGTGTTAAATCTGACTAAGAAGAATCCAGGGCTTAAAAAGGTAATATTAGGTGCTGGTTGGGATGTTGCAACAATAGGGCAAGACTTTGATTTAGATATAGCAGCATTTTTATTAAATGCAAATGGCAAAGTACAAAATATTCCAGATGATGTTATATTCTTTAATAATATGCAGGGGCAAGGAATTTACTTAGAAGGTGATAACAGAACTGGTGCAGGTGAGGGCGACGATGAAAGAATCAGAATAGATTTAGAAGCTATTTCGCCACATGTTCAAAAAATAGTTTTTGTTGTTACAATTCACGAAGCACAATCTAAAAGACAAACTTTTGGAATGGTTGAAAATTCATATGTAAGAATTTTAGATGAAGAACATAATGAAAGAGAAGTTTGTAGATTTAATTTAAAAGAAAATGGATCAACTGTTACTTCTGTAATTTTTGCAGAGTTGTACAAACAAAGTGGTGAATGGCAATTTAAAGCTATTGGAGAAGGTAAAATTGCTGATTTAAATGGAATTTTAGGACTTTATATGTAGTTATTAGTTAATGAATAAAGTCTGCTTTAGCAGACTTTAAAAAATATAAATTATTAGAAACTACTATGGTAGTTTCAACTGCAACTATTAACTAAATATGCCGTGTAGGGGTTAAATAAATAATTTATAGGAGGAAATATATGGTAGGAGTTTTGAATTTAAAAAAGAATGATGTCTTAGACTTAACAAAAACAGAGCCAGGATTAAAGAATGTGATGTTAGCAGCGGGATGGGATGTTGCTAAAAAAGGTTTCTTCAAATTAGGTGCTGATTATGATTTAGATTTAATTGCTATATTATTAAACGAAAATGATAAACTTATAAATAGAGGAGTAATTTACTTTGGAAATTTAAATGGTCAAGGTATATATTTACATGGTGACAATAGAACAGGCGCAGGTGATGGAGATGATGAAAAGATATCAGTTAATTTAGATAAGCTACCAGGTAATTGTAGTAAAGTGATTTTTGCTCTTAATATTTATGATGCAGTAGCAAGAAAGCAAAGCTTTTCTAAGGTGAAAAATGCTTATATTAGATTATTAAATGAAGATAGTGGAAATAAAGAAATTTGTAGATACAATCTATCCGAAGATGGTGGAGATAATACCGCTTTACTTTTTGCAGAGTTAGAAAGAAAAAATGGAAGCTGGCAATTTAAAGCAAGAGGAGAACTACTACATGCAACGGTTTCTTCTTTAGCAAATATGTACAAATAGAGGTGTAAGAAATGGGAATTAATTTAGGTTCAGGATTTGGAAATTTAACAGGAAATTCAAATAGTACTTCTCAAACAGGAGGAATTTTAAATTTAAATAAAAATGATATTTTAGATTTAACAAAGAGAAATCCAGGATTAAAAAGAGTAAAACTTGGTGCTGGTTGGGATATATCAAATAATGGGTTTGATTTTGATTTAGATATAGCTGCTTTTTTATTAGATTCAAATAATAAATTCAATACAGTATCAAATGTTATATTCTTTAATAATAAAGAAGGGCAAGGAATTTCATTAGCAGGGGATAATAGAACTGGTGCTGGTGAAGGTGATGATGAAACTATAAACATAGATTTAGAAAATATTAATCCTAATATAGCTAAGATTGTATTTGTTGTTACTATACATGAAGCTATGGCTAAGAGACAAACATTTGGAATGATAAATAATTCATATGTGAGATTAATAGATTTAGATCAAAATGAAAAAGAAATTTGTAGATTTAATTTGAAAGAAAATGGTTCTACTGCAACATCAGTAATTTTTGCGGAGCTTTATAGAAGTGGTTCAGAATGGCAATTTAAAGCAGTAGGAGAAGGTAAAATAGCAGATTTAAATGGAGTATTAGCTTTATATCAGTAATGAAGGAAATACATGCAAAAGATAAAGATGCTTTTGCGTGTATATTTTTAGATATATATTAATAATGTTTTTAATATGTAATAATAAGTGATAATATAGTAGATATACTATATTTTATAAAAAATATGTAAATTTATATTAGGGAGAGGAAGTAATGATTAAAGGACTTAATAAAGGTCAAGTAGAGGAAAGTAGAAAGCTCCATGGAGATAATATAATTCATGAAGCTAAACCAGAAACGTTTTGGGACAAGTTTAAGGGTGCATTTGATGATCCAATGATAAAGCTATTACTTGCAATTGCAGCAATTATGGCTATTATGGCATTTATGGGATATGCAGAGTTTGGAGAACTTATTGGGATAGCTGTTTCTGTATTACTTGTTACTGGAATTTCTGCAAAAACTGAAATGGCAAGTGATAATGAGTATAGAAAGTTAAAAGATTCTACTAAGAAAGATGTATGTAAGGTACATAGAGATGGAAAAATAGTAGAAATTGAAATTGATGATTTAGTTGTTGGGGATATGGTAATTCTTCAAAGTGGTGATAAAATTCCAGCGGATGGATATCTTTATCAAGGTGATTTAAGGGTTGATAATTCAGCTCTTAATGGTGAGGCAGAAGAGTGTAAAAAGTTTGCAGTTAATGATTCTAAGGCTTATAAAGAAGCTGCAATGACTGCAGATGTAACTGGTGATACTTTTGTTGATGCGCATTCTTTATTTAGAGGTGCAGTTGTATTCAATGGTGAAGGTATAATGGAAGTTACTAAAGTTGGTATGAAAACTATGATGGGTGCAATGGCAGAAGATATGGCTGATGATGAAGTAGATAGTCCATTAAAAGTTAAGCTTTCTAAGCTTGCATCACAAATTTCAATGTTTGGTTATATAGGTTCAGTTGTTATAGCTTTAGCATTATTAGGTCATAAGGTAATTGTTGCAGGTGGATTTTCTGATTATTTTGCCAGTGGTGGTGTAATGGTATTTAAGGATGTATTAGAAGCTATTATGCTTGCGGTTGTTATAGTTGTTATGGCTGTTCCAGAAGGATTACCTCTTATGATTGCTATTGTTCTTATGAGAAATACATCTAAGATGTTACAAAACAACGTACTTGTTAGAAAACCAATAGGAATAGAGACAGCAGGTTCTTTAAATATTTTATTTTCAGATAAGACAGGTACAATTACTAAAGGGCAATTAGAAGTAGTAGAATTCTTTGATGGTAACTTAAAAGATAGTTACAAAGAGGGTTCTATGGTAAAAGAAATGATGAAACTTTGTATTGGTAAAAATACAGGTGCAATGTTTGACGCTGAAGGTAAAGTTATTGGTGGTAATGCTACAGATAAAGCATTATTAAATTTTTTAACTCAAGAAGAAATGAATAAATTAACTAATATTACAGTAGAAAAATCTCAAGGATTTAATTCTGCTAATAAATATTCTGCAAGTCAGTTAGATGGAAAAACTGTATACAAAGGTGCTCCAGAAAGATTACTTGCTAAAGCTACTAAAATGATAGATGAAAATGGAAATGTTGTAGCTATAAATAAAGATAAAATTAACGAAAAAATTGATGGACTAGCTGTAAGAGCAATGAGAGTATTATCTTTTGCTTATAGCGAAAGTGAATTAGTTGATGATACATTACCAGAAGATTTAGTTATAGTTGGTTTTGTCGGTATTAGAGATGATGTAAGACCAGAAGCTAAACAAGCTATAGAAGAAGTTCAAAATGCAGGTATTCAAGTTGTAATGATAACTGGTGATAGAAAAGAAACTGCAGTTGCTATAGCAAAAGAAGCTGGATTATTAAAATCTAAATCTGATGTTGCATTAACATCAGAAGAATTAAACAAGATGTCTGATGATGAAGTTAAATCTATTATACCTAATTTAAGAGTTATTGCTAGAGCATTACCAACAGATAAATCAAGGATGGTAAGATTAGCTCAAGAATTAAACCTTGTATGTGGTATGACAGGCGATGGTGTAAATGATGCTCCTGCATTAAAGAGAGCAGATGTTGGTTTTGCAATGGGTAGCGGTACAGATGTAGCAAAAGAAGCTGGTGCAATAGTAATTTTAGATGATAATTTTAAATCAATTGAAAATGCTATACTTTATGGTAGAACGATTTATAATAATATCTTAAAATTTATTAAATTCCAATTAACAATAAATGTAGGTGCAGTTGCTGTTTGTGCTATAGCTCCATTCTTTGGTATTGAAGAGCCACTTAAGATTACACATATACTATGGATTAATTTAGTTATGGATGGGCTTGGTGCTTTAGCTTTAGGTTCTGAACCAGCACTTAAAAAGTATATGTTAGAAAAACCTAAATCAAGAACTCAAAGTATAGTTTCTAGTACTATGATGAATCAAATTCTATTTGCTGGTGCTTGGGTAACAATCTTAAGTTTTATATTCTTAAAGACTCCATTCTTTGTAAATATGTTTTCAAATACAGAAGAGCATATGACAGCGTATTTTTCAATGTTTGTACTTTGTGCAGTATTTAATGGATTCAATGTAAGAAGTAATACAGTAAATATATTTGAACATATTAAAGAAAATATAAGCTTTTTAAAGGTGATGGGAATTATAGTGGTAGTTCAAGTTATATTAACTATTGTTGGTGGTGACTTCTTTAGTTGTACACCAATCACATCAGGACATTGGCTTGTTATAATAGCTATGGCATTCACAATAATTCCAGTGGATATGATAAGAAAATTTATATTTAATAACTTAGTTAAGGAAAAAACTTCAGAAAGTATTGTAGAAGCAGCTTAATAAAAAGGGTAGTGTATTTTTAAAAGATACACTACCTTTTTTGTGAGTTTTATAAAAGAAGGTATATAACACAATAAAAATAAGAAATTAAGATAAAAATTCCTAATTTCTTATTTTTATTTTTTATTAAATATTTAAAAGCATTTATTAATAAGATAAGTTTAAGCTAGTGATTCCCACTCTTCATAAAGATTAGCAATAGTTTCTTCTAATTCTTTAATTTCGTTATTAACTCTTTGGCTTTCAGATGGATTAGAATATATTGATTCAAGACAAAGTTGTTCTTGCAATTGAGTTAATTCATCTTCTTTTTCAGAGATAGTTTTTTCTAGATTTTTAATTTTAAGTTGCATAGCTTTAGCTTCTTTTTCAGCTTCACGTTTCTTTTTCTTTTCGTCTTTAAGTTGAGTTTTAGTTTTTCCATTAGCTAATTCTTCATAACTTTCAAATCTACTAGGATTAAGCTTTTTCTCTTGGTAATAGCTATAATTTCCTAAGTATTCAGTTACTCCATCTTCTTTTAATTCAAGTATACGTCCAATTACTTTATTTAAGAAGTATCTATCATGAGATATTACCATTAATGTGCCATCATATTCTAAAATTGCATCTTCTAAAGCCTCCCTTGACATAATATCAAGGTGATTTGTAGGTTCATCTAATAGTAAAAGATTAGATTTAGAGAGCATTAGCTTCAACAAATTAATTCTACATTTTTCTCCACCGCTAAGAGTTTTTATTACTTTAAATACATCATCACCAGTAAAAAGGAATGAGGCTAAATAACTTCTAAGTTTTGATGTTGTTAAGTTAGGGAATTCATCCCAAACTTCATCAATAATTGTTTTATCTAAATTTAAATCAGATTGTTCTTGATCATAGTAGCCAACATTAACATTAGTACCTAATACTTTTACTCCAGTATCAGACTCTACAGTATCCATTATTATTTTAAATAAAGTAGTTTTACCACGGCCATTTTCACCAATTAATGCTACTTTTTCTCCACGTTTTAAGTCTAAATTTAAATTTGAAAATAAAGTTTTTT
Source organism: Clostridium saudiense (assembly GCF_000577815.1). GTDB lineage: Bacteria > Bacillota > Clostridia > Clostridiales > Clostridiaceae > Clostridium > Clostridium saudiense. The sequence continues at coordinate 128,754 of NZ_CBYM010000002.1, read as the reverse complement.
CACCATAAGATTTTGCCATATTTTCTATATGTAAAACATCATATCCACTTTTTACTGAAGCTTCAAATTTAATTTTAGAGGCTTCTTTTTCATGAGCAGGAGCTTCAATTTTTTCCATTTTATCTAGAGCTTTTTCTCTACTTTCAGCAGCTCTTATACTTTTTTCACGGTTAAATGAACGGAACTTTTCAATTATGGCTTCTTGTCTTTTAATTTCAGCTTGCTGTAAATTATAAGCCTTTAGTTTAGCTTCATAATTCTTTTTTCTTAAATCTATAAATTTAGTATAAGGAACATTATAACATTCTATTTTACCACTTATTACTTCATAAGTATGTGTAGTAACAGAATCTAAGAAAAATCTATCATGTGATATCACTAAAACTGTTCCCTTATAATTTTTCATATAGTCTTCTAACCAACTTATAGCTTCTAAGTCTAAGTGATTAGTAGGCTCATCAAGTAATATTATATCAGGTTTACGTAATAACAATTTACATAATGCAACTCTTGTTTTTTGTCCACCACTTAATGTAATTATTGGTTTATAAAAATCATCTTCAGTAAAGCCAAGACCTTTTAATACTCTTGAAATTTCACCTTTATAGACATAACCACCTTTATGTGAATATAAATCTTGAAGAGTAGTATAATCTTTAATAAGCTTTTCATGATATGCTGCATTTTTATCATCATAGGGCTCACTCATTTTTATTTCTAATGATGAAAGTCTCGATTCAATATTTAATATTTCTTCAAAAACTGAAATAGCTTCTTCGTAAATATTTTTATCAGAGTCAAGTGATAAATTTTGAGATAAATAACCTAGTGTTTTATTTTTGTCTATAAAAACTTCACCAGAATCTTGAGATATTTCTTTTGTTATTATCTTAAAAAGGGTAGATTTTCCCTCACCATTGGCACCAATGATTCCAACTTTATCGCCTTCATTAATTGAGAAGGTAATATCTTTAAGAACATCCCTTACTCCATAGCTTTTACATATATCTTTACAACTTAGTATTATCATAATTTCCTCCGTAATATAGTGAAGTCTTATAAGTAATATGAGGCTGTATCAAAATTTAACTGTGAAGTTTAGAAAGTTATAAGTGCTAAGTCAAACATAAAACTTTAGTATCACTTTTTAAAAATTCAGTTAAGCTGAATTTATTCTTAAACTTAAAACTTTAAACTTGAGACTATAATAAGCTTTTGATATAATACCTCAATTTAAATTATACCTTTTAATTATACTATTATACTAAAACCTTATCAAATCTAAAAAAGGAGATGTTTAAAAAACAACTCCTTTTTTTAAATTAAATCTTCAGTGAGCAAGTAACCTATAACTGGTTTTCCGTTAAATACTCCAAGTATATAGATTGTATAAAATTTTCCACCGACTAAAGTTATATTTTTTATATATTTTGCTGTAACATCTGAAGATGCAAATAATACTTCAAAATTATATATTCCAGGAGAAAGTTGATAGTAACTAGTAGTTTCTAAATATTCAGCTTCATTAAATAAGATGAAATTATTAGGTAATGATAAAGTTAATAATGGTGAATTGTGTGAAAGATTTATGAATCTTAAATATGCCTGAGATTTTGTTACGGGAACATTATCATCTTTTAACCTAAATAAAAACAAATTATTAGATAATGTAACTAATGAAATAGTATAATTTGCATTGGCAATTAACTGAATATCTTGAGAAAGTATAGGTTTATCATAAGTGCCTGTTAGATAAAGTTGAAAGTTATACTCTCCAGGTGTTATAGTAAAATACTTAGAAATTTTTCCAAATCCAACATTACTTGCTAAGAGTGAACCATTTATATAAACATCTATATTAGATGTAGTTGGATTAGCATGAAGAATTCTTATATTAGTATTTACTCTAGGTAGAGATTTATTAAATTGTTCCATAAAACTCACCTACTTATTATAATTGTCTAAAGAAATTTTAATAATCTTTTTAATTAATAGCTTTGCTATTGGATAAGGAACCCTATAGGCTTTCATAGTAGCTAATATTCCAGAATGATCACTTTCAATTATATCAAAAATTTTATTCACATCTTCTTCAGTACAATTGTTTTTACGAGAATCTGTTGAAATATAATCTAAAGAAAGATCGAAATTCCTTAATATATCGACAGCATTAACAGGATTATCTAAGTATCTTTCGTTAAGTGATGGTTCATTGTATGAATGAAGAAAATCATCATCTGATTCCGCTGGATATTCTAGATAGTTAGAATTATTGTTTTGGTTTTTAGCATTATTATTATTATTATTATTAGGTTGTTTTGTTTTAGGTGTATAAGGGGTATTATCATCATTTATAGTAGGTATATTTTTAGGATAAGGTGTAAGTGGTGCAATTACAGAAGTTGTTGATCCAACTAAGTCTAATGGAATAGGAGTGGCATTAAGATTTGAAAAACCTAATGACATTCCACCGTACATTCCTGAAAGTGATATTTCATCAAAATTAAGAAGCAATGGAAACTTTGAACCATCTGGTGAAAGTGTAGAATCAATATTTAAAGGTATAAAATTTAAATCATCATTGTCTTTATTATTTTTTTTTGAACTCATTATTCCCCTCCAAATAATAAATTTATTAATAATATATGTATTTTAAACACATATGTTACTTTATAGAATATGAGTATTATAAAGGAGATATTACAAATAAGGGTGCCAAGAAAGTGGATGTAACAATCGATGTAACAAGGAATATATTGTATTGGAGGGAATTGTTATGCATAAGGATAATAAAGATGATTTAAGAAAACTATTTGTAGGGTTGGATAAAAAGGTTAATGTAGAAGGTAAGGGAAGGATTATTCCTATAAACTTTGATAATGCAGCGACTACACCGCCTTTTAAAAGAGTTATGAAAAAAATTTTAGAAACAAGTGAATATTATGGGTCAATTGAAAGGGGTGATGGACAAAAATCATTATATTGTAGTGATTTATATGAAGAGAGTAGAAATTATCTTTTGAAGTATTTTAATGCGCCAGAGGATATCTATACAGCAATTTTTGTTGCAAATACTACTGATGGATTAAATATGCTATCTAATATATTAATCAATAGCAAAGATGACATTGTAATTACAACAAGAATGGAACATCATTCAAATGATTTACCTTGGAGAGGTAAGTGTAATTTAAAGTATGTAGAAGTACGTGAAGATGGAAGAATAAATATTAATGATATAGAAGAGTTAGTGGATAAGTATAGGGAACGTATAAAATATATAACAATAACAGGAGCTTCAAATGTTACTGGATATATAAATGATATAAAAAGAATAGCCAAATTAATTCATAAATATGGAGGTAAAATCATAGTTGATGGGGCACAATTAGTTCCTCATAAAAGGGTATCTATGTGCCAAGAAGATAGTTCAGAAAATATAGATTTTTTAGTTTTTTCTGGACATAAAATATATGCTCCATTTGGAAGTGGTGCAATTATTGGATTAAAGGAAAGTTTCAATATGAACCCACCAGATTCAAAAGGTGGTGGTACTGTAGATCTTGTATTAGATGATAGAGAAATATGGTTAAATACTCCTGAAAAAAATGAAGCAGGAACACCTAATCTTTTTGGGGCTGTAGCTATTATGGAAGCTATGAAAGAAGTTGAGAGGATAGGATTTGATACTATAGAGAAAAATGAAAAGGAATTATTAAAATATATAATTGATGGACTTAAAGATTTAAGTAGAGTGAGATTATATGCTGATAATGAAAATATTAATGATAGATTAGGAATTTTAGTATTTACTATTGATGGAATGAGCTATGAAGAGGTTGGAGAAAAACTTTCAGAAGTTAGGGGTATTGGAGTAAGGCAAGGAGGATTTTGTTCACATCCATATACAAGAAGAGTATTAGGAATAGCAGATAATGAACTTCAAAATTATGTTAGTAAAAATGGAGTACCGGGATTAGTTAGAGTAAGTTTGGGAATATATAATACCAAAAAGGAAGCAAATATATTTTTAGAAACTATAGAGTATTTATGTAGGAGGTATGCTAAATAGTTTTGAGTTGGTAGTTAGTAGTTAGGGAAGAAACTCTAGAGCGAGCTTCTTGGATAATATGTTTTAAAACCATCTTAGCTAAATTTATACCTAAGACTACTAACTACTAACTTATAACCATTGATTAACCTTAAGTTATTTGTTAAATACCTTAAATACTGGCATTGGAAGTGATGAAATAACTGATGGAACTGAAGAAACTAAAGGAGATAAGTATTCAAGAACTTCAGCTTTTAAATTATTTCCTTCTTCATTTATCCATTCAGTTGGGAAATATTTAACATTATTTGCAATCTTATCAGCTTCTATTAAGAAGTATGATGATTTGTAAGGAGTATTGCTTTCACGTTTTATACCTATCATATACCCACATTTTCCAAGAGAAGCTTGTCTTAATGCTTCATATCCAACTTCATAAGCCTCTTCTATGTCGATATTAGAGGCACAATGCATTGCACATCTTTGTAGAACTCCAAGTTCTAAAGATTTTACTCTGCTAGTTATACCAGAAGAAATTATTAAGTTTTTAAGATAATTACCAACGCCACCTAATTGTGCATGTCCGAATTTATCATGAGCTTGTGCGTGAGCTTCAGCAACAAACTTACCTTCAGCAGTTCTTATTCCTTCAGAAACTACTATATAAACTTGATTTTGTTCTTCAAATTTATTTTTTACATCTATTAAAAATTTATCAATATCAAATGCAGTTTCAGGTAAATATATGAAATCAGCAACTTGCTTTCCATTTAATTGAGCTAATGCTGCAGCAGAAGCTAACCAACCAGTGTCACGTCCCATAGTTTCTAATATGAATATTCCATTGTTTATATACACTGATGAATCTAAGTAAGTTTCAAGTACAGAAGTAGCTATAAATTTTGCTGCACTACCAAAACCAGGTGTGTGATCAGTATACATTAAATCATTATCTATTGTTTTAGGAATACCTATAAATTTAATATCTATTCCAGTTTTTTTAGCATAGGCGCTTAATTTTGCAGTAGTATCCATAGAATCATTTCCGCCAACATAAAAGAAGGCTTTAATATCATTAGCTTTTAATATTTCTAATAATTTGTCATATTCTTCAGTAGATTCTTCTAGTTTTTTCATTTTATATCTGCAAGAACCTAAACCAGATGAAGGTGTATATCTAAAATTATTTATTTCTTCTTGTGAAAATGAAGAAAGTTCAATTATATTACCGTTTAAGATACCCTCTATTCCATTTAAACCTGCAAAGACTTTGTTAAAAGTTCCTAAAGTATTATTTGCCTCTAATAATCCAACAACGCTAGAATTAATTACTGATGTTGGTCCTCCTGATTGTGCTATGATACAATTAGCCATTAAAATACGCTCCTTTTATTAAAATTAAAAATTTATAGTTTTATGTAAATATACATTAATATCTAATACTTAAGAATTAATGTGATATACTATTTCGTTAATTAGCGAATACAATATATACTATACAACAAAAAAGAGTAAATTAAAAGATAAAAAAATAAAATTTACAATATGAATCATAGGTAGAGAAAATATATAATAAAATTATACAAATACTGTAAAATGGAGGATGGGATGAATTTCAAGGATTTAATTATAGTAGGTGTAGCATTGGCTATGGATGCTGTAGGAGTAAGTATAAGTATAGGAGTTAATTCAGCTATAAAAAGAATAAATAAAATAGGCTTTATTATTTCCTTTGCTTTTTTTCAATTTTTATTCTTTTTTTTAGGCGGAGTTTGTGGACATCTATTTGAAACTTATATTACTACAATTCCTAAAGTCGTAGGGGGAATAGCCATAGCTGTTGTAGGGATACTAATGATAAAAGATGGATTTGATAATGAGGAGAAAGATGAAAGTTTATTATTAAAAAAAGGTATAGTATTAATATTGGGGATATCTGTAAGTATTGATGCATTTGTAGTTGGATTTACTGGATTTAGTTACATAAGTAATATAATAAGGGTAATAGGTGATTGCTCAATTATTGGATTTATAACACTAGTATTATGTACATTTGCATTTTATTTATGTAGATATATTAGAAAGATAGAATTTGTTTCTAAGTATGCAGATTTTTTTGGAGGGATAACACTAATTATTTTTGCTATAAAAATGATATTTTTTTAAATCATATACTTAAAAAGTTGGAGAAAGTTAATCTATAATTTTGAATGTACTCACAAAATTATAGATTTTTTTTTAAAATAAAATTTGACATTATGTAAATAATAGGGTATAGTGAGTATTAATGAAAGACAAGTGTGTTTTGTTGGAGGACAAATAAAGGGGGCAAGTTCAATGAAGAAACTATCTTTAATTACAAAAATATTTATATGTCTAGTATTAGGAATTAGTATTGGATTATTATGTGGGGCTAATAATATTCAATTTCCAGTAAAAATACTAGCAACCTTTAGTGGGTTATTCGGAAATTTTTTATCTTTCATAATTCCACTGATAATAGTAGGTTTTATAGTTCCAGGAATAGCTTCATTAGGAAGTAAATCTGGAAAAGGTCTTCTTATAACTACAATAGTTGCTTATTTATCTACATTATTAGCTGGGTTTGCTGCATATTTAATTGGAGCAGGAATTTTACCTAAATTAATAAGTGGAAGTATAGCATTGAGTGAAGAAGGACAAACTATTGAACCTTATTTTACAATTGAAATTCCAGCAATTATGGGAGTTATGTCTGCATTGACATTAGCTTTTATATTGGGAATAGGATTATCTAAAATAAAGAACAGTGCTATGTTAAAAGTAGTAGATGAATTTAATAAAATAGTTTTAATGATAGTAACTAATGTTTTAATTCCATTAGTACCTATATATATTGGATGTGTTTTTGCAAAGTTAAGCTATAGTGGAGAGATTTTTAATACATTAAAGTCTTTTGGAATAGTATATATTTTATTATTTTCATTACAATTAGCTTATATACTTATACAATACTGTATTGCAGGAGCTATTAAGAAAGAAAATCCATTTAAATTAATAAAAAACATGATACCAGCATACATGACTGCTGTAGGAACTCAATCTTCGGCAGCTACTATACCAGTAACACTAGAATGTGTTAAGAAAAATAATATTAGTGAAGAAGTTTTAGATTTCGTTGTACCTCTAGGAGCAACAATACATTTAGCAGGGGACACTATTACTTTAGTTCTTACTTCTATGGCAGTTATGTATATGAATGGTCAAACACCTACTTTTGGTATGATAATGCCGTTTATATTTATGTTAGGTGTTACAATGATAGCAGCTCCAGGAGTACCAGGGGGTGGCGTTATGGCAGCACTTGGACTTTTAGAATCAATGCTTGGATTTGGGGCAGTGGAGAAACCAATTATGATTGCATTGCATGCAGCTCAAGATAGTTTTGGTACAGCAACTAATGTAACAGGCGATGGAGCTATAGCAATAATTGTTGATTATATTATAAATAAGCGAAAAAGTAATAGTGCTCAAAATGAAAGTAATGAATCGATAATAGCATAAAATTATGAGTTATAAAGACTATTTTAAAATTAATATTATAAAACTATAGTTTCATATTATAATTTAAAATAGTCTTTTTATATTTTATAAAACTAAAATAGTAATAAAAAAGTAATTTTGTTTTCAAGTGGATCAAAGTATTGGTTGCCTATTAAGAATGGATATTATAAAATTGAGCAACTAAATTAATAAGATATTGGTAAATATGAAATGAGAAGTTTTTATTATTAAGGAAATATTATAGAAATGTGGGTATATATAGTATTAAAAAGTTAATGCTATTAATTGAAAAATGATATATACTTAATAAAGAGAAACGCTATATAGATGCTATGTTAGTGATTTAGCATTTATTTGCGTTTCTTTTTTTATTTTAACTACAAAGGAGAAAATATGTTATTTAAAGATTTAGATATAATAAAACCAATTTTAAGAGCAGTGGAAGAGGCGGGATATGAAAAGCCTACTGAAATACAAGAGAATTCAATTCCTGTAGTATTAAAAGGAAAAGATATTTTAGGATGTGCACAAACAGGAACTGGTAAGACTGCTGCTTTTGCAATTCCAATATTACAAAATATAGTTGCTGATAAGGAAAAAAATAATGATAGAAATATAAAAGCTTTAATTGTAGCACCTACAAGAGAGTTAGCTATTCAAATAGAAGAAAGTTTTGCTGAGTATTCTAAGTATTTAGATATAAAAGATACAGTTATATTTGGTGGAGTAAATCAAAGTTCTCAGGTTAGAAAGATAAAAGCTGGTATAGATATATTAGTTGCAACTCCAGGGAGACTTTTAGATTTAGCAAATCAAAAACATGTTGATTTAAAAAATGTAAAATATTTTGTTCTTGATGAAGCAGATAGAATGCTTGATATGGGAATGATTCATGATGTAAAGAAAATAATATCAAGACTTCCGAAGGAAAGACAAAATCTATTATTTTCAGCTACTATGCCAAAGGAAGTAATGAAACTTGTAAATTCTATTTTGAATAATCCTGTAAAAGTGGAGGTTCAGCCAGTTTCTTCAACTGTTGAAATTATTTCACAAGGTGTATATCATGTACCTAAAAAGAATAAAAAGTCATTACTTACACATTTATTAAAGGATGAAAGTATAAAATCTGTAATAGTATTTTCAAGAACTAAACATGGAGCAAATAAAATAGCAAAAGATCTTGAAAAAGCTGGAATAACAGCTGCAGCTATTCATGGAAATAAATCTCAAAATCAAAGACAGTTGGCATTAAATAATTTTAAAGAAGGAAATATAAGAGTATTAGTTGCTACTGATATTGCAGCTAGAGGTATAGATATTGATGAATTATCTCATGTTATAAATTATGATTTGCCAGATGTAGCTGAAACTTATGTGCATAGAATTGGGAGAACAGGAAGAGCAGGATCTTCAGGGATTGCTATAACATTCTGTGATGAAGAAGAAAAGGAGATGTTTAGAAATATTGAAAAGCTTATAGGAAAATCTATTCCGGTGTTAGCAGAAGAGGAATATGAAATAATTAAACCAATAGTTAACGTAGAACACAGGGGAAATAATAATTCAAGTAATAGAAGTAATAAAGGAAATAGTAAAGTAAATAGAAAGAAGACAGGAAATCATAGAGAAAAAAGGTATATCAAAAATAAACCTAAAAATAATAAATAAAAGTGAAAAGGTGTTGTAGTATACATGAACTATAACACTTTTTATATATTATATAAAAATGAGTAAAGGTAGTAATTACTAAAAAGGTTTTAGTTTAAAATAATTTTAGAAAAGGTGGGGACAATTACGGAAAATAAAGTGTATAAAGAATTAAATAAAGATTATAGATATTTAAATAATTATATAGTAGCTATGGAAAAGTCATTATTTGAGGATGCCAATATATCAATATCAAAGGCAAAAATATTTTCAGAAAATTTATCGCAAGAGGTAGCTAAGCTTGAAAGTTTAGGATTGCTTATGGGAATGAATCAGAATGATAGATTAAAAGAGTTAGATAGTAAAACGAATATAGATAAAAATGGACTAGAAATATTTAATAAAATAAGAAGAATAATTAATATAGCCTCTATAAATACTGGAGATAATACTGAATCAGCGTTATTATTACATAGATGCTCCTATGATTTAACTTGTTGGTTTGTTAATAAGTATATAAATAAGGAATTTAAGATTGAAGAATACATAATTCCAAGAGTTAAGTTATAAATTAGTTATACATTATTTTGAAAGATATAAGTAAAGGATTTATAAATTATATTAAAAATAAATAAAAAGTTTGTAATATAATAAATAGTATGTTATACTAAATGAGTAGCAAAAATGCTAACAAAAAAATAGGTTTCATTTGGATAGGTAGTTTCTCGTAAATTAGGGATTATATTATCGATTTAAAATCTTTTAATTTTAGGAGGAATAATTATGACAGATAAGACACTTGTATGCAGAGATTGCGGAGCTGAATTCGTATTTACAGTAGGAGAACAAGAATTCTACAAAGAAAAAGGATTCGATAACGAACCTGTAAGATGTATTGCTTGCAGAAGAGCTAAAAAAGAACAAAGTAGAAGATAATTTTAGATTATTATAAGCTGTAGTTTTAAACTACAGCTTTTTTTAGTTTATATTTTGTTAATTCAAGATTAGTATACTATAAGTAAATTTTAATTAATCTAAATTAACTTACCTTTATGGGTGAGAGGTAATAGTGAGTTTTTCTTTAAATAAACAGAGAATGTTAAATGTGGTGTTAGATTATGTTATAATTTTTATATTAATGAATTAATAAGAGGATGATATCATGGATGAAAAAACAAATGTAATGAGAATTTTAGAACAGAAAAAAATTAAACATGAAACACACAGTTATGTTGGAACAGGAGCCGTAAGTGGGAGTGAAGTTGCATCAGCATTGAGCCAAAATCCAAAGCGTGTGTTTAAAACATTAGTTACTGTTGGTAAAAGTAAGAATAATTATGTATTCGTAATACCAGTTGAAAAAGAGTTAAATTTAAAAAAAGCAGCAAAGATAGTTGGTGAAAAATCTATAGATATGTTAAAATCAAAAGATTTATTATCTTTAACAGGATATATTCATGGTGGATGTCCTACACTTTCAATTTAAACCAAAAAAATAACGAACAAAAGTCCGCTATTTAAATGAGAATTCAAATGTATCCTCTTTAGGATCATAAGTTATTTCTTTAAATATATTCATACAACAAGCTCTTTTTTCATCAACTGTCATATTATCATTAAAATTACTAATATTATAAAAAACAAAATCATGATTATTATTAATATTCTCTAGTTCATGCATTTCTAATGAAAGAATTTCATTTTTTATATTAGATTTTTCTTTAACTAGAGTTTCTATTTTATTAATGAATATAATAGAAGCTTCATTACTTAAGAGTGAAAGTTTATCTGTAAGATTATTTATATTTTTATCTATAGATTTAATTTTTCTTTCAAGTGATGCAATTAATTTTTTGTTATCTACAGAATTAACATTATATGCAGCATTAAAATTATCTATATCTTTTAATGAGTATATTAATTCTGAAACTCTAACCTCTAAGTAATCCTTTTTTACTCTTTTAGTATTGGTACAAGTTTTCAATTTACCTCTTAGCATATCTCTACACATATAATAATAAGTTGTAGATTCATATATTTTTTCAGTACCATCTTTTTTATAATATCTAGTTTTTGTGCTTTTAGTATGCCCACAATAAGTTTTACCACAACATTTACAATGTAGAGTTTTAGTTAACCAATACTTTTCACTAAATCTATTACCAGTACGAGTAATATTTTCATCCATTCGTTTATTAATATCCAGCCAAACTTCTGGATTTATCAATCCAGGAATATTACTAACTACAGCATATTTATTATCTTTATCTGTATATGTTAGATAGGAGTTAGTAAGATTTTCTTCTCCTAGAACTGTATAGCCTTTATGTTTTAAATATAAGCTAACACTTTCAGAACTTTTAACATAAATAGGTTTTCTAAATGCATTGGCTAAAGTAACACCAGTAAATTTATGATTATGTTTTTCTTCAGCGTGAGTAATTATTTTAGAATTTAAGGTATTATGATATTTCATATCAAAAATATCAAGAATTAATTCACCATTAGAAATTTCAATTCCTCCATTTTCTCCATGCATAAATCCAGTAGGAGCACTACCACCAGTCCAACGACCTTTTTTAGCAATAGAAAGCATGTTATCAGATACTCTTTGCTGAATATTACTTCTTTCCATTTCAGCAAAAGAAGCCAGTAAGGTTAACATCATTTTTCCTATTTGAGTGTTTGGATCAAAACCTTCACTTACTGAAATAAGTTCTACATTTTTATTCTTAAATTTTTCTAAAGTATTTAAGAAGTCTAAAGTATTTCGAGCTATTCTATCAATTTTATAACAAATTACAATATCTAATTGATTAAGCTCTATAAGTTTAAGCATTTTTTGAAAAGCTGGTCTATTGGTATTTCCACCACTAAAGCCTTCATCTTCAAAAATTTCAAAAGTAGAATTAGAATACTTTTTATTAATATAATCTTTACATAGATTAATTTGAGTTTCTATTGAAACAGATCCTTCAACAAAAACAGATTTTCTACAGTAAATTGCAACTCTAATTTTAATCACCTCATTTTACTAAAATAAAATATTTATATATTAAAAAAGGAGAAATTTAAATTCTCCTTTTATTTTGCTAGCCTTTCAACAACTGAAGCTATTAGCTCCCAATCGTCTTTGTTTTCTATTTCTAGCATAGCTTTTATGATTCTCTTTTTAAAGTCATTACCTTCTGCTGCAAAAGCACCAACTAAAAAAGCGAACTCTTCATCAGAGGTCATTTTAGCTTCCATTTCACCTTCGCCATTTCTAAGCCATTCTTCATTGATTTTGAATTCTCTACAAATATCATTTATAGCTCTGTCTGTGACATTTTTAGCTCCAGTTTCATATCCGGCTATTTGGCTTCTTGAAAGATTTATAATTCTCCCAAATTCATCCTGAGATAAGTTTTTAGATGTTCTAACAAATTTTATTCTATCTTTAAGTTCTTTCATTGTAAAAACCTCCTAAAATAATAATACACAAAAAAATGTTCTTTAGCAACAATTATAATTTTAAAAAATAAAATTTTTTGAAAAAAAGCTTGAAAAAAGTCCTAAAAGAACTTATTATAAAAATATAAGGTTCTTAAAGAACTAAAAATGTAGAAAGGAAGTGGAAAAATGACGTTGCAAGAAAAACAAGATTTTATAACAAGGATATTTAATGCAACTAATAAAATTCCTGAATATGCAAAAGAAAAAACAGAGACATTAATTGAAGGAATAATAATTGGGGTAACTCTTAGAGATCAAATGGAGAGAGAACAATTAGGGGGAGTTAATAATGGCTAGAAAAAAGAAAGAAAAGGATTATGATCCTAATTTACCAAAGCCTAAGCTAGAGTGGAGAGATGGAAAACCATTTGTTACAGATGGGTGGATTATGGGAAGTAGAGTAATAATAAAGGAGCAACCATCTATAGAAACTATTAAATATGTAAATGGATTATTTGCTAAGCAAGCTAAAAAAATGCAGAGTAGAAAAGTTAGTTAAACCAATTAACTTAAATAAATATTCAGTGTGAGGGTTATAGAATGAGTAAAACTAAATTAATGTTGGATAAGGCAATCAAATATTGGGGAATGAATGATATAGTAACAATTATGTTAAGTCAAAGAAGAGATAAAGAGATAATAGAAGTCCAAAGAAGAAGGTTAGAACAATGGGGAAGGAATTAAGAGAATTAGATCAGGTACATAAAGTTGCGTCAAAGTTTATTGATACTGGAAAGTTTGGATGGAGAGAAGCTATAGAAATAGCAAAGAAAGAAGTAAGGTTTGATGAAAATTTAGATTTGGATAAAGGAGAAATCTATTTAGTCAAAACTGGTGAAACAATTGGAGAAGTATAAACACAAGATAATTATTACCATTACAAAGGGAAAAACACATTGATATAACCATGCGACCGGTGATCAATGTGTTTTAAAAAAATCTTTTTTTCTTGGATACCTTATTTAAATTATATCTAAGAAAAGTATTAAAGTCAAATATAGGCTAAGGACAAGATTTTAACGCCCTTGTAATAGGTATTATCTTAACGACTATTATAAAAAATAAGAAGAGTAGAGTTGGTAATTATGGCTATAAGGGAGAAGAAATATAAGTGTGGTAAGTATTTAGAAATAGAAATATATCCTATATCAAAAATAGAACAAAAGAAGAGTAGGAAAAGAAAAAAGAAAGAGAGTAGAAAAGAACAAAAAAATCTTAATGATAAAAATGCAAGAAAAAAATTAAGAAGAATAATAAATGCGAACTTTACTAATAAGGACCTATTTATACATTTAACATATGATAATAATAATTTACCAGATAGTGAAGAGAGAGCATTAAGGGATAGGAATAATTATTTAAGAAGAATAAAGAATTATAGAAAAAGAAATAATTTACCAGAGTTAAAATATATAGCTGTTTTGGAATATAAGGAAGCAAATAAAAATGATAAAAGAACTAGGACAAGAATACATCATCATATTGTTATGAGTGGAATGGATAGAGATAAGGCAGAGGAATTATGGGGAAAGGGTAGAGCAAATGCAGATAGACTTCAGCCTAATGAGTTAGGATTTGAAGAGTTGGCCAACTATATATCTAAAGACCCTAAAGGAAAGAAAAGATATTCACCAAGCAGAAATCTAATAATTCCAGAAGCTGAAATTAATGATTATAAATACACATATAAAAAGGTGTATGAATTATCAAGAAACCAAGGTGATAAAGAAGAGTTTGAGAAATTATATCCTGGATATATTTATACAAGTCATGAGGTCCAAGTGAACGATATAAACTCAGGAACTTATATTTATATAAAAATGCGGAAATTAGATTAATGGAGGGAGAAGAATGACAGAAGCACAAGAACAAAGATTTTTATTTCAATGGGCAGGGTTAGCAGAACAACAATACCCAGAGCTTAAATTATTACATCATATACCTAATGGTGGAAAGAGAGATGCGAGAACTGCAGCAAATCTAAAAAAAGAGGGCGTTAAGGCAGGTGTACCGGATATATGTTTACCAGTTGCAAAAGATGCATATTGTGGATTGTATATAGAACTTAAGGTAGGTAAAAATAAGCCAAGCATAAAACAGAAAGAATGGATAGAAGCTCTTAAGGAGCAAGGATATAAAGTTGAAGTTTGTTACGGATGGATAAAAGCAAGGGAAGTTATAGAAACGTACTTAAAGTGTGAAAAGACACTTACAACAGTAGTATTTTTTTAGGAGGTATTTAATGTGAAAAATACTAGAGAGTTATTAAATACAAAGGAATTGAAGGAAAGATTCACAATAAAAGATAGACAAGCTGTAGATAAATATACTAAGAAATTATACTTTTGTCCAAAAGATTTAGGATTTAAGTTTACATTTGAAGATTGTCAAAATTCTTTATGTAGAGATTGTTGGAATGAAGTAAAAGATTATTTAGAATTTAGGATTAAAAGTGAAGAGGAGCACTAAAATATGGAAATAATTTGTTTATATAAGGAAAAGTGGAACGGAGAAAATAAAAATAAGAAATTTGATAGTTATGAGAGTTTTGGTAAGTGGGTAGCAGATAATGCGGTAGAAATATCGATACTAGATGTTATTCAAGAAGAGGATTAAGGAGAAAATTATGGCAAAAATAAAATTTAAGATTTATGACAAGAATAGAAAAAGACTTTTAAGTGGTACAGGATATAGCATAACAGGAGATGGAGAGGTGCAAACATTTAATAGTCATGGATTGCCAGAAGGAACAGTTAACAATAGACACTTAAAGCCTATTTTATATTCTGGAAAAAAAGATATTACAGGCAGGGATATATACGAAGGTTTTATTGTGGAGAGAATAGGAGCTGTGCCAGGAGATGAAGAGATAACAGGAGTAGTAGTTTTTGATGAATATTCATGGTTAATCCAAAATGATAAAGAGAAAAGAGCAGTGTTTTTATTTTCTGAAACTGCAATGGATAAAGTTATAGGGAACATATATGAAGATATTGTATTGGCCAAAAGAATAATTGGAGATAATTCGTAAATGTTAAATGAAGTAACAATAAGTACAGTAATAGATCATTTAAGTGAAGGCGAAATAGATAGATTCAATCAAGAAGAAATAAAAACAAGAATTAAAAATATTTTTGAGTTAAACGATGCAGAAGCAGATAAAGTTTATAGAATGTGGAAACATAAATATTTAAATAAAGTTAACGAATAGATATTAATGCTAAATGCATTTATATAAATAAAAAAATATTAAAAGAAAGGACCTTTGGACAGGCTATTAAGAGTAGTGGGGATTACAAAGTTAGAATGTTTTAAGATCCTTTCCATCAATATTTATTAGGAGTAGATTATGGAGAAAGATATTTTAGAAAAACTTTAATAAAAGCAGTTAAGTAGTATTTCAAAGGATTAAGTGCTAAAGAAGCTGTAAGTAAAGCGTTAGAAGAAATAAAAGAATAGTTTGAAATTATTGTGAACTAAGTGATCTTAGAAAATTGAATAATACGGTGTTAAAAAATATATCATAATTAACTTATAATAATAATACTATAGTATTGTTAAGTTTTATAAAGAGGTAAGAGGAGAATTAATATGAGTAAACTTATTGATATATACTTAGAAGCTGTTTTCTTTGTTGTTTCAGTAATATTGTGGTTATACGTACTTTTAATATCATCTGATATTCCAGTAAACATATCCAAAAATGAATTTATCATTTCGATAATAAGTCTATTATTATTTGGATTATTCTATAGGTTTTATGTGAGAAAGTCTAAAAGAGAAGTAATAGGGGTACCTCTATTAATACCATTAGCATTTTGGCTATTATCTATGGTTGATGCAATTAAGTATAATTACCAAATATATAATACTATTATATCAATAATAGGTTTTACTATTACAGGATATTGTATTGGATTATCAATACATAGATTATTGACAAAAAAGCATACAGTTTAATATATTTATAAATTAACAATCCTAGCTTATCAAAAATAAAATTCAATATAAATTAATAAAAATACCGTATTATTCAATAAAGAATATGCGGTATTTTTTAGTTAACAATTCAATTATATTAGGAGGAAAGAAAATGGAGAATATAAATATTAAAAATGAAGAGGTATTAGTAAAAAGAAATAGTCAAGGGGAGTTAGTTGTAACCAGTAGACAAGTTGCAGATCATTTTGGAAAGAGACATGCAGATGTAACTGAAATTATAAGAAAATTAACTACGGAAAATTCCGCAGTTAAAAATATGATGATTATGAGTAGCTTCCAACATAAAGGAAATGAATATATAGAATATTTGTTAACTAGAGATGGTTTTAGTTTGTTAGTAATGGGGTTTACTGGAGCAAGAGCTTTAGAATGGAAACTTAAGTATATAGAAGCATTTAATCAAATGGAAGAAGCTATTAAAAACCCATATGCTCATTTAAGTAAAGAGTTACAAGCTATATTTACATTAGATATTGAGCAGCAAAGAATAAAGAGTGATGTAAAAGAATTAAAAGAAGGTATGCCATTATTTAATGTTGAGTGTAAAGAGCTTCAAGCGTTAGTTAGGAAGAAAGGTATAGAAATATTAGGTGGCAAAGTAAGTCATGCATATAAAGATAACAGTATAAGAGGTAAAGTATATTCAGATATTCAACATCAAATTAAAAGAGAGTTTGGAGTTACCAGATATGAAGCTATAAAAAGAATTCAGTTAGATAAAGCTAAAGAAATAGTAAATGGATATAAAGCTCCTTATGTATTAGAGTATGAAATTAAGAAAGTTAATTCTCAAATTAATTTTGGAGAGGTGATCTAAAGTTATGATATATGAAAGTAATGAAGTTAAAAAGAAAAATGGATTCGAGTATAAGGAGCAGAGAATGGCAATAGATACAGGGGATAGAGTTAATGATATTAATATACAAAATGCAGTAATTCATGTATTAGATATGAATGCTGAAGAACCTATATTAAACGAATATGCTTTAGATTTAACAGAAGATACTTATATGTTTTTATACAAGCATATAGATAAAATATTTAAAAGTGATAATTTAGTACCTGCAATATTTAATGATGAAAGAAATATAGTTAGGGAAATATCAGAAGAATTCTTAAATGGATTAGAAGGTAATCTTATAGAAGTGTCTAAGGCATTAGCAAGACAATTATTCTACATTATGAAAGAAAACATATATATTCCAAGTTGTGATCTTATAGTAACAGTAATATATACTGACCAAGGGCCAATGATAGGAATACTTAAGTTAGATTATGTTAATAGTTTTACACACCAAGTAGAGTTCAATGATGATAAAATCGCAGTTGGGTTAATAAAACATTGTGCAGCATTACCAGGAGGGAGTCAAAGAATTAAACAAGCAGCGTTTATAAAACCTAATAAAGAAGGTCAGAAGTTTGATTTATGGGTACTAGATGATAAGAAAAATACCAAGAAAGAAGATGAATATTCTGCAAATTACTTTATGAATAGTTTTTTATGTTGTAGTCAAATTAGTGATAGCAGAACATTAACTAAAAAATTTATAAATGCAGTAGAAATATGGACTAGAAGTAATATAACAGAAGATGCAGGACAAGCAGAAAAAGTAAGAAGTACAGTTAAAAAGGAATTAATAAATAAAGATAGTGTAGATGTTGAGGAGTTATCACAAAAGTTATTTAGTAATGATACTGATAAAAAGCAAGGTTTTGAAGGTTTTATTAAATCAAATGGGATAGAAGAGGAAATAAAACTTGATAAGGATTATGTAAAAAAGAAACTTAAAAAGGTTAAATTAAAAATAGATAATGATATAGATTTAACTATTGATAAAGAAGCTTATAATGATCCAAGCAAATTTGAAATTCATCATAATAATGATGGAAGTATTAATATGATAATTAAACATGTAATGAATTATATAGAAAAATAAAGAAGAATAAGGAGAAATGATGGATTACAAAAAGATATATATAGAAGAGGTAAAAATATTTAATGATATATCCAATAAGTTTGACAATTTAGTAGAAGAGGATATAGCAGGAGCATTTGAGCTACAGAAAGAAAGTATACAGGCTTATAATAGATGGTCAAATATTAAGTACAGTATAAAGAAAGAATTAAAAAGAGGACAAGCAACAGCAACAAAAGAAAGACTTGAAGAAATATGTATATATCTTAAGCATATACATACAGTTACTAAAGCGATATGGCTAAAAGCAAAAGAAGATTTAAGACAACATAATTAGGAGAGTGTGATTATAGAATGAAAGATAAAGAAAGAGTAGCAAAGGCAATTATAGATATGCATGATAAATTAGGACATGAAAAATTTAATACAGTGGTTAAAATATTCATGGATTCTATAGAAGTTAAAAAAGAAAAGGGAGAAAATATTGACTTTAAAACTATAAAGATAACATTAGAAGATTCAATAAAAATAGCCAATACAATGCATGATGAATAGAAGAGGTGTAATCATGAAGAAGATAGCAAAGAGAATTAAAAGATATAAAGAGTTAAAAGCAGATATAGTAGACATAGATTTAAAATTACAAGAGTTAGAAGAGGATATGTTAGGAATAACAGAACAACCAAGTGGAGAAAGAACTGGGAAAACATATAAAATTACTTCTAGTGTAGAGCTTCAAGCTGAAAAACATTTAGAGGAAAAAGAAGGGCTGTTAAAGCAAAGAGCAACTAAGATAAGAGAGATAGCAAGAATAGATAATGCATTAACAGTATTAAAAGAAGAGGAAAGAGATATAATAGAAACAGCTTTAATAGAACAAAAGAGATATAGTTTACTAGAGATAAAATATAATAGAACTTACTCTAGGATAAAACAAATAGAAGGGGAAGCAGTAAAGAAGATGGAAAAGTATCTAGCTTAAGGGGAATTTAGATAATATAAAAGAAAATTATAGAAAAACTATAAAATAGCTGTAAGTATTCTAAAATAATATGGTTTATAATTTAAAATGGACATTGATAAAACCTCCTAATAAATATATAAAAAGCACTTAACAAGAAAAAGTTAGGTGCTTTTTGTATTTTATTAAATAATGAAAGGAGTTCAATATATTTAAATGCCATTAAAGAGTTGTAAGTATTGTGGAAGAATACATAAAAAAGATTTTGTATGTCCAATGAAACCTAAGAGTAATAAGTACAAAACAAGTGAAGCAGATAAATTTAGATGGACAAAGGCATGGCAAAGGAAGAGAGAAGAGGTAAAGAGAAGAGATAAATTTTTATGTCAGGTATGCATAAGGAAGTTATATAACACAATAAAGAAGTATAACTATAATGACTTAGAAGTACATCATATAGTACCAATTAAAGAGGAGTATGAACTAAGATTAGAAGATAGCAACTTAATAACTGTGTGTGAATATCACCATGAATTAGCAGAGCAAGGAACTATACCAAGGGATGAGTTATTGGCTATTGTACAAGCACAAGAAGAGGAGAAAAATACTTAGATATACCCCCGGGTATTATGACACTTTCAGAGGGGTCCTTAGAACACCACGTGTCCACCTCGGAACACAAAATATTCCCACATCAGATTTTCAAAAGATAATTTTTAAGAAAGGAGGTTTATTATGCCTACACCACCAAAACCTTTTACAGTTTTAAAAAATGAAAAAAAATCACATAGGACAAAGAAAGAACTTGCATTAAGAGAAAAAGGAGAAGCAGCTTTAGCTACTGGTGTAGCTATAAGAGAACGACCCGAAGTTAAAAATAATCCAGTAGCACATAAGGAATTTTTAAGGATAAACAAGTTACTTAAAAATATAGAAAAGAACGATTCAATTTATGAAGCAGTTATAAATAGATATTGTTTATTACAAGCTGAATGTGCTGATTTTGAAAAGAAAAGAGAAGAGATTTATAATCTAATTCAAACGTTAAAAGAAAAATTTTATTCGTTGGTTGATGAATTAGAGGGAAAAGAAAAAGCAATAGAGCTAAGAAGTTTTAGTGACAATATGGCTTCTTTATCTAGCACCATTATTAGTATAGATAAGCAACTACAAAGTAAGCGTAAAATGTTACTTGACATAGAAAAAGAAAATATAATGACAATAGCTTCGGCCCTTAGAAGTATACCTAAGAAAGTAGATACTGAATCTAATAAGGAAAAATTATTAAGGGCGATAAATGGAAATTAAAGAAAGTAAAGCTTATAAATATGCAAAGTGGTGTGTACCAGATGTTAATCAAAAAGTACCTATATATGTTAAGAAACAGGCGCGAGATTGGTTAAATAAAGCTGATGGAATAGACGAAGAAGCTTATGTTGATGAAAAAGAATTAAATAAAATAAATAGAATATTGGGGTTAATGGTTCATCCGGATTTAATGTGTCCTATGAATGAAGGATTAGAGGATTATGCATGGTTCTTAATAGTTGCAACGTTATGCACAAAACTAAGAAATGGTGAAAATAAAGATATAAGATATTATATAACAGCTGTACTAGAAATAAGTCGTAAAAATTTTAAGACTTTTAATAGTGCAGTTATTTTTATACTTTTATTAATAACTGATAAGCCATTTTCACGTTTCTTTTCAGTTGCACCAGATTTAAAATTATCTTCTGAGTTAAAAATAGCAATAAGAAAAATAATAAAAGTTAGTCCTTTGTTAGCAGAAGAGGATGTATTTAAAGTTCTTAGAAGTGAGATAAGATGTTTATTAACTGATAGTGAGTATATTCCATTAGCTTATAGTGAAGATAAAATGGATGGTAAACTTGCCAATGCTTTCTTAGCTGATGAAGCAGGAGCTATGGATAGTTATCCAATAGAAGCTATGAGATCTTCTCAAATAACTTTGTTTAATAAGCTTGGAATTATTATTAGTACCCAATATCCAAATGATAATAATGCCATGATAGATGAAATTGATATATCTAAAAAGGTGTTAGATGGATTAATAGATAATAAAAGAAGATTTTCTTTATTATATGAACCGGATAGCAAATTTTTAGTTGAGGATCTATGGCAAACAGAAGATTTAGTTATATATCAAAGCAATCCAGTAGCAGTAAATAATAATTATATATTTGAAGCTATAAAAGAAATGAGAGAGATGGCTATATTATATGAAAATAAAAGAGAAAATTATCTTTGTAAACATAACAATATAAAGTATAAAGGCCTAGGAGTAGAAGGATATATAGAAGTTACTAAAGTTAGGGAGTGCAAAACAATAGAAAATCTTAAGTTTTGGACAGGGAAAAAAGTATATCTAGGTGTAGATTTATCACAATCAGATGATAATACTGCGGTTGCTATGGTAACCCAATATGAAAATAAACTTTATGCTAAGATATGGGGGTTCCTACCTACTGATAAAATAAAAATTAAGAGTAAAAAAGAAAATGTAGATTATAAAAGGCTAATTAAGGATGGCGTATGCTTTAGTTGTGGTGATGAAGTAATAGATTATAGTTTTATTGAAAAGAAAATACTTGAGTTAGAATCAGTTTATGGAGTAGAAATAGTACAGATAGGATATGACAGATATAATGCGTTAAGTACAGTTCAAAAGTTAGAAAATGAAGGTTATGAGTGCGTTGAGATTAAACAACATAGTTCAGTATTACATATGCCAACTAAGTTATTAAAAGAATGTATATTAAGTAAAAACTTTAGCTATGATGAAAATTTAATGTTAGAGATTAATTTCCAAAATGCTAGATGTACGGAAGATACAAATTTAAATAAATATGTGAATAAGAAAAAATCAACTGGAAAGGTTGATATGGTTGTAGCCTTAATAAATGCTATCTATCTATTGCAACAAGAACAGTTAAGTGGAAGTGATTTTACTATCCAGGTTATATAGAAAAATGAGGGTGTAAATATGAATTTAAAGTTTTGGAAAAGAAAAAAAGAAGAACGGTCAATCTTGGAGCAAGATGAAACTGGATTAAAGGATTTATTGTTAGCTGCAGGATTGATTGAAGATAGTATAACGAGAATAGAAGCTTTGAATATTCCTACTTTAGCAGGATGTGTTGAGTTAATATCATCATTAGTTTCAAGTATTCCTATTAAACTTTATAAGGAAGAAAATGAAGAAGTAACAGAAATAAAAGATGATATAAGGCTTAAACTTTTGAATGAAGAAACCGGAGATACACTTACTTCATTTGAAATGAAAAAGGCTCTAGTTATAGATTATTTGCTAATGGGAAATGGATATATCTATATAAATAAAGAAATGGGAAAGATTAAAAGTTTACATTATGTTAAAGAAAGTGATGTAAGCATAAATAGAAATGTAGATCCAATATTTAAAAATTATGATGTATTAGTAAATGGCCATATATATAAGCCTTATAATTTTGTTAAATTATTAAGGCATACAGATAATGGTTTTGATGGATATGGAATAATAGAAGAGAATATTATATTGCTTTCTGTTATATATAATTCTCTTAAGTATGAGAATATATTAAGCAAAACTGGAGGAAATAAAAAAGGATTTATTGAATCAGAGGGCAAACTAGGGATTGAAGCTATGCTTAATTTAAAAGAGCAATGGAGAAATATGTATTCAAATAATACTGAAAACTGTATTGTACTTAACAAAGGATTAAACTTTAAAGAAAGCCAAGCTACTCCAACAGAGCTACAACTTAATGAAAATAAAATTACTAATGGTTCAGAGATTTGTAAAATATTAAATATTCCACCTAGTATAATAAGTGGTGATGGTAAAGCAAATGAAGGCGATTTTGATAAAATGTTCAAAATGGCAATATTACCTATACTTAATAGTTTAATATCAAGTATTAATAGAGACTTACTTCTAGAAAAAGAGAAGAAGTCTTTTTATTTTGGATATGATGCAAATGAATTGTTAAAAGGTGATATAGAAAAGAGATTCAAGGCTTATGAAATAGGCATTAAAAATAAAGTTATGGGAGTAAATGAAGCGAGATACAAGGAAGATTTACCACCACTTGAATTATTTGAAGATACTATCTTATTAAGCTTAAGTGATGTTCTTTATAATACTAAAACAGGACAGGTATATACACCAAATACTGATAAAACATCAGATATGAAAGGAGGTGATGATAATGAGAATAGAGATTCGTAATGACAGCGTAATCCTTGATGGGTACGTAAATGCTGTTGATAGAGAAAGTAAGCCTATTCCTTCTGTAAAAGGTAGGTTTGTAGAAAAAATAAAGCCAGGAGCATTTCAAAGAAGTTTAGAAAGAAGAGCTAATGTGGATTTATTATTAAACCATGATAAAAATAGAAAGCTTGGGTCTACTTCAGAGGGAAATCTTGAATTGTTTGAAGATAATATAGGATTAAGAGCAATATGTACTGTAACAGATGCAGATGTAATTGAAAAAGCTAAAAACAAACAATTAAGAGGATGGAGCTTTGGTTTTTATGCAGAAAAAGATAGCTGGGAAACATCAGAAAATGGGTGCGAGAAAAGAACTGTAGAGGAATTAGATTTATTTGAAGTAACTATAGTTGATGATACAAGAAATCCAGCATATTCAGCTACATCTATTGAAATGAGAGATGATAAAGAAGTCTTAACAGAAAATAGAGTAACTGATTTTAAAGCTATAACAATAGATGAATCTAAAACCAAAGAGAAAAGAACAGATAGTGTGGTAGCTGAAACTAAAAAATTAATAGAAGAGCTTAAAAAACCTTTTAAATAAAGGGTTTTTATTTTATAAAAATACACAAAAGGAAGGTAGATAAAATGATAAAAAATAAATTAGCAGAATACAGAACTTTACCAATAAATGAGAAAGGATTAGAAGAACAAAGAGCAGATTTAGCTTTAGAGCTTACAAGAATTGTTGAATCAGTAGAGGCTGAACAAAGAGCGTTTACTGATGAAGAGATAGCAAGAGTAGATGAAATAAAAAAAGAAAAAGAAAAAATAGAAAGAACATTAATTTTAATAGAAGAACAAAGAGATTTTAATAATATTCCAGCTAAGAAGAGTGCTTCAGAAGAGGGGTTAGAATTAGAGGAAAGAGCATTTGCAAACTATATAAGAGGAGTTGTTGAAACTAGAACAGCAACTAATTTAGCAGTAGGCGATAATGGAGCAGTTATTCCTAAGACAATTGCTCAAAAAATTATAAAGAAGGTTTATGATATATCTCCAATATATCAATTAGCTACTAGATACAATGTAAAAGGAGATTTAACTATTCCATACTATGATGAATCTTCATCAGCAATTACAACAGCATATGCAACAGAATTTACTGATTTAGAATCAAGTTCAGGTAAATTTTTAAACATAGAATTAAAAGGATATTTAGCAGGGGCATTAACAAAGGTGTCTAAGTCATTATTAAACAATTCTAATTTTGATTTAATATCATTTGTTATTACTGCTATGGCAGAAAGTATTGCTAGATTTATTGAAAAAGAGTTATTAAAGGGTTCTCCAAGCAAGATAACAGGTTTAAGTACAGTTAAGCAAAAAGTAACTGCAGCAAGTGCTACAGCTGTAACTGCTGATGAATTAATAGATGTGCAAGAAATGGTTCCAGATGTTTATCAAGCAGGAGCAATATGGATAATGAATAAATCTACTAGATCAGCTATAAGAAAATTAAAAGATAATGATGGAAACTACTTATTAAATAAAGATGTGTCAGCGAAATGGGGGTATACTTTATTAGGAAAAGATGTTTATACATCAGAAAATATGGATGCCATTGCAACTGAAAAAACATCTATTTACTATGGTGATATGTCTGGACTAGCTGTTAAGTTAAGTGAAGATATAAATATTGAAGTTTTAAGAGAAAAATATGCTACACAACACGCTATTGGAGTAGTTGGATGGGTTGAATTAGATTCTAAAATAGAAAATGAACAGAAAATCGCTGCTCTAGTAATGGGAGCTTAATTGAGGTGATTGAATGAAGGTAAAAGCATTAGTAAGTTTTGCTGGTGCTTTTTCTATGTATAAAGGGGAGGAAAAGGAGTGTAATGATAAAGTTATACTCCAAGATCTTCTTAAAGCAGGATATGTAGAAGAGGTAAAGGCAACTAAAAAGAAGGTGAAAGCTAGTGAAGATTAGTGAAGTAACTATTACTGATTTAAAAGAGTATGCAAATGTTGATCATGATTATGATGATAAGATATTTAGCAATATATTATTAGCTGCAAAGAGCTATATAAAAAGTTATACAGGATTAAATGAGGAGCAAATTGATAATAAGGAAGATTTAACAATAGCTTTAATGGTGCTGTGTAATGAAATGTATGACAATAGAGTATTTTCGGTTCAAGATAATAAAGCTAATACTGTAATCACAAATATATTAGATATGTATGCAGTTAATTTATTGTAGGTGATCTTATGAGTAGATATAGAATTAATCCAGGAGAATTAAGGCATAGAATAACAATTCAAAAACTTAATAATTCTCAAAATGAATATGGGGAAGTTTCTGAACTATGGGAGGATATATTAAATGTTAGAGCTGGAATATATCCGATTAGTGGGAAAGAGTTTTTTGCAGCAGAAACAGTAAATAGTGAGATAAGCCATAAGGTTAAAATAAGGTACATTGAAGGAATAATGCCTAACATGAGAATAAAGTTTAATAATAGGATATTCTCTATTGAATCTGTAATTAACTTTCAAGAAAGAAATATAGAACTACAACTTTTATGTAAGGAGTTGATATAATGGCTAATTTCAAGATAGAAGGCATGAAGGAGTTGCAAAAGTCCATCAAGAAATTAGGACAAGTTCCTCAAAAATGTGTAACTCCAGCAGCTAAAAAAGGTATGAATATAGCTCTTAAAAGTGCTAAGAAAAATGCCCCAGAAGATACTGGAGAATTAAAAGCTGGAATGAAGTTAATAGGTGAAAAATCTAGAACTAAAGGTAAAAAAGTTTACCAAGTTGTTTTTGATAGAAGTAAAAATGATATATTTCAAAAGAAAAATAAAGAGGGGAAAGTTACAGGCTATTATCCAGCTTCTCAAGAGTATGGATTCTTTGCGAGGAATGGAAGGTATATACCAGGATTTCATTTCATGAAAAGGTCTATGGAAGATAATAGTGGAGCTATAACCAAGAAAATAGTTAATGAAATGAGTAAAAATATAGATAAGGCATTAGGTGGGAAATGATAGAGAAAGCTTTAAGATATGAATTAAATAAAGTTAGTGAGTTAGAAAATAAAATATTCCCTATGAATGCTCCAGAAGGTCAAAAGCCACCTTATTTAGTTTATATAACAAGAAAGAAGCCTTTAAAAGATTTGGGTGGAGTAACAGAAGATAGAGAGTGTTACTTAATACTTAACATTTTATGTAGTTCTTACTTTGAAATGAAAGATATAACTAAAAAGATTGAAGATATAATCATTAAGGGCTCACTAAAAAGTATAGGCAAAGAAAATTTATATATTCAAGATATAGATATTACTGATATATCAGAAAGTTATGAAGAACAATTAAAGTTACACAGAGGTATTATAACTTTTACAGTTTATTATAAGGAGGAATAAGAATGGCAACAAGAAGTTTAGGAACTGTTTTAAAAATAGGAGAAACAGCATCAGCTGTAAAGGTTGGTGGATTAACAGAAATAGGCGGTATTGAGTTAAGCGCAGATACTCTAGACACTACTACATTGGATAGTGACGGAGGATATAGACAATTTATAGGTGGATTTAAAGATGCAGGAGAAGTTAGTTTAAGTGGATATTTAGAAATAACTTCAACAGATGGACAAAAAAAGATGTATGATGCATTTGAATCTGGAGAAGAACAAAGCTTTGCTATAGAATTTCCAGAGAGTATAGGAGCTAAATGGGCATTTAAAGGAGTTGTTACTGGATTTTCTACGGGAGCAAGTTTAGAAGATTTAATTAGCTTTGGATCAACAATTAAAGTATCTGGAAAACCAACTCTAACAGTTAAAGGAGAATAATAAATATGATAGAGATTATTAGAGAAAAGGGAATAACTAAGAAAATCTTAATTGATGGAGTAGAGCAAAAGAATGTTACTGGATATGTTCTTGAAGAGAAAGCTGATGAAATAAATACTATAAAAATAACTTATGTAGATCGTGTGAAGTTTAAGGAGGAATAAATATGTATGTACCAATAGAATTAGATAAAACAAGAAACTTTAGATATGGTATGAAAGCTATGTCATACATAGAAGAAAAGTTAAAGAAACCAATAGCAAAATTAGATTTAGAGGGATTAACTATGAAAGATACAGCTATAGTTATATGTGCAGGATTAATGCATGAAGATAAAAAATTAAATCCAGATAAGGTTATGGATTTAATAGATGAAAAGGGAAATTTCTTAGAAGTAATAGAAGCAATGGGAAAAGCCTTTAATGAAGCTTTTGGTGGCAATGAAGTAAATGAAGAAAAAAACGATTAGAGGGTAACGATGAAGAATTTTCTATAAAGGAAAGTTTGAAAATCGCTACCCTTTGTGGTTTGTCTCCTTTAGAGTTTTGGGAGCTAACACCATATGAATTTAGCTTAGTGGTTAATGCTTATGCAAAGAGAAGCGAAGAAGAGGCAGAAGAGAAATTAACTCTAGCTTATATTAATGCAATGTGGACTATTCAATTCTTAGGTAAAAATAAACCTAAGCTTGATGATATTTTAAAGAAAAATCATAAAAAAGAAATGACAGATGAAGAAATGTTAAATCAAATCAAACTCTTAAATAATATTTTAGGAGGTGAGATAACTGGCAGTTAAGAATTTGCTTATTAGAGGTGGAGCAGACTTTAGCAATATGCAAACTGGACTTAATAAAGCTCAAAAAAGTCTTTCCAACTTTCAAAGAAATGTAAGCAGTATAATGGGGAAAGTTGCAGGTATTTTCGCAGCTATAAAGATAGGGGAACTTATCAAAGATAGCGTTGAAGATGCCATGAGCGTTGAAAGCTCAATAGAAAATATAAATAGGACTATGCAAGGTAGTGCAAAAGCTTTTGGAGATTGGGTTAAAAGTCAATCACAAGCATATGGGATGAGCATTCAAGAAGGATATAAGTACGGTTCAACTTATAGTAACTTAATATCAAGCTTTCAAAGCAATACTAAAGAAATAGCTAATAGTACACAAGAATTAATGAAAGCAACTTCAATAATAGCTAGTAAAACTGGTAGGACTTTTGAAGATACAGCAGAAAGAATTAGATCTGGTATGCTTGGTTCAACTGAAGCCATTGAGGATTTAGGAGTTTATACACAAGTTTCTATGCTTCAGAGTACGGAAGCCTTTAAACAACTAGCTAATGGGAAGTCATGGCAACAATTAAATTTCCAAACACAACAACAAATAAGACTTGCAGCTATATTGGAACAAACATATGCAAGGTATGGAAATACATTAGCTGATACAACCCAAACAAGGCATAATCAATTTATTGCAAGTTTAAAAAATGTTCAGCTAACACTAGGACAAGCTTTTTTACCAATTTATAATGCTATACTACCACCATTAACTACTTTTATGAATGCATTAAGCAAAGCTATATCAATAATTGCTCAATTTACAACAGCTTTATTTGGTAAACCTAAAGCAGCACAACAACAAACTGAATCTATAGCTAGTCAAACAAGTGCTGTTAGTGGATTAGGAGATAGTTTAGACGATACTACTGACAGTGCAAATAATGCTAAAAAAGCTATTAAATCATTAGCTGGATTTGATGAAATAAATACATTAAATCAATCGAGTGGAAGCTCTGGAAGTTCTGGAGGGAGTTCGGGTGGTGGAATAGATACATCTGGACTAGACTTAGGAGAAGGTGGCTTTCTATCATCAGTAACAGAAGTTAGTGAAAAGATACAAGCTTTTGCTGATAAAATAAAAAAATGTTTTAATACATTAAAAGAATTTATTATAACAAATAAAGATGTAATAATATCAGCTTTAGCAGGAATAGCAGCTGCTTTTACAACTTATTTTGTAATGTCAAATTGGACAAAAATAATAGAAAGTGTACAATTAGCATTTTATGCATTAGGATATGCAATAAGTGGTATAAGTTGGCCGATAGTAGCAATTTCAACAGTGATAGGGTTATTAGTGGGTAATATAGTTTATTTATGGAGAACTAATGAACAGTTTAGAGATTCTGTAATAGAAGTGTGGAATAACATAAAGGAATTTATAAGTACTGTTACAACAGACATAGGAACAATATTAACTAATCTTTGGGATAAGTACGGGAAAACATTAATAAAAAATATAAAAGATTTCTTTGGAACTATACAAAGTTTTATACTAAATGCCTGGGAGAATGTAATTAAACCTATAATAGAAAATGCGTTAGATATGCTTACGCAATTATGGAATAAACACCTTAAAGGATTAGTAGAAGAGCTTGGAGAATTTATTATGAAATTAACAAATGGAGTTCTTGAAATATGGAATAAATTTATATCTCCTATTGTTGATTTTTTAGTAAAGACATTAGGGCCAATTTTTGTTACTGTATTTAACTATATAGTTGATAGTGTAGGAACTGCTATTGCTTTTATTTCAGATTTAATAAAATCTCTATTACAAGTATTTAATGGATTAATAGATTTTATTCTTGGAGTATTTACTGGGAATTGGAGCAGAGCTTGGCAAGGTGTAGTAAATATATTTTCAGGAATATTTAATGGAATAGTAGGAGTTGTTAAATGGCCTTTAAATCTGATAATAGATATGGTTAATGCAGCTATTTCCGGAATAAATACTATGATAAAAACAATAAATAAAGTTCCAGGTGTTAGTATACCAACTATAGGTAAAATTCCTAAATTAGCAAAAGGAGGAATTATAGATAGTCCAACAATTGCAATGGTTGGTGAAGCAGGAAGAGAAGCTGTAATGCCACTTGAAAATAATACTGGTTGGATAACTGATTTAGCTAATAAGGTTGCTGAAAGATTACCTTCACAATCAAGTACTAATAATAACAATGACCAGCCTATTAATTTTACTATTCAGGTCGGGCAAACTACTTTAGGTAAGATTGTTATAGACAGTATAAACAAAGTACAAAGACAATCTGGAACTAATTTAATAAGAATATAGAGGTGATAATTTTATATGTTAAAGATAAATGGCGTAGCAATAGCTACGCCTAAAGCTTTTGAAGTTACAATTTCAGATTTAGATGGAGAAAGTAACAGAAATACAAATGGAGAATTAATTAGAGATAGAATTGCAGTAAAAAGAAAATTAAATTGTGAGTGGGGGCCACTATCTCAAAGTGAATGTTCAACTTTATTAAAAGCTGTTAAAGATGTATTTTTTCAAGTTACTTATCCAGATCCTGAACTAGGTGTAGTAACCAAAACAATGTATGTTGGTGATAGAACATCCCCAGCTTATTCAGCAATAAATGGAGTAGTTAAATGGAATGGAGTTAAATTTAATTTAGTTGAGAGGTGATGTAATTGATAAATGTAAGCAGTCAGTATAAACGAGCTATTAAAGAACCTTCTAGATTACTTAAGTCTACTATATTAATTAACAACAAAACTTATAGTGATAGTGAAATAATTTCTATAAATTATGATGAAAATTTATTTATGGAGAGTGAGTTTTCAATAGGTTCTGCAATTATGTCATCTATTGAAGTTGAGTTAAAAAATATTCAGGATGTTATTGATGATTTTATAGAAGGAAATGAATTTGAAATAAGATTAGGTATTGAAGTAAGCGACAATAATTTTGAGTTTATTTCATTAGGTTTTTTTATTATTGAAGATATAGATAAAAATAAATTTAGTATAAAAATCTATGCTAATGATAGAATGATTAAATTTGAAAAAGATTATTCAACGGGTTTAACATTTCCTGCAACTATAAAAGATATTACTTTAGATATAGCAAATAAAGCTGGAGTTCAATTAAAAACAACAAGTTTTATTAATAGTGATTATTTAGTATCTATAAAGCCAGATTTAACAGATATAACATTAAGAAAAGCTTTAATGTATATAGCTGAACTTGCAGGAGGATATTCAAGAATAACACGAGATGGATATTTAGAAATATTTAATATAGATGTTAGCGTTGAAAATAATTTTAACTATGCAAGCGAAGACTTATATACTGATGAAATAATAAATGATGAATTAAGTAATTATGATTATAACACTGTTACTGGAGATAATCTTATTACATTCTCTAATAAAGCATTTACAATAGCTAAAATAGATAAAGTAATAGTTGAGATTCCTGGTATTAAGGAAGAAATAGGGGATGGAGAAAACACTTATTATATTACTGATAATTTATTTTGTCAGAATCCAGCTGCAGTAATACAAAACATTTATAATATTTTAAGCAAAATAAGTTATGTTCCTTATGATATTAAATTGCAAGGCAATCCAGCTTTACAAGCTGGAGATAGTATCACTATAAAAAATAATGGAAGCTTAATAAATACTTTAATCACTAGTAGAACTCTTTCATATGCCGGTGGGTTAACTGAACAATATAAAGCTGTAGGTAAAAGTAATACAGAGAAACAAAGTACTGGAAAAGGTAATGTATCAGTTGAAGTTGCTAAGGTTAAAACTGAAATAAAGGTTGTTGCTGGGGAAGTAGAACAAAAGGTAAGCAATGAAGACTTTGAAAGCTACGTAAAGCAAACTGCTGAAGAAATTGCAACAAAAGTAACTGGTGAAGATGTTGAAGTATTAGTAAAGCAAAATGCTGAATCATGGGAGTTATCTATTAAAGGTAAGTTAAATGGAAAAACATATAAGTTTGATGGTGAAAATTTTACTATAGGAAGTAGCGAAAATGGAGATAAAGTAGAACATAATAATTCTCATTCAATTTATTATCATGAAGATGGTTCTTATACTAAGATTAGTGCAGATGGATTAGAGAGATATGTAAATGGAGAATCTAAAAAGTATAATTATTTAACTTATACAGGTTCTGTTTGGGTTGATAGCGGAGTTGCAACAAAAATAAATATACCTGATGAATTTAAAAATAAACCATATAAAGCGTTAGTTAGTGTTGTAAGTCTAGATGGTGAATACACTAGGCATGGAATGAGATTAAGTTCATTTTATTTGAAGAAACTTAATGTTGGTAATACTGGAATAGATGTTACTGCTGTTAGTTATTATACATGGGTTGACATTGATGATAAAGAATATTATGACCAATGTGGAAGAATATCTTTATCATATATTTTAACGTTATAGGAGGGATTAGATGGTAATAACTTATATAAAAGAAACTGGAGAAATAGTTTCTCCAGTTCAGACAAGCTCCAAGGCATTAACTATGGAAGATGTTTTTGGAGAAAAAACATCTATAATGAGCAATATTTATGATGTGGTAAATATTGTTGATAATATGGATGTTTTTAACTCTATATTTAATTACTGTGTAGATATTAATACTAAAGAGGTTAAATTAAAAAATGGCATTAAAATACAAAGGATGGAGGGAGATTAGATGGCATACAAAAAAACTCTTTGGAAAGATAGAGTTGTAGAGAAACCAAATACCTATAGATCTGTAGAAAATCCTGATGGGACAATTACTCTTTATCCTATAACTGGACAAGTTATTGAAAAAGGTACACCAGTAAGTGCTGCTAATTTAAATAAAATTGAAAATGGGATTGTAGAACTTAACGAACAATTGGATAAAACAGTTCGCAAAGGAGAAGGTGGATCTGTTACTTGGGCAATGGCTTCACAAGATTTTAGAGAAAATGTCACTGGTGGAAATACTGCTGTTGTAGGTAAAGACAGTGTATTAAAAGAAAATATAGTTGATGGAGAAGTTATTAAAAGTAAAGCCAGTTTTTATAAAAAGACTAGGAATCTATTTGATAAAGAAAAAGCTATATATGGTAAGTATGTTAGTTCTACAACAGGAGAACTAACCACCCCTTCTGTGGAAGGAACTTTTTATGCTAGTGATTATGTGGAAGTTATAAATGGTAGTAAATACAATTATAGAGCTAAAGATAATTCTTATACTTTATATGCGTTTTATAATAACGACAAACAATTTATAAATGGAGGAAATAGTAACGGTACAGATATTATATCACCAGTTGATGGATTTATTAGAGTTTCTGTATGGAAAAATGTTGATGTAGCTACAGTTCAATTTGAATTAGGAGATGCAACAGAATACATAGAACCTTATATATTAGAAGTAGAAGAAGAAGTTGCTAATATAAAACCAAAGATTGAAAAAGTATTAGAAAATCAGGTTGATTATTCGGATTGTAATAGAAATAAATTTAATCCCAATATAGCAATAATAAATAAACAGGTTAGTCCAAGTAATGGATCAATTATAGATGTTACAGCAGAAGGAATTTTTTATGCTAGTGAGATGATAAATGTGAAAGGACATGAAAAAATTAACTGCATAAAAAATGATTTTACTACAATGTATTCAACATATGCCTTCTATGATGTTAACGGAGGATTTGTAAGCGGGGGGAGTGGTGAAATAAATGGTATAGATATACCGTCTAATGCAACAGGCTTCAAATTTACAGTATGGAAAAATATATTGCCAGAAAATATAATGATAGAATTAGATGGTTTAAACAGTTTTATTAGATTTGATGATGATTCAAGGAATCAAGAAGTTTATTTAACTAAAATGAAGTTTAAAGACATTATTATTAATTGCATTGGTGATAGTATAACATATGGATTTTTAACATCGGATACAAGAATGCAGTCTCCTTATCCGTCTAGTCTAAAATCACTATTAGGGGCAAAAGAAGTTAGAAATTACGGTTTAAGTGGTACAACTGTAGCAAATGATAGAACTGTTATTGGAAGTTTTGAGCCGATGTCATCTCCTACAAGAGTTGAAACTTGGGATAATAATGCAAATGTGAATATTGTACTTGGTGGAGTAAATGATTTTATTAAAAACGTTGAGCTAGGAACAATAGATGATGAGGTAGATACTACTTTTTATGGAGGTTATAAATCTTTAATTAGGCAACTTTATAAAAAATACCCTAATAAGAAAATAGTTATAATGACGCCTTTACACTACAATTTAGAATATACCCCCAATAGTAAAGGATATATATTAAAGGACTATGTTAATGCTATAAGAGAAATTGCTGAAATGTTTGGAATTTATTTAATTGATTTATATGCAATTTGTGATATAAATATTAACACTGGGGGTAAGTATCAAATTGATGGGCTACATACCAATCAATTTTATGTAAGCAATATAATGACACCACTTATAGCGGATGGATTAAATAGAGCTATTCAATAGTATAATTCGCAATTGATAACTATTTTTCGTAAAAATTAAATATTTAAAATGTTATAAGGAGTAGTTAAGAATAGTCTTTTTTTATTGTTTAAATTTGCCTTTTATAGTTGTTCATTGTAAAATAAAAAAGAATTCACATTAAGGACTGCCATCCAGTGAATTCTTTATAATAGAGGACTATTTTGTTACCTCTATTATATCACATTTATTTATAAAGATAAATTATAATGGAGGATTAAAGAATGAATAACAGTGTAGACGAAAGAATGATTGAATACTTTTTAAGGGAAATTAAAAGGCAATGTGAATATGTTTTTGCATCTGTAAATATTTTAAATGATTCACTAGAGCCAAATGGAAATGCGCAAGGGGTGTTTTATGCTTTGCAAAATATGTTTACCTCATTAGGGAATATATCTAAGATATTATATCCTACAGTAAACTATAGAGCTAGAGGCAACGCTTTGAGAGATAAACTTGAAATTAGAGAAGATACTCAGTTTTTCTATAATGCTAATTCAGAAGTTGCAAGAAAATACAGAAATATTTTAGAACATTATGATGAGTATTTTGAAGATTGGTACAGAGATGAAGAAAATAATATTATATGTGAATGTAATGTAGGTCCTAGGAATATGATAATGATAGGAGATAAACCAGCAAAAACATTAAGACATTATGATAACACAAATCATAGTTTTATATTTTTAAATGATGAATATAGCTTACTACCAGTAATAAGAGAAACAGAAGAGATATATAATAAAATTTTAGAAATTGAAGGTGAAAGGTTTGGATATAGACAAGAATGAAATTGAAGAGATAGTAAATGTAATTGATTGGGCCATTTCTGCAGGATATAATATAAATAAAAATAAAACTATAATAAATATTTTAGAGAAAATGGTAAAAGAAGAAAATCTTAATAAAAAAACAGACAATTACTATGAACAACGATATGGAATAAAATAACTTTTAGATAGGAGAAAATATGGGAGATGTATTTGAATTACCTATAGTTAAAGCGATTAAAGAAATAGAAGAATTAGCCCAAACAATAAAAGCTAAAAAAAATGAATCAGAGGATTTTAAGTCTGAGTTAAAAGAACTTAAAAGAAAATGCCTTAAATACAATTTAAACTTACAGGATTATTATACTTCTGAAAGAGATTTTGCTAGTAAAGGTATGTGGGGATAATAATTGGAGAGTCAGAAATGGCTCTTTTTTAATACAAAAAAATAAAAGGTAGGTGTGAAAATGGAAACAATAAGCATTGCATTAGCTTGTACAATCGTAGGAGCTGTTATAAGTTATTCTACATTTCAAAGAAACAAAGGACGAGATATAAGAGCAGATACGAGGGAGGAAGCAGATACAAAAGCTAAATTAGATTATATTAGTCGAGGAGTAGACGATATTAAATTAGATAATAAGCAAAGAGATAGAGAAATGCTAAAAATGAATGAAAGGCTTATTAGAGTAGAAGAAAGTGTAAAGTCAGCTCATAAGCGTATTGATGGAATAGAAGAAGAAAGAGGAGTGTGTTAAAAATGGAAAATTTAATGACTTTCATACCAGAATTTTTAATTATCGTTATTGTTGCAACATATGTAGTAGGAGTATTTCTTAAAAAGTTAGAAACTGTACCTGATAAGTTTATAACTTCATTGCTAATGCTATTTGCAATTACTATAGCTGTATTATTAAATATTATAAATACTCAATACAAAGTAGCTTTAGATACCATTGTTAATGGAATTTTATATGGAATACTTTGTTGGGGAGTATCTGTTGGAGTAAATCAAACATACAAACAATTAAATAAATCAGAATAATTTTGAGGGCCAATAGGCTCTCTTTTATTTTATAAAAATATATTAAGAAAGAAGGAATTTAAAAATGAAAATTGGAGTAAATGATGGACATACTTTAAGAGGTGCTGGAACTGGAGCAGTAGGAATTATAAAAGAAGGGGAACATACTAGATTAGTTGGAGAAGAAGTAAGAAGGTTATTAAAGGAAAGAGGTAATGCTGTTTATAACTGTACTGTGGATTATGCAGCAACTACATCAGAAAGCTTAAGCTTAGTAGTTCAACAAGCTAATAGAGAGGACTTAGATTGGTTCATAGCAATTCACTTTAATGCAGGAGGTGGACAAGGTGTTGAGGTGTACACTTACGAAGGTAGACAATATCAAGATGCTATTGATGTTTGTAATAATATAGCTGCATTAGGATTTAATAATAGAGGGGTTAAAGCTGGTACAGGGCTTTATGTAATCAGAAGAACAAAAGCTAAATCTATGTTAATAGAAGTTTGCTTTGTTGACACAGAAGATGCAAATAAATATCTTTCAGTTGGATATAAGGCAATCGCAAAGGCTATAGTAGATGCATTAGATAATCATATAGTTAGTGATCCAGTAGTAGATACAAATACATCATCTACATCTCAAACTCAATCTACTGTAACAACTACAGGTGATGATTGGGTAAGAAGATTACAACAAGAATGTAATAACCAAGGATTTTCAAAACAAAATGTTGATGGCATAGCTGGACCAGCAACATTAGCTGGATGTCCTACACTTAGAAAAGGTGCAAGTGGTAATATAACTAAGTTACTTCAAGAAAAATTAGTTAAACTAGGCTACAATACTAATGGAGTAGATGGAATATTTGGTAGTGGTACTTATTCTGCAGTAAGAGAGTTTCAAAAGACTAGAGGTTTATCAGTTGATGGAATTGTTGGTCAAAATACTTGGAGAAAATTATTAAATTTATAATTATCAAGGCTAGATACTCATCAATTTGGGTATCTAGCCTTTTTTGTTTTTATAAAGCAAAAGTGGACAAACTTTCCATTTTATAATAAAATAAAAAAAGCTACTAAGACAATGATTTAAAAGTAGCTTTAAGTGTAATTGAAATATTTGATTTTCTTATTTCTATTATACTTGATTTATTTTTGAAGTGCAATAATAGGAGGGAAGTATGGCATATAATTATAATGAAAACTACTTTTTAGTAGTAAAACCCAATATTAAAAATAATAAAAATATTAGAACTCCACAAATTGAAGCTTATTATAAAATTATGGAGTATTATAGTAATGAATATAAAAATAGAAATTCGTTGATAGTTTTACCAACAGGAGTTGGCAAAACAGGTGTAATGGCGATGGCACCATTTGGATTAGCTAAAAAAAGAGTTTTAATAATAACACCAGCAACTTCAATAAGAGATACAGTTTTAGAGGCTATAAGCCCAGATAATCCAGAAAATTTTTGGTATAAATGCAAAGTAATAACCCCAGGGTTTATTTTACCTAATGTTATTGAATATGAAGGTTCTAGTACTCCTATTGAAGTATTAAATTCTGCTAATATAGTTGTATTAAATATTCATAAATTACAAGAACGTTTAAATTCTTCATTAATAAATAGAGTAGGAAATGACTTCTTTGATCTTATAATTATAGATGAAGCCCATCACTCTACAGCTATGACATGGGTTGAGTGTGTAAATTATTTTAAAGAAGCAAAAGTATTAAAGCTAACAGGAACTCCGTTTAGAACGGATGGAGAAAAGATAACTGGAGAATTAATATACAAATATTCATTAAGTAGAGCTATGGTTCATGAATATGTTAAAAGTTTAAGTAATATAAAATATGTACCTGATGAATTGAAATTAACAATAGATGGAGATAGTAAGCTATATACAGTTGATGAAATTTTAGAGTTAGGATTAAGAGATCAAGATTGGGTTACAAGAAGTGTTGCATATTCAAAGGAATGTTCTGAAAAAATAGTAGATGAAAGTATTAAGGCTTTAGAGGAAAAGTTAGAAAACTCATCAATACCACATAAAATAATTGCAATAGCATGTAGTATTAAACATGCTAAGGATATAGCTGAAATATATGAATCTAAAGGAATAAGTACGGCAATAATTCATAGTAATTTAAGTAAATATGAAAAAGAAAAGGCATTTAAAGATATAGAGAATCATAGAGTAAAAGCAGTTATAAATGTAGCGATGTTAGGTGAAGGATATGATCATAAATATTTATCTATAGCTGCTATATTTAGACCTTTTAGAAATGAATTGCCATATGCACAATTTATAGGTAGAGTATTAAGAAAAATTAATGAGGGAAGTGCTAAAGATAATATAGCTAAAATAATATCTCATCAACATTTATATTTAGATATATTATGGGAAAAATATAAAAAGGAAATTCAAGAAAGTGAAATAATAAAAAACCTAAAAGATTATGACGAAATTTTAGATTATACTTTTGATGATAATACTCCTAGAAGTGATAGACAAGAAGTGGAATATGGAACAGTTATAGAATCTAATAAACACTCAATAATGGAAGAAACTTATTTAGATACAGAACTTATCAATAAAAGTAAAGCAGAAGATAAGGTTTTAAAAGAAAAATTAAGGCAATTACAAGAAGTATTAGGAGTTAATGAGGAACAAGCAAAAATATTATTACAACAAACACAAGTCAATAAAACTCATCTAGGAAGACCAGATTTATTATATAAGAGCAAGAAAAGGAATTTAGATGAAGAGATTAGAGAAAATATAGTTCCTAAATTTATAGAAAAGTTTGATATAAATCCAGATTTAGATGATTTAAAAGATTGCGGATTATTTATAGGGAAATATTGGTGGATTCCTAATAATATAAAAGGTAATAAAGGGAAAAATACAGCAATGCTAGCTATGTATTATAATAGTTATCTTAAAAATGCAGTAGGATTACCAAGAAATGAATGGTCTGATGCGGATTTTGATAATGCATTTAGAAAATTAGAAATGTTGAATGAAGTTATTGATGAAACTTTAAATACGTATTATAATGAAAGAAATAACTAATTTATTTTATTTATATAAATTTTAATGGAGGTGAAAAGAATTAAAATGTTTAATGAAATATATGACTTAACATATTTACCTTTGCTTACTCCTTACAATTTAATAGATAATTTAAAGTTAGATAACTATACAGGAATAAGTTATATTAAAGTTGAAAATGGCATATTAGCTGAAATAACATGTTATATTAATGAAGTTCTTATGAAATTTTACTATGAGTTTAATAGTGAAAATTATTTAGATAATATATACTATTACGAAAATGAGCAAAAAGAATATTTATTTAATAGGAAAGATATGTTAGAAGGATTAAGAAGTGAATATATTAATACTAAAAAAGTAGGAAATATGTAAAAAGAGAGAATAAGTTTAAGAAACATTTTTATAAAAATACAAAACAATATCCTAAATAAAAAGCACCAGGAGCAATCCA
Source organism: Clostridium saudiense (assembly GCF_000577815.1). Classification (GTDB taxonomy): domain Bacteria; phylum Bacillota; class Clostridia; order Clostridiales; family Clostridiaceae; genus Clostridium; species Clostridium saudiense. The sequence continues at coordinate 88,361 of NZ_CBYM010000002.1, read as the reverse complement.
GGTGCTTTTATCATATCAAGACTAAAAGTATCATAATAAAACTTTTAAAAAGTTCATAATGAACCACAATCTATATTTAATTATTTATATTTATTATATATTAGCTATATAATTAGCTAATACACTTCGTGATTTGCTTATATATAAAATAAAAAGGCCTTAGATTACACTAAGACCTTTTCTCCCATTTAATATCATAACCAAGTATATCGGCAATCTCTAATACTTCACTATATTTAAGAGATTCTCTTCTTATTTTGTTTGATAAATTTTGCATAGTAAATTCAGTTCCAGTACGTTTATTCAATTCTTCAGCTATATCAGTTATTGTAAAGCCATTTGATACTATATAACCTTTGATTTCATCTTTTAGAGCCATATAAACACCTCCTATGATTAAAATTATACCATAGAGTTTAATAAATAACAAAATAATTTAAAAATACTTAAATAAGTTTAATATAAATATTGACTAATTAAACTCTATGGTTTAAAATAAAATTATAAATAAAATATATAAACAAATATGTATAGGAGGTGACTACAAATGCAATTCTTAAAATTATCACATGAATTAATAACAGATAAAAATATCACATCTAATGAATTTAGAGTATACACATATCTTTTAAGTTTATATAATGCAGAAAAACAATGTAGTTATCCTTCGATTGATATTATTTCTGAAAGACTTAATATATCTATCTCTACAGTAAAGAGAAGTATAAAAAGACTTGAAGAACTTGAATATATTTCTATAGAAAAAAGAAAAGGGTTAGCAGGTAATTTTAATATTTATAAAAAATTAAAACATCTTATAACTACCAAAGTAATTAATAAAAAAGATAAAACTCCTAAAGTAGGAATTGATAGTAATGGAGAGAAACCGTTAAATGGACAAATTTCAGTTGAAGAAGCTTTAGAAAATATTGAGGAAGAGCCAAGGGTTCAAAGTAAACAAGCTTCTATAGATAATCATAATAATGTTAGAATGGCTAGAGCAGTTACAAATATAGATAATAGTAATTTTGCTAAAAAGATATTAACTATAGCTGATGAAGAGTTATTAAGAGAAGCTATAAGAAATTTTAAGAAGAGAAGAGGTAGAAATGCAACATTCTTAATTCAAATGTTAGTAGATGAATATTATAAAGCTGGAATAAAGTTCTCACAAGGAATGTTGAATTTATTAAGAAAAGGACTAAAGTTCCAAAATATAGATCAAGTAAGTGTAGCTTATTGTTATTAAAAAAGTTTTAGATTTTAAAAAGCGGAATAAAACAAGAGGAGCTATTTAAGTAAAATAATAGCTTATGAAATTATTCAGAGAGAGGTGGAATTAAATGTTTGAAAATATACCACATGATCTATTAGAAAGATTTAATAAATATCATGAGAAAGCTAAAATCTTAGATTTTAAAATTAAAGAAGATGATTGTTTTAAAACAGAAACAATATATTATGAGTATTTTAATGTTCTGGGTGCATTAAAAAAGACTACTTTTTTAAATAATGGTCATATTTATATTAATGATAATTCTTTACTTGCAGGAGACATACAAGTATTTTTAGAAAAAGCATATGGTTTAGGTAACTCTTTGTAAATGATCTTTAAAAATTTAATAATACTGTATTAATAAAATTATGTTATAATTATATTAATATTTTTTATTACGGAGGGGATAAAATGCAAGAAGTTAGAACGAGACAGGCACTACCATCAGTGTATTACAGAAATTTATTAGGAAGTGCAATTTGTACTTTTAATTCAAATAATGCTTTTATTATAGAAAATATATTAAGAAATGATAATGACTCTTCTTATAATTGGAGTGATTTAATTAATGTATCATCAGGAGAATTACTTGCTCCAATAAGTAAAACTATAACTAAGAATTCTAATACTAAAATTGCAAGAAAGTTTGAAGGTATTTTATCTAAAAGAAATAGAATTATTCATAGCTTTCAAATTACTGATAAAGATGGAGAGCAAAGATTAGCAACAAAAGATAAACATAATAATCAATTTGTTATTACGGAGAATTATTTAATAGAATTTATTAAAGAAAATGAAGAATTAAGTTCAGAACTTCATAAATTTAGAGGATACTAGATAAAAACTAATTAATATAATTATTTATTGAAAGACTTAATTACTTTAATATAGAACATATCATATATTTTTATTTTAAATTAGTAAAAAAATAGAGAAGAAAATTGCAGAAAAACTAGATATATTTCAATAATATATCTAGTTTTATTTTATATAAAATGCGAACGTATGTTTGCAATACGAACAAATGTTTGCTATAATTAATATAAATTATACAAAGGATGTGATATTTTGTTAAAGCCGCCTATTTGTAGAGTTGGAGGAAAATATAAACTAAGGAAAGATATTATAGATTTGATTCCAGAGCATACATGTTATATAGAACTGTTTTTTGGAGCAGGATGGGTTTACTTTGGAAAAGAACAGAGTAAGATAGAAGTTATAAATGATATAGATAAAGAATTAATTAATCTATTTAAAATGATAAAATATCATTCTCCAGAGATAGAAAGATTATTAGAGTATGAGTTTTCTGGAAGAGATATTTTTGAAGAGTATAAAAACTACAATGTAAATTATTTAACTGAAATACATAGAGCTATTAGATTCCTATATTTAATAACTCAAAGTTTTGCTGGTAAGGGTAAGGTGTATGGATATGGAACTACAACTAAGCCTAGTCAAAAAATATTTTATAAAAATATGTTAAATGATATAAAGGAAAGATTAAGTAACACATATGTAGAGAATTTAAGTTTTGAAAAAATTATTGATAAATATGATAGAGAACATAGTTTTTTCTTTTGTGATCCTCCGTATTTTGAAACTGCAGGATATGATAATAAGTTTGAAGAAAAAGAACATATTATTTTAAGAGACAAGCTTAAAAGTTTAAAAGGTAAATTTTTATTAACTATTAATGACCATGAAAAAGTGAGAGAGTGGTATAAAGGATTTAATATAAGAGAGGTTGAAGTTAATTATTCAGTTTCGAGATCTGCTGAAGGAAGAGGCAAATATAAGGAATTAATAATAACTAATTATTAAAAGAATTGTTTGAAGAGGTAGAAGTCATGGATAATATTAAAGAAATAGATAGCTTAAATATAGTTGAAGCATGTTCAGATCTAAAGTTAGTAGGATTTATAAATGGGAAGGAGCAAACTATTGAAATTGATAAAATCTGTAAAGCTATGATTATTGGATATTTAAGCAAGAAAAATAGAATTAAACACTAATTTATATATTAATGAGCCGTAATAGGCTCTTTTTTATTTGTATTAATTTATGTAAAATAATGTTATGATTTTGAGGAGGAGAGTGATAAGCATGTCTAAAGAAAAAGTTGTAAAAACAAATGCAATGAGAATACTAGATTCAAAGAAAATAAATTATGAAATGATTACTTATGAAAGTAAGGATGGGAAAATAGATGGTATATCAGTAGCACATAAAATTGGAATAGATGAAGCAAATGTATTTAAGACTTTAGTATCACAAGGAACAAGTAAAGAGTTGTATGTTTTTGTTATTCCTGTAGCAGAAGAATTAAGTTTAAAAAAAGCTGCTGTAATAACTGGTGAGAAAAAAATAGAAATGATTAATGTTAATGATATTATGAAGTATACCGGATATATTCGTGGAGGGTGTTCACCAATAGGACAAAAACGTGAATATAAAACATTTATACATGAGAGTGCTAAAGAATTAGAGTTTATTATTGTTAGTGCTGGAAAAATTGGATATCAAATAAAAATAAATCCTAATGATTTAATAAATGTAGTATCGGGAAATTTTGAATATATAATAAAATAATTTAGTGCATAAATAAAAAGTGGCGGTTGTTCAGTAATAGGGCAAAAATGTGAATATAAAACATCTATACATGAGAGTGCTAAAGAATTAGAGTTTATTATTGTTAGTATTGGAAAGATTAGATATCAAATAAAAAAACGTTCTAATAATTTAATAAGTGTTGTAAATGTGAGTTTTGAGTTTTTAATAAAGTAATAATTATATAAGTAAAAACGTATAATTTAATCCAATTTATATTATTTAGATATATAAATAAGTCACAAATTAAAATATAAATAAAATTGTATTAAAAAGTAAAATATGGTAATGTTGTTGTATCAAAAATTATTTTAAGGAGAGAGAGTATGGATATAAATGAAGCTATTTTTCATATATTAAATGGAGATGCGATATTGTTTGCAGGTGCAGGTTTTTCTCACGGTGCAAAAAATATTAATAATGAAGAATTTCTTCTTGGAAATGGATTAAGTAAAAAAATGATAGATGATGCTGATTTGGATGAAGATGATTTAGATTTAGAGTATATTTCTGAACTATATATTGAAGAAAAAGGAATAGATATGTTTATTTCGTTTTTAAAAAAGGAATATATTTGTCAAACATATACTGATAGTCAGAAAATAATTAGTAATTTACCTTGGAAAAGAATTTATACAACTAATTATGATAATATTATTGAAAAAGCATCTTTAGATTCTGGTAAATATAGACCTACAATTACTGCGAATGATAAAATAAGATATTATAATAATAAAAATGATGTAGTAATTCATTTGAATGGATATATAGAAAAATTAAATGAAGATACAGTATTTAATGAATTTAAATTAACGAATGAATCATATATGAGTAAGGAAATCGTTAATCAATGGAGTTTTTTATTAGAAGAAGATTTGAATAATTCAAAATGCATTATTTTTGTAGGTTATTCTCTAGAATATGATAGGTCTATTCAGGAATTAATAGCAGCTACAGAAAAATTAAAAGAAAAATGTTTCTTTATAACATTTAACCCAAGCAGAAAAAGCTTAAGGCTTATGAGAAAATACGGACAAGTATTAGAAATTGGAACTGAAGGGTTTGCTGAAAAAATACAAGAAATAAAAAAATGTTATAAAGAAAAAACTATAAAACCTAAACTAATGTGTTTTAAAAAATTTAACCCTAAAGAATATAAAAGCTCAGAATTTTTAGATAAAGATACAATGGACCTGTTGTTTTATGGAAAAATAAATTATAACCATTTGGTTAATAATTCTAAGAATGAATATATTATAAAAAGAGATATTACTGATAGAATAGTTAAAGAGCTTTTAGCTGATGTTGAATTAGAAATAATAACCTCAGACTTAGGGAATGGAAAGACTATATTTCTAGAATATTTAAAAAAGGAACTTTCAAATTATGGAGATATATATACATTAACAGAAATTAATAGTTACTTTATTGATGATTTAGATATAATAAGTAAAAATACAAATCGAAAGTTTATATTTGTAGAAAATTACAATTTATATTTAAATTCAAAATATTTCAAGTATTTTAATTTACATAAATCACAGAGTATGAAATTTATTTTTTCAGCGAGAAGTTATATTAATGATAATTTTTATGTTAAATTAGCTGACAAGCTACAAATTCATGAAAATAATATTTCTATTAATAATATTAACAAACTTTCTGATAATGAAATAGAAAAAATGATTAATTTGATAAATGAATATAACCTTTGGGGAAAAAAGGCAAATGATACATTCAAAAAGAAAAAGAAGTTTATTGTTGAAGAATGTAATTCTCAAATAAGAGATATTTTACTTTATCTATTTGAATCAGAGGTAATATCTAAAAAGGTTGATAAGATAATAGATAATTTAAAAACAAAAAAAGAGATAAAAGAATTAATAATAATTGTGTTTGTAAATAGCATTATTAATTTGAATCTAACTTTAGAAAATATATTATTGATTCTTGGTATTCCTAGATTGAGTGCTAGTATTACAAAACATAATAATATAAATGAATTATTTAGCTTTGGTTCTAATGAAATTTCTATAAAATCATCTATAGTAGGATATTATATTTTACAGAATAATAAATTTGATTTGGAAGTAGTTGATATATTAGTTAAAATGATGATAAATATAAATAAACAAACTTATATTTATAAATATAGAGAAATAATGAAAATAATATTAGCATTTTCAAATCTAAGAATTATTTTAAACTCAAAAGCTGAAAATTTTGCTGAAAATATTATTTCTTTTTATGAGAGAACAAAAAATTTAGAGTTTAATAAAAATAATCCATTTTTTTGGTTACAATATGCTATAGCAAGAATGGATATTAAAAATTATAAAGAAGCAAAGTTATATTTAGATTCTGCATACGCATATGCAAGTAGTGAAAAAAGTTTGGATGCATATCAATTAGATTCTCATAAAGCACGATTTTTATTAGAATCAACATTGTTTTATAATAATCGTGATGATGCATATAAAAATTTTATGGATGCGCATACGTTAATTTATTATAATAGTAACAAACCAGCTAATTTACATTATCCTTTAAAGCAAGCTATATTTTATCATGAATTTTATGTTAAATTTTATGAATATTTTGATCAAACTCAAAAAGCAATGTTTTTATTTTGTTGTAAACAAATAAAGGATAAAATTAATGAATATAGTTCGGCATTAAGAAAAGAGGGAAGAGATAAAAATATAGATATACAAAAGATAGATAGAAAAATAGACTATGTAATTAGTGATATTATAAAGGAGATTAAAGAAGAGCCTGTACTAGTTTGATAAAATATATTTATATTAAAATAATTGATTATTAGTATATAAATAAAAAGTGGTGGATGCTCACCAATTGGAATGAAAAAGTTTTTTAAAACTGTTATAGATATTTCAGCTGAAGATTATGACACGATTATATTTAGTGCTGGAAAAATTGGATATCAAGTAGAAATGTCTCTTTCTGAGCTTTCAAAAGTAATAAGATTCACTACTGCAGACATTATATAAATTATGCATAAATTTAGTTAGTAGTTAAGGATCAAATTGCTAGTAGTTTTTTTTGGTTATATATTTTTAGAATTCAGTTAGCTGAATTTATTCCTTAACTACTAACTGAAAAAAGTGAACAACACTTTTTTTAGTTAAACAATTGCTTGAGAATCAGATTTGATGAAGCTTAATAGTGATTCGGAATCTTTATAACCTTTATTATAAAGTTGTAGTAAATTTTCTGATTTTTTAGTTAATGTATTTACACCACAGCAATCAGCAGGAGCTATTATTAAAGCTTTGTTTTGAGATTGATATTTTAATGCTATTTCAATACCCTCGTTATATTTTTTATGTCTATTAAGAAGTTTTTGAGAAGCAATTGGATAAGTTTTATTAAGTAATTTTGCTAATATTCTATCAGTTTTATCAGGTTCATCAAAGCCAACAGGCTTAGTAAGTATAAGTACTATTTTATCACATCCATCATTAATAGCTTTTTTTATAGGAAGAGGGTCTGAAAGGCCACCATCAAAATAATTAATACCATCAATAGTGTAGGGCTTACAAACAATAGGTATACAACAAGAAGCTTTAAAAACATCATAGTCATCCTTAGATAATGAACTTTTATCAAAATAAATAGTATCTCCGGTTAATGAATTAGTAGCTACAATTTTAAAAATACTATTTGATTTTATAATTCCATCATAATTAAGGGGGTTTTCACAATTAGAATTTGAAAGTCAACTATAAACATAATCTAAATCAATATAAGAACCATTCCTAAAAAGGTTGTGAAAGCTCATATATTCTTTTCTAAAAATGTATTCAGAGTAAAACTTTAAGTTTCGTCCCTTTTGTTTTCCTAAAAATGATGCAATATTAGCACTTCCAGCAGAAACACCTATTCCATAATCAAAATTAATATTATTATCTAGGCAAAAATCAAAAACTCCTGCGCCATATATTCCTCTAAGTCCACCACCTACATCAATAACTCCTATCAAAGATATAACCTCCTTTAATAAAATTCCAAAAATAACCATAAAGATATTTTATATCATTAAATTTAAATAGTAAATAATTTGAAATATTTAGGGGATTTGTAATATGGAAAGGGTTGAGGAATGCTAGTGTTATATTGTACCATTTAAGTAGTAATAAATAATTAAATATATTATTAAAATAATTAGGAGATAAGATATTAAAAGCTGATTTTTAATTTGATGAATTAACGATATATTACTAATATATATTATGTGAAATGGTAATTGGTTATTATAATGCAAATACAAGATAAAGAATGGGTATTGGAGGAGAGAGTAGATTAATAATGAGAAAATATGATATAAAGGATAAATATAAGAAGATTAATAAATGTCTTGATATTATAGGATTAATTTTAGCTGTAGCATTAGTAATTATGACTTTTATATACTGGGGAAAGGCACCAGATATAATACCAACTCATTACAATTTTAAGGGGGAAGTTGATGCTTATGGTTCTAAAAATACAATATTTATTTTGTTGCCTATAGCATTAATGAGTTATATAGGAATAGCAATTTTATCTAAGTTTCCACAGGTATATAATTATCCGGTTGAAATAAATCCAAGAAATAAAGAAAAGCAATATTTAATGGCAAGTACTTTTATTAGGGTACTAAATGTAGAAACAATAGCAATTTTCTTTTATATTCAAATGAGTATATCAACAGCAATGAGTAGTGGTAAAAATTTATCAATAATATTTTTGCCTATATCTTTATTTATCTTATTTGGTAGCATTGGATTTTATATTTATAAAGCTATTAAGTATAAATAGTAAAAAGTGAAGTAGAAAAATAAATCTACTTCACTATGTAAGAATAGAAAGTAATGCAGTAAGTTATAATAAAGAAATGATACCACTTAGTGAAAGTATAAAGTATGCTGTAGCACCGTTAAAAGTAAGTGCTAATGATAAAAATCAAAGTATAGAGTTAGCGCTTAATAGTGAAGGATATTATTTTCATGATAAAAAGTGGATTGCTGAAGGCTTAAGTAATATAATAAAAAATGCTATAGAGCATACTAGTATTGATGGGGAAATTAAAATTATTCTTGAAGAAACACCTATGTCTATTAGTATTACAATAGGCGATAATGGTGAAGGTATAGATGAATGTGAACTTAAAAATATATTCAAGAGGTTTTATAAAGGAAAAAATTCTATAAATCCTAAGAGTATAGGAATTGGATTATCACTAAGTAAAAAGATAATGGAAGCTCATGGTGGAAGTATAAATGTAAAAAGTGAGCTTGAAAAAGGTACAATTTTTAATATAATATTCTTGAAAGTAATAGTATAAGGAGAAGAACATGACAAAAGATAAAGTTGAAAAATTAATGGAAAGCTATGATACATTAGTAGAATTAGGAGTAATATTTCACTATGGTAGTGAAGAAATAGAACAAGGAGAAATTACTAGTATCGAATTTACTGAAGATGATACTGTTAAGATTGAATTGGATGAATTTACTGAGGTTGAAGTTAATTTAGAAGATTTTATAGAAAATCACACTAAAGAAGGAAATAACTATCATACTTGGAATGTAAGTAGAGAGTTTGATAATTTATTAGAATCTTAATAAAAAATGCACACCATTTTATAGGTGTGCATTTTTTATATTAATTAGTAATAACATCTTCTTCATTTTCTATTTTAGATTCTTCATTTTTAAGTTTGACTGATTCCATATGCCAACGCCCTTTATCATCTTCGATAAAAGTTCCAATTAAATAAGTCTCTTTGTAAGGTTTTTTATAAGCAAATCCATAAGCTTCTATTTCAACAGTATTATTAGTTTTAGATAATACAGAAAAAGAATCAACTTCAATAAGTCTAAGATCTTTATCTTTCCAATGTGTAAAATAATAATCTAGAGAATAAATAAAATCAGAACATCTGAAATATACATACATATTTTTTATGGAGGTTCCTATAATAAGTAGTGATAGCAATATAATACAGAGTGTTGCAAACTTTTTAGTTTTTTGAATACGTAGTTTTTTACTGCGTAATTTTTTACTACGTAATTTAATTACATTTTTATTTTTTAATGTATTTACAGTATCCATAAAGCTACCTCCATTAAAGAAACTATATATTTATATATTACCATAATATGTAAATAAGTAAAGAAAATATTGTATATTTAATACACTAAACTTATAATGAAGATACAATAAATTAAAATACAAATTAAAAAAGATAAAGATAAGTAAAAGGAGAATATTATTATGGATTATTCAAGCTTAATATTAATGGAAAAAGATAAAGAAACAGGTTTTGTAGTTAAGGAAATTGGAAGTTACAATGTATCTGAAGGTGCAGAGTATATAAAAAGCTTTTACGTTTTAGATGATAAAGTTTATATAAAATTTGATACAAATAAAGATGTTGAAGAATGGGAATACTCTGCAATATATGATGTATTTAATATGAACTTATTTGAAGAAGAAGGATTTGAAATTGAAGAGGTTGAAGATGAATATAATCCTACATATTTAGTAAAATTTAAATATGAGGATAATCGTGAGTACATAAGTGAAAAATTAGCATTATGTATTGATTTAATCGAAGAAGCAATGGAAAAAGCTTTTAGTGACATTGAAGGCAAAGAAGAAGAGTATAATTAGAAGGGAGGAGCCTATAAAGATAGGCTAGGAATTGATATGGAAAGTAAGGTTGTGAAGAAAAGAGAGGAAATACAAGAAAAGGATAAGTGGACTGTAAATGAAATTTATTCTAGTGATGAGGCTTGGGAAAAGGAGTATAAGGAATTACAAGAAGAAGCTCCCAAACTAAAAGAATTTGAAGGCAAATTAGGAGATGGCAAAACTTTAATTGAATATTTTGAAGTAAACGAAAAAATTTCAAGAAAAGCAGAAAAAGTATATATATATGCTCATTTAAGAAGTGATGAGGATACTAGTAATACAACTTATCAAGCAATGATGAATAAAATAGATGCATATATGGCTGAATATGCAACATACACAGCTTATGTTGTACCAGAAATTTTATCACTTCCAGATGGAACAATTGAAAAGTTAATGAATGAATATAAGGAATTAGAACCTTATAAATTCTTATTGGAAAATATATTAAAAGAAAAACCACATGTATTGAATAAGCAAGAAGAAGAATTATTGGCTGCTGCTTCAGATTGTTTAGATGCACCGTCAGCAATACACAATATAATGACTAATGCAGATATGAAGTTTGGAAATATCAAAGATGAAGATGGAGAAGTAGTTGAATTAACAGAAGGGAATTATTCTTCATTTATAAAATCAAAAGATAGAGAAGTTAGAAAAGTAGCATTTGAAAAACTATTTGGTGAATATAAAAACTTTGAAAATACATTGGCAACAACATTATCTAGTTCTATTAAGGTATTTAACTTTGGGGCAAAAGTAAGACATTATAATAGTGCATTAGAAGCATCATTAAAGCCTAATGATATTCCATTAGAAGTTTATACTAATGCAATTGCAACTATAGATAAAAATTTATCATCACTTCATAGATATGTAGCATTAAAGAAAAGACTATTAGGTGTTGATGAAATGCATATGTATGACTTATATGTTCCAGTTATTGAAGTGCCTAAAGAAAGAGTGGAGTTTGATAAAGCCGTTGAAATGGCAGTAGAAGGGTTACAACCTTTAGGTAAAGAATATTTAGACATATTCCAAGGTGGAATAAATGATGGATGGATAGATAAGTATATTAATAAAGGAAAACGTGGAGGAGCTTATTCATGGGGCGGATATGATACTAAGCCATATGTTTTATTAAATTATAACTATGAACTTAATGATGTATCAACATTAGTACATGAAATGGGTCATTCAATACATTCTTATTATTCAAGAAAAGAACAAAGTTATTATTATGCTGGATATACTTTATTCTGTGCTGAAGTTGCATCAACAACAAACGAAGCATTATTGATCCACCATTTAATAAATAAAGAAACTGATAAAAAGAAAAAGCTTTATTTAATAAATCAAGAATTAGAGCAAATAAGAACTACAGTATTTAGACAATTAATGTTTGCAGAATTTGAATTATATACACATGAAAGTTTTGAAAAAGGTATTCCACTAACTGCAGAAGATTACAATGCAAAGTGGCATGAACTAAATGTTAAATATTTTGGCCCAGATATGGTAGTTGATAATGATATCGATATTGAATGGGCAAGAATACCACATTTTTATAGTGATTTTTACGTATATCAATATGCAACTGGTTATGCAGCAGCTTCAGCATTTGCTAAGAGTATATTAAATAATGAACCTAATGCAGTTGAGAAATATGTTGGATTCCTAAAGAGTGGTGGAAGTGATTATCCAATAGAAATTTTAAAGAAGGCAGGGGTAGATATGACTACATCTAAGCCTTTAGAAGCAACAATTGACAGATTTAATGAATTGTTAGATATGTTAGAGAAAGAAATATAAGTATGAATAAATTAGAAAAAACATTATTTGAGGATTTAACCAAACAGGCTGGATTTTACATTAAGGATTATTATAGTGAATATTTAAAAAATAATAAATGGATTGCTATAATGGAAAATAAAGATTTTATTTATGCAGTTATAGTATGTAAGGATAATGAAAGTAATTTTGAATATTACGAAGCAAGGGCCTTTCTAGAAAAGCATTATTCTTTAAGGATAGTACTTAATGTAGTAATTTGTGCAATAGGAGAATATGAATCATTTATTCATCAGGGATATAATAAAATAATTTATTCAGAAAAAGAACAACAAGTAGTTTACAGCGATAATAGCTGTAAACCACTTGTTTCTATTCTTAATAATAGTAAACAAAAAGAAATAAAGAAAAAGTTAAAATATAAGGATAATCTAATCACATATATATTAATTGCTATAAATGTTTTAATATATTTATTAACAGCAATTATATCTAGAAATATATATGATATAGATTCATATACTCTTTTAGTATTTGGTGCAAAGGTAAATGAATTAATAAATAATGGACAACCGTGGAGGTTAATAACATGTGCCTTTTTACATGGAGGATTAGCTCACATAGCATTTAATATGTATGCATTAAAAATAATTGGTTCAGAGGTAGAGTATGCTTATGGTAAGGTTAAATATATCGGAATATATTTAATTTCAGCTATAGGAGCTAGCTTGTTTAGCTATATATTTAATTCAGACTCTATAAGTGTAGGAGCATCTGGAGCAATATTTGGCTTATTTGGAGCCATGCTTATGTTTGGAATTGAAAATAGAGACAGAATAGGAAAAGAGTATATAATAAATTTATTTAAGGTTATAGTTATAAATATTATAATAGGTGTAACAATAAGTAATATAGATAATTCAGCTCATATAGGTGGATTAATATTTGGAATGATTTCAGCGCTCATATTAAAAAATAAGAAAATATACTAATTTTCAAAGGAGTTTTCTAATGAGATTTGTCAAAGATAAGGCTCTTATAATAAATATAATCACAATGGTAATATTAATAATTACAGCAGTATGCAATTTCATATTTTATGATGGAAGTAAGTTATTTAGAATAGGGTTAATGGCAGTAGCATTATGGCTTATGTATTTTGTTTATAAAAAAACATTTTTAAGAAAATCGAGAATAAGTTTTTATTTAATATTTTCTTTTATAGTTGGATCAATGTATTTAGGAAATGTTTTTAATTTTTATGAAATAATTCCGATGTATGATAAAATATTACATTTATTATCGGGAATTATTGTAGGAATGATAGGGTTTATATTGTTTTTACATATAACTGATGGAAAAGGAATGAGCACATGTAAAAGATATGCACCGGTGTTATTTTCTATTATATTTTCTATAGCAGGAGCGGCTGTTTGGGAAATATGGGAATTTTCAACGGATCAATTATTTGGTTTTTTATCACAAAATAATAGTTTGCATGATACTATGTGGGATATTATTTGTGGTTCTATAATGGGGATTATTTCAAGTATACCAATTTATTTATATATTAAAGGTAGAAAAATTAAATATATAGAAAAAATAATTGAAGAGATGAAGCAATAAATGAAAAGTAAAAATAATGGGTTAATTTCATTATTTTTACTTTTTTGCTTCGTTATTAAGAAAAACTTAAGGAAATTTATAAGTAATTGTTAACAAAAAATTAACTCTTTATAAAATATATATTATATAATATAGTTATGGAAAGAATATTAATAAGGGCAAAAATACTATGGGGGATGAAATGGTTGAATATTTTAGAAAAAATAGATAAAAGAGCATTGGAGTACATAAGTGAAAAGTGTAAAACAAAGACACTTGACAAAGTTATGCCTATTATAACGATGATGGGTAATTTAGGAATTATATGGTTTATAATATCAACATTATTAATTTTAAAGGTTGAGTATAGGGTTGTTGGTATTGGAGTAATTTTAGCATTAGCATTAACAACAATAATTGGAGAAGGGGTAATTAAACATATAGTGAAAAGAAAAAGACCCTTTGAAGAAAATGAAGAAGATTTATTAATTAATAAACCAATAACATATTCATTTCCATCAGGACATACAGCCTCTTCATTTGCTGCATTAGCCGTATTTATTCAAATGAATAGTAAGTTAGGATTAATAGTAAGTCCAATTGCAACTTTAATTGCATTTTCGAGAGTTTATTTAAAGGTTCACTATCCTACTGATGTTATATTTGGAATGATGCTAGGATTTACATGTGGTATAAGCGTAGTAGGGTTTATGGGTAGGATAGTATTTTAATATTTAATTTTATGATATAATGGTTAATTGACTAATTAAGTAAATTTAATTGTTAGGGGGACTTTAAATGAATATTCTTATTTTGTCTGCATCTACTGGAGGCGGACATATGAGGGCATCTAAAGCAATAGAGGGTTATATGACCCAACAAAATAAAGATATTAATGTGAAAATTGTAGATAGTTTATTATATATTAGTCCGATATTAAATAAAACAATAACATCAGGATATGTATATTTAGCAACCAAAACTCCTAAATTATATGGAAAGCTATATGATTTAACAAATAAGGAGCATAGGCTAGCAAACTTTGTTACAAGATTAAATAACATATTTGCTAATAAGCTTTTACCATTAATAGATGATTTTAGACCGGATGTAATAATTACTACACATCCATTTCCAACAGAAATGGTTTCAAGATTAAAATCAAAAGGAGAAATAAATATACCATTAATTTGTATAATGACAGATTATGCACCTCATAAGGCATGGATAAACAAGAAAGTTGATGCTTATATTGTTGCTAATGATGATATGGTAGGAAAAATGATTAATGAAGGTGTAGATGTTAATACTATTTATCCATATGGAATACCTATAGATGAGGTATTCTTTGAAGAAAAGGAAAAGCAATTAGTACTAGAAGAATTAGGATTTGATAAATCATTGCAAACTATTTTGATGATGGCAGGGAGCTTTGGTGTAACTAATGTATTTGATGTATATGAAAATATAATAGATATTGATTTAGATTTTCAAATTATTTTAGTTACAGGAAGAAATCAGAAGCTATATAACCATTTTGAAAAGGTAATAGATGATAGTCCTAAAAAGACTAAATTAATATATTTTACTGATGAAATCAATAAGTATATGCAGGCCTCTGATATAATCATTACTAAACCAGGGGGATTAACTGTTACAGAAGCTTTAGCATGTAACATACCAATGGCTGTGTTTGATGCTATACCAGGTCAAGAAGAGGAAAATGCAGAGTTCTTATTAAAGCATAATATGGCGGTAAGAATTAAGGACGGAGATAGCTGTAGAAATTCTATAGTAGAATTGTTAAAAGATGAAGGCAAATTAGAAAATATGAAAGAAGCTTGTAAGTCTTTTGATAAAAATGATTCTACTAAAAATATATTTTTGTTAATAAATGAACTTATAGCTAATAATAATTTAATAGAAAATGATAATTAGCGTATATAAATTTAATATTCCTCTGTTGACTAGACAGAGGAATATTTATTTTTATATATTTTTTTATAAAATATTTAAAAAGTTTATTTGAGTTTTATTTAGATTGTAACTTATTTGAAATTGATATTTTAATAAAAATAAGATTAGGATAGTGGAAAAGTTAAAAAAGAAGATAAATAATTATATTTATATGGGAAAGATAAGTAAAATAGTGTAATATTATAATTGGTAATAAAATTTTAAGGGGGTAAACTTATGACAGGAAAAGAATATGTTTTAAGTGTATTAGAACAAGTAGAAAAGAGAAATAGTAATGAAAAGGAATTTTTGGATGCAGTAAAAGAGGTTGCGCTTTCTTTAGTACCAGTATTTGATAAACATCCAGAATATATCAGAGAGGGTTTACTAGAAAGAATTGTAGAACCTGAAAGACAAATAATGTTTAGAGTACCTTGGGTTGACGATGCCGGAAATGTACAAGTAAATAGAGGTTATAGAATTCAATTTAATAGTGCAATAGGGCCTTATAAAGGTGGATTAAGATTCCATAAAAGCGTTAATGCAAGTATAATTAAATTTTTAGGATTTGAACAAATATTTAAGAATTCATTAACTGGTTTACCTATAGGTGGAGGAAAAGGTGGATCTGACTTTGATCCTAAAGGAAAGTCAGATAGAGAAGTAATGAGATTCTGTCAAAGCTTTATGGCTGAATTATGTAAGCATATTGGTTTAGATACCGATGTACCAGCAGGAGATATTGGTGTTGGTGGTAGAGAAATTGGTTATATGTATGGATATTATAAGAAAATAAGAAATGCAAATGATCAAGGTGTTTTAACAGGAAAAGGATTATCTTATGGTGGAAGCTTAACAAGAACTGAAGCAACTGGATATGGTTTAGTTTACTTCACAGATGAAATGATGAAGGATAATGGACTTTCTTTAGAAGGGAAAACAGTTGTAATTTCAGGATCAGGAAATGTTGCTATATATGCAACTCAAAAAGCAACAGAATTAGGGGCAAAAGTTGTTGCGTTAAGTGATTCAAATGGATATATTTATGATGAAAATGGAATTAACCTTGATGCTGTGAAAGAAATTAAGGAAGTTAAAAGAGGAAGAATAAAAGAGTACTTAGATTATGTTCCTACAGCAAAATATACTGAAGGATGCAGAGGAATCTGGACTATTAAATGTGACGTGGCTCTTCCTTGTGCAACACAAGGAGAAATAGATGCAGAATCAGCTAAAATATTAGTTGAAAATGGAACTAAAGTTGTTGCTGAAGGTGCAAATATGCCATCAACATTAGATGCTATTGAAGTATTACAAAGTAATGGAGTATTATTTGGGCCAGCAAAAGCTGCTAATGCAGGTGGAGTTGCTTGCTCGGCTTTAGAAATGTCTCAAAATAGTATGAGAATGGCTTGGACATTTGAAGAAGTAGATGCTAAGCTTAAGAGTATTATGATTAATATTTATAATAATTCTGCAGCTGCAGCTAAAGAGTATGGGCATGAAGGCAATATCTTAATGGGAGCTAATATAGCAGGATTTAAGAAAGTTGCTGATGCTATGATGGCACAAGGAATTGTATAATAATTTGAGTTTATAATATATTTTTAAAAATCAAACTTTCATTTAGTGAAAACTATAAGAAAGTTTGATTTTTTTGCGTAAATAAAAAGTATATTAAATTGAATGAGATAGGAAAAAAGTAAAGACATGTTAAAAAAATGAAAATAAAATTTTTGAAATATTTATAATAAAAGAAAAAAGATTTGATGGGAAAGTTTGATTTTAATTTTAAATTATTTACTATAAAGTTTGTACTTATAGATTTTTTGAAATATAATGCATTAGTGTAAGTAAAATACTTTGTATTTTTAAATAATAAGGATAATATATAAATAAGTTAAGCAAATGAATTAAACTAAATTAAATTTTTGTAATGGCTAATTACTATATAATAGATTATAATTAAATACCGTGAAATATAAAGGATTTAAAATTAAATAAATAAAAAATTTCTTTTAAATAAAAAAATATGATAAAATTATAGGGTTAATAAAGAACATTAGTTTGATTTTGATATTAGGAAGCTATATAATTATATCTAAATTATTACTTAAATGTGAATAGGTTATAATTTTGGAGGTTTATATGAATAATGAAGTTAATAGTAAATATGATGTAATGGATTTGACATCTTTAGAAAAACTGGAGCCTGTAAGAGTAAGACCAGGAATGTATATAGGGTCAACTGGAACAAAGGGATTACATCATTGTATATGGGAGATTTTAGATAACTCCATAGATGAAATATCTAATGGATTTGGCGATAAAGCAACTATAATTATAAATAAAGATAAAAGTGTAACTGTTATAGATAACGGTAGAGGAATACCTACAGGAATTCACCCTGTTAAAAAGAAATCAGGGGTTGAAATGGTATTTACTGAATTACATACTGGTGGTAAGTTTGATAATAAAAATTATAAAACTTCTGGTGGATTACATGGTGTAGGTGCTGCAGTTGTAAATGCATTATCTAAATGGTTAGAAGTTGAAGTTCATCAAAATGGGAAAATTTATAAGCAGCGATTTGAATATGCTTATGATAAAGAATTAAAAAAAGATATGCCAGGGACAGCTGTTACAGCATTAGAAGTTGTAGGAAAGGCTAATGATACAGGTACAAGAGTAACATTTAAACCTGATAATGAAATATTTTCAACAACAGATTTTAAATTCGATATCATTGATGAAAGATTACAAGAATTAGCATTCCAAAATAAAGGAATAAGATTAGAGCTTATTGATAATAGAAAAGATGAAGAAGTCAGAAAGGAATATTATTCAGAAAGAGGATTGCTTGATTTTATCGATTATTTAAATGAAAGTAAGACTCCGATTCATGCAACTCCTATTTTATTTGAAGGAGAAAGAGCAATAAATAATATTTCAATGTATGGTGAAGTTTGTATGCAGTTTACAGACTCTACAACTGAATATATTGCAAGTTATGTTAATAATATTCCAACGACAGAAGCTGGAACTCATGAATCAGGCTTTAAGACAGGTATGACTAGAGCGTTTAAAGAATGGGCTAAAAAGTTAGGGCTTGTTAAGGAAAAAGATAAAGATTTTGAAGGTGATGATTTAAGAGAAGGTATGACAGCAATTGTTAGAATAAAAATAACTAATGCTGTTTTTGAAGGCCAAACTAAAACTAAACTTGGAAGTTCTGAAGCTTATACTATGATGAATGATTTAGCTTATACTAAGCTTTGTGAATGGATAGAAGATAATAAAGAGGTTGCTTCAAGTCTTATAAATAATGCACTTGCAGCTGCGCAAAGAAGAGAAAAAATTAAGAAGATTAATGAAGCTGAAAAGAAAAAAATAGGTAAAGGTACTGCACCATTAGCAGGAAAAGTTGCAGTATGTACTTTAAAAGATAATACTGTTAATGAATTTATCGTAGTTGAGGGAGATTCTGCGGGAGGATCGGCAAAGCAAGCTAGAGATAGAAGATTCCAAACTATTATGCCTTCTAAAGGTAAGATAATGAATACTGAAAAGCAAAAGCTTGAAAATGTACTAGCATCTGAAGAGCTTAAAATATTTAATACAGCTATTGGAACAGGGACTTTAGATAATTATAAAGAAGAAGATTTAAAATACGATAAAATAATTATTATGAGTGATGCTGATGTAGATGGATTCCATATTAGAACTTTATGGATGACTTATATTTATAGATATATGAGACCTTTAATAGCAAATGGTCATCTTTATTTGGCACAACCTCCTTTATATAAAGTTTATAAAACTACTAAAGGAAAAGAAATATCTAAATATGCATATAGTGATGAAGAACTAGAAAAAGTTAAGAAGGAAATAGGAAAAGGTGCTTTAATACAAAGATATAAGGGATTAGGAGAAATGAATCCAGATCAGCTTTGGGATACAACTTTAAATCCAGAGACACGAACACTTTTCCAAGTTACTATTGAAGATGCTGCAAAGGCAGAGAAAATGGTATCACTTCTTATGGGAGATGTAGTTGAACCAAGAAAGAATTATATGTATAAGTATGCAGAGTTTTAAAGCAAGGAAGGAGATAAATTATGGCTAAGAAGGTACATAATATACCAAAAGATAATAATATTTTACGAATACCAATTGAAGAGGCAATGCCAGACAATTATCTTCCATATGCTGTTGAAGTAGCAAAAGATAGAGCACTTCCAGATGTAAGGGATGGGTTGAAGCCTGTTCATAGAAGAATTCTTTATGGATCATATTTATTAAAAGCTTTTCCAGATAGACCATACTATAAGTCGGCTAGAATAGTTGGGGATGTATTAGGTAAATTCCATCCTCATGGGGATTCATCTGTTTATGATGCAATGGTACTTATGGCTCAAGACTTCTCTACTAGAGAGCCATTATTTGATGGACATGGAAACTTTGGTTCTATGGATGGTGATGGAGCTGCGGCTATGCGTTATACAGAAGCAAGGCTTTCACCAATAGCTATGGAAATGCTAAAAGATATTGAAAAAGAAACAGTAGATATGGTTCCAAACTATTCAGATAGTGAAATGGAACCAAAGGTTTTACCAGCGAGATATCCTAATCTTTTAGTTAATGGTACTTTTGGAATAGCGGTTGGATTAGCTACTAATATTCCACCACATAATTTAGGTGAAGTTACTGATGGGGTTTTAGCGTATATAGATAATCCAGAAATAACTACAAAAGAGCTTATGGAGTATATAAAGGCACCAGATTTACCAACAGGTGGTGTGCTGATAGGTAAAAATTCATTATTATCTGCATATGAAACAGGAGAAGGTAAGGTTACATTAAGAGCAAAGACAGAAATTGAAAAGCTTGAAAATGGACGTTATGGAATTGTAATAACAGAATTCCCTTATAGAAGAAATAAATCAAAGATTCTTCAAACGATATCTGAAATGACTGGAGATAAAAGACACCAAAAGGCTTTAGAAGCAATTACAGATATTAGGGATGAATCAGATAGAACTGGTATTAGAGCTGTTGTTGAGTTGAAAAAGGCAGCAGATTATGATACAGCAGATAAGATATTAAAATATTTATTTAAAAAGACTGATTTACAGTGCAATGTAAGCTTTAATATGGTGGCTTTAGCAAATGGAAAGCCACAAACTATGGGATTAAAGACAATAATAACTCATTATGTTAATCATCAAAAGGATATAGTTACAAGAAGAAGTATAAAAGAGCTTGCAATGGCAGAAAAAAGATTCCATATAGTTGAAGGGTTCATTAAAGCAATTGATGTTTTAGATGAAATAATTAAGACTATTAGAGAATCAAAATCTAAAAAGGATGCAGGAATTAACCTAGTTGAAAAGTTTGGATTTACAGAAATGCAAGCAGAAGCTATTTTAGAACTTATGCTTTATAGATTAACAGGTCTTGAAATAAAAGTGTTCCAAAAGGAATATGCAGAACTTGAAAAAACTATAAAGAGGTTAAGAAAAATATTATCTGATGAAAAGACTCTTTTAAATGTTGTAAAAACTGAATTAAAAGAAATAACTGATAAATATAGAAATCCTAGAAGAACTATGATAGTTGAAGATGATAGTGAAGCTAAAATTGATTTACAAGAGCTTATTGTAGTTGAAGATGTTATGGTTACTTTATCAAAAGATGGATTTATTAAGAGAATTCCAGTTAGGACTTATCAAAGATCTAATGCAAAGGCAGAAGATATTGAATATAGAGAGGGAGATGAACTTAAATTCTTATTTAAGTCTAATACTACTGAAAATATTCTATTATTTACTGATAAGGGAAATATGTATCAAGTTAAAGGTATAAATATTCCTGAAGGTAAGTGGAAAGAAAAAGGAGAAAGAATAGATTCTATAATTAAAACTTTAAATTGTGATGATGAAAAAATAGTTGAAGCTATATCAGTAGGAGTTTTAGATTCTAATAAGAGTGTTCAGTTTATAACTAATAGAGGTATAATCAAAAAGAGTACTTTAGATAAATTCCAAACTAATTACAGTAAAATTCAAGCTATTAAATTAAAAGAAAATGAATTTGTATTAGATATAGAGATTTTAGATAATAATGAAGAAAAAGAATTCTTAAAAGTAGAAACTAAATTAGGATTAAAATTTAGCTTAGAACTTCCTAAGATAGAAGATACACCTAGAAATATTTTAGGTACACAATTATTCAATCTAATAGAAAGTGATGAAATAATTAAAGTTGAATATCTAAATGAATTTGAGTTTATGACATTTAGTGTTGGGGTAACGGCTAAAGGAAGTTTAAAAGGTTTTGCAAGAGCAAAAGCTAGTGATAGATTAAAGGTAAATACTGATTCTATAAGTACTTTATTATTATTTACTAATAAGGGGAATGTTTATAAGATACCATCATTCCTAATTTCAAATGTTGTTAAAGAAGAAATTTCATTAGAAAATATTATTGATGGATATTCTAAAAATGAAAAAATAATCGATGTGCATTCAATAAAGAATTTTGATGAAAGAAATATGCTTTATTTCTTTACTAAAAAGGGAATGATAAAGAAGACTTCGTTAAAAGAATATGATGGAAATTATTCAATATGGCAGGCCTATAAATTTAAATATGAAAATGATGAAGTAATTTCTGTATGTATTGAAGATTATTCTGAAAGAGAAGTATTAATAATAAGCAAAAAAGGTATGGCAATTAGATTCCTAAGTGATAATGTTAATCCAATGGGAAGAATAGCAGCAGGGGTTACTGGAATAAGTTTAAAAGAAGATGATGAAGTAATTTATGGTAAAATAATTGATATAACATCTAATAATAGCGATGAAATAGCTGTAGATACTAGCAGAAGTTTTGAAGTTGTTTTAATTACAAGTAGCAAAGAGAAAAAGACTATTTCAACTGAAGAAATAAGAATTCAAAATAGGGCAGGAAGAGGTACTAATGTTATGGTCATTAGCTTAGATGATGAAATAATAGAAGTGCAATTTAGTTAATAGTTTTGAGTTAGGAGTTAAAAGTTATATATGATGGATACTTGTTACAATAGTAAGAAGTTTTTAGATATTATATAACAAATAGGTATGCCTAATATAATGAATGTTAAAAAAGAAGTTCCTTAGGAGATTTCATTTATAACTCCTAACTATAAACTTATAACTATAAATTAATATAAAGGGGTGTTTTAAAATGAAAAAAGTTGCAGTTTTATTAGCAGAAGGCTTTGAAACTATTGAAGCATTAACAAGTGTAGATATTTTAAGAAGGGCAGGTGTTACTTGTACTACCTTTGGAATTAATGAAGTAGAAGTAACAACATCTCATTCAATTACAATAAGAGCTGATGAAGTTTTAAATGATGAAATTTATAATTATGATGTAGTGATATTGCCAGGTGGTATGCCAGGGGCTGTTAACTTAAGAGATAATGAAAAAGTGAATGAAATTGTAAAGAAATTTTATGATGAAGGTAAAATAGTTGCAGCAATTTGTGCAGGGCCAATTACATTTGGAAAATTAGGAATTGTGAATGGAAAAAATGCTACATGCTATCCTGGATTCGAAGATCAGTTAGTAGGATGCAACTATAAAGATGAACTTGTGGTTGTAGATGAAAACATAATTACAGGAAGAGGACCAGCAGCTGCTATACCATTTGCATTTGAAATATTAAATCATATATTACCAGAAAAGGTTGAACAAATTAAAAAAGCAATGCTTTTTAATAGTTAATAGTTTTGAGTTAATAGTTAAGAATTATGGAAATAAAGTCAGCTTAAGCTGACTTTATTTTTAACTACTAACTATTAACTATCAACTAAAGTAACGGGGGTGTTTTTTTGGAAAAATGGATGGTTAGAAACGTAAAGTTTGATACTGTAAAATTTGCACAACAATTAGGTATTAGTGATACAGTTGCAAAGCTTATGGTTAATAGGGGAATATATAATTTAGATATAGCAAAAGAATACCTAAGCTCATCTATAGGTGAACTTCATAATCCAACAGATATGCTTGGAATGAGCGGAGCAGTTGAATTAATGAGGAATAGTATTATTAAAGGTGAAAAAATACTTATAGTTGGAGATTACGATGTAGATGGCGTAATAAGTACATATGTCCTTTATATAGCTATAAGTAAATGTGGTGGAAATGTAAGTTTTCATATTCCTGATAGGATAAAAGAAGGATATGGAATTAATGAAAGTATAATTAAAAAGGCTAGTGAGGATAATATTGATATTATAATTACTTGTGATAATGGAATTGCAGCAATAGAACAAGTAAAGTTAGCTAAAGAATTGGGAATTAAAGTAATTATTACAGATCACCATGATGTACCATTTATTGAAGAAGATAATGTAAGAAAGTATGTAGTTCCAGAAGCTGATTATGTATTAAATCCTAAACAAGAAAATTGTAATTATGAATTTGATAAAATTTGTGGTGCTGGAGTAGCATATAAATTTGTACAATGTCTTTATAAAGAATTTAATATTCCTAATGAAGAGTTATATGATTTAATTCAATATGTAGCCATAGCAACGGTTTGTGATGTTGTTGATTTAGTTTCTGAAAATAGAATATTAGTTAAAGAGGGACTTAAAAGAATTAATAATACGAGTAATATAGGACTTAGAGCTTTATTTAAAGAAACTGGATTAGAAGGAAAGGAAATAACGGTTTACTCATTAGGATTCGTTATAGGACCTAGTATAAATGCATCAGGGAGGCTTGAACAGGCTGAATGGGCATTGAAGTTATTAATTACAAAAGATAAAAATGAAGCTGAAGAATTAGCTAAAAAATTAAATGAGTTGAATAAGGATAGGCAAGAACTTACTCAGACAGGATTAGAGGAAGCCATAAAGATAATTGAAGAAAATAATATGGCCAAAGATAAGGTGCTTGTTGTTTATTTAGAAGATGTTCATGAAAGTATTGCAGGTATAATTGCAGGTAGAATTAGAGAAAAATATAACTTGCCAACAATTATATTAACAAAGGCTCATGAAGGTGCTAAAGGATCTGGTAGGTCAATTGAAGAATATAATATGTTCGAGGAATTATTAAAGTGTAAAGATTTGCTTGGAAAGTTTGGTGGTCATCCAATGGCTGCAGGAATGTCTATTCCAAGTGAAAATATAGATAAATTTAGAGAAAAGCTAAATGAGGTAACAACATTAAGTGATGAAGATATTATACCAAAGGTATCAATTGATATGCCGCTTCCGATTAATAAAATAAATTATAAGTTAATAGATGAAATAGCATTATTAGAACCATATGGAAAGGGAAATCCAAAGCCTAATTTTGCTGTTAAAGGATTAATGGTTAAAGCGGCTAGGATTTTAGGAAAGAATAATAATGTTTTAAAATTAAATCTTACTGATGGATACTTAAATATAGACGGAATTTATTTTGGTGATATTGAAGTGGCCTTAGAAATAATTAAAAATAAATTTGGCGAGTATGAATATAATAAAATGCTTAATGGGCAGACTAATATGGTAAAAATAGATATAGTATATTTTCCAGATATCAACGAATATAATGGTAGAAAAAGTGTCCAGTTATTGATACAAAATATAAGGGTATAGTAGTTATAAAATCCAAATAATAAATAAAGGTATCTATATAATAAGATACCTTTATTTATTATTAAAATATTTACAATATTAAATTCCTTTTTCGTATTGTTCAACCATACGTTTAACCATTTCTCCACCAACGCTACCGCATTGTTTTGAAGTTAAGTCACCATTGTAATCAGTAAAAGGAACTCCCATTTCAGTTGAAACTTGGTTTTTGAATTTTGCTAATTTGTCTTTAGCTTCTGGAACTAATTGTGCCATTTAAATCATCTCCTTATATCTTTATGTTAATAGCTTATCCAATAAAAAAGTTTGTATAATATTTAATTGGAGGAAAAGGTGGAAAAATACTGGGTTAGTGGTAGAATATATATTGGCGAGTGAGAAAATTAAATATAAATAAAAAAATAAGGAATTAAGACATATAATTTGGTTAAAAATTAAAATAAATGAGTTATTTTTTTATTTTATTTCTCTTAAAATATTAATTGTATAAATTTATGAGGTTTTAACAATTAAGATTCATAGTACAAATAATTAATGAGGTGTTTTAATGAGTAAGTATAAAATCATAATGACTGGTGGGGGTACTGCAGGACATGTAACTCCTAATTTAGCCTTGGTTCCAAAGTTAAAGGAAAAAGGATTTGAAATAAAATATATTGGGAGTTATGAAGGTATTGAAAAAGAAATTATTGGTGATGCAGGGATACCATATTTTGCAATTTCATCAGGTAAATTAAGAAGATATTTTGATATGAAAAACTTTACTGATCCATTTAAAGTGATGAAGGGAATAGTGCAAGCAAATAAAATATTATCTAAAGAGAAACCAGATGTTATTTTTTCAAAAGGTGGTTTTGTGGCTGTTCCAGTTGTTATAGCTGCATCAATGAAAAAGATACCAGTAGTTTCGCATGAATCAGATTTAACACCAGGTCTTGCAAATAAGTTATCAGCTCCATTTTGTGATAAACTATGTGTTACATTTAGGGAAAGCTTAAATTATATTAAAGATGGAAAAGGTGAATTAACAGGAACACCAATAAGAGAAGAAATATTAAAAGGTAGTAGAATTACTGGAAAGAAGATTTGTAATTTTAATAATGACAAAGAAGTAATTTTAGTTATTGGGGGAAGTTTAGGAGCAAAAAGTATAAATGATGAGGTAAGATATCATATTCATGAAATATTAAAGGACTTTAATATTATTCATATTTGTGGAAAGGGAAATTTAGATAAGTCATTAGAAGAATTAGATGGATATAAGCAATTTGAATATGTAAAAGAAGATTTGCCACATTTACTTCAATATGCTGATTTTGTAATATCAAGAGCAGGGGCAAATGTAATATTTGAATTACTAGCGTTAAGAAAGCCTACTTTATTAATTCCGTTATCTAAAAAAAGTAGTAGAGGGGATCAAATATTAAATGCTAATTCATTTGCTAAAGAAGGATATTCATTAGTGTTAGACGAAGATGAGATGATGGAAAAACATAATTTGCTAGAAAGATTGTTTGAATTAAGAAGTAAAAAAAGTGAGCTTATAAAAAACATGACAAATAGTGAAATGAAAAATGGTGTTGATGCAATTTTAAATGTTATTATGAAAAGTATAAATAAAAAGTAATTTGTGTGTTTAACCGTTTTCAATGAAAATATTTTTAAAATATGAAAGTAAAGAACTTGAAAAAAAAAAATACTGTTATATAATGAAAGTAATGGAAAATTTAACAAAAATAAAACAAAAGTATAAGAGGTGCTGAAAATGAAAAAAGTTTCAATAATATATTGGAGTAATGGTGGAAATGTAGAAATTTTAGCAAATGCTATAAGTGAAGGTGTTAATTCTAAAGAAGTTGAAGTTGAAACAAAACACGTTGCAGATGCTACTATTGAAGATATATTAGAAGCTGATGCTGTTGCATTAGGAAGTCCAGCAATGATAAACGATGAAATAGAAGAAATAGATATGAAGCCTTTTATTAATAGCTTAAGTGAATTAAATATTAAAAATAAACCTTTAGTATTATTCGGATCATGTGGATGGCGTGATGCTAAGTTTATTGATAAATGGGGGAATTTGATGGAAGATTGTGGATTTGAGATTTTGTCAAAATTTACTGTTAAAGATTCCGTTGAAAAAGAAGATTTAAAAATTGCTAAAGAACTTGGTAAATTATTAAGTCAACAATAGTTTTAATAAATTTTTATTGTCAAATAGTGTTTAAGCCTGTGATAAATTTCACAAAGTTGAAACGAAGGATAAAAAGCAGAGGTTAGATTTTATCTATTAAGCTTAGAATGTATTAATAATTGCAAGCAACAATGATATTTAAAAGATATCATGATTTATATGCTTAAATTTTTTTGAAAATGGGAAGCGAGGTAGACGAGATGAGAAAAATGAAAACTATGGATGGTAACACTGCTGCTGCACACGTGTCATATGCGTTTACAGAAGTAACTGCTATTTATCCAATCACTCCATCATCACCAATGGCAGAACACGTTGATGAATGGGTTGCACAAGGTAGAAAAAATATTTTTGGACAACCAGTAAAAGTTATGGAAATGCAATCAGAAGGGGGAGCAGCAGGTGCTGTTCATGGATCATTACAAGCTGGAGCTTATACAACTACATATACAGCTTCACAAGGTTTATTATTAATGATTCCTAATATGTACAAAATAGCTGGAGAAAGACTTCCAGGGGTTATACATGTATCAGCTAGAGCATTAGCTACATCTTCATTAAATATTTTTGGAGATCATCAAGATGTTATGGCAGCTAGACAAACTGGTTTTGCTATGCTAGCTGAAGGTTCAGTTCAAGAGGTTATGGATTTATCAGCTGTTGCACACTTAGCTGCAATAAAGACTAGAATTCCATTTATGAACTTCTTTGATGGATTTAGAACATCTCATGAAATTCAAAAAATAGAAGTTTTAGAATATGATGAATTAGCTAAGTTAGTTGATTGGGATGCTGTTAAAGAATTTAGAGCGAGTGCTTTAAATCCGGATCATCCAGTAACTAGAGGTACAGCTCAAAATCCAGATATATATTTCCAAACAAGAGAAGCTGTAAATAGATTCTACGATGATATCCCAGAAGTAGTTGAAAGTTATATGGCTGAAATTACTAAATTAACAGGAAGAGAATATCATTGTTTTGATTATTATGGAGCACCAGATGCAGATAGAATAATTATTGCAATGGGTTCAGGAACAGACGTTGCTGAAGAAACAGTAGATTACTTAAATGCAAGAGGAGAAAAAGTTGGGGTTGTAAAGGTTAGACTTTATAGACCATTCTCAATAGAAAAATTATTAGCTGCAATTCCAGATACAGTAAAGAAAATTGCAGTATTAGATAGAACTAAAGAACCGGGATCAATTGGTGAACCTTTATACTTAGACGTAGTAAGTGCATTTGCTGGTAAAGAAAATGCTCCTTTAATAGTTGGTGGTAGATATGGATTAGGTTCTAAAGATCCAAATCCATCAGATATAGCAGCTGTTTATGAAAATCTTTCTAAGGACGAGCCTAAGAATGGATTTACAATTAGTATAGTTGATGATGTTACTAATACATCATTAGAAACAGTAGAAGATATTGATGCTACTCCAGAAGGAACTAAGGCATGTAAGTTCTGGGGATTAGGATCAGATGGTACTGTTGGTGCTAACAAGAGTGCTATAAAGATAATTGGCGATCATACAGATATGTATGCCCAAGGATATTTCTCATATGACTCTAAGAAATCAGGTGGTATCACAGTTTCTCACTTAAGATTTGGTAAGAAACCAATTAAATCACCATATTTAATAGATAAAGCTGATTTCGTAGCATGCCACAATCAATCTTACGTTTATAAATACAACGTATTAGATGGATTAAAGAATAATGGTAAGTTCTTATTAAATACAATTTGGACACCTGAAGAATTAGATGAAAAATTACCAGCTGAAATGAAGAGAACTATAGCTGAAAAAAATATAGAATTCTACACATTAAATGCTGTTAAGATAGCTCAAGAAATTGGACTAGGTGGAAGAATTAATATGATAATGCAAGCTGCATTCTTTAAGTTAGCTAACATTATTCCAGTAGATGAAGCAGTAGCGTATTTAAAACAAGCTGTTGTTACTTCATATGGTAAAAAAGGTGAAAAAGTTGTTAACATGAACAATGCTGCAATAGATTCAGGTGTTGATGCTATTGTTAAGATAGATGTTCCAGCATCATGGGCTAATGCAGTAGATGAAGAAGTAGCTGCAACAAAAGAAATTCCTTCATTTATTAAAGAAATAGTTGAACCTATGAACAGACAAGAAGGATTTGGATTACCAGTTTCTACATTTGTTAAACATGGTATGGAAGATGGTACATTTATGGCTGGTACAGCTGCATATGAAAAGAGAGGAATTGCAATTAATGTTCCTGAATGGGTTCCAGAAAATTGTATTCAATGTAATCAATGTGCTGTAGTATGTCCACATGCTGCAATAAGACCATTCTTATTAACTAGTGAAGAAGCTGAAAAAGCTCCAGCAGCAATGAAAACTACTGATGCTAAAGCATTAAGGACAGAAACACCATATAAGTTCTCAATAGGTGTTACACCTCTTGATTGTACTGGTTGTGGAAACTGTGCTGAAGTATGTCCAGCTAAGAATAAAGCTTTAGTTATGAAACCACAAGATACTCAACATGATCAAATTGAAGCTTGGGATTATGCAACAACAGAGGTATCAGCTAAGAAGAACCCAATGAATAAGAATACATTAAAGGGAAGCCAATTTGAACAACCATTACTTGAGTTCTCAGGTGCTTGTGCTGGATGTGGAGAAACTCCATATGCTAAGCTTGTAACTCAATTATTTGGTGATAGAATGATGGTAGCTAATGCTACAGGATGTTCTTCAATTTGGGGAGGATCAGCTCCTGCAACTCCATATACAGTTAATCATAATGGACATGGACCAGCTTGGGCAAATTCATTATTTGAAGATAATGCTGAATATGGATTAGGTATGTTCTTAGGAGTTCAAGCTATAAGAGATAGAGTTGCTGAAAATGTAAAAGTTGCATTAGAAAGTGATTTATCAGATGAAACTAAGGCTGTATTAAAAGATTGGTTAGATAATAAAGATGAAAGCGCTGGAACTAGAGAAAGAGCAAATGCTTTAGTTACTGCACTTGAAAATTGTGATTCTGAAATAGCTAAGACTATTTTAAATGATAAAGAATTCTTCGTTAAGAGATCTCAATGGATCTTTGGTGGAGATGGTTGGGCATATGACATCGGATACGGTGGACTTGACCATGTTCTTGCATCAGGAGATAACGTAAATGTATTAGTATTTGATACTGAAGTTTATTCAAATACAGGTGGTCAATCTTCTAAAGCTACACCAACAGCTGCAATTGCTAAATTTGCAGCTTCAGGTAAGAGAACTAAGAAGAAAGATTTAGGAATGATGGCTATGAGCTATGGTTATGTATATGTTGCTCAAGTATGTATGGGGGCAGATAAGAATCAAGTTCTTAAAGCTATAGCAGAAGCAGAAGCTTATGATGGACCATCATTAATTATAGCTTATGCTCCATGTATAAATCATGGTATTAAAGCAGGAATGACAAATTCACAAGCTGAAGCTAAGAAAGCTGTAGATTGTGGATACTGGGCATTATACAGATATAACCCAGCATTAAAAGGAACTAAGAATCCATTTACTTTAGATTCAAAAGAACCTAAGGGAGACTTCAAAGAATTCTTAATGGGTGAAGTAAGATATGCTTCATTAGCTAAAGCATTCCCAGAAGCTGCAGAAGCTCTATTCGAAAAGACTCAAGCAGATGCTATGGAAAGATTAGAAAACTACAAAAGACTTGCTAATCAAGAATAAAATTTAAATTTAAAAGGCGATACATTTATGTATTGCCTTTTTGTAATTTTAAAACAAAAATTCTAGTATTATGAATATATAAATAAATAATATGAATTATTAATAAAATTTTTATTAAAATGAAGATTTTTCTTTTATTTTACTAAAAATAAGAGTACAATTAGAAGGACTACTTAAGTTAAGCAAAATTTAAAATACAGTTTTTTACTGGTTTATTTTAATTAGAAATTGTTTAACTTATTATTAAGGAGGAATGTAAAATGGAAAAAGAATTAAATAAATGCGGTGAAGGCTGCGGATGCGGACACGACCACGATCATGATAGCCACGGATGTGGAGAAAACTGCGGGTGTGGAGAACACGAACATGAACACTTCGTTGTTGATTTAGAAGACGATAACGGAAATGTTTTATCTTGCCCAATAGTTGATGCATTTGAATTTGAAGAAAATGAATATGTATTAGCTCAAAACCCAGAAGATGAATCAGTTTACTTATTCAGATCAACTGAAGAAGGAGAACTTATAGTTCCAGAAGAAGCTGAATTTGATAAAGTAACAGAATATTACACTAATGTTTTAGCTGAAGACTAATATTTCGTAAAGATTATGCAATTTTAATTGCATAATCTTTTTTTATTATATAAATTAAATGATAATTAAATTCATTGTTTTCAATTTACAATTTAATGAGGAGATGATATATTTTTATTATGGAAAAAATTACTTGGAGTTATAAATGAATTAGTAAAGAGTCGAAAATGGTTGATTGAAAAGTTTTCCTGGGTTATTTATTGAATAAGTATAGGTTATGAAATTAATTGATTAAATTAAAAATTAGAATTTTGATTATAATGGAATAACAATGTGCTTAGTAACTTAAACTAAGTAAAAGTGGTTTTATGTTATATAATAAAATTTCACTTACAGAGAAAAGGTGAATAAAATGAAGTATGCAGATTTACATATTCATTCAAGTTATTCTGATGGTTCGAAAAGACCAGAGGAGATAATTGATTCGGCAATAAAAAATAATATAAAATGTATTTCAATAACGGATCATGATTCTATAGCATCGCAATATGTGACAAAAAATAATTATGATGATTTATTAATAATTCCAGGAATTGAACTTAGTACAGAGTATAATAATATGGAGCTTCATATACTTGGATACTTTATAGATGTTGAAAATAATGATTTAAAATCACTTGTTAATGAATTAAATATACAAAGGATTAAAAGAGTTGAAAGTATATTATATAATTTAAGAAAATATAATATAAATTTAGAGTTAAAAGATTTAGAAGTAGACAATGATTCAACTGTGGGCAGAAGTCATATAGCAAATGCCATGGTTAAGAAGGGGTATTTTGACAATTATAAAAGTGCATTTAGAAGTTTTTTAGTACAAGGAAAGCCTGGATATGTAAAAGGATTTAGATTAAATTATAGAGATTGCATAGATGTGATTAATAATTCTGGTGGAGTGCCTATTTTAGCACATCCTGGACAAATATATAGAAAACTTGAAGTTGAAAATATATTAAAAGAATTGAAATGTTTTGGGTTAAAAGGTGTTGAGGTATATCATCCTAGTCATACACAAGGAGATGTTAATAAATTTTATAACTTATCTAAAAAATATAAACTATGTGTAACTGGAGGAAGCGATTATCATGGAAGACCTGTAGGTAATGAGTGTATATCTATTGGCAGTTGTGGATTAAATGAAGAGTGTTTAGAGAAATTTATTAAATTTAATAATAAGAGATAGTGGGGGCAAACAAATGGAATTATCAAAAAAAGCACAAAGAATTGAACCATCAGTAACTTTAGAAATTACAGCGAAAGCTAAAGAGATGAAAGAAAATGGAGTAGATGTTATTAGTTTTGGAGCTGGGGAGCCAGATTTTAATACACCTAAAAATATAATTGACGCAGCTATCAAAGCAATGAATGATGGAAATACTAAGTATACTAGTGTAAATGGGATATTACCATTAAGAGAAGCAATTTGTAAAAAATTCAAAGAGGATAATGGATTATTTTATAAACCATCACAAATAGTTGTTTCAACAGGAGCAAAACAAAGCCTAGCTAATACTTTTTTAGCTATATTAAATCCTGGTGATGAAGTAATTGTACCAACTCCTTATTGGGTTAGTTATCCAGAGCTTATTAAATTAGCAGATGGAAAGCCTGTATTTGTAAAAAGTGATGAAAAATCAGATTATAAATTTACTAAGGAAAACTTAGAAAATGTAGTTAGTGATAAAACAAAGGCTATTGTATTAAACACACCTAATAATCCTACTGGAACTATATATAGTGCAGATGAATTAAAAGTGATTGCAAATTTTGCTAAAGAACATGACCTTATAATTGTATCTGATGAAATGTATGAAAAACTTATTTATGATGGAGAAAAGCATATAAGTATTGCAAGTATTTCACAAGATGCATATGAAAGAACTATTGTTATTAATGGTTTATCTAAATCATATGCAATGACAGGATGGAGAATAGGATATTGTGGTGCAAGTGAAAAGATAGCAAAATTAATGACAAGTATTCAAAGTCATGTAACTTCAAATGTTTGTTCAATAACTCAGTATGCAGCAGTTGAGGCTTTGAATGGCCCGCAAGATAAAGTAAATGAGATGATTGGCGAATTTGAAAAAAGAAGAAATTATATGGTAGATACAATTGAAGGTATCAATAATTTAAGTATAATTAAACCTAAAGGTGCCTTTTATATTATGATTAATATAGAAAAGTGTTTAGGAAAAGAAATTAATGGACAAATATTAAATGATTCTATGGATTTTTCAGCTATGCTATTAGAATGTGAAAAGGTAGCAGTTATTCCAGGTAAGGCCTTTGGATTAGATCACTATGTAAGGGTGTCTTATGCAACTTCTTTAGATGCAATCAAAGAAGGTCTTATGAGAATTAAAAAATTTGTAGATAAGCTGAATTCTTAGCTTTAGGTGGAGTTTTAACTTCAAAGGAAGATTAAAATTCATTATCTAAGAGTGGGTTAGTTGTTAGCACTGCTTTAAAAAATGGCATGAGTGTAACAATTTATAATTGTCAAAAAAGTTGAATTAGATAATTGGGGCTGTAGCAGGTTTAAATGCTCAGCCCTTCATATATGATGGAGGATAAACGTGGAAAAGTTAGCGATATTTGATATAGATTATACAATAACAAGAAAAGAAACACTAATGGAGTTTTTTAAATATCTTGTTTCTAAGGATATTAAAAACATAAAATTTTTACCAAGGGCTTTATATTCAGGGCTTATGTATAGTATAAAAGTATATGATGAAAGAAGAGTTAAGGAATGTTTCTTAAAGTTTATAGATAATATAGATGAAAAGGACTTAGCAAAACTTACAAAATCATTTTATGATGAAAGATTAAGTAGTATACTTTATAAAGATGCTGTTGATATGATAAAGAAATTAAAAAATGAAGGGTACATGGTAATTCTTATATCAGCATCGCCAGAATTTTATATTAAAGAATTTTATGCTATTAAGGAAGTAGATTTAATAATAGGTACTAAATTTGCTTTTGAAGGTGGAAAATTTGTAAGAAAAATGGATGGAAACAACTGCAAAGGAGAAGAAAAGGTTAAGAGACTAAATGAAGTTTTAAAAGAAAAAAATATTAAAGCAGACTTTAAAAACTCATATATGTTTTCAGATTCTCTTTCAGATAAGCCATTATTAGATTTAGTTGGAAATCCATATTTAATAAACTATAAGAAGCATCATGAAATTGAAATATTAAAATGGAAGTAATATAAATCTTCAAAGGAAGTGTAATTTTTATGGAAGCTATAAATAAGTTTTATTTAAATAATGAAAAAATAGAAGACGTAAATGAATTTAATGAAGATAGTGAAAAAGGTAGTATAATATATGAAGTTCTTAGAGTGATTAATGGAAAAGCTGTGTTTTTAAAAGATCATATTGAAAGAATGAAAAGATCTTTTGCACTTATAAATATGGAATTTCCATTTAACACTGAAGATGTAGAAAAAAAGGTTAATGAGGTTATTAAAAAGAATGATAATGTATTAGGAAATATTAAAATCACTTATAATACTGCTTCAAAGAATTTAAAAATATATTATATAAAGCATTCTTATCCAAGTAATGAATTATATACTGAAGGTGTAAAAACTATTCTTTATTATGGAGAAAGAGAAAATCCAAATGCAAAAATAGTAAATGACAATTTTAGAGCAAAAGTAACAGAGGAAATAAAAAAATCAAATGCTTTTGAAGCAATATTAGTTGATAGGAATGGATTAATAACAGAAGGTAGTAAATCTAATATATTTGCTATTAAAGATGGAAAACTTATTACTGCAAAAGCAGAAGCTGTTTTAAAGGGAATAACAAGAGATAAAATAATAGATATTGCTAAAGAAATAGGAATAGAATTTGAAGAAGTTGATATAAAGTCAGAAGATATTGATAAGTTAGATGCAATGTTTATTTCGGGCACTTCTCCTAAGATATTACCAATAGCATTTGTTAATAATATAAAACTTGATGTGAATAATATCACCTTGAGAAAGCTTATGAAAGCATATAATGAGCTTTTAGAAGGAAAGAGATAAGGCATTTTTATTAAAAGAGGGATGGGGCTATGGAATTAAATTTAAAAAAAGAAGTTAATACGTATTTGTTTGTTTTATTTAAGCTTATGGGTGGATTTTTTCTAGCATCATTAGGAATAGTATTTATGATAAATGCTAACTTAGGTCTATCACCATGGGATGTATTACATAAAGGGATAACCAATGTAATTCCTATTACAATGGGACAAGCAAATATTGTAGTGGGAGTAGTTGTTGTTATTGCTAGTGTATTTTTAGGGGTAAAAATAGGTATAGGAACTATATTAAATACAATTTTTATTGGAGTATTTATAGATTTAATAACGATGAGTAAATTAATACCAGTTGTACATAATTTATTTATAGGAATAATAATGCTTATAATTGGAATGCTTTTATTAGGTCTTGGAACTTGTATTTATTTAAGTTGTGAATCAGGATGTGGACCAAGAGATGGATTGATGACAGCATTAACTAAAATTACTAAAAAACCAGTTAAGGTAGTAAGGGGAAGTATTGAAATAGGAGCTTTAATTTTAGGATGGATCTTAGGAGGAAGTGTTGGATTAGGAACTATAATTACAGCATTAGGATTAGGGTATTTTGTACAAATGTGGTGTAAGGTACTTAAAATAAATATAGCAGATTTAAAACATAAAAGTATAATAGAGACTTTAAACTTTAAATAGGAGCTTCGATTATTGAAACTCCTATTTTAGCATTTATAAATATTGAAAAAATATTATATGATAAATGAAAAAATACTTCATATCACGGAGAATAGTTTTACTTTTTATAAAATATAATAAAGCTTTTCAAAAAAATAATAGTTTCAGGATATATATTAAGTGTAATCAAATTTTAGGGGGAGAGTTTATGGAGATAAGTGAACTTATTAATTTAATTGCAAATGTTGGGTTTCCAGTAGCTATTAGTGCATATTTACTAATAAGGCTAGAAAAGCAAATACTTACATTAACATTTTCAATAAATAAACTTAATACTATAATTTCAACTAAATTAGGTGTTGTAATTGATAATGAGTAAAAAATAAGGTGTATCTTTTAAGATACACCTTATTTCTTATTTAAACTATATAAAATTATGTTAATTAAGATGTTATAGCATTAGTTATTGGTGGTACAACTTGTTTCTTTCTTGAAAGAACTCCTGGAAGGAATGCACCCTTATCTTTTAATGTAACATTGAAAGCTTTTTCTACTATTTCAGGTTTATTACCAGTAACTAGTATTTCAGAACCTTCGTTTAATATGTCTGTTAATAATAACATAACCATATCTAATCCAGCTTCTTTAGCTTTTTGATCCATGTAGTTTAACATTTCTTCTTTTAAAGGCATGAATCCTTCAATATCCATTGTATTAACTTGAGCTATACCTACTTTAGTATCTTCGATAGTAAATGGCTTGAAGTCAGAGTTGAAGATTTGTTCAACTGTTTTACCTTTTAATGAAGTACCAGCTTTAAACATTTCTTTTGCAAATTCTTCAATGTTTATATCAGCAATTTCAGCAAGCTTCTTACAGATAT
Organism: Clostridium saudiense; assembly: GCF_000577815.1. Classification (GTDB taxonomy): domain Bacteria; phylum Bacillota; class Clostridia; order Clostridiales; family Clostridiaceae; genus Clostridium; species Clostridium saudiense. The sequence goes on along the minus strand of NZ_CBYM010000002.1, from coordinate 50,684 downwards.
ATTGATCTTGTGGAGTACAAGTTGGACTTCTGAATAATAATGTATCAGAAATTATTGCACCACATAAAAGTCCTGCAGCTTTTCTTGAAGGTCTTATTCCACTTTCAAAGAAGCATTTAGCAACTATAGTTGATGTACTTCCAACTGGTTCATTTCTAAAGTAAATTGGATTGTTTGTTTGAATATCAGCAACTCTGTGGTGGTCGATGATTTCTAAAACTTCTGCATCTTCTAATCCATCAACAGATTGACCTCTTTCGTTGTGGTCAACTTGAATAACCTTTTTCTTGTGGTTAGAAATTAAGTGGTATCTAGAAACAGTACCAACAACTCTTCCGTTTTGATCTAAAACAGGATAGCTTCTAAATCTAGTTTCAGTCATAATTCCTTTTATATCATCAACTAAATCATCAGTTGTGAAAGAAACTATGTTTTCTTTAACCATAACATATCCAACAGGGATACTTTGAACTATAAGTCTTGAAGCAGTAAATGAATCATGTTGAGTTACTATTATAGTTACTCCATGTTCTTTAGCTAAGCTTACTATTTTTTCAGATGGAGCATATCCACCAGTTACAATCATTAATGAAATATTAAGTTTTATTAATGCTGCTTGAGCTTCTTCTCTATCACCAACTATAGCAATGTCACCTTCGTCTATATGACCAGACATTGTATCAGGTTGCATAGCTGTAACAACTATTTTACCAGGGAAGTGAGTTACTTTTTCATTAACGTAAGAAACTTTAGCAGATAAAGTATCGATAATATTATCTAATGTTGTATTACTTTTAGCTAAGATTCTGTTATCCCAGATATCCATATAACAAGATGTAAGATTAGATACTGCTAGTACTCCTAAAAGATGATCATTTTCATCTGCTACAGGTAAAGTTTTAATATTTTTATCTCTCATTATACTCCAAGCTGTTTTTAATGAGATTTCAGGAGATACAGGACTTATGTTATCAAATTGTAAGTCTTCCACCTTTAATTTAACAGTTTTTAAAAGTCTTGGAGCTTCAGCATTGAAGTAATCTAATATATATTGAGTTTCTTGATTAGGATTACCTAGTCTGCAAGCAACAGTTTCAACGTCACCAATTTTGTTTTTGAATTCAGCATATGCGTAAGCTGCACATATTGAGTCTGAGTCTGGATTCTTATGACCAGTTACATAAATTATATCTTTCATGCAATACGCCTCCTAAGTATATTTAAGTATAAAAGATTTTATCTGATGGCTAGCCGTTGTAACACTCCTACCTTTTCAGGTGGAATATAATAACGTACATACCCCTAGATAACGAACTCTAACCTTAAGATGAAGTTAAAATTCCATCTTAAGCTAAGAATTCAGTTTATTACATATTTTCGCATACTACTATTCTATATTTCCAAGGGGAATTTGTAAATAAAAATGTTATGTATAGAAAGTATAAATTTTACTTAATTATTCATAGTATTACATAAACATTAATATATATATACAAGAGTTCTTAAAGAGGAGGAAAAAGGGTGATACAGGAAAAAGAATTTACTAGGGGATTAAGTACTAGAGAAGCAGAAAAAAGAATTAAAACTTACGGGTTAAATGAACTTAAACATAATAAGAAAAAGTCACCGATTTTAATTTTTTTATCTCAATTTAATGATTTCTTAGTATGGGTATTAATAGGTGCAACTATTATATCAGGATTTATAGGGGACAAGGCCGATGCAGTAACAATACTTATTATTGTAATTGTAAATGCAATATTAGGATTTGTTCAGGAGTTTAGGACAGAAAAGTCATTAGAAGCGCTTCAAGAGTTGGCGGCGCCAACCTGTAAGGTAATTAGAGATGGGAATATTAAAGTTATTAATTCAAAAGAGTTAACAATAGGTGATTTAGTTGTATTGGAAGCCGGTGATAGGATTCCAGCAGATGGAACATTTATTGATGCAGCCAATATGGTAGTTGATGAATCATTATTAACTGGCGAATCAGTTGGTATTTCAAAGGATACAGTTAAAGGGAAAAATGCAGGATTTATGGGGACGATAGTTCTAAAAGGTAGAGGGTTAATAATAGTAGATGCTATTGGAATGAAGACAGAAATGGGGAAAATAGCTAACCTTTTAGATAATATAGAAGAAGAAAAATCACCTCTAAGAGAAAGATTAGATTCTTTAGGTAAAATTCTAGTTGTAATGTGTATTGCAGTATGCGTAATAGTTACTGTTTTAGGAATAATAAGGGGAAATGATATAACAGAAATGTTCCTTTTAGGAGTTTCATTAGCAGTTGCAGCTATACCAGAAGGATTAGCGGCAATAGTTACTGTTGCCTTAGCATTAGGTGTTAGCAGGATGTTAAAGAGAAATGCATTAGTTAGAAAATTACCAGCAGTTGAAACGTTAGGATGTACATCTGTAATTTGTTCAGATAAAACAGGAACATTGACTCAAAATAAAATGACTGTTAAGGAAATATTAGCTAATGGTAAAATATATGAATTAGATAAAGAAAAACTTAATGATTGTGAAAAATTAAAAGAGGCATTTATTTATTGTAATGATGCAAATTATAATTACGAAATAAAAGATATTGAAAAGGCTGTTATGGGAGATCCTACAGAAACAGCTTTGGTAAAGGCATTTTATAAAGACCCTAAAGAGTTAGAAAAATTTGTAACAAAAAGTAAGAGAGTTTATGAGATTTCTTTTGATTCTACAAGAAAGATGATGACCGTTATAATGAATGAGCACGGAAAAGAAACTTGTTACATGAAGGGAGCTCCAGAAAGGGTATTAGAAAGATGTAATTTTGTATTAGAAAACGGTAAAATAAAGCCATTAACAGCTCAAAAGAAAAAGCAAATATATAACTATATAGAAGCTATGTCTAATAGAGCATTAAGATGTATAGCAGCTGCATATAAGGAAGAACATATAGTTAAAAGTGAATCTGTAGAAAGTAATTTAGTGTTTTTAGGTGTTGCAGGTAGCATGGATCCACCAAGAGTAGAAGTTAAAGATGCAGTTTTAAAATGTAAGATGGCAGGAATTCAACCTATAATGATTACAGGGGATCATAAAAATACAGCTTTAGCTATAGCGAAAAGTATTAATATTTGTAATTCTGATGATCAAGCAATAACTGGAGATGAATTAGAAAAAATGTCTGATGAGGAATTGGTTAAGAGAGTAAATAAAATAAGGGTATTTGCTAGAGTATCTCCTAATCATAAGTTAAGAATTGTTAGAGCATTTAAAAAGAATAATAATATTGTTGCTATGACTGGTGATGGTGTAAATGATGCTCCAGCCATAAAGGAAGCTGATATTGGTGTTGCTATGGGTATATCAGGTACTGATGTAACTAAGGAAGCTGCAGCAATGGTATTAATAGATGATAACTTTGCTACTATTGTTGCAGCAGTTGAAGAAGGAAGAGTAATTTATGATAATATAAGAAAGTTTATAAGATATTTATTATCATGTAATTTAGGTGAAGTTTTAACAATGTTCTTGGCATCATTATTTTATTTACCAAATCCACTTACTCCAATTCAAATTTTATTTGTTAATTTAGCTACAGATGGATTACCAGCTATTGCGTTAGGAGTTGACCCTCCTGATAAAGATATAATGAGACAAAGACCTAGAGATAAAAATGAAGGTATTTTTGCTAGAGGACTTTGGGAAAAAATAATAGTAAGAGGATGTCTAATTGGTATTTGTACTTTATTATCATTTATGTCAGGAAGATATTACGGGATGGATTTAGCAACTTGTAGAACTATTACATTATGTACATTAGTTATGTCACAACTTTTACATGTATTTGAATGTAGATCAGAAAGGCATTCAATATTTGAAATAAATATATTTAGTAATATATATTTATTAGGAGCTGTATTAGTTTCTATATCAATGATATGTTGTATATTATATATTCCTTTATTGAGTAGTATTTTTAATACTGTAGCATTAAATTTAGGACAATGGTTATTGGTATTATTCTTCTCAGGAGTAATTTTCTTAATTAATAGTGTATATTTATTAATTAAGTCTAAAAAATAATAATAGCAAAAAATTTCCTGATTATATGTTTTTATAATCAGGAAATTTTTGTTCAAAAGTAGAAGCTTAAAATTAAAAGAAAAAAATATTAAAATTAAAATGTTTACAAGAAAAAAACAGTTGTGCATCATAGGAATACATGGTAAAATTTTCTTATGGTAATTCTTGCTTTAAAATGGAAATAAAGGGTGAGTACATAAATAAAAAAGTAGGGGGTGCAAAAATGAATTTTATAAGTACAAGAGGAGAGGAGGGAGCAATTTCATCCTCGGAAGCAATTATAAAGGGTATTGCGAATGATGGTGGATTATATGTTCCAAATGAATTTCCAGAGGTATATGACAGGCTAAAAAAGAAAATGGGGCTTTCTTATATTGAGCTAGCATATGAAGTTATAAAAGAATTTTTTGGAGACATAGGAGAAGAAAATTTAAAAGGGGCTATAGACAGAGCTTATAATGGTAAATTCTCAGTAAGAGAAGAAAATGATTTTTTAGAGTTGTATCATGGACCAACATCTGCCTTTAAGGATGCAGCACTTCTTTTTTTACCACAAATAATGAAGGAAGCAAAGAAATTAAATAATATTAAAGAAGAAATAGTAATATTAACTGCAACTTCAGGTGATACAGGAAAAGCAGCATTACAGGGATTTAGTAATGTTGATGGTTTTAAAGTTGTGGTTTACTATCCAGAAAATGGCGTAAGTGCAATTCAAGAAAAACAAATGGTAACTCAAGAAGGTAATAACGTTAAGGTAATCGGAATTAGGGGCAATTTTGATAACGCGCAAAGTGGAGTTAAGAAAATATTTGGGGATGTTGAATTTAGAGAAGAATTAAAAAATAGGGGCTTTTTATTATCTTCAGCTAATTCAATTAATATTGGAAGGCTAGTACCACAAATAGTGTATTACTTTTATGGTTACTTTGATTTAGTCAATAAGCAAAAAATAAAAGAGGGCGATGAAATAAATATAGTAGTTCCAACAGGAAACTTCGGAAACATATTAGCAGCTTATTATGGTAAAAAAATGGGGCTACCTATAGGTAAGTTAATATGTTCATCTAATGAAAATAATGTATTAACAGATTTCTTAAATACAGGGCTATATGATAGAAGAAGAGAGTTAATATTAACAGAATCTCCATCAATGGATATTTTAGTATCTTCAAATTTGGAAAGATTAATATTTGAAGCAAATAATAGAGATGCTAAAAAAACTAAAAAGCTTATGGATGAATTGAATGAAAAAGGAGTTTATTCAATTTCAAGTGAAAGTAAAGCATTTTTAAGTGATTTTTATGGAAATTATGCAAATACAGATGAAGTGTATGAAGCAATTAAGAATGTTTATAATAATAAAAAATACCTTATGGATACACATACTGCAGTTGGATATGTAGTTTTTAATAAGTATAGAAAAGAAACTGGGGATAATAGACAAGCATTGATAGCATCTACTGCAAGTCCTTATAAATTCCCAAGAAGTATTTGTAATGCCTTAGAATTAGATGTTAGTAACAAAGATGATTTTGAAATATTAAAGTTATTAAATGAGTATACTAATATTGAAATTCCTAAGAATCTAGTAGGATTAAATAATAAAAAAATTCTTCATAATAATGTATGTGATAAGGAAAAAATGAAAGATATTTTACTTGAATTTTTAAAGGAGAGTAAAAATGATTAGGGTAATAGTACCAGCGACATCAGCCAATTTGGGGCCAGGTTTTGATTCGCTGGGAATCTCCTTAAGCATATATAATGAATATGAATTTTCACTAAAAGATGAAAATGGATTGTTTTTTGAAGGTGTTGAAGAAGAATTCCAAAATGAAGATAACATAATTTATATGGCTATTAAAAAAGTTTTTGATAAATATAACTTTAAATTTAAAGGATTAGGGATTAAAATAATAAGACAGGATATCCCAATATCTAGGGGGTTAGGTTCTAGTTCAAGTTGTATAGTAGCAGGATTAATAGGGGCTTTTGCATTAATGGGAAAAGAGATAAATAAAGACGAAATATTAAGTTTAGCAGTTGATATTGAGGGTCATCCAGATAATGTGTGTCCAGCTATCTTTGGAGGACTAGTTTCTACAGTAATGACAGAGAGTAATAAGCCATTATATAATTGTATAGAAATTAAAGAAGGTATTAAGTTTATTGCATTAGTTCCAAGGGTTAAACTTTTAACAGAGAAAGCAAGGGCAATATTGCCTAAAGAAATTCCATTTAAAGATTGTGTTTATAATATAGGAAGGGCTGCCTTATTAATATCTGCATTTTCAAATGGGAAATATTCTTTATTAAGAGAAGCAACTAAGGACAGGATTCATGAACAATATAGAAGCAGACTTATCGAGAATTTTGATGAGATTTATAATAAGGTCATAGAGTTAGGAGCTTTTGCATGCTTTTTAAGTGGTGCAGGTCCAACTTTAATGTCAATAGTAGATAAAAATGATTTAAGTTTTGTAAATGAAATTTCAAAGTTTATTAAAGAAAATAATTTTAATTGGGATATCAAAGAATTAATGATTGATAAAAATGGGGCAAAAATTTTGAAGGGTGAATAAGCATGAACGGAGACTATTTAGTTATTGATAAAAAGGTTTTGCCAGAAGTATATGAAAAAGTGATTACAACAAAAAAAATCTTACAAGAAGGTAAGGTAAAAGAAGTAACTGAAGCTACTAAGTTAGCTGGAATAAGCAGAAGTGTTTATTATAAGTATAAGGATTATGTGTTTGAGTTTTCTCAAATGTCTAATGGGAGAAAGGCAACTTTTAATATGATAATTGGGCATCAAAAGGGAGTTCTTTCAAATATACTTAACTTTATTTCAGAGCATGATGGAAATATACTAACAATTGATCAAGGTATTCCAATTAATAATTTAGCTAATTTAAGTTTAACTATTGATATATCATCAATGAAAATTGAATTAAGTGAAATGCTAGAAGATTTAAAAAGTCTAGAATATGTAGATAGAGTAGAATTTATAGCTATGGAATAAAATATAATATAATAGCCTCTTAGGTCATTCTGAATATTAGATTGACCTAAGAGGTTTATTTTGATAGAATGTAAAATTAATATGAAACAACTTTTTCTAATGTGAAAGTTGTAACTTCAATTTATAAACTGTTAAACTTAACTTATGATGTAAATACTAAAAGAAAGGAGTGATTGTCAATGAATGTATATTTTGATAATAGTGCTACTACTATGCCTTATGATGAAGTTATAGATGAAGTAAGCAAAGGTATGAAAGAGTACTTTGGCAATCCATCATCATTACATAAAATTGGAATGAAATGTGAAAAGCGATTAAATGAAGCTAGAGAGTATTTTGCATCTACCATTAAATGCAATAAAGATGAAATTTACTTTACCTCTGGTGGAAGTGAAGGTAATAACCTTATATTAAAAGGTTTATTAAAACCAGGTCATCATCTAATAACGACTGCTTTTGAGCATCATTCAATAATTAGTACGTGTAAATATCTAGAAGAGAAAGGTGTTAAAATTACATATTTAGATGTTGATAGTGAAGGAAGAATTTCATTAGAAGATTTAGAAGAAGCTATTAATAAAGATACAGTTTTAGTATCAATTATGCATGTTAATAATGAGATAGGTGTTGTTCAAGATCTTGAAGCAATAGGAAATTTAATTAAAGAAAGAAGTTCAAGAGCTAAATTTCATGTAGATGCAGTTCAAGCTTATGGAAAATTACCTATTGATGTTAATAAAGCTAAAATTGATTTTTTAACAACAGCAGCGCATAAAATTCATGGACCAAAGGGTGCAGGATTTGTTTATATAAAAAAAGGCATTGTATTAAATTCTTTAATTTCTGGTGGTGGACAGGAAAAAGGTTATAGAGCAGGAACAGAAAACTTACCAGCAATAATAGGATTTGAAAAGGCTTCTAAAATTACTTTTGAGAATATGGATGAAAGATACGATAAAACTTTAGAGTTAAAAAAATATTTTATTGAAAGATTAGAAGAAATTAAGGATATTAGAATAAATAGCAAGATTGATGGCTATAGCCCTTATATTTTAAATGTTTCATTTTTAGGAGTTAGAGCTGAAGTGTTATTGCATTTATTAGAAGAGGAAAATATTTTTGTAGCAACCGGATCAGCATGCACGTCTAAAACTAGTGCGGCTCATGGAAGTTACGTAATAAAGGCTCTAGGGTTAACTAACAAAGAAGTGGAATCAGCTATTAGGTTTTCTTTCTCATATGAAAATACAAAAGAAGAAGTAGATTATACAATTAATGTTTTGAAAAAGTCATTAATGTTTTTAAGGAGAGTAAAAAGATGAATAATAAGTTAATTTTAGTGAAGTATGCTTCAGAAATATTTTTAAAAGGATTAAATAGAGGGAAATTTGAAAGAAAGTTAAAGGAAAATATAGAAAAAAAGCTTTCAGGATTACAATTTGAATTTGTAACAGATCAAGGTAGAGGCTTTATAAAAGCTGATGATATAGAAGCAGCAGTAGAAAGAGTAAGAAAAGTATTTGGTGTTGCAGAAGTTTGTATAGTTACTCAAGTAGAAAGAGATTTAACTGCCATTAAAGAAGAAGCATTAAAAAAAGTTAAGGAAGCTAATCCTAAAACATTTAAAATTGAAACTAATAGAGCAAATAAAAAGTTCCAATTAAACTCTATTGAAACATCAAGAGATGTTGGTGGCTATGTACTTCATCACTTTGGTGAAGGTTTAGATGTAGATGTTAAAAACCCTGAATGTTTAGTAAATATAGAAATAAGAGAAAAGGCATATGTATTTACAAGCAAAGATAAAATAAAAGGTGTTGGGGGATTACCATATGGAATGAATGGTAGCACTATGTTAATGCTATCAGGTGGGATTGATTCTCCAGTAGCTGGATATTTAATGGCTAGAAGAGGAGTAGAGTTAAATTGTGTATATTATCACAGTCATCCATATACTTCAGAGAGAGCCAAGGATAAGGTTAAGGAATTAGCTAAAATACTTTCAAATTATACAGAAAGAGTTAATTTATACATAGTTCCATTTACAGAAATCCAATTAGATATAATGGAAAAATGCAGACAAGATGAATTAACTATATTAATGAGAAGATTCATGATGAGATGTGCATGTACTTTAGCTGAAAAGTATGGAGTACAATCAATTTCAAGTGGAGAAAGTATTGGGCAAGTAGCAAGTCAAACTATGGAAGGTTTAATAGTTAGTACTGATTGCGCTGATAGACCTGTATTTAGACCATTAATTGCCATGGATAAAGGAGATATAATGGATATTGCCAAGGAAATAGGTACATATGATACTTCAATATTACCATATGAAGATTGTTGTACAATATTTGTTCCAAAACATCCTAAAACTAAGCCACAGTTAGAAGCTATGAGAAAAGCTGAATCTGTTCTTGATGTAGAAGAAATGGTTAATAAGGCAATTGAAGGAACTGAATTAGTGGTATTTTAGTTTGGCATATGTGCATATAAACCTTTAATTATAATGAAAAATATAGTCATTTATAAAATCGTGAGAAGAATACATTAATAAAATTAAAAGAACTACTGTAGGGTAGTTCTTTTAATTTTTAGTAGATATTAAAAGATTTATATATAAAAGAAAGAAAAAACTATTTAAAAGTATTATATATTTTATATAATAATAAGAGAGAATAATTTTATTTAATGTCGAAGTAGAGTTTATAAGATAATTATGTTAGGAGAAAAGTATATGGCTGTATTTATAATATTTTTAGTAATAGTACTAATTGTTATAGTTATGTATGGAAATGAAATTTTAAGAGGAAGTTTTAAAGTACAGGTAGTAAAGTTTTTACCTTTAGGAATTTTTAAAGAAGATAAAAATAAAGATAAAGATAGTAAGATAGATAATAGAGAAGAAAGTATTAAAGAAAGACATATTAATAAAGAGAAAGATAATTTACATAATAGTATATTAATAGAAAATGAGAATGATTTAAAAGAAAGTCAAATAGAAGCACAAGAAAATGAAATAAAAGTAAAAGAAATTGAGCATGATGAAATAAATGTAGAAATTAACGAAAAAGGTGAAGAGAAAACTTGCGTAGAAAGTGAAGAAAGCAACATACTTGATTTAATAGATGAAAATAATGATAATTTATTAAATCAAGAAGAGATTGTATATTGGACACCTAATGGAAAAACATATCATTCTAAGAGTACATGTAGAACTTTAGCTAGAAGTAAAATAATTAATAGTGGAACAGTAAACGAAAGTGGAAAAGATTTCAAATGTGAAAATTGTAAATAAATAGTTATAAATTAGTAACTTCCTTGAAATTATTGTGCTGTAAAGTTAAAATTAACTTAATATGCCAATAATAGGAGGGTAATAATGCTTTCAAAATTTAGTGTTAAAAAACCATTTACAGTTTTCGTTTCAGTAATATTAGTTGTATTACTAGGCGTAATATCATTTACAAAAATGACTACCGATTTATTGCCGAGTATGGACTTACCATATGTTGTTGTTATGACAACATATCCAGGGGCAAGCCCTGAAAAGGTAGAACTTGCAGTTACTAAGCCACTAGAACAATCACTTGCAACAACAAGTGGAGTTAAGAATATAAATAGTATTTCTAGTGAAAATTCAAGTATTATAATTTTAGAGTTTGAACAAAGTGTTAATATGGATAGTATCTTAATTGAAATGAATAGTTACATTGACTTAGCTCAAGCTCAGTTTGATGATGATGTTCAATCACCTATGGTAATGAAGATGAATCCAGATATGTTACCTATAATGGTTGCAAGCATAGATGTTAATGGATTAGATACAAAGGAAGTAACTAAGATTGTAAATGAAACAGTTATTCCGGCCTTTGAAAAAATTGATGGGGTAGCGTCAGTAAATTCAACAGGGTTAGTGGAAGAAAAAATAAAGATCCAATTAAATCAAGAAAAAATTGATTCAATTAATAATAAGGTGCTTGCTAGTGTTGATGAAAAGTTAGCAGAAGGAAAAGCACAATTAGATGATGCAAAGAATCAATTAGAATCAGGAAAGAATCAGTTAGAAACTCAGGGAAAAGAGCAAACAGCACAGCTTGCAGAAGCAAGTGCAGCTTTAGAAAGTGGTAAAACACAATTAATTGAAGCAATTAATAGCTTATTATTAGCTCAAAATGATTTAGAAAATCAAAAGGCTGATATAGAACAGAAAAAGAACTTGTTGGACAAGTTCTTAGAATCACAACAAGGAGTAGGAATTGAAATATCTGAAAAGGAGCAAGAATTACTAAATGAATTAACTAGTGGGTTAGAGGCAATTAATTCAGGAATTTCAGAGATTACTACTAAAAAGGGTGAATTAGAAACACAACTTACAGGATTAGCTGATAAGGAAAAAGAACTAGAATTAGGTAAGTTAACTTTAAATCAAGAATTAAGTAAAGCTTCTGCACAACTTACAAATAGTGAAGCAGAACTAAACAAAAGCATAAAAGAATTCGAAGCTTCAAGGGATGAAGTATATAAGAATGCAGGTATAGGAGAAGCACTTTCGGCATCAACTATATCAAATATTCTAAAGGCAGAAAATTTTTCAATGCCAGCAGGATACATTCAAGAAGATGAAGAAAAATATTTGGTTAAAGTAGGAGATGAATTAACTTCATTAGAGGAGTTAGAAAATCTTTTATTATTTAATATTGATGTTGAAGGAGTAGGAGATATATATTTAAAGGATATTGCTGAAGTTTCATATACAGATAACTCGGATGAAATGTATGCTAAGATAAATGGCAATGATGGAATAATATTATCTTTTCAAAAGCAAAGCACCTACTCTACATCAGAAGTATCCAATAAAATTAATGATACAATAGAGGAATTACAAAAAAATAATCAGGATATGCATATTACAGCACTAGAAGACCAAGGAATATATATTAATATCGTTATTCATTCTGTATTAAGCAATTTAATTTTAGGTGGTATATTAGCAATAATTATATTATTACTGTTTTTAAGAAATATAAAACCAACAATAATTATTGCTTTTAGTATTCCAATAAGTTTATTATTTGCATTAGTAATGATGTATTTTAGCGGTGTAACAATGAATGTTATATCATTAGCTGGTTTAGCATTAGGTGTTGGTATGTTAGTTGATAACAGTATTGTTGTTATAGAAAACATATATAGATTAAGAAATGAAGGTATGCCAGCAATTCAAGCAGCTGTTAAGGGATCAACTCAAGTTGCAGGAGCAATTTTAGCATCAACATTAACTACCATTTGTGTATTTTTACCTATAGTATTTACTGAAGGTATATCTAGGCAGTTATTTACTGATATGGGATTAACTATAGCATATTCGTTAATAGCCAGCTTAATTGTAGCATTAACATTAGTACCTACTATGTCATCTACGATGCTTAAAACAACAGTGGAAAAAGAGCACAAATTTTTTAATAAATTTATAAAAATATATAGTAAAGCACTTAAATTTGCATTAAGATATAAGCCAATATTTCTAATTTTGGTTGTTGTATTACTTGTTAGTAGTACAGTAATTTCAATATCACGAGGAAGTTCTCTTATGCCTGAAATGGATAGTACTCAAATTTCTGTTAGTATGACTATGGATAATGATACAAAAACTACTGATTTAAGAGAGATGAGTAATACAATTATTGATAGGATTTCTGAAATTGATGATGTTGATACTATAGGGGCAATGCAAAATTCAAGTTCTATGAGCTTAATGGGTGGAGGAGATAGTAAATCAATTTCACTTTATGTAATTTTAAAAGATGATAAAAAACTATCAAGCAAAGAGGTTGGGAAATTAATTGAAGATAAAACAAAAGATTTAAATTGTGAAATTAATGTAACTACTTCAACTATGGATATGTCTGCTTTGGGGGGATCTGGAATAAGTCTTTCTGTTGAAGGTGATGATTTAGATAAGATTAAAGAAATAGCTAATGATATAGCAGATATAATTAGTAAAGTAGATGGTACAATTGAAGTATCTAATGGACAAGAAGATACCTCTTTAGAAACAAGGATAACTGTTGATAAAAATAAAGCTATGGAATATGGATTAACGGTAGCACAAGTTTATCAGGCTGTAGCGCAAGAGATATCATTAGAAACAACTTCAACTTCATTAAGTATAAATTCTAGTGATTATCCAGTAATAATAGCAAAAGATAGTAATAATACTTTGAAAAGAGATAATATTAAGGATCTTGAAATTAAAGGAACTAAGAATGGCAATGAAGAAAAAATTGCATTAAGTGAAATTGCAACAATTAGTGAAGAAAATGGATTATCTTCAATTAATCATATTAATCAAACTAGAGCTATTACTGTAAGTGCAGCTATTGATGCAGAACATAATGTAGGAAATGTGAGTAAAGCTGTAGAAAAAGAAATAGATAAATATGAATTGCCTGAAGGGTATACTATTGAAATTGGTGGAGAAAGTGATTCAATGAAACAAGCTTTTGGGGATTTAATACTTATGATTGCAATGGCCATAGTATTTATATATTTAATTATGGTAGCACAATTTCAGTCTTTACTATCACCATTTATAGTACTATTTACTATTCCACTTGCATTTACAGGAGGATTTTTAGCATTAATTATTACAGGATTTGAATTAAATATGATTTCAATATTAGGTTTTTTAATGCTTGCAGGAATAGTTGTTAATAATGGTATTGTTTTTGTAGATTATGTAAATCAGTTGAGATTAGGTGGGATGAAAAAGAAGGAGGCATTAATTGAAGCTGGAAAAGCAAGAATTAGACCAATATTAATGACTGCATTAACAACTATTTTAGGATTATCTACCTTAGCTATGGGAATTGGAATGGGAGCAGATATGATTCAGCCAATGGCTATAGTTACAATTGGTGGGTTAACTTATGCTACTGTTTTAACTTTATTTATAGTTCCAATTATGTATGATATTTTACACAGAAGAGAGTTGAAACCAATAATAATTGAGGAATCAATTTAGTTTTATCAGTGTAAAGGCTAAAAAGAAATATTATAAGAAATAAAAAAAAGAGTCGTATATTCGACTCTTTTTGATTATCTAGTTCTCATTTTAGTAGCTTGTTGTCTTGCTTTTTTTATTTGACTATGGTCAAATGGATGAAGGTCTTTTCTAGTAGTTAAGTTAGCGATGTTTGAAGCTATAACAACTTCAGAATTTGCTTTACCTTTTTCACCCTTAATACCCATAACAATTATTTTGTGACCTTGGTTTATGTCAATAAATTCTGGCTTTTTAAACCATCTATTTCTTTTATATTCACATTTAGCTATTTGCTTACCAGCATCAGATTTAACAACTAGCCAAACATGTAATCTATTAAAAATACCAAGAAAGCTCTTAGTTTCAGTTTTAACTGATAAAACTGTACCAGATACACTTGTCATTCTATCTCCATATTTATTCATATATGCATCAGAGTAGTATTTTGTCATTTTATCTTTGAAACCCATTGCAAAAACTCCTTTTATTATAAATTATACTATGTTAACAATAATTATATTGTCATTATAGCATAAAAATTATAGATATAAAACAAAAAATAGAATTAATAATTCAAAGAAAGATAATATAAAATAAAATTTAAAACACATGAATATGATATTAAAATAAGAGGTAAACTCTTGTATAATATAAGGTAAGCATATGTAATAATTATGCAAAAATATAAAAATATTACTTTAGACAAGGGGAGGTGTCTTATGAATAAAATTACAATAGAAGAGATTAATAAAGAAGAAATTATCTCAAAAGTAAAAGATGTTAGAGAAAAGCAGGGAAGATTAGTAGCTATAAATGGATACGTAGATAAAGATAAAAATAATATTGTAGTGTATACGCTTGAATATGATAATTTTAGGAAACATTATCACATTAAAGGTGAGACTATATTACCAACTGTGACTAATATATATAAAGGTGCACAGTGGTTTGAAGAAGAGATTCAAGAAATGATGCCATTAAAATTTGAAGGATTAATATTTAGTGGAAGATTGTTCTTGCCTGAAGAATTTAAAGAAGATGAGGGGCAAATATTAATAATGCCATTAAATGAATTAAAAAAATTAAAAGATAAATAAGAGGGGGAAGAAGGGATGAGTTATATTTTGCCATTAGGTCCTTATCATCCAGCTTTAGAAGAGCCAGTTCATGTTAAGCTTCTTACTGAAGGAGAACTTATAAAGGATTCTGAGGTATTCATAGGTTATAACCATAGAGGAATAGAAAAATTAACGGAAACAAGAAATTTTATTCAAACAATTACGCTAGTTGAAAGAGTATGTGGAATTTGCTCTCATTCACATGCAATGACTTATTGTTTAGCTATAGAAGATATTGCAGGTATGGAAGTGCCTAAGAGAGGTCAATATATTCGTGTTATTATGAGTGAACTTGAAAGGTTACATTCACATTATTTATGGTTGGGATTAGCTGCACATATAATTGCATTTGATTCATTATTTATGATGTGTTTTGCGTCAAGAGAAAAAATTATGGATATGCTAGAGGTTATAAGTGGTAATAGAGTCAACTATGCTATGAATATTATTGGTGGATCTCGTAGAGACATAGATGGAGATCAAAAACAAACATTAATAAAGATTATAGCTGAATTAAGAAAAGAATATAAGAATATCTATAATGTATATGCGAAAGATTCAAGTATAGCTGCTAGAACTAAAGGCGTTGGAGTTTTATCAAAAGATGATGCTTTAAATTATGGGGCATGTGGCCCACATGGAAGAGCATCTGGAGTTAATTTTGATGTAAGAAAAACTATGCCATATAACTCTTATGAAGATTTTGAATTTAATGTAGCATTAGCAAATGGTGGAGATGTATTTTCGAGGGCTGTAGTAAGGTTAATTGAAATTGAAGAAAGTTTAAAAATTATTGAACAAGCTTTAAATAAAATGCCTGAAGGCCCTATTAATTTAGGAAACAAAATACCTAAGGTGCCAGCAGGTGAATATATGAGTGTTACTGAAGCCCCAAGGGGTGAGGTAACTTATTATGTAGTAACAAACGGTGGGCAAACAAATGGAAGAGTTAATATTCATGTACCAACATTTAAAAATTCAATGACAGTACCGGTTATGTTAAAAAATAATACGATTGCAGATGCAGGGTTAATAGTTGCAAGTATAGATCCATGTTTCTCATGTTTAGATAGATAGGAGAAAAAATATGCATGAATTAGCTGTAACTAAGGGGTTACTTAAGATATGCCTGGAAGAAGGAGAAAAACATAAAATTGAAAAGATTAATAAAATAAATATTAAGGTTGGAGAGCTAACAGACTTAGTTCCAGATTGTATATCATACTACTTTAATATTGTAGCAAGAGGAACAATAGCTGAAAATACAGAAATTAATGTTGAAAAAATACCAGTAGAAATTGAATGTAATGAATGTGGGTATAAAGGCATTATAGGTAAGAATGACTATAAATGTCCTAAGTGCAAGGGTTTGCAATATGAAATTACAAAGGGAAGAGAGTTTTATTTGGATACAATGGAGGTTGATTAATATGGAAATAAAAGTTGTAAGACAAATTTTAGAATGGAATGAAGATTGTCACAAGGAAGTTCAAAAAACACTTAATGATAACAATGTAAAAATGATTAATATTATGGGGTCTCCAGGAGCAGGAAAAACAACATTTATATTAAACTTGATTAATGAACTTAAAAAGAAAGATGTAAGAGTTGCCGTTATTGAAGGGGATATTGAAGGAACTATAGATGCAAAAAGAATTCAAGATGAAGGAATCCCTGTTGTTCAATTAAACACCCAAGGGGCTTGTCATATTGAAGCTATGTCAATAAAGAATATTATTAATAAATTTGATTTAAATGAATTAGATTTAATAATAGTTGAAAATATAGGGAATTTGGTATGTCCAGCAGAATTTGAGATTGGGGAGGTATTAAAGGTTGCATTATTAAGTATTCCAGAAGGTGATGATAAAGTTGTAAAGTATCCATTAATGTTTTCAAAAGCAGATGCCTTAGTACTTACAAAATATGATATGATAAAATATTTTAACTTTAATGAAGATGAAGTTAGGAATCAGACATTATTAAGAAATCCTAATTCACAGATATTTAAAATAAACTCATTAGAGAAAGGTGAAGCAAAAGCTTTCGTAGAGTGGTTAGTTAGAAAAATATAATATAGAAGGTGATAATTTATGAAAAGATGGACAGCATTTTTAGGAACCTTTATTTTATCATATTTGTTTTGGATTTTATTTTTAATGCAGGATTTTAATATTTTAAAATTAGGAGCACAAGAGATTATTGTAGGAGCTATTGTTGCCGCAATAGTTAGTCTATTTTCAAGTCAATATTTTGCAAGAGAAGATGGAATGTGGTTGTTTAAAAAGTTTAGAATAATAAATTTAATAGCATTTATTCCGGTATACTTATGGGAATTGATTAAAGCAAATTTTAGTGTTGCAATTAAATCATTATCCCCTAAGATAGATATAAACCCGGGTATTGTAAAAATAACTACAGATTTAAATTCAGATTATGGTTTAGCTATGTTGTCTAATTGCATAACATTAACCCCTGGAACTATAACAATGGATATTTATGAAGATGAAGATAATAAAAATGCAATGTATATTCATTGGATAGATGCGACTACAGAAGATACTAAAGAAGCATCAGAAATAATAAAAGGCAAATTCGAATATTTTGTAAGGAGGCTTTTTAAATAATGAATATTAATTCTATATTTTATATAGTAGCAATATTATTAGCTATCCTAGCATTAGTTTTAGTATATAGAGTTTTTAAAGGACCTAATGTAATAGATAGAGTTTTAGCGGCTGATTCTATAGATATAATTTTAGGTATTGTAATGATTTTATTTGGTGCAATTGAAGAAAGAGCTATGTATTTAGATCTTGGACTTATTATAACTCTTTTAGGTTTTATTGGAACAGTTTTAATTTCTAAGTATATAGAGGGGGAATTATAATGTCTATACTAGAAGTAATAATTTGTATATTACTAGTAATAGGAATCTTCTTTACACTAGCCGGCGTTGTTGGAGTAATTAGGATGCCTGATACTTTTTGTAGACTTCAAAGTGCAACTAATATAGCAACTATGGGAGCAATGCCAATAGCTTTAGCATGTAGTATATATGGTTTTAGTGAATCAAATACATCATTAGGAATTAAGTCATTGATAATAGTTGTATTTTTATTAATAAGCAATCCAGTAGGAGCCCATGCCATGGCAAGAGCTGCATATAAAAATAAAGCAGAGTTAAGTGATAAAACGAAGTTTGATCATTATAGGAGGGATATAAATGGGTAGTTTTGAAATACTTAATTTTTTAGTTATATGTGGATTAGTTATTGCTGCTCTTTGTGTATTTTTTTTAGACGATATACTTCAATGTATTATTGCAATGGCTGTTCTTGGTACATTTTTAGCACTAGAATTTTTAATACTTAAAGCACCAGATGTAGCACTTGCAGAAGCAGCAGTTGGAGCAATATTGACGCCAGTAATCTTTATAATAACTTTAAATAAGGTTAAGACTAAGGAGGGAGAAAAATGCAAAAAAGAATAGCATATATAATTTTAATTTTATTACTTGCA
This sequence comes from Clostridium saudiense, assembly GCF_000577815.1. Classification (GTDB taxonomy): domain Bacteria; phylum Bacillota; class Clostridia; order Clostridiales; family Clostridiaceae; genus Clostridium; species Clostridium saudiense. The sequence continues at coordinate 31,900 of NZ_CBYM010000002.1, read as the reverse complement.
ATTTTTTCTTTTGTTGGATTTAAGATGGGGGCAAAGTCAGAAGTGTTTGGAGATGCATCACAAATAATTATTAATGAAACTATGAGTAAAACTGGAGCTATAAATTCAGTAACAGCAACAGTATTTGATTTTAGAGGATATGATACATTAGGAGAAGCAATAGTATTGTTCACTGCAATTTGTGGTGTTGCAGCAGTGTTAAGAGAAGAGAAGAAAGCAAAGGAGGAGAACTAATATGAAAAAGAGGAGAGACTCAATATTAATTTCTTGTACAAATTTAGTTTTACCTATTTTGCTTACTTTAGGGCTTTATATCATAATACATGGACATTTATCACCAGGTGGAGGATTTCAAGGTGGAGTACTAATTGCTGGAGCTGTTGCATTGATTTATATTGGATATGGATTTAAAAAGGTTAAGAATGGAATAGCTTCTAATACATTTAAAATTGCAGAAGATTTAGGAGCACTTGGCTTTATAATATTAGCATTTATAGGATTAATAGGTTCAGGAGTGTTTTTTGGAAATATACTTGAGAAGGGAACTCCAGGAGAATTATTTTCGTCAGGAAGTATATTTTTAATGAATTTTGCAGTAGGATTTAAAGTTTTTGCAGGAATTTCTTTTTTGATAATCATTATGTTGAGCAATTTAAATAAGAAGGGGGAGGAGTAGATGACAATTAATTATATTGGAGCTTTTCTATTAATAGTTATTGGTTTAGCCATAATTGTATTGAAGAAAAATCTAATAAAGATAGTAATTGGGATGGGTATTTTAGATTCAGGAATAAACCTATTATTAATTTCGATTGGATACAGAGTTAATGGAACAGCACCTATATTTAGTGATAATAGTACTTATTTTGTAGATCCTATTCCTCAAGCACTAACTCTTACATCCATAGTAATAGGAGCTTGTGTTACTGCACTTGCTTTATCAATAGTTATTAAAATTAATAAGCATTATAACAGTATAGAAAGTGATGATATAAGGAGGATTAGAGGGTGAGTACTAAATTTATTAATAGTCTTCCAATAATTGCGATAATGACGCCGTTTATATTAGCTTTTGTACTTGGGCTTTTTAAAGAAAAATATATAAAAGTGAAAAAGGCATTAGCAGTTATAGCAACTACAGTATCGTTTATATGTGTATTATTATTAATTAAGCCAGTGTTAGTTGAGGGTGGAGTAATAGTAACTTGGATGGGAAATTGGCTTCCTATAGAAGGAAAAGCTTATGGGATTTGTCTTGAAATAGATTCATTAGGTGTATTTTTATCATTAATTATTACAGGGGCATCGTTATTATCAGCAATTTATTCATTAAAATACATGAGCCATGATAATGGGTTAGAAAAATATTATGTATTATTTTTATTATTAACTTCAAGTATGATTGGTTTTGTATTTACTGGTGATTTATTCAATATGTATGTAATGCTAGAAATAATGACTTTTGCAGCTATTGCTTTAACTGCATTTAGAAATTATAAGGACAAGTCAGTTGAAGCTGCATTTAAATATATAGTAACAGGATCATTAGGATCATCTTTAATTTTACTAGGAACTTGTTTGATATACAGTGAAACTAAAACATTAAACTTGGCTGAAATAGCTGTAAGTTTAAATATATCACAAGGTATGAGTTCTACTATGATAGTTGCATTTGCGCTTATGATGGTTGGATATGCAGTTAAGGCATTTATGGTTCCATGTCATACTTGGCCAACAGATGCTCATATGGCAGCACCTTCATCAATATCAATGATACTATCTGGTGTAATGAGTAAAACAGGAGTATATGCAATTATAAGATTAGTATTTATGATTTTTGGACTAGTATCTAACAAGCCAGTAGGATATTTAATTTTAATATGGGGATTAGTAACAATGGTAATAGGAGTTTCTATGGCATTATTACAACATGATTTCAAAAGACTTTTAGCATTTCATTCAGTTTCGCAAATTGGATATATAATTACAGCATTAGGAATTGCAATTATAGAAAGTGAAGAGATAAGCATAATGGCTTTAACCGGTGGAACTTATCATATGATAAATCATGCCATATTTAAAGGGTTATTATTTTTAGTTGCAGGTGCAGTTTTGTATACAACTGGAACTACGGATTTAGATTCAGTTTCAGGTTTAGGAAAGAAAATGCCATTTACTATGGCGATGTTTTTATTTGGAGCAGCAGCAATTAGTGGTATCCCACCTTTTAATGGATTTGCATCTAAATGGATGATTTATGAATCAGGTTTTAATGGGAATTTGGGTATTGCTTCAATAATAGCTGTTGTAGTATCAGCACTTACTTTAGCATCGTTTATAAAAGTAGGACATTCTGTGTTTTTTGGTCCTATTAAAAAGGAGGATGATAATGTAGAGGATGTTCCATTATCTATGAAGATACCAATGGGTATTTTAGCAGCGTTAACAGTTGTTTTAGGAATAATGCCAAGATTAGTAGTAGATAATTTATTAATACCAGTTGTAAGAGCAATTTATAATTTGCCTATATATATTGGAAGTGCATTAGGAAATGTATATGGTGTATTGGATATAAACTTTGATGTTAGTAAAATTGAATTTTCAACTAATGGGGTTTATAGTCCAACAAATTTTTTGATTTTATTCATAATATTGCTTTTAGGTGTTTTATTGTTTGTAATATTTAAAGGAGAAAAGACTGGTGAGGAAATACATGAAAATCTTGATAAGGAATTTGATATGAGTATATTTACAAGATATCAAAATAAGGCTTCAAATGGTGTGAATTATTCAAATGTAGATATAGAGCCAAGTTGTAAATATGATATTTTTGTTGGTGGAGAAGAGGGTGAGAAGGTTAAGGTTGGAGCTAATGACTTGTTCTGGGGAATGAAATATCAATTAAAGGGATATTTAAACAGTATTCAGAGGGCACATAGCGGAAGTGTTAATGATTATGCTTTATGGATTGTAAGCACATTAGTCATAGTATTAATAATTTTATTTATATTTGTATAGGAGGTGGGAATATGGAGTATATTTTAAAATTAATTAATTTATTAATATTCCCAGGCTTTATTTTTACAATGATTATGGGATTATTTTTATCAGGTGTGGATAGAAAAATAGTTGCAAGAATGCAAAGAAGAAGGGGGCCTAAGATTTCTCAACCTTTTTATGACTTTGTAAAATTAATAGGAAAGGATACTATAGTACCTAGAAATGCTAATACTAAATTATTTATAATGGCACCAATAATAGCATTAGTTAGTATTTGTATAGTACCAGTTTTATTTCCTATATATAATGTAACATTTTTTGGAGGAGTGGCAGATATTGTTGTAATTATCTATTTATTAACGATTCCTTCAGTAGCGATAATAATTGGTGGAATTGCATCAGGGTCACCATTTGCATCTATAGGTGTTTCAAGAGAAGTTGTTTCTATGATTGCATATGAATTACCGCTTATAACATCAATATTAGCTGTTTGTAAAAAAGCAGGAATGGTTTTAGGAATGGAAACTACGTATTCTTTATCTGCAATATCAATGGCCCAAAAAATTAATGGAAGTTTTATGTTTTCTATAGCATTATTGCCGGCTGCTATTGCCTTTTTGATGATTTTACCAGCTAAAATTGGAGTTGCACCATTTGATGTGGCAGAGGCAGAAACTGAACTTTGTGAAGGACCATTAGCAGAATATAGTGGATTGCAGCTTGGTTTATTTAAGTTAACACATAATATAAAATTATATGTTATGACTGCTTTATTTGTAGTTTTGTTTTTAGGTAATGCGGGAGTTGAAAATGAAAATTTAGTAATTAATATAATAGTTAATACATGGATATTAATTGTATTAGTAGTTGTGATTACAGTATTATTTTTATCTGTAGTAAGAGGTCTTATGGGTAGATATAAATCTAATCAAATGTTTAAATTTTATTGGACAGTACCAACTATATTAGCACTATTAAGCTATGTATTAGTAAGCTTTAATTTGTAAGGGGGTATTTGATAATGGCATTAGTAGAAAAAAGTAGGGAAAAATCTCCTTGGATATATCATTTAAATACTGGCTCTTGTAATGGGTGTGATATTGAATTACTAGCATTACTTGGACCAAGATATGATATAGAAAGATTTGGCGTTAAAGTTGCAGGTTCTCCTAGGCATGCAGATATAGTGGTTGTAACAGGACCAATTACAGTACAGTCTAGAGATAGAATGATTAAGGTTTTATCACAAGTTCCAGAACCGAAAGTTGTTGTATCTATAGGTTCATGCCCAGCCTCAGGAAATGTGTTTAAGGGTAGTTATGCTATTGATGGACCATTAGATAAATGGACTAGCGTAGATGTAACAGTTGCAGGATGTTCTCCAAAACCAGAAGCAATAGCAAAAGGAATATTAAAAGCTGTAGAAATATTAAATAAGAAGAGGGAGGTAGAGACGCATGTTTAAACTTCCTTATTTATTAGAAGGTATAAGTAATATTTTTAAGCCTGTATTAACAAATGAAGAAGATTTTGATAATACAAAGGGAGCAGAAAATTATAGAGGAAAGCTTTATTTTGATTCTAATGCATGTATAGGATGTGGAATTTGTATTAGGGTTTGTGCTGGAGAAGCTATTACTAAGGAAATGAAGCCTGTAGAGGGTGGACAGGAAATAAAAATGACATTTGATTTAGCATCATGTACATTTTGTGGGTTATGTACAGATTTTTGTCCTAAGCATGCAATAAAAACAACTGAAGAGGTAATGATGGTAGAGAATGATAAGGAGAAATTAAAGGTTGAAGGAAGCTTTATTAAGAAGTTACCACCAAAGAAGCCAATTATAAAACCAAAGCAAGAGGATAAATCAAAAGATGTAATAGATAAAAAGGAAAAAATGTAAAATAAAAAGGCGCTTATTTGCGCCTTTTTGTATAAGTGAGATTTAAAATTTTAATTCGGGTAGTTGAAATTACACTTTAGTGTACTCAATCACTGAAAGGAGTCGAGTTTCCTAAGTGAGAGTCCAAATTTTAATTTGGTTTACTCGAACTTACTCAGCGACTGAAAGGAGTCGAGTTTCCTATTAAGAATAATAGCTTTCTATTTTTGATTTTCTATTTAATAGTTTATATCCTGAAATACTAGGATTAACCTTAGTAAAGCGAGCTGACTGCCAAAGGCCAAAACACTTATCAAATTTATAAAGTTCGTTATCTATTTCAACAATTGCTGAGTTATTTATATCAAAGCCTTTAAAGGAAACTTTTTTCCCTTTTTCTTTTAAATATTTAAGTGCTTTCCCGAGTAGTTCATCAGGATCAGGAATATTTCTTTCCTCTAAAAAAATTTGAAATGAATCTTTAGTATTACTACAATTACTTCCCATACAATAACCTCCTAAAATTTCCCGCGTGTATAAATATTATATGCATTATGTAAAATATTTACAATAAAAAAATAACTATTTATCAAAAAATCATTGGAATCAATTCCAAAATGACAATTTGATTGTAAATAACAGTAAATAATTGAAGATTTATTTAAATAATATTGAAGAATTTATATATAGAGATAAGTTTCGAAATTAAGTAGTAAATATTAGAGGTTAGTCTTGAGGATAATGTTAACAGAGAGTATTAAATTGGAATAATATATACAATGTAAGTATTAAAAGAGATGACTTTATGAAAAAATCTAACAGTAAAAAAGAAGCTAAAATTAATAAGAAAAATAATTGCTATAAAAAAAATAATGAGAACAGTAATAATAATAGTAGTAGTACTACTGAAGAAGAAAAAGCAGAGTTACTTAATCAAATTGGAATTTTAGATTTATCTTTATTTGGAGTATATTTAATAATATATGCATCAATTTTAAATATAAAATATCTAGAGTGGCAAAAAGTTCAAATATTAGATCAATTAAATGAGAGTAATTATTCGGATTTAATTGGGGATTTATCAGAAGTGCCTAAAAATGCGAATATTATATATTTATTTGTAACATCTATTTTTACAGGAGTAATATTTAATAATTATAGAACTGCTTCATCGCAAACTGGAGATGAGAGAAATGAAAAAGAAATTGAAAATGCTTATAAAAGTGTAATAGCTATTTTGTTAATTTTGTTAGGTACTACAATTAATTTCGAGGTATTGCATTCTTAAAGGTCTTAATATAAGTGTATATATTAGGACTGTTTTTTTGATAAAAAGTAATAAAAGATATTTACTATATCGGTCTTTATGGTATAAAATATATATAATTGGATTTATTGGTAAAAAAATAACTATTAATACATATATATAAATTTTAAACATATATAACTATATTAATAATGTTTAGATAGGCATTTATAGTATATTAAGGGGGAAATGGTTATGAAAATAATTGTTGGGGCTGGAAAAACAAAATATAATGGATGGGTCTCTACTCAAGAAAATGAATTAAATTTGTTAAATTTAGAACAATGGGAAAGGTTGAAGGAAAATGAAGAAATTGAAGCAATATTAGCAGAACATGTTTGGGAACATTTATCTTTAGAAGATGGAATAAAAGCAGCAGAAAATTGCTACAAATTTTTAAAACCAGGTGGCTATGTTAGATGTGCTGTTCCAGATAAGAATTTTAAAAATGCTTTATATCAAAGCATGATTAAAGTAGGAGGACCAGGGCATGAAGCTCATCCAGCAGCAGAGCATAAAATGGTATATGATTATAAGACTTTAGTAAAAGTTTTTGAAGAAGCAGGATTTGAGGTAACTCTTTTAGAATATTGTGATGAACAAGGGGATTTTCATTATAAGGAGTGGGATGAATCTAAAGGAAAGATATGTAGAAGTTATAGATTTGATAACAGAAATTCTAGAGGAAAATTAGGAATGGTATCAATTATTATTGATGCTGTAAAGCCATTTAATAAATAAGAAGCTTGAAAATAATAAGTATTATTACTATAATTAGTTTAAATGAATAATTCAAAAGAGGTGTAAGCATGAGTTCATTTAAGTCAATTAGTAGTAAAGAGGCTAATAAATTAATTGAAAATTGTAGTGAATTAGTAATTATAGATGTAAGAAGATTTAGTGAATATAAGTCAGGAAGGATTCCTAATGCAATAAATATACCAGTTGAAGAATTAGAATGGGAAATTGAAGATTTGAAAGAAAATATAGATAAACCTATTTTAGTTTATTGCAAGGCAGGGCATAAGAGTGCTTTAGCATGTCAAATTTTAGAAGAAGAAGGATTTAATAACCTTTATAATTTAGGACAAGGTATTTTAGGGTATGATGGTAAAATAGTTTAAAAATAATGTATTTAAAATAGTAAATAATTAATATTTACTGTTTTAAATACATTTTTTGATTTTGCATATTAAAATAATATGTTAAATATTATATAATATATTAAGATAACGTTTAAATTAATAGGATATAAGGAGTGATGAGAATGTTATATACACTAGAAAATGAAAATATTAAAATTGTTGCAAGCACTCATGGGGCAGAGCTTAATAGTATTACATCTAAAAAGGATGGTACAGAATATTTATGGAATGGGAATAAAAATTATTGGGGATATCATGCGCCAGTTTTATTTCCTATAGTTGGAAAGGTGAAAGATGGTATATATAGAGTTGATGGTAAAGAATATAACTTACCACAACATGGGTTGGCTAGAGTTCGTGAATTTGAATTAGTAGAAAAAACAGATAATAAATTAGTATTTGAATTATCTTATTCAGAGGATACATTAAAAATATATCCTTATAAATTTTCTTTGAAGATTACTTATTCATTAGGTCAAGATGGTGTTACAACGGCTTATACAGTTGAAAATAAAGATGATAAGACTATTTATTTTTCAATAGGAGCTCATCCGGCATTTATGTGTCCAATAAAAGGTGGGGAAATAATAAATGATTATTATTTTGAATTTAATGAAAAGGAAACAACTGATATAATGATTATCAACAAGGATGGATACATTAAAAAAGAAAGAAAAGAATATTTAAATAATGATAATATTATTAATTTAAGTTTTGATGTATTTAAAGACGATGCATTAGTTTTTGATAATTTAAAATCTAATAAAATTAGCTTAAAATCAGTTAATCATGACAAGTGCGTAACTATGGATTTCACAGGTTTTCCTTATATGGGATTATGGACAAAAGTAACAGGAGCTCCGTTTGTATGCATTGAACCATGGTATGGACATGCCGATTTTGAAGATTTTACTGGTGAACTTAAGGATAAAGAAGGAATAGAAAAGTTAAAAGTAGGACAAGTATTTAATAGTGCTTATACAGTTACAATAAAATAATTATTTAAAAAAGCCTAAATAATTAAGGATTACTCTTATTATTTAGGCTTTTTTTGATGAGTAAAAATAATTTTACTTAAATTTAATAAAGTATAAAATAAATTTAAATTTACAGAACATAGAAAGCGTTTAGGAATATCTTAATAGTATAAAGGAGGTGGAGATATTATGAAAATAGATTGGTCTAGATTTAAGAATTATGGACTATGGGTATCTTTGTTTTCTTTAATTGGTATTTTATTAAATGCATTTGGTGTTAATTTTGTACCTGAAGAATATACACAAATAACAAATGCTATCCTTGCAGTTTTAATTGCTGCTGGAATTATAAGTAATCCAACTACTGAAGCTAAAGGATATTTGGATGATAAAAAAGATGAAGAAGAAAAACAATAGGTAGAATAGAAAATGAACCACAATAATATAGTTTAAAACTTATATTATTGTGGTCTTTTATTATTCAATAGTATCATCTCTATATTCAACAATTGCTTCGTAGAGAGCTTTAGCACATTCAGATTGGCCTAATTTAGATGAAAGGTATTTTTCATCCGAAGAATTACTTAAAAAGCCTAATTCAATTAATGAAGAAGTATTTGTATTTAATTCTAAAACAGCAAGTTCTTCTCCAGAGACATAAGAACGAACACCTCTATTAGTTGTGTAATTTAAATCTATTAATGCTTGTTGAAGGTATTTTGATAGGTTTAAGCTATTTTCATCGTTAGGATTGTACCAAGTTTCAACTCCAGATATTTCTTTAGAATCAGAACTATAGTTACAATGGATTGAAATAAATATATCAGCATTACATATTTTTGATATATTTATACGCTCTTTCAAACTATCATTTGCGGTTTCTAACCAATCTATTTCATCATTTGACCTTGTATAAATTACTTTAAATCTATCATCATTTTCTAGTAGTTCACCTAATTTTAATGAAACAGCTAAGGTAATATCTTTTTCAGCAGTGCCATTAGGACTAATAGCTCCGTAATCCCAATCTCCATGACCTGGATCAATACAAACCACATATGGAGGTGATTCTTCGATTTTAGGTATTGCTAAGTTAAAAGTAGCAATAGTTTTATTTTTATTTGACATAATAATTATTAAGGGGACTATAGATATAAATAGTAGTATAGTAGTAAATGCTACTATTATTCTTCTTTGACGTTTTTTTTTCTTTTTGTAAAGCATTTTTCTTCTGTAGTTTAAGTTAAATGAATCCTTATTTATTTAAACCACCTCTACAAAATATTATTTAAATGAAATTAGCTTTTTACATAGCGAATAAGGATACTATGTATAGTTTAAACTAAGTTGAATTTAGAATTTTAGTCAAATTTGATTTATTAATTAAGTATAAAATATTTAGATGAGATTTAGATTGTCACTTATAAGTATAAACAAATTACCAAAAAATGTAAATAAATATAAGCAAAAATAAATTTGAAAAAATTTTTTAAAGCAAGGAACAATTTATAGGACATGATAGTCTAATTAATATGTTAACAAAAGAAAATTAATAAAAGTGAGGTTATCAAAAATGAAAAAAATATTAGTAAGTGCTTTAATTGCAATTATGGTAGGTGCAACATTAACAGGTTGTGGAAAAGCAAACAACGGTAATAATCAAAGTGTTGAGCAGGGGACAGGGCAAACATCTTCTGTATCAGCAAAGGAAGTTGTAGAAAAATTAAGTGAAGAAGAATTATTTATGATGCCAACAATGGTTGATGATGAGATGGCTAAAGATATATATCATTTAAATTTAGAAGACATAGTCGATTATGGAATATTAGTTCCAGGTGTGACAGCACAACAAGATGATATAATAGTAGTAAAAGCAAAAGAGGGAAAAGTTGATAGTGTAAAGGCTTCATTAGAAGAATATATTCAAGATCTACTAGCTGGCCATTTATATCCTGAATATTTAGAAGCTGCAGAGAATGCAACAATTGAAGTTAATGGAGATTTAGTATCATTATTTATTTTAAATAGTGAGATTAAGGATAATATAGAAGCTAAATATAATGATTTGATTAAATAATAAGTAAATAAAAGGAGTATTTTATATTTATATATCTTTAGTGATGATATATAGTATAATATACTCCTTTATTTTGTTAATAATAAAAAATGTTAAGTTAACTTGAGTTTTACCATTCTCCAGGATAAGCAATAATGTATAATGATACAGTTTGCACTCCCCAGTTTATACAATCATTTTCTGAGTTTAAAAATAAATCTATTTTGTTACCTTTAATTGCACCACCTGTATCAGCAGCAATAGCCATACCATATCCAGGTATATAAACTTTTGAACCTAAAGGAATTATAGATGGATCTACTGCAATGGTACTAATACCATTGGGATCACGGACAGGGGTAGTGCCTGTATAGGTAATTGTATCACCTGTATACGCAGTACTTACCATTGTATATACTGCTTTATAGTTGGTAGTTTCATCATTAGTAGTATTTGCAACACATTCACTATCTTCTAAAGATTCAGAAGTAGATTCGTCTTCTTTTGAGCTAGATTCTTCAATTTCTTTAGCCTTTTCTTCTTCTAAGTTTTTATTAGAGATATTTATATCATTAATAATATTTTCATTAGTAACACTACGAGTATTATCATTAATATTATCAGTAGTAATATCATTATTATATTCATATATATTAGTATTTGAGCTTATATCATTTTTATCTAAATAACTTACATTAACAACTTTTTGTGCACTTTTATTTAAAACACTTGCTTGTGCAGAAAATTCATTTATACCAAATAGTGATATAGCAAGTGAAGTTGTTAAAACTATAATTTTCTTAAACAGAAAAATACACCTCCAAGATTATTAATTTAATTCCTTCGCCCTGCAACAAGGTTATACTATATATAAAAAATGATGTCAAACCAACATGGTTTATAATGGGAATGAATAAAATGGAAGAAGTAAAAAGGAATAATATAGAAAAGTGGTTGTAATACTTTAAATTCAAGAGATTAAAACATATCGCTAAAGAAAAGTCAAGAAAAAATAAATGGGAAAAATATGATTAAATTCCTTAAATATTATAATTAATTTAGGTATAATTTTTTGAAAAAATGTGGACAAATTCAAAAGTATTGTTCTATAAAATTTGAGAGAGAATATATAGGAGTGTTAGAATATTATGTAAAAATATGTGATATAATTAATAGAATATGTATATTAATAAGATAGATATATATATAAATTAGTATTAGGGGGAATATAATGGCCGCTATAACATATAAGTGCCCAAATTGTGGTGCAGAAATTAACTTTGATCCTACTTTGCAAAAAGGAAAATGTGATTTTTGTATGAGTGAGTTTACAGTGGGCGATATAGAACGTTTAAATAATGAAAATAAAGATCATATAACGGAAGAAATTTTAGATGAAGAATATAATGATGAATGGAGTAATTTAGAGGAAAACACAGCAAGTTATTCATGTCCAAGATGTGGCGCTGAAATAGTATGTGATAAAACAACAACAGCAACATTTTGTTGTTATTGCCATGGGCCAGTTGTGTTAAATGATAAGTTTAAAGGCGAGTTTAAGCCATCTAAAGTTATGCCATTTAAAGTTAATAAGGAAACTGCAATTGAGAATTTCTTGAAATGGAGTAAGAAAAAATGGTTTTTGCCTAAGGAGTTTTCATCCTATAAACAATTAGAGAAAATTACAGGTATCTATATTCCATTTTGGTTAGTTACTTCTAATGTTACTGGGGAAATGAGTGCTAGATGTAAAAGAATAAATACTTGGGTAAGTGGTGATTATAGATATACTAAAACAGACGTATATCATGTATATAGAGAAGCAAATTTGAATTTTAATAATGTTCCTCATAATGCATCAAGTAAAATGGATGATAATGTTATGGAAAGTATTGAGCCTTATGATGATAGAGAGCTTAAAGATTTTTCAATAGCATATTTACCAGGATTTTTTTCAGAAAAATATGATAGAGGTAAGGAGCAAGTTTTACCTTTAATTGAAGGTAAAATAAGAATGGGAACAAATGATATATTGAGAAATTCTATAAGTGGATATTCAACTGTTGATATTGTTGGAACAAATGAAAGGTTTAATAAAACATCTTGTCAATATGCATTGATGCCTGTTTGGATGATGACATATAGTTCAGGAGATAAAAATTATATATTTGCAATGAATGGTCAAACAGGAAAGGTGTTTGGCTCATTACCAGTGTCAAAAGGTAAAATAGCAATATTGTTTGCGATAGTATTTATTTTGGTATTTTTAGTTGTATTAATAGGAGGGATGTTTATATGATTAATATAAAAAAGAAAATGGTACCTTTTATTAGTTCACTTGTCTTGCTATTATCCTTTGTAACTATAGTAAGTGCAGATATAAATTTTGTAGTTGATGATGCTAATCTTTTATCAAGTGAGGAAGAACAACAATTAAGAGAAGATTTAGCAAGTTTTAAAGAACAGTATAATATGGATGCTGTTATAGTAACATCTAATGATTTAGGTGGTAAAAGCCAAATGGATTATGCTGATGATTATTTTGATTATAATGGATATGGTGTTGGAGAAGATAAAAGTGGCTTATTATTGTTAATAGATATGGACGATAGAAAGGTATGGATATCAACTTCGGGAGAGGCTATAAAATATTTCACAGATAGTAGAATACAGAATATAGTTGATGATATAACAACGCAATTAAAAAATGCAGATTATTTTGAAGGATGTAATGAATTTATAAATGATATAAATTATTATGCAGAAGAAGGTATACCAGCAGGGCAATATACTTATAATGAGGCTGAACGTACTCAAAAAGTTATTTTTATTGGATTAGGAGCTGGATTAATAGTAGCTAGTGTAGTATCTTTATTAGTTGTTAATTCTTATAAAAATTCAAAATCTATTTCTACAGCAAATTATGTTGATCGTAACTCAATAGTTTTTACTAGAAAAAAGGATAGATTTATTAGTACGTACACTTCAAAAACAAAAATAGAGAGAAATAATAGTAGTAGTGGAGGAAGTTCAACTCATACTTCAAGTAGTGGAAATACTCATGGTGGAGGCGGAGGAAGCTTTTAAAAATAAATAAACTTTATGACTGTATAAAAAATAACATGGATAATTTTATTTAAACATGTTATTTTTGTACAGTTTTATTTTTTCATACAGTATTAATTAAAAAGTTTATGATAAATTGATAAATAAATACAAATAAACTATACTAAGGTTATAAAATGAGAATAGCATAAAGGAGTGATTATTTGTTTGGTTATGTAACTCCACTGAAACCAGAGCTTAAAATTAGAGAATATGAAATGTTTAGAGGATATTATTGTGGTGTCTGTATGCATATTAAAGATACTTTTGGAAATCTACCAAGGTTAACTTTAAATTATGATATGGCATTCTTAGGATTATTATTAGATGCATTACATAATGAGACTCCTAAAATTGACTTTAAAAGATGTATGGCTCATCCATTAAAGAAAAAGCCAATGATTATAGATAATAAGGCATTAGAATATACAGCTGCAATGAATGTTTCATTAGTATATTATAAGTTGATTGATGATGTGAATGATGATAAAAGTATAAAAAGTAAGTTAGAAAGTACAGCATTATCACCATATAAAAGAAAATTTAACAGAAATGTTACGAAAGTTAATGATATAATAGAAGAAAATTTAAATTTATTATCTAACTTAGAGGAAAATAAAAATTTTGAATCTATAGATGAAATTTCTCATCCATTTAGTTTAATAGTTGCTAAAATTTTAGAGTTATATCCAGAAAATTTTGAAGGCGATTGTGAAAATATTAGGTATGCACTTTATGATCTAGGATATGCATTAGGAAAGTGGATATATTTAATAGATGCATTAGATGATTTAAAGGAAGATATGGAGAAAAATAAATTTAATCCAATAAACTTTTTATATAATAAGGAAAATAAAAGTTATGATGAGCTAATGCTGGAAATAAAGCCGCGAATGGAATTTACTATATTGAATTGTGGATATAATTGTAAGGAATCATTAGATAAATTACCATTAAAAAGAAACAAAGCAATACTTGAAAATATAATTAGTCTTGGAATGATGGATAAGTATGAAAAGATAGTTAATAATTGTAGCTGTAAAGAAAAAGGAAATTTAAAATTTAATTCATAAAGATTAAGAAAGTTATTCTGAAAATATACGGTTATAAAAAATATACATAAAGGATAAAAAGGAGTGTTTTAAAAATGAATCCATATGAGGTATTAGGAGTAAAGCCAGGGGCTTCTCAAGAAGAAATTAAATCAGCTTATAGGAAGTTAGTAAAACAATATCATCCAGATCAATATGTAGATAATCCACTTAAGGATTTAGCACAGGAAAAGCTTGCTGAAGTAAATAAGGCATATGATATGTTAAAGAATAATAATGGTGGAGATTCAAGCTATAATGCTTCATCTAATGGATATAACACAAATTATAATTCAGGATATAGTTCTTATAGTAGCAATGCTCCAATTTATGCAGAGATTAGAAGTTTAATTCAAATGAGGAGTATTTCAGTAGCAGAATCAAAGCTTAATGCTATTAGAGATAGAGATGCTGAATGGTATTATTTATATGGAAATGTTATGCTTGCAAAAGGATGGTTTGAGTCAGCATATAATAATATTCAAAAGGCATGTAATATGGATCCAAATAATTTTGAATATAGGCAAGCATTAAATCAATTAAATTCAAGAAGTCGTGGATATAGTCAAACATATAGAACTTCAAGTGGAAATATGGATACTTGTGATTGTTGTATGAATTTATGGTGTTTAGATTCATTATGTGAATGCTTTGGTGGAGATTTAATAGGATGTTGTTAGGATAGTTAGAAGTTAATAGTTTTGAGTTAATAGTTAATGAATAAATTCAACTTGGGTTGAATTTAAGAATGTATTTTAAGAAACAATGTAATAGTTTCTATAACTATTAACTACTAACTATTAACTGTATGAAAGGGGCGGTTTTATGAAGGCAAAGAATATAGCTCTTGGGGGGATTTTAGTTGCATTAACTACTATAGTTTTATATTTAGCGGCTTTTTTACCAATAAGTACATTAGCAATATTAACTATTGCTTCAGCAATAATACCTATTTGTATTATAAGAAGTGATGTACAAACATCAATTTTTGTCTATATAGCATCTAGTTTAATAGCTTTTTTCTTGGTTCCAATTAACATATCATTGTTATATTTTATTTTCTTTGGTGTATTTGGAATAATAAAGTTTTTTATAGAGAGATTAAGAAAAGAAAAATTAGAAATACTATTAAAATTAGTATTCTTCAATATAGCCTTTATTATTGGATTTTTAATAATGCAAAATATATTAGGTATAAATGTAATAACAGGATTAGAAACTATAGTTTCTAGGTTATTTGATACTTCAACAAAAGCTATTGCATCTATTATATTATGGATAATAGCACAACCAGTTTTCTTAATTTATGATTATGCTATGACAATGATTATTACATTTTATATGGAGAGAATACACAAAAAGTACTAGAAGCATTTAAGGATAGAGAAGATTAGTAAAAAAAGAACTGCCATTTGGCAGTTCTTTTTTTGCTAAATATCTAAAAGATTCTTTTTATATGAAGAGTACATATTTCTTAATAAGCTCATTTTATCTTCTAATTCTAAATATAAATCAGAAGCAAGCTCTAAATTGTTCTCCACAATTGCGTCTTTAAGTCTTGTGAAAAGAGATTTTGTAAAATTAGTATCCTTCATGATATATAATCTTAATTCGTGAATTTTAGTCCAGTTAGTTAAGTCTAAATCTAGTGCTTTATTTGCATCATGAAGGCATTTACAAGCTCTGATTTCAGCAGTAAATTTATTTACTATTCTATGAGATATTTCCATTTTCCATCTCTTAATAGTTGCCATTCTAAAACTGTTAATAAGTTGATCTGTTAGCACATCATTTCTCTTTAAAACTTCTACTTTTTCAGGATATCTATCTAATGCAGTAATGTTTTCATAGATTGTTGCTGGTGCTTTGCTGAAGTATTTATTTCTTTCTTCTTCAGTAAAGTCTTCAAATACATCTTCTTCAGCTCTATATTTTCTATCTTTTTCTAAGTAATCGGCTTCTTCACCATATTCTTTTGAAAGTTCAGCTAAAAGCTCATCATCAGTCTTTTTATTGTTAACCGCATAAAGAATACCATCAAGCATTGCCATATAACATACAGCTATAGTTATATAAGCATTTGAATGTGGATTTGGTGAACGAAGTTCAAATCTTGTAGCTAAAGGATTAGCTAAATCTCTAATAAGACCAACTAATATAGATCTATTTCTCGAAGGATTACTTGGAGATAATCCAAGAGAAGTAACTATACAAACTGGTGCTTCAAATCCAGGTTTTAATCTTTTTAATGAGTTATTAGTTGAAGATATAAATGGATTCATAACTTCATAGTTTTTAAGTAATCCCATAAGAGATCCATATCCAAGAACACTTAAGAAGTGATCTTTAGTTGTATGGAATAAGTTAATTCTCTTACCATTTTTAAGTTTTAAGCTAATTCCTAAATGTACATGCATACCTGAACCAGCAACACCATCAAGGGGTTTAGCCATAAATGTAACATCTAATCCATATCTTCTATAAGTTTCTTGAACTAATATTTTAATGAATAATTCATTATCAGCTGCTTGAACTGCATCAGAATATTTCCAATCAACTTCAATTTGTTCCATTACATGATCAAAATTACCAGAAGAATCTAATTTAGCTCTAACTCCACCAACTTCTTTATGTCCCATTTCTGGTTCAAATCCGTAAGCTTCCATTAATAGTAAAGTTTCTTCTAAAGCAGTACGAACTTTACCTTTAGTTCTTGTCCAGTATTGTTCATGAAGTACTTGAGAAGTAGATAATTCTTCTAATTCTGCATCACTGTTTGGAGTTTTAACCCAAAATTCTAATTCAGTAGCAGAAGTAATAACTATTTCATCTATATCATCTTTTTTTATGTCATAAATATCTAATACTTCAGGATTTGTATCAAATATATTCCATAAAGTATCTTTAAATGTTTTAACTGCATTGTGTAAAATATTTCTAGAATCCACAGGTTTATTATCGTGATATAAGAAACATGGAATTCTTAATGTACCAACTGGTTTATTTGTTGCAGAATCTATAAAATCATAATTGTAATCAACAAACCATTTGCTATGTAAGTCAGCAATCATATCTACTTTTGCATTATTTAATGTGGCGATTCCAGGTAAAACAACTGATGAACCATCAGTTTGAACTGCAACTCCATGAAGGAATGAGTCAAGATCATCTAAAAATAAGTTTACTGGTATTTTTTCATCAGTATCATTTCCTGAAAGGTCAATTCCAACAAATGAAACAAATTTGATTTCGGGATGGTTAGTTAATATTTCTTTTACTTGTTCTTTTGTATGATTTTCTTTTGGTATGGTATAAAGTAAGTTATCAATCATAAGCTTAATTTCACAACAGTTAAAACGCTATGAAATATACTCACATCCTTTCTTATATTAGTCGAATGATAGATGGTAAAAGTTTAAAAACATTCGGAAATTCCTT
This sequence comes from Clostridium saudiense, assembly GCF_000577815.1. Classification (GTDB taxonomy): domain Bacteria; phylum Bacillota; class Clostridia; order Clostridiales; family Clostridiaceae; genus Clostridium; species Clostridium saudiense. The sequence goes on along the minus strand of NZ_CBYM010000002.1, from coordinate 13,899 downwards.
ATAGTGATTTTATTATAAATTTGTTAATTATGTCAATACATTTATTGCTATATTATAATAAAATATCAATTTTTTTGTAAATTATTCTTATTTACAAATTATAGCATAAATTTTATATACTTATATAAAGAACTGTTTAAATTTGTATAAAAAGGTTAAAATAAAAATAATTAATATATTAAAATTAGTACTTAAGAAGGAAGTGATTGATTATGGAAAAAGTTTTATGTCCTAAGTGTGGGGAAATTATATTTGAAGAACCAGAGTGTGAAGCTAATGGAATTATTACATGTGATAAATGCAATAATAAAATAAGATGGATATGCGATGGTAAGAGAACGATAACTAAATTAGATACATAATTAAAAATCCTTTATATAGATGCTAAATATATCTATATAAAGGATTTTTTTATAATAAGAATAATTGTAAAAATTTTGAAAATAGAATATATATATGATAAAATAATATATATAAATAAATAATAATGATAAATTATTAAAAATATATTTTATTAATTGATAAAAAGAAAAGTAGAAGGTGAGAAATCGTTAATAAGTAAAATTTATATTAGGGGGAATAAAGATGGGGGTATATTTTAAAAGACTAAAGGATGAAATATTTATTGGAGGAAGTGTTATTTTAGCATTAGTAATAAGTATACTTGTATCGAAAATATTTTTTATAAAGTATGGGGACATACTATTATATGTAGGTAGTATAATAATAGTGCTAGGATTTTTAGATTCCGCATTAAGAAATGATAAAATAGATAGAGATAAAATTGTTATTGGAAGTGGATTATTGGTTATGCTTTTAAGTTGTTTAATATAGTTTTAATGTATAAAATTAAAAGCTAAATCATATCAAATCTATAAATTATATGATTTTACTTAAGACTTTATAATCTTATTAAAAGAAAAACTGCTAAAGAGTTGAAGCTTATTGTATTTGCTTCAATTTCTTAATGCAGTTTTTCATAATAAGTATTAAATTAGTAAATTTAATTAATATATAATTTAGTTAATTCTAGAAGATGTGTAATTATCGTACCATTTATTAAATATAACTCTTATAGAAGCTGCAATTGGAACTGCAATTAGCATTCCGATTAATCCACCTATATTACCACCTATTAAAATAGCCATCATAGTAAATACCGCATGAAGTCCTACGCTTTGCCCAACTATTTTTGGAGCTAAAAAATTATTATCAATTTGTTGAACTACAAGCATTGCTATTATTGCATATAATACTTTTATAGGGCTTCCACTTAATAATCCCATTACGGCTGCTAATATTGTTCCAACAATAGGACCTACATAAGGAATCATATTGCATATACCAGCAATAATACCTATAACAACTGCATAATCTATTCTAGCAATTGATAGCGCAATTGCAGATAGTGCACCCACACAGAAGCCTTCTAATAATTGCCCACGGATAAATTTTGAAAATACATCATTGATTATTGAAAAAATTTCAGAGCATTTTTTACCGGCAACAGTATCTTTAAATATTAAAGAATAAAGTTTTTTCCAAAGACCAATAAAGTATTCAGAATCTTTTAGGATATATATGCTTATGATAATTGATATAAAGAATGTAGCAATACTACTTCCTATAGACATTATATTAGATGTCATTAATCCAAGGTTATTAATTATATATTTTTGAACAGTATCAACAATTTGAATTATATAAGGTTCTAGTTTATCAATAAATGAAATATTTAAATTCTCTAAAGTTGATTTTATTGATGATGTTGTAAATGAATTGGAATTTAAATATGAAGATATATCATTTATTATGTTAGTAAGCGTTGTGCTTTTAGATAATTGACCGCCTATCATAAAGTAGATTCCCCAAATAATAGCTAATACTATAGCAATTATAAGAAGATAGGAAGATATAATTGCAATCATTCTTCTGTTTCCTTGCTTTTTTACTTTATAAATAGTATTAGTTCTTAAAAAATTCTCGATGCTCCTTGTTAAGGGAAAGAGTAAATAGGCAATTATTATTGCAATAAGCAGAGGTTTTATCAAGCTAAGGCAATTTCCGATAATAGAAAAAATAGTTGTAAATATTGTCCCTATATTGGACATTATAGTTAAAGCTAAAAATATAGCTATAGCTGTTAAAGTGACATATATTGAATACTTCAATAGCTTTTTATCAAAGTGTATTTTCATGACTTACCACCCTTCAAAAATTTTATTATTTTATATAAGATATAGTATAACATAAGTAAATTAAATTTAAGGATTAATTATTATTTATTTGTAAATTTATCAAATAAAGTGAAAAACTAAGTAATTTATAGTAGAAAATAATAAAATCTAAAAAGTAATACCAATAAAAATATTTTTTAGCAGGAAATCTAGAAGATAGGTTGAAAATACTAATTATCAGAATTTTTTCAAAATATTAAATAAAGGGAGGTGGTAAGAAAGGAATATTTTTTTAAAACATTATATATAATAGAATCAGTATTAGAAATAATAGTTATTTTGATACACAAAAATAAAATTATCAAAACAGATAATAATTAAGTGATTTTTAGGAGGAATTTGGTATGGAAAATGTTTATTCACAAATTGATGTTAATGCATATGTCGCTAAATATATGGATGAAATGGGATGTAATTTGAGTCAGGCTTGTGAGGAACTTGGAATTGATCCTTCAGATGTATTTGTATCAAATCATTATGATGAAGATGAGTTACAATAAAGTAGAATAAAAAATACGTGTTGAATAAATAAAGAGTTGACTGTATCTAAAAAGATACAGTCTCTATGATAACGTATAACATAACTTTACTACTAATAAACAAGCTGATATACTATATCTTATATAAATTTACTAGTAGTATATGGAGGATAAAATTTGAGTAAAAGAACAAAAGAAACAATATTGATAGGATCTGGACTTGTAATACTATCAATATTACTACACTACTTACATGTTGTAATTTTTAAAGATGTGCATCATACGATGATTTTTTTATTTGCGGATATTGCATTTATACCTTTAGAAGTATTTTTAACTACAATTGTAATTGAGAGGATATTAGAAAGAAGAGAGAAAGAGCATTTATTAGAAAAGCTTAATATGCTTATTGGATTATTTTATACAGAGCTTGGAACTAAGTTGTTATCAGATATAGTTAAAGGTGATGCACATGGAGTAATGGCTAATCATAGAACTATAAACTCTGATACATGGAATGATCAATCTTTTTCTAAATTGCACGAAGATATTTTAAATTATGATTATGAACTAAATATTGATAAAATAAATTTAGGAGATATAAAAAATAAATTAGATGATAATAAGGATTTACTTATTAATTTAATTTCAAATGGGAATTTATTAGAGCACGAAACATTTACTGAAATGTTAATGACTATAATGCATTTAAAGGAAGAATTAGATACAAGATATTGTGATGAAATTGAAAGATATGAAATAATGCATATAGAAAAAGATTTAATGGCAGTATATAAGTATTTAACAATCGAATGGGCTGAGTATATGAAATATTTAAGTAAAAATTATCCAAGTCTTTATTGTAAGGCGCTTATTAATAATCCATTTGATACTAGAGATAAAAAAGAAAAAGATAAGTGTTTTTTAGAAAATATAAAATAATAATATAAATAATACATAAAAATTATAATAACTTTTAAGATATAAAACTGATGGTAAATTATAGATTAAACATTGAATTTTATCTATAATTTGCCATTTTTTATTGTAAAAAGTGAATAGTGCATTTTGAAACCATATAATTACATAATTAAATAAAAATACAATGTAAAGTGGAATATGATATAATTGATGAGAGGTGATGATATGAGAGGGTATTTAAATAAAAGTAATATAATAAAATTTAGTGTAAATACTATTATGGGAATATTTACAGCTATATCAATAATATCAATTTCAACCATTATGGCATTAAATATGAAATTTATATATAAAATTATTATAGAAAAGTATAATTTAGTTTCTGTAACTGGTATATCATCGAATGATTTATTTTTAAATTATAGTAAGATTATTAACTATCTACAAAATCCTTTTGATTCAAAATTGGTTTTACCAAATTTTGTTATGAGTGAATATGGAAAAATTCATTTTAAAGAAGTTAAAGATATTTTTATAGTTCTTATAATTATATCAATAATTTTTTTGCTGTTTATTACTGGTTATATCGTTTTTAGTAAAATAGAAAATAAAAAAGAGTTTAAAATAAATATTATTAATAATCTTAATTTAGGTGCAAATATTTTGATTTGCTTTTTTGGATTTATAATAGCAGCTATTTTAATAGACTTTTCTAAGGCTTTTACATTATTCCATAAGATTATATTTAATAATGATTATTGGATATTTGATCCTAGTACCGATCCTATTATAAATGCATTACCAGAAGAGTTGTTTATAATATATGCTTTAATTATTTTGGTTATAATACTAAGTATATCGGTTATTATTAAAATTAATAAAAGAAAAATAGTTAGGGGAAGTGCTTTCTCTTATTCAGAAAAAATGATAATAAAATAGAAATAATATATATTCTAAGAAAGGAAAAGTATGAAGAAGAAAATTGGAGTTTCAGCAATTTTGTTTACTATGCTGATACTTCTTATAGCATGCATGGATAATACTAAGAGAAATGAAGAGGAACATTTACAAGATGATATAAATAAAAAAGAAGAAATTAAGACGCAGAGAGATGAGATTAAAGAATTAATTGATAGTATGAGTATAAACGAGAAAATTGGCCAATTAATGATTGTTGGCTTTAATGGTACTAGTGTTGATGAAAATATAAATGATTTAATTAAAACTTCGTATATAGGAGGAGTAATATTATTTGGAAATAATGTTGAAAGCTTAAATGGAGTTACAGAACTTATAAATAATATAAAATTATCTAATATGAATAATAAGATACCTTTATTTATATCTGTTGATGAGGAGGGGGGAGTAGTTTCTAGAACTCCAAATGAGTTTTTAAAACTACCATCAAGTCTTTCTATTGGAGCATATAATAATAAAGAAATGTGTTATGAAGTTGGAGAAATAATAGCTAATGAATTAAAATTAATGGGTTATAATATGGATTATGCACCGGTATTAGATATTTTAAGTAATCCTAATAATACAGTAATAGGAAGTAGAGCATTTGGTAGAGATGCAGATATTGTTTCTAATTTAGGAATAAGTGTTATGAAAGGAATCAATGAAAATAATGTTATTCCGGTTGTTAAGCATTTTCCAGGACATGGAGATACTAGTGTAGATTCACATTATGGATTACCACTAGTTGAAAAAAGTTTAAATGAACTAAAAGAGCTAGAGTTTATTCCATTCCAAAATGCTATAAATAGTGGAGCAGATGCAATTATGGTATCTCATATTTTATTAAAAAATATAGATTCAGAAAATCCTGCTACCATGTCTAAGAAAATTGTTTCAGATATTCTTAGGGATGAAATGAACTTTAAGGGTGTGGTTATATCAGATGATATGACTATGGCAGCAATTATGGATAATTATGATATTGGTGAAGCTTCTGTAAAAGCTATTAATGCAGGCGTAGATATAATATTAGTTTGTCATGGATATGATAATGAAATTAAGGTATTGACCTCTATTAGTGAGGCTGTTAATTCAGGTGAGATTACAGAAGAAAGATTAGATGAAAGTGTATATAGAATTTTATCACTAAAAAATAAATATGATTTAAGTGACACAACTAAAATGAATTCAATAGGGATTGAAGAAATAAATAATAAAATTAATAATTTATTTTAAAAATAAAGTCGGTTAATATGAAGTATTTAGTATAAATATATACTGTAGCATGTTTATTTAACAGCATATATGTTATTTCATACACCGACTTTAATTATTATATTCTAGTAAAATTCTTTAAAGAAATATCAAAAGCTTTAACAGAATGGGTTAATTCACCGGAGGAAATGAAATCAACACCAGATAGTGCATAACTTCTAACTGTTTCTAATGTTATATTACCGGAGCATTCAGTAATAGCTCTTCCAGCAATTAATTCAACCATTTCTTTAGCTTGGGATGGGGTCATATTATCAAGCATAATAATATCTGCACCAGCATCAAGAGCTTCAAGAACTTCTTCTTTTGATTCAGTTTCTACTTCTATTTTTCTTACAAATGAGCAGTTGCTTTTAGCTAAGGCAATTGCATTTTTTATGCTACCTGCATATCCAATATGATTATCTTTTATTAAAATACCATCAGATAGTGAAAAACGATGATTATTTCCACCACCAATCTTAACAGCATATTTTTCTAATATTCTAAGGTTAGGGGTAGTTTTTCGTGTATCTAAAAGCTTTGTGTTAAGACCTTTAAGTTTTGATACATATTTATTAGTTAAGGTTGCAATTCCACTCATCTTTTGAAGTAAATTTAAAGCAACTCTTTCACCCATTAAAATATTAAGAGCATTTCCTTGAATTTCACCTATTATATCACCCTTAGTAATATTAGAACCTTCATTAATAAAGGCGGTAAACTCGACTTCACCTAGCAGATTAAATACTCTTTCAAAAATAGGTAATCCACAAATAATTCCATCTTCTTTAGCAATGAGAGAAGCTTTTGCTTTAGATCCACTAGTTATAACAGAAGAAGCAGTAATATCTCCATAAGGAATATCTTCTTCTAGTGCATTTTTTATTATTTTATCAACAATTGAATAATTTAGCATATTTATTGTCCACCTTTCTTTTTAAATAGCTTATCAATTCGTCATAAGAATCTAGTGCATAAGATTCAGATTCAAAAATAATATCTTTATAATGAATTTCATTTATTTTAGAATTAATATTTTCAGATGCTTGCTTTGCAAATACTAAAGCTTCCAGTAATGAGTTACTAGCAAGTCTATTACTTCCATGAACTCCAGTACAACTAGCTTCACCAACGGCATAAAGATTATTCATTGATGTTCTAGAGAATAAGTCAACTTTGATTCCACCCATACAATAATGATGGGCAGGAGCTATAGGTATTAAATCTTTATCCATTTTATAGCCTCTTTTTAGGCATTCATTATAAAGAAAAGGAAATCTATACATTAAAAATTCTTTAGATTTCTTTGTCATATCAAGATAGACATAAGGATTAGTAGGAGTTTTAGATATTTCATTTAATATTGAAGTAGATACAATATCTCTAGGAAGTAACGGATTAATAAATACTTCTTTATTTTGGTTAACTATTATTCCGCCTTCACCACGCAAAGATTCTGATAAGAGTAATTTTTTACCCTTTACATCAGGTTCATATAATACAGTAGGATGTAATTGCAAGTACTCCATATCTTTAATTTCAATATTATGTTTTAAACTAATATTTAAGCCATCACCAGTTAAATATTCAACATTAGTAGTTGAATTAAAAATACCCCCAATACCACCAGTAGCCAAAATAGTGAATTTACTATTTACTTTATAAGTTCTATGTGAATCTCTCAAAATACCGCCATAGCATGTATTATCTTTACATATTAAATCTATTAATGCAGTATTTTCAAGCATAGTAATATTTCTTTTTTTAGATACAATATTTAATAATGTTTCGGTTACAGACTTTCCAGTTTCATCTTTAACGTGGACAATTCTAAATTCACTATGGCCACCTTCGCGTGTATAATTTAATTTTTCTTTAGTTTTATCGAATGGTACTCCAAGCTTAATTAAAGTATTAATGTTTTCAATTGAATTTTTTATTAATAATTTAACAGCTTTAGTATCATTATGATAATTTCCTGCTTTTACTGTATCATTAAAATAATTTTCTTCATCAAAAAGACCAAGGGAAGTTGAAATACCACCTTGAGCAAGATAACTATTACAGTCTCTAAAGGAATTCTTAGTAATCATTAAAATCCTAATATCATCTCTTAAATTAAGTGCAGTATAAAGGCCTGCAATACCAGTGCCAACTATTAAAACATCATAATTCATAATTGCTATACAGATAGAAGATGCATATTTTCTAGGGCTTTATGAGCTTTTACTCTAAGTTCCTCGTCAATATGAACTTCAAATTCCTCATTTTTTAAACAATTATATAAATCATTAAGAGATATTTTTTTCATATTAGGACATATCATTCCTGTTTTAGTAGTAATAAATGTTTTAGTAGGACTTTTTAATTTCATTTCATATAATACACCTTCTTCGGTTACAACAATAAATCCATTGGAACTTGAAGAGGCACTATAATTAATTAGTTCAGATGTACTTCCTATAAAATCAGCTAAATCTCTAACATCTTTGTTACATTCGGGATGAACTAAAATGAGATAATCTGGATATTCCTTTTTTAGTTCGATAATTTCCTCTTTTTCTATTCTTTCATGAGTAGGGCAGAAGCCTTGATATAAAGTAAAGTTTTTATTAGGAAGCTGTTCTTGTAAGTAGCTTCCTAAGTTTCTATCAGGTAAAAAAATTATTTCTTCTGTATCAAGATTATTTAATATATCAATGGCAGATGATGATGTAACACATACATCTGATAAGGCCTTTATATCTAAATTAGAATTAATATAGCTCACAACTTTAGCATTAGGATGCTTGTCCATTAAATTTTCTAAACGATCAACTAAAGCCATGTCAGCCATAGGGCAGGTTGTTTCATTTGAAGGAATAAGAACTTTTTTATGGGGTGAAAGTATTTTAGCACTTTCAGCCATAAATTTTACTCCACAAAATATTATTAAATCTTTATCACTTTCCATGGCTTTTTTACTTAAAAAATAGGAATCACCAACTATGTCGGCAATTTCTTGAATTTCATCACATTGATAAAGATGAGCAACTATTAATGCGTTCTTTTCTTTTTTTAATTTTAATATTTCTTCTTTTAAGCTCATTTTCACACTTCCTCTTAAATTATTTACATGTGTATATACATTAGATTATCATAAAAATATACAGCTTTCAATAGATGAAAAATTAATTAAAAAAGTAAAATTATAATAAATTTGGACATCTTTTAAAAATTATTCGTATCATAATATAAGTAGTATTTTGGAGGTAAGAATTATATATGAAAAAAAGAGTTACTTTAAGTTTATGTATGATAGTTAAGGATGAAGAGAGAACCTTAGAGAGATGTTTAAATTCAGTAAAGTCTTTTATAAACGAAATTATAATAGTAGATACAGGATCTAAGGATAAAACTAAAGAAATTGCAAAAAGCTTTAATGCAAAGATATATGATTTTAAATGGATAAATGATTTTGCAGCTGCAAGAAATTTTTCTTTTAGAAAAGCTACTAGTGATTATATACTATGGTTAGATGGGGATGATTTTATAAATAGTGAAGATATTACTAAGATAGAAAATCTATTAGAACATTTAGATACTAGTTATGATTATATAAGCGGTGAATATATATTAGCAAGAAATAATGAGGGTAAAGTATCTTCTGTTTTAAGAAGAAATAGAATTGTTAAAAGAGAAAAAAATTTTAAGTGGATAGGAAAGGTTCATGAGTATTTAGCGGTATATGGAAGAGGATTAGAAGGTGATTTTGCAATAGAGCATGGAAAAGTTAAAGCATATACCGATAGAAATTTTCAAATATTTAAGGAAATGGAGAAGAAGAATGAAAAATTTTCTCCAAGGGATATGTACTATTATGCTAATGAATTGATGGATAATGGGCATTATAAAGAAGCAATAGATGAATATAGAAAATTTATTGAAACTAATCAAGGATGGATAGAGGATGTAAAAGGAGCTTATTTTAGGATTATAAATTGTTATAAAGTATTAAATGAAAAAGAAAAGGTACCAGATATCGTTTTTGAAGCATTTAAGATAGACGCTCCTACTGCTGAAATTGTTTGTAGTTTAGCTGAATATTTTTTTGAGAAAAATAATATCAATCAAGCTATATTTTGGTATAGAACAGCGTTAGATTGTATACCTGATAAGGGAAATCCATCTTTATCAAATAGTGCTTATTATACTTGGATTCCAAGCTTGCAGCTTTGTGTTTGTTATTATAATTTAGGAAAAATTGATTGTTCATATTTTTTTAATGAGCTAACAGCAACTTTTATGGGCGATTCTGACAAGGTAGTATATAATAGGAAAATATTTGAAGATGCATATAAAAGATTAAATTCAAAAGCGCCTACATTAGAATATCCTTTAAAGGCATGTGATTATATCAAGTATATATAAAAGATTAAGGGAACAAACCATTAGGATAATTTGTCTAATTAAAGAACAAGTCTTCGAGTTTAATTTTATTATAATCTAAACTCGAAGACATTATGAAGGAAGAGGGACTAGAATGGTTTTTAGTAGTATTTTATTTATATTTAGATTTTTACCAATTTCTATGGGTATTTACTTTTTAACACCAAAAAAGTTTAGAAATTTTAGTTTGTTAATATTAAGTTTAGTTTTCTACTCGTGGGGGGAGCCTAAGTATTTTGTACTTATGTTAGCATCTATATTTGTAGATTATTTTATAAGTCTTGGTATCGATAAAAATAATAAAAGTAAAAGGATTAGGATTATACTTTTGTGTATATCGATAACATTTAATATAGGAATTTTATTTTTCTTTAAATATATTAATTTTTTTATAGAAAATATAAATAGTATTTTTAATATGTCACTTAGTTATGTAAAAATAACATTACCTTTAGGAATAAGTTTTTATACTTTTCAAACTATGTCATATACGATAGATGTATTTCTAAAAAAAGTTAAACCAGAGAAAAATATAATTGATTTTGGGGCATTTGTTTGTTTATTTCCGCAACTTATAGCAGGGCCAATAGTAAAATATACTGATATAAATAGGGAATTGAAGTCTAGAAAAGTTAATTTAGATGCAATTCAAGAGGGAATAAGGTTATTTATTTTAGGGTTAAGTAGCAAGGTTATTATTGCAAATAATATAGGAAGCCTTTGGACAGAAGTTGAAGTAATGGGATTTAGTAATATAAGTACAATTCTTGCTTGGATGGGTATAATAGCATTTGCATTACAGATATATTTTGATTTTAGTGGATATTCACTTATGGCAATAGGTCTTGGGAAAATATTGGGGTTTAATTTCCCTATAAATTTTAATTATCCATATGAATCAAAAAGCATTAGTGAATTTTGGAGAAGGTGGCATATTACATTAGGACAATGGTTTAAAGAATATGTTTATATTCCATTAGGTGGTAATAGGGTAAGGAAAGTAAGACTATATTTTAATTTATTTATTGTTTGGTTTTTAACAGGATTTTGGCATGGGGCAAGTTATAATTTTATATTATGGGGATTATACTTTTTTTTATTAATAAGTATTGAGAAGGCAGGTCTCTTAAAATTTTTAAATAATAATAAGTTTATTTCACATATATATGCTATATTCTTTATTTTAATTGGATGGGTATTGTTTGCTGTAGTTGATTTAGCTCAAATAAAATTATTATTTAAACAGATGTTTAGTTTTAATATAGGTAACGAATGGATTTATTATCTTAGAAACTATGCTATAGTTTTTATTATTGCAATTATATTTTCTACTAGTTTTCCTAAGAAATTATATAAGAAATTTATTAAAAATGATGTAATTGATACTGTAATTATACTTATGATCTTTTTAGTATCAATAGCTTATTTAGTTGATTCATCATATAATCCATTTCTATATTTCAGATTTTAGGGGGAGTTTGATGAAAAGAAAATATTTATTATACGGATTTACAATAATTATTTTAACATTAACAGTAATTAGTTTTTTTGATAAAGATAAAATATTTTCAGAGTTTGAAAATAGAAATTTAAAATCTAAGGCTAAGTTTTCAGTTGAAAAATTCATTAATGGAAAATTTCAAGAAGAATATGAGAAATATATAAATGATCAAATACCATTAAGAGATGAATGGATAAGTATAAAGTCGATGAGTGAATATTTACTTGGAAAGATTGAAAATAACGGAATTATATATGGGAGAAATAAAAGACTTTTTGAAAAATTTGATTCTTTTAATGAAGAAAGACTTAAAAATAATGTCGAAGCTATAAGTAAATTTAGTGAAAAATATATTGATAAGGTATCTTTAATGATTGTTCCAAATTCATATGAGATATACAGAGAAGATTTACCTAAAGGATCACAACAAGTTAATCAGACTGAAATAATAAATAAAATTTATTCAAAGTTAATTTATTCAAATAATATTAATGTATTAGATGAGTTTATAAATAAAAAAAATGAGTATATTTACTATAATACAGATCATCATTGGACAACGTATGGTGCATATTTAGCTTATTGTGATTTTATGGAATCAATAGGTTTTTATCCTATAGATTTAAGTAACTATAATAGTGTTATTTTAGATGAGTTTTATGGTTCATATTTTTCTAAGGCTAAGCCATTTAATATACAAGGAGATATACTTACATATTATGAGTTTTATAATTTAGAAATGGATATTGTTGGAGATAGAAAGTATGATTCTATCTATGATATATCTAAAGCAGAATTGAGAGATAAATATTCTTTGTTTTTAAGAGGAAATAATTCATTAACTATAATAAAAAATAGTAAGTTGCAAAATAATAAAAATATCTTAGTTATAAAAGACTCTTTTGCAAATTCATTAGTTCCATTTCTAACACAAAATTTTGAAGAAGTACACGTTATTGATTTAAGAAGTTTTAATGGTAAAATAAGTGATTATATCAATGAAAATAATTTTGATAATATTATAATTTTATATAATTTTATAAATTTAGCTACAGATAATAATATATTAAAAATTAAATATTGATTTGTTTTATATGCACTAATCCATATAAGTAAGAATTAGTGCATATTTTTATAGATATGCAAGTATACTAATTGTCTTTGTGTCAATGATTTTACCTGATTTAATCATTGACTTTACTTCATCTAAATTAAAAGATTTAACTTCAGTAAATTCATCTTCATCGCAACATTTATTTCCTAATGATAAGTTTGTTGCCTTAAATAAATGAATAATTTCATCACAAAATCCAGGAGCTGTTGCAATACTGCCTAGATAAGTCATTTCTTCTGCTATATAGCCTGTTTCTTCTTCAAGTTCCCTATGTGCGCAATCTAAAATAGATTCATTTTCACTAAGTTTTCCAGCTGGAATTTCTAAAATGGTTTTATTCAATGGTTTACGGAATTGTTCTATTAATAAAATTGTATTATCGTCTATAAATGGAATTATAGCACAAGCTCCTGGGTGATTGATAATATCTCTAGTAGTTATTTTTCCGTTTGGAAGTTCTACTTCAATATTTGATATTTTCAAATAATTACCAGAATAAATTAATTTTTTAGAAATAGTTTTTTCATAAAATTTCATAGTTGCCTCCGAATAGTTTTATTGATTATTATATCATACCTTATAAAAAATATATGTTTTTGTAAAAGATTAAGTAACAATAGATTGGTATATACATAATATAAAGTATAGGAAAATTTAGTAAGATTATTAATACTAAGGAGGAAAAAGATGACAATGTATAGGAATATGAGAAATAATATGTCAAGAAAAAATATATTAATGAGTAGGAGAAGCAGTTATCATTCTTATGATGAACTAGAGGATGAACAATTAGAAGATGAACAGTTGGATAAATATAACGGAAGTAATGATATGTCTTACGAAATGAATTCTAGTATGTATGATAAGTTTGAATGTTCAGAAGATAAAGACAAAAATGAGTGTTCTTGCGTATGTATTCGTGGATGTAGAGGTCCAAGGGGTCCTAGAGGATTTAAAGGAGCAACAGGAGCAACAGGAGCAACAGGACCACAAGGAATAAGA
>NZ_CBYM010000001.1 GCF_000577815.1 Clostridium saudiense | reverse complement strand
AACCTTTTTTATTTTTAGAATTTCTATTATCTCTTCCTTGACGTGAAGAACTATCTTTTCCTCTTCTTGAAGAATTCTTATCATTTGGTCTACCATTCCTACTTGAAGATGATTTATGTTTTCCTTTACTTTTTGATTTTGGTCTAACTAATCCATGAGCTTCCTTATATCTTTGCTCTTTAGATTTAATTAAACATTTTGGACCATTTCCAATTAAATCCTCTCTTCCAGCCTTCATTAGAGCATCATATACTAAGTTATAATTCTTAGGATTGCTAAATTGTAATAATGCTCTTTGCATAGCTTTTTCTTCTTTTGTCTTTGGAACATAAACTGGCTTTAATGTTATTGGATCTAATCCTGTATAAAAAATTGCAGTTGATAGAGTTCCTGGTGTTGGATAGAAATCCTGTACTTGTTCTGGTTGATACTTAATATCTCTTAAATATTCAGCAAGTTCAATAGCTTCCTTTAATGTACTTCCTGGATGACTTGACATTAAGTATGGAATAATATATTGTTTCTTTCCAGCCTTTTCTGTTAATTTAAAGAATTTTTGTCTAAACTCTTCATAAGTTTTTCCAGCAGGTTTACCCATATATTTTAACACTTGTTCAGATACATGCTCAGGTGCAACTTTTAACTGTCCGCTTACATGATGTTCAACTAATTCTTTAAAGAATGTATCGTCTTTATCAGCCATCACGTAATCATATCTAATACCTGAACGTACAAATACTTTTTTTATCTTAGGTAAACTTCTTACGCTTCTAAGTACATCAACAAATTCTTTATGATCCACTTCCATATTTTTACATACACCTGGACTTAAACATTGCTTAGCCTTACATGCACCTATTGTTAATTGATGATTACAGGCCGGCTTTCTAAAGTTTGCAGTAGGTCCTCCCACATCATGAATATATCCCTTAAAGTCTTTCATTTCAGTCATTTCTTTAGCTTCTTTAACTATAGATTCTTTACTTCTACTTTGAACTGCTCTCCCTTGGTGGAAAGTAATCGCACAAAATGAACAATTTCCAAAGCATCCTCTAGAACCTACTATACTAAATTTAACTTCTTCTAATGCTGGAATTCCTCCCATTGGCTCATAAATAGGATGATATTCTTTTGTAAATGGTAAATCATATACAGCATCTAATTCTTCTCTATTTAAAATAACCTCTGGTTTATTTACTACAAGATATTTATCACCTTGATCTTGTACTATAGTTCTTCCTCTTATAGGATCTTGCTCTTGATATGTAATTTTAAAAGCTTCACAATATTTAAGTTTATTAGTTGAAACTTCCTTATATGATGGAATTACAATATGTTCTTCGTAAACTTCTTCTAGACTATCAACTAAATAACATGTTCCTGGTACATGTCTAATATATTTAGCTTCAAAACCTTCATTTAAGTAATGAGCAACTTCAACTATTTGCTTTTCACTCATACCATATATTAATAAGTCTGCGCCACTATCAGTTAAAATCGATTTTCTAACTTTATCAGCCCAGTAATCATAATGAGCAAATCTTCTTAAACTAGCTTCAACTCCACCAATACAAATATTTATATGTTTATACGCCTCTCTTATTTTATTACAATATACTATAGTCGCTCTATCAGGTCTCAATCCCATCTTTCCGCCTGGAGAATATAAATCTTTTTCTCTTACTCTTTTACTAACAGTATAATGGTTAACCATTGAGTCCATATTACCTGCATTAACTAAGAATGCTAATCTAGGTCGACCAAGCTTCATAAAATCTTCTGTACTATGCCAATCAGGTTGAGCAATTATACCAACCTTATAACCAGCATGTTCTAATACTCTTGAAATTACAGCTGTGCCAAAACTATGGTGATCCACATAAGCATCACCAGTTACGATAATAAAATCACATTGTTCCCAGCCTCTTTCATTCATATCCTCTCTACTAATAGGTAAAAATTTATTATTCATTTAATCACATCTTTCATTTTAATAAATATATATTTAATATTTAATATTTTTAATTTATCCATCTATTAATATAGCATCCTTTTGTATTATTGTTAATACTTCATAATAAATTACCATAATATTTATTAAAAGAAAAGAGTGTATAAAAAAATTTATACACTCTTTAAACATATAACACTAGCTTATCTTAAAACAATAATGTATTACTTAAATATGTTCCTAGCCTTTTTAACATAAATGGATTTTTATCAATACCATCAAATAATGCAATTATTTGATTTTTATTTAAATCCATATGACTTTCAAGTTCCTCTAACATATTATCCTCTTCATACTCTTTAACTAGATCCCTACCTATTTCCTTTACATTTTCAAAAAACTCTACTTTAGAAAATATTCCAATATCTCCATGCCTTCTTTTATTAGTTGTATTTAAAAATTTTTTTAATTTTTCAATAGTAAAATTTTTTTTCAAATCCTCTATAAAATCATAATCTTTTTTAATATCTGCTATTAATTCAAATTTATCAATATTTTCAGAATCCTGCATCAATTCAATAGTATCATAATAATCTAATGCATCTAAAAATATAGTATCTTCCTCTTTACCAAATACTTTGGTAATATATGTTGATGGTATTAATACATATTTAATGAAAGAAATTAATTCTTGTATGCATTTAAATGAATACCAGTTACAAAAGTAATCTCTACTATAGGAATTTACTAATGAAACTTTTAAAACATAAGCATCTGGTTTAAACTCCATATTTTCTTGATTTATCAAATAATTTTGCCAATAATAAATTAAATCATATTTTTTCAAGATTACCCCTCCCTAATACCATAGCTTATTAAATTAGCTTGTACATTAATGTTTTTGAATCAAAAACTTTTAATATATTAATCATTATGATTTATGTCTTTATTTTATCCATAATTTATATTTTTATTACAATTTATCAGTTAGCCTATAGCCCATCCCCCTAAAGCTTAATTATTCTTATATTCATCTATTGCATTTGAAACACACTCCATTAATTTCATTTGATATAATTTATCCGCTAACATTTTATCCTCATTATAATTACTCATAAATCCCATTTCTAATATAACTACAGGAACTGTAGACCAATTAAATCCAGTAATATCGCTTCTTTCAAAAATTCCATTTACTTTTATATTACTTTCTTGCAATTTATTCTTTAAAATTTGTGCATACCTATTACTATCTTCAAAAATTCCATTTGTATATTTTCCATCTTTATCTGGAACTAAAATTACCGTACCTGTTTTTCCTCCATCATTTATGCTATCACAATGTATTCTTATTGTAATATCAGCTTTTGCATTATTTGCAATTTGTGCCCTTTCTGCATTGCTAATATTAACATCAGCTTTTTCCCTTGTCATAACAACTGTATAACCTTTTTGTAACAATAATTCCTTTAATATTAATGAAGCTTCTAAATTAATAACATGTTCAGGATTTTTTGTTGCTACTCCAGCAGTTCCTGAAGAAACTCTTGGCTTAGTATTACTTGAATTTGGAGCAACTGGTTCTCCTCTTGAATCACCCTTTCCTTGATGACCTGGATCTATACAAACTATGAAGTCATCTTCATTCTTTTTTATATTTGTATAAGCTTGCACTGAATTTATTAAAACTAAATTTATAAATAAAAACATTACAATAAACACTGATACTACTCTTTTAATCATTTTTTTCTCCTTTGTTTCATTAAAAATCAAAAGGCTAATACATAATTGTAGTTAGCCCTCTATTTTTATTAGACTTTTTATCTAGGATACATATTTATTAATAATAAAAATCCTGGAATCCATGCAGTTACAATACCATCAAATATTGATAAATATCCTACAAATTTTCCTAAGTCTTTCTTCAAAACTAACTCTATAAATCCAGTTAGCCATAATAAGCCCCATAATAACCAAATAAATACCCAATAAATATTACCCACAGTAAAATCTATAAATTTTAAAGTATTAGCATCAATAAATGCAAGTGGTATTGTATTTATTGCTACAAATAAACAATACCACCCATATAATCTTCCATCTAAATTAAATATGCTTCTTGCTGCAATATATAAATATGTAAATCCAAATAATAATCCTGTTCCAGCTGCAAAATAATTACCTTGTATAACTGCTACAATATTTAAAATAAATGATAGCATACCAGTAAATACATTGAATACAGCACTTGATTTAGCATCTACATTACAAAGCCTTCCTACTCCATTTAAAATAAGGACTACTCCTACGTAAATTAACACTACTCCTAACATAGTATTCCTCCTTTATTTTTTATTTATCTTCCTTTATTCATTCTTAGCTTCATAATTCTCTTTAAAGAACTCTTGATCTAATCCTTTTAATTGAACTTCTTCACTTACCTTTATTGTTTTAATCATATCTAAAACTTTAAATATTATAAATGTAACTAAAACAGAATATACTACAATTATTCCTGCTCCAAGAAGTTGAATTAAAAATTGATGTAATCCTGCACTTATTCCATTTACTCTAGGATCTGCAAATACTCCAATTAATAGTGTGCCTAATAATCCTCCTACGCCATGAACGCCCCAAACATCAAGTGCATCATCCCACATTTTTCTTTCGAACTCAACTGAAAAGAAACATACAATTGCACCTAAAGCTCCAATAATTATAGCACTTAAAGGAGTTACATACCCAGAAGCTGGTGTTATAGTGGCAAGCCCTGCAACAGCTCCAATTATTGATTCTAAGAAAGATGCTCTTTTAGAAATTAATGCATGTAAAATAAGCCATACTATCATTCCTGTTGCTGAAGCAACTCCTGTATTTGTAAATACAATAGCTGCTATATCTGCAGCTGCTACGGTACCACCTGCATTAAATCCATACCATCCAAATAGCAATAATGCTGCACCTATTGCTACCAATCCTAAATTAAATGGTCCCTTTTCATTTTTAACTTTTCTTTCACCTAATACATAAATCCCACCTAAACAACCAAAACCAGATGTTATATGTATAACTGCTCCTCCAGCAAAATCTACAAATCCTAATTTGCTTAAGAAACCACCTCCCCAAACCCAATGAGCTACAGGGAAATATATTAAAATCATCCAAATAATTAATATTTTAATCCATCCACTAACTGTTAATCTATTGGCAAATGCACCTATCATTAATGGTGCAGTAATAATTGCAAACATCATTTGATACATAAAGAAAAGTATAAATGGTATCGTTTCACTATACCTTAAGTCTATTTTAAACGTTATATTATTAAAGGCGAAAAATTGCAAAGGATTTCCTATAACTCCTCCAATATCATCCCCGAAGACAAGACTAAATCCTCCAAATATCCATAACAAAGCAACAATGCCAATTGCAATAAAAACTTGAAACATAATAGTTAAAGCATTTTTTCTCTCTACTAACCCACCATAAAAAAATGCTAATCCCGGCGTCATAATTAAAACAAGTGTTGTAGCCAATATCATAAAAGCAACATCACCATGAATGATCATAGAATCACTTCCTTAAATTTTCATTTGTTTAAACTTTAAATATAATTCCTATTAGTTTTTTCTAACAACTAAATCCTTAGAATCTAAAAATCTATTTCTTACATAATTATGACAACATCCTATTGTCTGTTCTATATGTTGAGTTAAATTTCCTAATACTCTAAGAACAAATCCATTAATCTCTAGTTTTGATATACCAAAATCTATAGGTAAATTTAATTTTGTAAGTTTCTCTCTTAAATCACTTATAACAGAATCATTAATTTCCTTATTAATAACAAGTAATGTTCCAAAATTTGAATACTCTTCAAAAAATCCTAATCTTGTTACATCATTTTCACGTGGATTAACAACTAAATTATCTAATAAAACAAGTTTGTTATTTACATAGATATTACTTTTTAATTGAACACCACTATAACTAAACTTATCTCCATCGGGAGACCATCCTGCAGTAATACCATCACTATAAATTAAAGTTGAACTTTCATCTAAATAAATATTATTTACCTGTTTATATATAGCATCTTTATATAAAATAACGCTATCTGTTATATATTCTAAAATGCTATTTACCCCTAAACTTATTTCTGTTTCTTGTTCAGTTTTAATTTTATTTATACATTTATAAACTTTTGTGGAAGCTTGAGTTGTTATTATTGCTCTAGCCTCATCTTTTAGTTTAAAAACATTCTTATATTTTTCTCCCTCAATATAGCCACCGCCAAGCTGTAAAAGATAAAATGTCGGTATATTTTCTCTATTCATTTTAATACTTCGAGATACTTTTACTAATCCTTCATAGTATTTTTTAGTTGCAACTGTTACACCATCTTTTTTTTCTAAAACCAACTCTATAAAACCTGAATATTCACTTTTATTCTTTGCTTCTTTAAACATATTATGCAATTCCTTCTAATAGGCAGTTTTTCTTTATCCAACTAATGACACTTTGTATTCCTTCATCAGTCTTAAGATTTGTAAAAATGAAACTATTTTCATCTCTAAAAGCTAATGTATCTTTTCTCATTATATCTAAATTAGCTCCAACGTATGGTGCTAAATCAATCTTATTTATTATAAATAAGTCGCTCTTAATCATACCTTGCCCTGCTTTTCTTGGTATCTTTTCCCCTTGAGCAACATCAATTATATAAATTGAAAAATCAACTAAATCAGGACTAAATGTAGCAGCTAAATTATCTCCACCACTTTCTAGAAAAATAATATCCAAATCATTAAATCTATTTTTTAACTCTTCAAGTGCTTCAAAGTTCATAGAAGCATCCTCTCTTATTGCAGTATGAGGACAACCTCCTGTTTCAACTCCAATAACCCTATCTTCAGTCAAAACAGAATTCTTAACCATAAATTTAGCATCTTCTTTTGTATATATATCATTTGTTATAACTGCACAGCTATATTCATTATTCATAGCTCTTGTTAATCTTTCTATTAATAATGTCTTACCACTACCAACAGGCCCTCCTACTCCTATAACTACAGGTTTCATATAATCAACACCCTTTCTAAAAAAAATTAGTAATATTTAGAATTGTGAGTATTTTTACTCACAATTCTAATAATTAAGAGTTATACTTTATATCGTAATCTTTAAGACATAAACAATCTAAATTCCATAATTTCATGCTTAATTTGGGATAATTCTAATCCTGGACTGTTAGCACCTAAATAATCATAATCTAAATTAGTAATAATATTATATAAATCTTCAAATTTTTCACTAAACTCTTTTAATAATATTTGACCATCCTTTTGTCCTAGAGGAATAGTTCTAACTGCATTACTAACCAGAGTAGATACTGTACTATACATATGATAAATTATAGCCTCTTTCACATTAAATCCTAGAGAATACATTAACATTCCAAATACTATTGCCGGATGCCCATAAACTTCTTTCTTTTTAATCTTTTCACTATACTCATTTAACAAATTAAAATCATATAAATCCATAAAAAGCTTTAACATTCTACTTGCGACTAATTTACTACCATTTCTACTTTCAATTGCAACACTCTGTACTGTAATACTATTATCTAAGTTCCAAATACTTTCTAAATCATCATTTTCTAAATTTTCGTATAAGATTCTTATAGCTAAACCATCACAATATATGAATTGCTCATTTAAAAATACCTTTAACCATTCTCTAAAAGTTTTAGTATCATAAACTTTTTTTAATCTTAAATAAGTTTCCATACCATAAGAATGATTAAATGATCCAATAGGAAAATTTGAATCGCATATTTGAATGACTTTTAATACATCCGAAATACTATTATTAATTGGCATGTGTATGAGTGTGCCCAAATTCTACGTGCCTAAATGCTTTCTTTAATTTTAAATTTTCTCTAGTATAATTAATGTTATCTCTTTTTAATTCACCTTCTACAAGTGAATCATATTGAATAATCATTTTTCCATCTTCAAATTGAGCTTGTAAATGCCTATTTCCAAGAGTATGTGCTATAACTCCCATTTGAGTTATATTATCAGGCTTAATTACTAATACATCATCACCTTTAATTTTTATAGTTATAATATTTTTCCCATCACGATAAAGTATATCTCCATCTTTTAACTCTGTATTTTCTTCTAATGCTATTCCATATTCATGATTATGATCAGAATTTACTCTTAAAATTCTTTTTACTGCTTCATCACTACTTATATAAATTTTTTCTAAATGTATATTTTCTAAATTATCTAATTCATTAATATTTCCTAATATTTTGTTAAAAATCATATAACCTACTCCTTTATATTAGAATAAGAAATATCTTTGAGCTAATGGTAATTCACTTGCAGGTTCACAAGTTATTAATTCACCATCAACAGTAACATCATAAGTTTGTGGATCTACCCTGATTTCTGGAGTAGCATCGTTAAGTTTCATATCTTTCTTAGTTAAATTTCTTATTCCTTCTACCGGCAATACCATCTTTTGTAATCCTAATTCTTCTTTAATTCCATGTTCATAAGCATATTTAGAAACAAAGGTAATACAAGTTGCACCTTTAGCTTTTCCAAATGCACCATAACAATCCCTATAAATAACTGGTTGGCATGTTGGAATAGATGCATTAGCATCCCCAATAATACCTCTCATAGCCATTCCACCTTTTATTATTAAATGTGGTTTTACTCCAAAGTAAGGTGGTTCCCAAAGCACTAAATCAGCTATCTTGCCAACTTCTACAGAACCAATATATTTAGACATTCCTTGTGCAATTGCTGGATTAATTGTGTATTTAGCAATATATCTTTTAACTCTATTATTATCGTTATATTCACTATCATTTTCTAAAGGTCCTCTTTGCACCTTCATCTTTGAAGCTGTTTGCCAAGTTCTTGTTACAACTTCTCCTATTCTTCCCATTGCTAATGTATCAGAACTCATGATACTAAAAATCCCCATATCTTGAAATACATCTTCAGCAGCTATTGTTTGATGTCTAATTCTTGAATCCGCAAAAGCTATATCTTCAGGAACTTTTGCATCTAAATGGTGGCAAACCATAAGCATATCTAAATGTTCTGCTATTGTATTAACAGTATATGGTTTTGTTGGGTTTGTAGATGCTGGTAATATATTTATTTGAGATGCGACCTTCATTAAATCTGGTGCGTGACCGCCTCCTGCTCCTTCTGTATGATATGTATGAATTACTCTTCCAGCAATAGCTTGAATTGTATGTTCTACAAATCCACCTTCATTTAAAGTATCACTATGTAATGCGACTTGTATATCATACTTTTCAGCAGTTTCTAAAGCATAATTAATTGCTGATCTTGTAGCTCCCCAATCTTCATGAACTTTAAGTCCAATTGCCCCTGCTTCTATTTGTTCAGCATTAACATCAATATTAGCTCCACTACCTTTTCCAAGCAAACCAACATTTACAGGCCAGCCCTCTGCTGATTGTAGCATTTTCTTTATATTCCAAGGTCCTGGAGTTGATGTAACTGCATTTGTACCATCTATAGGTCCAGTACCACCACCAACCAACGTAGTTATTCCATTTTCTAATGCTACTTCAGCACATCCTGGATGAATATAGTGTACATGAGTATCTATTCCTCCAGCAGTTAATATTCTTCCCTCTCCTGCTAATGCTTCAGTCCCAACCCCTACTATAAAGTCAACGTTATCCATTGTATCAGGATTTCCACCTTTACCAATAGCAAGAATTTTACCATCTTTAATTCCTACATCAGCCTTATAAATTCCTGTGTAGTCAACAATTGTTGCTCCTGTTATTATTAAATCTGCTAATTGTGGATTTTTACTAGTTTGTGTGGCATTTTGCCCCATACCATCTCTAAGTGTCTTCCCACCACCAAATTTGCATTCATTACCATATCCAGTATAATCTTTTTCAATTTTTATAAAAAGATCTGTATCTCCAAGTCTTATACTATCTCCTTCTGTAGGACCAAACAATTCTGCATATCTATGTCTATCTATATCAAAACTCATTACTTTTCACCGCTCCCTTTTGACATTCCATCTAAAAATCCATCACACATATTTCTAATACCATAAACTCTTCTATATCCACCTATATCAATCAAATTTATTTCCTTTTTATCTCCAGGTTCAAATCTCACTGCTGTTCCTGATGGAATATCTAACCTTTTTCCCCAAGCAGCTTTTCTATCAAAATCTAAAGCATCATTTACTTCATAAAAATGATAATGTGAACCTATTTGTACTGGTCTATCTCCAGTATTTACAACTTGTATTTTAATAGCTTCCTTACCTTCATTGTATTTAATATTACCTTCTTGTACTTTTATTTCACCTGGTACCATTTTTCATCCTCCTTTATTGGATTGGTTCATGTACTGTTACTAATTTTGTTCCATCTGGAAAAGTACATTCCACTTGAACAGTGTGAATCATTTCTGGAACACCTTCCATAACATCATCTCTAGATAATATTTTTGTTCCATAATCCATTAAATATTCAACTGTCTTTCCTTCTCTAGCCCCTTCTAGCATTTCATCTGTTATAATTGCCATAGCTTCGGGATAATTTAATTTTAACCCTTTGCTTTTTCTTTTAAGAGCAACATCTGCTGCAACAGCAATCATTAATTTTTCTTGTTCTCTAATTGTTAAATGCAAAATAAATTCCTCCTTGTTTTTATATAATAAATTTACTTTATTATAAATTTACTTTATTATATATTTTCCCCATTTCTTCATACTATTATTCATTAAAATTAACAACTCCATCTAAATTATAGTATGCTCCTACAACCTTAATTTTCCCTTGTTGTATAAGTGTTTTTATTGCTTCATCTTCTGAAATTTCTTGTACAACCCTATCTATATTTGTATGAATTGCATCATCAACTGTACCTTCTTTATTGATACTAGGAGTAATTTTTTCAACAAAAGACTCCATATTTCCAGTAACTTTTTCACCTTTAATAACCTCATTATATGTAGCTGTTACTGCTCCACAACTTTCATGCCCCATTACAACAACTAATGGAGTATTTAAATGCTCTACTGCATATTCAATTGAACCTAATGCCTCATCGTCAACTACATTTCCAGCAAGTCTTACATCAAAAATTTCTCCTAATCCAGCATTGAAGATGGTAGTTGGAGTAACTCTAGAATCTGAACACGATACAATAACTGCATAGGGATTTTGACCATCTTTTAATTCATTTCTTCTTTCTGAACTAATATTTCTTAATATAGATGTATCGCTAGAAAATCTAATATTCCCATCCTTCAACATTTGTAATGCCTCATCAGCTGATGAAGTTATCGTATCGACTACTACAATTTCACTTTTATTTTCACTTGCACTATTATCTACTGTATTATTAGTTGTATTATCTCCACATCCAACTAAAATAAATGAACTAATAATTAAAGCTGCTATCAAATTCTTCTTCATATTCTTAACTCTCCTTAATAAATTTATATAATATAAATAGCAATATATTTAGTTGAATACTATGACTATAATATCAGCCAAATTTCAATAACATATTCATAAATTTTTACTTTTAATAGTAGTAAATTTAAAAATATAAAAGCTTTCCTATAAATATTACTTGCAACATTTATAGGAAAGCCTACTTAATTTTTTATTTATATACCTGGTACCAGAAAGCTTCAAATTAAAGATTTTATTGACAAAATTATTTATGACATAAAAGAAAAATGGTTGTAAGTAAATTAAAAAAATTTAACTTACAACCACTTTATTTTATAATTAACTCTACCGGGCAATGATCTGAGCCTAAAATTTCTGTATGTATCTTAGCACTTTCTAATCTATCCTTTAATGATTCTGATGTTATAAAATAATCAATTCTCCATCCAGCATTATTTTTTCTAGCATTAAATCTATATGACCACCATGAATAAATCCCTTTAGTATCTGGATAAAAATATCTAAACGTATCTATAAAACCAGCATTCAATAACTCCGTAAATTTTTCTCTTTCTTCATCAGTAAAACCAGCATTTTTTCTATTTGTTGTAGGATTTTTTAAATCTATTTCTTTATGAGCAACATTTAAATCACCACAAACTATTACAGGCTTAGTTTTTTCAAGATTCTTTAAATAATTTTTAAAATCTTCTTCCCATTTCATTCTGTAATCAAGTCTAGCTAAACCATTTTGAGAATTAGGAGTATAAACTGTTATCATATAAAAGTCTTCAAATTCTAAGGTTATTACTCTACCTTCTCTATCATGCTCTTCTATCCCTAATCCATAATATACTGAAATAGGTTCTTTTTTTGTAAATATAGCTGTTCCACTATATCCTTTTTTTTCTGCGTAATTCCAGTATTGATGATATCCTTCAAGTTCTAAATTTATTTGCCCTTCTTGAAGTTTACTTTCTTGAATACAAAATATATCTGCATCTACTTCATTAAAGAAATCCAAAAACCCTTTTTGAACGCATGCTCTAATTCCATTTACATTCCATGATATTAATTTCATCTCTTCCTCCTATGCTTTTTCCATAAAAAATGTATCAAAATATCAATGATACTATTTAACAATTATATATAATCTACTTCAAATAACAAGTGACAAGTGAAAAGTTAAGAAGTTAATAAATTTTCCAAATTCAACTTAATATAAATTTATACCTCAACTTGAAACTTGTCACTTTAAACTTGTAACTAACTAAACCATTATATAGTTATATATTCATAAAGTATTTCAATACAACTTTTTATTTACTATTTAGTATATAAAGGGTATTTAGCACAAAGTGTTTTTACCCTTATTTTTAATTCTGATAAATCAGAATCTTTATTTTCAATTGCTTCGTTTATAATACTTGCAATTTCTTTCATTGCTTCTACATCAAATCCTCTAGTTGTAACAGCAGCTGTACCAATTCTTATACCTGATGTTACAAATGGGCTTCTTGTTTCATTTGGAACAGTATTTTTATTAACTGTTATTCCTATATTATCTAAAAGTATTTCCGCATCTTTACCAGTTATATTTTTATTAGTTAAATCTACTAGAATTAAATGATTATCTGTGCCATTAGATACTAATTTAAATCCATACTTAACTAGCTCTTCACCTAATACTTTGCAATTTAACACTACATTTTTCATATATGTTTTAAAACTTGGATCTAATGCTTCCTTAAAACAAACTGCTTTTGCAGCTATAACATGCATTAATGGACCACCTTGCATACCTGGGAATATATTTTTATCTAAATCCTTAGCATATTTTTCTTTACAAAGAATTAATCCTCCTCTAGGGCCTCTTAAAGTTTTATGAGTAGTAGAAGTAACAAAGTCAGCATATGGCACTGGTGAAGGATGTTCTCCAGCTGCAACTAATCCAGCAATATGAGCCATGTCAACCATAAAATATGCATTAACTTCATCACATATTTCTCTTAATTTTTTAAAATCAATAACTCTTGAATAAGCACTAGCCCCTGCAACAATCAGCTTTGGTTTATGCTTTAATGCTAAGTCTCTAACATTTTTATAATCAATTCTTTCAGTTTCACTATCCACTCCATAAGATACAAAGTTAAATAATTTTCCTGAGAAGTTTACTGGTGAACCATGAGTTAAATGCCCACCATGGCTTAAATCCATTCCAAGAACAGTATCCCCCGGCTTTAAAATTGTAAAATATACAGCCATATTTGCTTGTGAACCTGAATGTGGCTGAACATTTACATGTTCTGCTCCAAATAGTTCTTTAGCCCTATTTCTTGCAATTTCTTCAACCTGATCAACTACTCCACAGCCCCCATAGTAACGTTTTCCAGGATATCCTTCAGCATACTTATTAGTTAAATGAGATCCCATTGCCTCCATAACTGCTTTTGATGTAAAGTTTTCTGAAGCAATAAGCTCTATCCCTTCTTCTTGCCTCTTTAATTCTTTTTCCATTAACTCACAAATTTCTTTGTCTTCATTCTTTAAATTTACAAAATTCATTTAATCACCCCAATTATCTTTTTATAAAATTATAAATATAAATGATAAATTATTCAACTACTTTTTCATATTATTATACATTTATAATTTTTATTGTGGTATAATACATAAAAAATTATTAAAAATTGAGGTTTTGTATTATGAATGAAATACTTCAAGTAGCAATGCTTGCTGGACAAATGATATTAGAAAATGGTGGTGAAACCTATAGAGTTGAAGAAACCATTTGGAGAATTTGTAAAATTTACGGTGCAGAACAAGCCGAAAGTTTTGCAACTCCAACTGGAATTATGGCATCTATTTGTCATGGTGGCAAAATTTATTCATTAACTAGGAGGGTTTCCAAAAGAACTGTAGACTTAAACAAAATTGATAAAGTAAATGATTTATCTAGAAGCATAGCATCTAAAAATTTATCTGTTGACGATTTTAAAAATGAATTAAACAAAATTAATAAGGTTGAAGCTTATCCTCAAATGCTGATTATTATTTTTTCAGCATTTGGAGCTGGCTCATTTTCAGTATTATTTGGAGGTACTTTTAAAGATGTTTTTGCCGCCTTTTTAATTGGATTAGTAATAAAAACATTAACAATTAAATGGTCTGAAATAGGAATTAATGCTTTTTTCATTAATAGTATCTGTAGCGGAATAACTGCACTTCTTGCAATAATACTCTTTAAACTAGGAATAGCAAGTCAATTGAATCAAACTATAATTGGTGCTATAATGCTTCTAGTTCCAGGTTTAGCCATAACTAATGCTATTAGAGATACTATGTCAGGAGATTTACTATCTGGTGTTATAAGAGCTTCTGAAGCCTTTTTAGTTGCAATTGCTATTGCAGTTGGTACTGGTGCTGTTTTAAGTTTCTGGATGACTAATATTGGAGGTCTTTAATATGATTATTATAGCTACACTTGTTTCTTTCTTTGCAACATTTGGTTTTTGCATTGCTTTTAATATTAGAGGTAAAAAGATATTCTTTGCTGCACTTGGAGGTGCAATTAGTTGGTTTTTTTATTCATTACCTCTTCAACTTGGTGCTACAGAAATTACTTCACTTTTTATTTCTTCCGTAATTTTTAGTACATATAGTGAAGTACTTGCTAGAATTTTTAAAACACCTGTTACAACTTTCGTTGTATGTGCTTTAATTCCACTAGTTCCTGGTAGTGGTATGTATTATACCATGCGTGAAGCAATATCAGGTAATATTACTAAGTCATTAGAATTAGGTTTAAATACTTTTGCAAGTGCTGGAACATTAGCATTAGGAGTTTTATTTGTTTCTACATTAACACGATTAATATTTAGCGCTAAAAGAAAAAAGGAAAGAAAAAAATTTGCTCAAAAATAAAAATAATCTCAACAAGTATCTGTTGAGATTATTTTTATTATATTATTTTTTTCCCTTTAATTTTTTATATACTTTAGCATTTGCAACTAAGTCCTTGAAATCTTCGGCCATTTCCATAAGAAGATTGCCTTTCATTTTAGCTTTACGAAGTTTTCTATTTGCTTTTTTCATCATCTTGCTTTTCATTAATGATTCCTCCTTAGTAACTATAAGTATATGTACTTACATATATTATTTTATTCAAAAAACTTTTTTTTATCCTTTGTTGAATTTTTCCTATATTAAAATAATTTATATACGTTTCTTTTATTTATATAAAACAAAGCTCCAACATATGTTGGAGCTTTGCTTTATATTATTCTTTATCTTCTGTTTTAATAATTAATCCTAATTCGTCAATTTGCTTTTGATCTACAACATTTGGTGCTTCACTTAAGTAGCAATATGCATTTTGATTTTTAGGGAATGCAATAACATCCTTAATGTTTTCAGTTCCAGCTAAGAACATTACCATTCTATCAAGACCAAATGCTAAACCTCCATGTGGTGGTGGTCCAAACTTAAATGCATCTATTAAGAATCCAAATCTTTCATATGCAGATTCTTCAGTAAATCCTAATGCTTTAAACATTCTTGTTTGAAGAGCAGAATCATGTATTCTTATTGATCCTCCACCTAATTCCTCACCATTTAATACTAAGTCATATGCCTTAGATCTTACAGCTCCAGGATTAGTTTCAAGCATATCTAAATCTTCATCCATTGGTGATGTAAATGGATGGTGAGCAGCATGATATCTATCTTCTTCTTCATTATATTCAAATAATGGGAATTCTGTAATCCATGTAAAATTAAACTCATTTTTATCTTTAATTAAATCAAATTGCTTAGCAAGTTCTAATCTTAATGCCCCTAAACTTTGGAATACTACCGAGTTTTTATCTGCAACTATAAGTATTGCATCTCCAGTTTCCGCTCCCATAGTATTGATTATCTTTTCAGTAACATCATTAGTTAAGAATTTAGCTATTGAAGATTTAACTCCATCTTCTTTAAGCTGAATCCATGCAAGCCCTTTTGCTTTATATCCCTTAACAAAGTCTACTAACTTATCAAGAGGCTTTCTTCCAAGATCTGCACCACCCTTTAAGCATAAAGCTCTAACACTTCCTCCAACTTCTAAAGCAGATTTAAATACTACGAAGTCCATGTCCTTAACACAGTCAGTAATATCAGTAATTTCCATTCCAAATCTTAAATCTGGTTTATCTGAACCGTATTTTTCCATAGCTTCTTTAAATGGCATTCTCTTAATTGGAAGCTTTACTTCATGACCTAAAACTTCTTTAAATACATGAGCTATTAAACCTTCATTTAATGCCATAATATCATCTTGCTCAACAAAGCTCATTTCTAAATCGATTTGAGTAAATTCTGGCTGTCTATTTGCTCTTAAATCTTCATCTCTAAAACATTTAGCAACTTGATAGTATTTATCAAATCCAGATACCATTAATAATTGCTTAAATATTTGTGGAGATTGTGGAAGTGCATAAAACATTCCTGGATAATTTCTAGATGGAACTAAGTAATCTCTAGCACCTTCTGGTGTACTCTTATTTAATATTGGAGTTTCTATTTCTAAGAAACCATTATTATCAAGATAATCTCTTACAGCTTTTGTAGTTCTGTTTCTTATCATAAAGATTTTTTGCATATCTGGTCTTCTAAGATCTAAATATCTATATTTTAATCTTATATTTTCAGCTGCATCTAATCCTTCTTTAATGTATATTGGTGGAGTTTCTGATTCTGATAAAACTTTAATACTTTCGCATTTTAATTCTACCATTCCAGTTTCCATAGAAGCATTTGGAGCTTCTCTTAAAACAACTTCCCCAGTTACAGCTACACAATATTCTGGTCTTACAGCTTTAGCTTTTTCAAAGCTTTCTGCATTAATTTCTTCACCAAAAACTATTTGCATAATTCCTGTTCTATCTCTAAGGTCTATAAATTGAAGACCTCCAAGTTTTCTATTTCTTTGAACCCATCCCATAAGAGTTATTTTTTCTCCTACGTTTACTTCTCTAGGTTCACCACACATCATGGTTCTTTTTAATCCATTTAAAGACTCACCCATTGGTAAACTTCCTCCTAACTATTTGATAGCATTAGCTATCTCTTGTATATTATCTAAACTTACTTCAAACTGTTCTCCATCGCTCATTCTCTTAAGCTTTATTGATTTATTTTGAAGTTCGTCATCACCTAAAATTGTAGTAAATGCAGCACCAATTTTATTGGCATATTTCATTTCTGCTTTTACACTTCTTCCCATATGATTTACTTCTGTCTTTATACCAGCTTCTCTTAACTTATTAGCTAAAGTAAAGGCTTCAAATTTAGCATCATCACCCCTAGCACCTATGTATAAATCAAAAAGAGTTTCATTTGGAATTTCTATTCCTTCTTTTTCTAAAATCATGATAAGTCTTTCTATCCCCATTCCAAAACCAACTGCTGGCATTTCTGGACCACCTAATTGTTCTATAAGCTTATCATATCTTCCACCACCACAAACAGTAAATTCATCATTTAAAATTTCAAATATTGTTTTAGTGTAATAATCTAATCCTCTTACTATTCCTGGATCAACTGTAAATGGAATATTTAATGCTGTTAAATACTTTTTAACTGAATCAAAGTGAGTATCACATTCTTCACACATATAATCAAGTATTATTGGAGCATTTTTAGTTATTTCATTACATTTTCTTTCTTTACAGTCTAATATTCTCATTGGATTCTTCTCGAATCTTGATTGACATAACGGACATAAATTATCGTAATTTTCTTTTAAATAATTCTTTAATGCTTCATTATAATTTGGTCTGCACTTTGGACATCCTAAATTGTTTATATTTAAGCTTAAGCTTTGAAGTCCTAAAGTTTTTAAAACTTGCATAGCTAAAGCAATTACTTCTGCATCCATAGATGGCTCTTTTGAACCATATACTTCTGTACCAAATTGATGGAATTGTCTAAATCTACCTTTTTGAACATTTTCATATCTAAAACATGGAGTTATATAATAAAGTTTTGTTGGTTGTGCTTCATTAAATAATCTACTTTCTATAAAAGCTCTTCCTGCTCCTGCTGTTCCTTCTGGCTTTAATGTAATACTTCTATTACCTTTGTCATTAAAAGTATACATTTCCTTTTGAACTATATCAGTAGTATCTCCAACACCTCTTGCAAACAATTCAGTGTGTTCAAACATAGGAGTTCTAATTTCTCTCATCCCATAATATTTTGCTACATCTCTAAATGTTTTCTCAACAAAATGCCATTTATACGCATCTTGTGGCAGCATATCCTTCGTTCCCTTTGGAGCTTGCATTTCCATTTAATTATTCCTCCTCTTTTAGGTAAAGGCTATCTAATAGCTTTATCTTACCTTCTATCATTTCTTCTATTCTACTTACGTATTCTCTAACATCTTTGATATTTGCAAATCTTTCTATTCTATTTTCATCTAAGAAAACAACCTTTGAAACTGCATCTGCACCTAAAGCAATAATAGTTTGCTTATCTTCTATCATTTCAATATTATAAATACATTCTGCACCTTTTCTAGAATAACCTAAGTTCTCCATATTTCCAACCATATTTTTTTGTCTGTACATATAATAAGGTTTTAATCCTAATTCATTAGCTAATTTTCTACTTTCTTCATACATTAAAGCTAATTCATTTTGCTTCTTAACTTGGATTCCTTTTTTAAGAACAAAGTTTTCATAAAGAATTGATGCTCTCTTTAAAGAAAGCCCATGAACAGTTAAACTATCAGGTTTAAGCTTTAATATTTCTTCTTTAGTATGAAGGACTTCCTTTATCCCTTCACCTGGAAGACCTATTATCATATCCATATTTATATCATTAAACCCCATACTTCTAGCTAAATTAAACTTTTCTATAACTTCATTTGAATTATGTCCTCTTCCTATCATTTTTAAAGTATCATCATTCATAGTTTGAGGATTAATACTAATTCTTGTAACATCATAATTTAACATAGTTTGTAGTTTTTCTCTTGTAATACTATCAGGTCTTCCACATTCAACAGTAAATTCTTTAACATTTTTATCTTTAACAAAAGCTTCGTAAGCTTCTTTCATAACAATTTCAAACTCTTCATTGTTTACTGCTGTCGGAGTACCACCTCCAAAGTATACAGATTCTATATTAAGCTTTCTATCATTAACATACTTTTTCATTGCTTTAATTTCTCTAATTAATGCTTCTAAGTATGGACTCACTAGCTTTTTATTCCCTATTATAGGATTTGCTGCAAAAGAACAATAAAAACATCTTGTAGGACAAAATGCCATACCAATATAAATTGCAATACTATTACTGTTTTTATTTACAAACTTCTCTTCCGCTTTAGCTATTTCTATGCATAACTTTGCCTTTTCTTCATTTGCTAAATGCTTAGTTTTAAAAATTTCAATAATTTCTTCTTCTGTTTTTCCTTCTTCTAAATATTTAAGAGCTATTTTAGAAGGTCTTATCCCAACTAAAATCCCCCAAGGATATTCTTCTTTTGTAATGTCTTTTAATGAAGAAAATACCAGTCTTTTAATGTCTTCTTTAATATTTTCAAATATTTTAGTTTCATTATAGTACTCGTTGCACTTAAACTCTACCTTATCTTCTAAAATATTAACAATATAATCTCCATCATCTAAAAATTTAATTTCATCTAATGGAAAATAAATATTAAACATCTGATATACATCATATCTGTATTTCATGTCATTTAATTTAATTTTTACTTCCATAATATCTCCTTTTGTTTAGAAAATCTCAAATTCATCTTGTAGGAATGGATTTCTTAATCTTTCATACCCTATATTGGAAGAGTCCATATGCCCTGGATAAACCTTTATATCATTATCTAAAACCATTAATTTTGTTTTAATTGATGTAATAAGCTCATTAAAATCTCCACCTATAAAATCACTTCTCCCTACTGACCCTTTAAATAAAGTATCACCTGTAAATAAAGCATCTTTATAAAGATAGCACATTCCACCCTTAGTATGCCCTGGTGTATGAATACATTTTATTACATCATCGCCAAATGGTAAAGTATCTCCATCTTTAACAATGTTATATTCCTTTGGAAGTTCACCAAAAACTGTTTTATCAGTTTCCATAAAATGAACTTCATTTTCATTCATATATATAGGAGCTTTAAACTTTTCAGCAACTTCATTTAAGGCTTCTACATGATCAAAATGCCCATGAGTTAAAAGAATATATTTTACATTACAATTTAACTCTTCAATATTTTTAATTAATATATTTCCGTGACCTCCTGGATCAACTATGCAAGCATCTTTACTCTTTTCATCTACTAAAACATAAATATTTTCTTCATATACTCCTAAAGGGTAAGTTTTTATTATCATAAATTCACCTCACAAATTATATTAACTTTACTTAAAAAGCTTTGCTACTATCAAGTAATATAGTCACTGGACCATCATTTTTAATATCAACTTGCATGTGTGCACCAAAAATTCCAGTTTCTATTTTTAATCCCGTTTCCTTCATCATTTCTATAAACTTATCATAAAAAATCTTAGCATCATCCCCGCCTAAAGCATTCATAAAATTTGGCCTTCTTCCTTTTCTTGCATCACCATATAACGTGAATTGAGATATTATAAGAAGTTCACCTTTTACATCCAACAAAGATAAATTCATTTTATCATTTTCATCTTCAAAAACTCTAAGATTTATTAGTTTATCTTTAATATATTTCATATCTTCTTCAGTATCTTCTTTTGAAATACCTATAAGTACATTAAAACCTTTGTTTATTTCACCTACAATAGATCCATCAACTTTTACATTAGAATATGTTACTCTTTGTACAACTGCTCTCATTATATATCAACCTCTAATTATTCATTCTATATACATCCATTACTCCAGGTAATTTTCTTATTTTTCTCATTAATTCTTTTAATTGATCTACAGTATCAATTTTAACTTTAATATTAATATAAGCTAAATTGCCCTTTGCACTTTTTGCATTTAAAGCATTAAGTGGTAATTTTGTATCCATAATAATATTCATAACATCAGAAAGTATACCTGATTTATCTTCAGTTTTAACTTGAATTTCTGCCATATAGGCAACACCTTTAGATATACCCCATGATACATCTACAACTTTTTGTGGATCCTCATTGATAAGAGTCTTAAGATTGCTACAGTCCTTTCTATGAATTGAAACCCCACGACCTTTAGTTATATACCCTAAAATATCATCACCAGGAACGGGATTACAACACTTTGCAAATCTAACCATTAAGTTATCTACACCTTTAACTGTAACACCATAATTATTTTCTTTTTTCTTTTTCCCATTTTTTTGAATATTTTCTTCAATAGCCTTATTTAATATTTCTTCCTTTTCATCTTTTGCTAAATTTTCTTCCTTAAGTTTAGCTATGAATGCTGAAGCTACTACTGCTCCAAGTCCAACTAAAGCATATAAATCATCCATACAATTAATATTATATCTCTTTATAAACTTATCGTAAGATTCACCTTTAGCAATATCAGCGTAATGAACTCCTTGCTTTTTAAGCTCTTTTTCAAATACTTCCTTACCTTTTGTGATATTTTCTTCCTTCTTAGCCTTTTTAAACCAAGCTCTAATTTTACTCTTAGCTTGATTACTCTTGGCAATATTAAGCCAATCCATGTTAGGACCTTTAGAACTATTTGATGTCAATATTTCAACTATTTGACCAGTTTTTAACTTATAATCAAGTGGAACTATTTTACCATTTACCTTTGCACCAACACATTTATTCCCTATATCAGTATGTATTCTGTAAGCAAAATCTATAGGTGTAGCTCCATTTGGTAAATCTATTACTACTCCCTTAGGTGTAAATAAGAAAATTTCATCTGTAAAAAGATTAATTTTAAATCCTTCCATAAACTCTTCCGCATCTGAAGTTTCTTTTTGCCATTCAAGCATATCTCTTAGCCATACTAACTTATTTTCAAATGATTTTTCTTTAGTATCAGAAGTATCACCTTCTTTATACTTCCAGTGAGCTGCTATACCATATTCAGCTGTTTTGTGCATTTCAAAAGTTCTAATTTGAATTTCAAATGTTTTACCTTGTGGTCCTATTACAGTAGTATGTAATGATTGATACATATTAGGCTTAGGCATTGCAATATAATCTTTAAATCTACCTGGAATAGGTTTATATATTGTATGAACTATCCCTAGTACTTCATAACAATCCTTTACTGAATTAACAAGTATTCTTATAGCAGTTAAGTCAAATATCTGTTCTATACTCTTATTTTTTGTAACCATTTTTCTATAAATGCTATAAAAATGCTTTGGACGCCCATCAATATCTGAATCAATTCCAGCTTCTTCAAGCTTATTATATAAATCATCAATAATTTGAGATATATATGTTTCTCTTTCTACTCTTTTTTCAGAAATTTGATGTACTAAATCATAATATTCTTCTTCATGTAGATATCTAAAACATAAATCCTCTAGTTCCCATTTAACCTTAGAAATACCTAATCTATGTGCAAGTGGAGCATATATATCTAACGTTTCCTTAGATATTCTTTTTTGTTTCTCCTTTGGCATATATTTTAATGTTCTCATATTATGTAATCTATCTGCTAATTTTATAATAATTACTCTAATATCATTAGCCATTGCCAAAAGCATTTTTCTAAAATTATCTGCTTGCTGTTCTTCCTTAGACTTATATTCCATTTTAGTTATTTTAGTTACACCACTAACTAAATTTGCCACTTCTTCACTAAATATTGTTTTGATATCATCATATGTATAATCAGTATCTTCTATAACATCATGGAGCAATCCTGCAACTATGGTACTAGTATCCATACCTAATTCTGCTAAGATGATAGCAACATCTACTGGATGAATTATGTATGGTTCTCCCGATTCTCTCTTTTGCTCCTTATGTGCTTCAAAAGCAAAGTTAAATGCCTTATTGACAACATTTAAATCTACATTAGTACAATTTTCTTTTATTTTTTGTATCAATACCTCAACCATTAGGATCCTCCCTTTATATATTCTAAAATAAAACATTTTATTATTTAATTCTAAAAAGAATTTAATAATAATCTACTATATTGAAATTAATTATATCCATTATTTATAAAATTTTATTTAAAATTTATGGCTGGTTAAATAAACCAGCCACCTTTACAGTAATTATATATTAAAATTTAAGGTATTTCAATAAGTTATATATCATATTGAACTAATGACATTACTTCATAACCCTTTAATTTTTCTCTTCCTTTTAAATCTGTAAGTTCAATAGCAAAATCTAAAGCTACAACTTCTCCACCAGCTTCTTCTACTAATCTTGTTACAGCTTCAATAGTTCCGCCAGTAGCAAGTAAATCATCAACTATAGCAACTCTTTGCCCTTTTTTAATTGCATCTTTATGAATTTCTAACACGTCAGTTCCGTACTCTAAATCATAGTTAACAGAAATTGTTTCAAAAGGCAATTTACCTTTCTTTCTAACTGGAATAAAACCTACCCCTAATGCATATGCAACTGGTACTCCAAATATAAATCCTCTTGCTTCAGGTCCTAATATAATATCAACATTTTTATCTTTTAAATGTTCAGCAATAGCATCTATTGAATACTTAAATGCTTCTCCATCTGATATTAAAGTTGTAATATCCTTAAAGCTGATACCTGGCTTTGGAAAGTTTTCCACTATTCTAATGCTTTTTTTTAGATCCATTACAAATCCTCCATATTCACTTATTCTTGTATTTATTATAGTCAAAAATTATTATATTTATATTATACATTTTCCTTAGACTTATTTAAATACTTAGTTATTTGTTCTGCTCTTTCTTTTCTATTTGTAATTAATAACTCTATAATAATTCTAGCATTATCCATCATAGTAACAACATTAATAGTTGGTGTTATAACATCTATAATTTTATCTATACTTTCTTCATTTATGCTTATCATATTATAGGCTTCCATTATGGACCTTAAACCATAATTATTTGTATTAATTAAAAACTTCATTCCTTCTTTTATAATAACGAAGTTCTCACCCTTTTTAGGAGTCTTCGCCGACTTTTCACCTATTAAAATTAAATCCAAATACTTATTAATACTTTTAATATTATAATAAATTGCAATTGCTTGCATCAATTTAAAAGTTAATCCACTTATTGATAAATTTTTATATCTATATTGACATCCTTTTTGATTAGGATTTAAGTATATGTGATCATACTCATAATTTATGTCTCTATTTTCTATAACTATCAAATCTATACCAAGATTTTTACAAAGCTCTTCTTCTTCACTTGATTTTAAATCTATTCCTAAGGCTATAAGTAATTCTCCACCTAAAAAATGCACGTTATTAATTATATCCTTTGTAGTAATCTTCGATTTTACTGAAGAATCATCATGGACTACGTATTCAATATCTGCATTTAAATATTTCAAAACCAGTATAAGGGATGAAATAGCACATAATCCATCTACATTAGGTATCCCATAAACAACAATTTTTTTTCTATTATTAATTGCTGATACCATACGTTCTATTGCTTTATTCATATCTTTAAGTATAAAGGGATTATATCCACTTATGTAATTTGGACTATATATACTTTCCCAAAACTTACGCATGACAAACTCCTCCACATTAATAAGAAAACATTTATATTATAATGTAATTTTATCTATATTACAAATGTTTTCTTAAAAAGAATGGCATTTTATAAGATTTTTCTGATTTTTTTTAATTCTACCTAATTATTTGTTATATAAAAGCTTTTCATTCCTACATCTTGCTACTATTTTATGTCATTATATCATATATTTTGCATGTCCAAATTAATATTACTCTTCAAATTTTAATTTCTTTATAATTTAATTATATATTTAAATCTCATTATATATATTTATAAATTAATATTAATACTTTTAAAAATTATTTATCTCAAAAAAATAACTACTCAAATGAGCAGTTATTTTTGTATTATGCAGTCTTTACTGACTTTTTCTTATTCATTTTATTCTTTAATATTACCCAAATAGGTGAAGCAATAAATATTGATGAATAAGCTCCTGCTGCTATACCTATTAATAATGGGAATGAAAACTCTCTAACTGTAGGGACAAATACATTTACTGCACCAATAATAATTAATGTAGTTAATGATGTATTAATAGATCTAGCTAAAGTTTTATTAATACTTTTATTAGCGATTTCTGCTGGATTACTTCTTCTCATACTATGATTATTTTCTCTTATTCTATCGAATACAACTATAGTATCATTTATAGAATACCCTACAATAGTTAACATAGCTGCTATAAATGAGCTATTAACTGGAATATCAAATATTGCATACACAGATAAAGTTATTAATACATCATGTATTAAAGCTCCAATTGCAGCAACACCAAATGTAAATTCAAATCTAATTGCTATATAAACTAACATAGCTACGCATGCTACTAATACTGCAATTATCGCATTTCTACTAAGTTCTTTACCAACTGATGGCCCAATTTGAGTTTCAGAAACTAATGCTGAATCATCTAAAGTATACTTTTCTTTAAGAGCATCAAATAATTCTGCAGTTTTTGTTTCATCTAATTCAGTTGATTTAATTTCATATTGAGTACCTTCAACAGTTTTTGTTACTGCATCAGAAGCATACTCTTTTACTATATTATCAACTTCTACCTTATCAAAATTATCACCAAGCTCAACTACTAACTTAGTACCACCTTTAAAATCTATACCAAAGTTTAATCCTCTAGTACACATTAAAACTACACCAATTAATATAATTGCAAGGGATATTGAAAACCAAATTTTTGACTTTTCTACTATCTTAAACATATCTCATTACCCCCTCTTTACTCTAAACTGCCAATTAGACTTTAACATTCCCATGTTAACAGCCCATTTCATTAATGTCTTTGTTACAACTATAGCTGTAAACATACTTACTGCTATACCTATCATTAATGTAACAGCAAATCCTTTTACACTACCTGTACCCATAAAATAAAGTACTAATGCTGCAATAATAGTTGTTATATTAGAGTCAACGATCGATGACAATGCATTGCTAAATCCTTTTTCAACCGCAGATTTAACAGACATACCATTTTTTAACTCTTCTCTAACTCTTTCAAATATAAGTACATTTGCATCAACTGCCATACCAACTGTTAACAAGAAGGCTGCAATTCCTGGAAGTGTTAATGCAACATCAGCTTCAACAAATACTAATAATGTTAAGCATACATATAACGTTAATGCAATACATGCAATAACTCCTGGAATCCTATAATAAAGAATCATAAATAAAAATATAATTGCTATTCCTATAAGTCCAGCCTTAACTGCATTTGGAAGTGCTTCCGCACCTAATTGTGCTCCTACATTTTCAATTTGTATAGCTTTTACTGTTACTGGAAGAGCTCCTGCATTAATTAATCCTGCCAAATTCTTAGCTTCATCTATAGAACTACTTCCCTTGATAATAGCATTTCCACCAGTAATTACACTATCAACTGTTGGAGCAGAAATTTCTTCATCATCCATGTAAATATAAATCTTCTTATTAAGGTTGTTTTCAGTTGCTTCAGCAAACTTTTTTGTTCCTTCATCAGTTAACTTTAAAGTTACAACTGGAGCATTACTTGTAGAATCAAGCATAGTTCCTGCCTCTTCTACATCTGAACCACTTAACACTTCGTTTCCATCTTCATCTTTAAAAGTCAAATTACCAGTCTTAGATAAACTATCAACTAAATCTTTTGAATCGTATTCACCTGGAATTTCAACTCTTACCCTTCTGTCACCTTCCACTGTCACTGAAGTTTCAGCAACACCAAGCTTATTAACTCTTAAATCGATAAGTTGTCTTGTCTTTTCTAAGTCCTCTTTTGTTACATCTTCATCCTGTATCTCCATTAACACAGAAACTCCACCTTGTAGATCAAGCCCCTTAGTAATAGCTTTATTGAATGACTTAAATTCCCATCCTGCTATTTCAACGCCTCTAGCACCTGCAAAGGCAAATACAACTATAACAATTAAGGTAAGAATAAATAATATAGTACTTCTACCTTTTGTATGTCCTTTTTTCATGGTTTTCCCCCTTCTATTCTTTTTGTTTCAACATTAATTATATTATGTCTACTTTCCAATAGCAAGTAAGATTAGGATTTTCTCCATTTTTTACATATATTTTTTACGCTTCTTTCAGAAAAACTTCATTTACTATTTATATTATAGCATTAAAAAGCAAAATTATTCCTAATCTTGCTTTTCAATACACTTCAATATACTATTTTATACTATTTTTCATCAAACTTCATATTTCCTAATAAAGCTGCAAATGGATTATCCTCTATAGCTTCTTTTTCTGCTTCTTTCTTCATTTTAGCCATAATTCTTTGAGTTTCTCTCTTATCCACTTTTCCCTTTTTATCAAATCTCTTTTCAAAAGAAGATGCTTTTTCTCTAAAATTACAATTTGCCCCTGTGCAAACGTAAATTTTACCTTCTCCTTGCCCTCTAATTTCTAATTTTTTCTTACACTCAGGACATCTAGCATTTGTTAGCCTAGCAACATTTTCTCTATATCCACACTCTCTATCTTGACAAACATTCATTGTTCCATTTTTACCTTTAACTTCTAAAAGATATTTGCCACAATTAGGACATTTTTTTCCTGTTTTATTATCATGTACGAATTTACTATTTCCGCCCTTAACATCTTCTACTAAAGCAATAGAATAATTTTTCATTTCCCTAATAAATCCATTCCAATCTCTTTTACCTTTTGCAATTTCATCTAATTGCCTTTCCCACTTTGCAGTAAGTAAAGGTGTTTTTAATTCAGTTGGTACTAATTCAATAAGTTGCTTTCCTTTAGATGTAGGTACGATTTCTTTACCTTTCTTTTCAATAACAAATGAATTAAATAATTTTTCAATAATATCAGCTCTAGTTGCAACTGTTCCTAAGCCTCCAGTTTCCCCTAAAGTCTTAGCTGCTTCTTTTCCTACATTTATATACTTATGAGGATTTTCCATTGCAGATAAAAGTGTACCTTCATTAAATCTTGCTGGAGGTTTAGTTTCTCCTTTATTTAAAGAAACATTTTCTACAACAAATTTATTCCCTTTACTTAATTTAGGCAATACTTGTTCTTTAATATCCTCTTCACTTGAGTCATCTTCCAATTTATCATAAAGCTTTTTCCAGCCTTTTGATAATATTACCTTTCCCTTAGCTATAAATTTTTCATTTTCAATTTTTCCTTCAATTGTAGTTTGTATATATTCAAAAGGTGGTAATAGTACACTTAAAAACCTTTTAACAACTAAATCATATATTTTTCTTTCTTCCGAACTTAAGTTAGAAAGATTAGGCTTTTCTTCAGTTGGAATAATTGCATGGTGATCACTAACCTTAGAATTATCTACAAAACCTTTATGAGCATTTATCTTTGTTTTTAATAAATCATCAGCAATACTTCTGTATTCACCAATTGCAACAGCTTTAAGTCTATCAGGAATAGTCGCTACTATGTCTGTAGTAACATATCTTGAATCTGTTCTTGGATAAGTCAATATTTTATGATTTTCATATAATCTTTGCATTATATTTAATGTTTGCTTTGCTG
Source organism: Clostridium saudiense (assembly GCF_000577815.1). Lineage (GTDB taxonomy): Bacteria > Bacillota > Clostridia > Clostridiales > Clostridiaceae > Clostridium > Clostridium saudiense. The sequence goes on along the minus strand of NZ_CBYM010000001.1, from coordinate 233,163 downwards.
AATATCCAAAAATCTTATTAGCATCCCTTTGCAATTCGGTTAAATCATATAAAGCAGGTGCAAACTTCTTTTTATTTGTTGAAATAATATTTGCTATTTCACCTTCTGCTCCTTTTATTTTAGAAACAATTTTATTTGCAAAATCTTCATCAAATATTCTACCATTATTATCTTTATTTACCCACGCTAAACTATAACCTTTAGTTTTTGCATTTATCGTATAATATGGCTTAGGCTTAAAGTTTCTTATTTCCTCTTCTCTTTGAACTATCATTGCAAGTGTTGGAGATTGAACTCTCCCAGCAGATAATTGTGCATTATACTTACAAGTTAAAGCTCTTGTTACATTAAGTCCAACTAGCCAATCAGCTTCAGCTCTACAAACGGCTGCTCTATATAGATTTTCATATTCTTTACCATCTTTTAAATTTCTAAATCCATCTAAAATAGCTTTATCAGTTTGAGATGAAATCCATAATCTTTTAAGTGGCTTCTTAACCCCTGCTTTTTCAATAGTCCATCTAGCAACAAGTTCCCCTTCTCTTCCAGCATCTGTAGCAATTACTATTTCGCTAACATCATTTCTATTCATAAGTTTCTTAACTTCGTTGAATTGCTTTCCAGTTTTCTTTAATACTACTAACTTCATGTATTTTGGTAACATAGGAAGAGTTTCCATCTTCCATTCTTTATATTTATTATCATAACCTTCTGGATCCATAAGTCCAACTAAATGACCCATAGCCCAAGTTACAATATATTTACTTCCTTCTATATATGAACCCTTATTATTATTACATTTTAAAACCTTTGCTAAGTCTCTTCCTACTGATGGCTTTTCTGCCAATACTAACACTTTACTCATATTTGCTCCTTTTTCATTTGGAATTTTAACTAATTATATCATACTTTCCTAAAAACATATATTCTCTATAAAATCTTTCTAATCTTAGTTTCATAAATAAAGTAAGAACATATTCCTTTTAAAATACTAGATATACAAATACTAATCCAAATTCCACTTATCCCAAAAGGTTTAATTAATACTAGAGCAAGAGGAATTCTAAGACTTGTAAACACAATACTAATAGTTGCAGGAATATTAGGTTTTCCTATACCTGTAAACATTCCATTTGATATCATTTCAATAGCACTAAAAACTTGTGAAAAAGCTACTGCTTTTAAATAAGCTGATGCAATTAAAATTGTTGATTCATCACTTATAAATAACCTAATTAATGGCCTATTAAGCAATAAAAATACTCCTGCCATAACTATTGCATAACTTATTCCCACTACTAATGCACTTCTATATCCTTCCTTTATTCTGTTTGATTTTCCTGCTCCAAAATTTTGACCAGTAAAACTTGCAACAGCACCATTTAATCCTCCAATTATCATATAAGCGATAGACTCTATTTGAACTCCAATTTTTTGTGCAGCAATCGCTTCTGATCCAAACATCGCTATAATCTTAGCTAAGATAATATTTATAATTGTAAATAAAATTCTTTGAAATGCCATTGGAAAACCAAGCCTTATTATTTCTTTTATCTTTTCAAAATCAACCTTTAAATCATACCTATAATTAAGTATCCCATTTGTATTTATTCTAAATAAAATAAACATTATAACATTAGCTATTAAAGTACTAACCCCTGCACCAATGACACCAAAATTTAAAACATAGATACATACAGGATCAAGAATTATATTTAAAATAACTCCAACTCCATTTATCTTCAGAGCTAACTTATTATTACCAAAACTCCCCAATATTCTTGTATACATCATATTAAAAAAAGCAAAAAATAAAATAGGAGCATTTAAAGCTAAATAATAATAAGCATTACTTTCTACTTCACTATTATTCAAATTTAAAAATTCTATAAATCCTTTTCCTAAAAAGATTAGAATTAACCCAAAAACAGTACCAATAATTATATTTATTACTATTCCTGAATTTATATATTCCTTTATTTCATTCTCATTTTTTCTACCAATTGCATGTGCAACTTTAATTCCTGTTCCAATAACAACTAAAGAATTTAAAGCATTACCAATATTAATATACAAACTTGAAGAACCAATACTTGCTACAGCATTACTTCCAAGCCTTCCTACCCATATCATATCAATTAAATTATATGTAAATTGTAATAATGAACTACCCATTATAGGTAATGCTAGTGCAGCTATAACTGATATGACTTTTCCCCTAGTTAAGTCTATTTTTTTCATATTATCTCCATCCGCAAATCTTTCTCAAAATTTACTACTTTATAATAATCTCGTATTATAAAATTTTTCTTTTTAAATTTCGTTATTCTTAATCTTTTTTGCTAATTCTTTTACCTTTTCTTCTATTGCTTTAGCTACCTTTATAAACTCTTCATCACTTTTTCCCGTAGGATCTTCTAAGCCCCAATCTTCAATATGTTCTGCATATAGATATGGACATACAACATTACATCCCATTTTTATCACTATATCTACTTTAGGGATATCACTTAACAATTTAGACTTTTGTGTTTTATTCATGTCAACTTTATATAAATCTTTTATTATCTTAACTGCTTGCTGATTAATCATTGGTTTTGTTTCAGTTCCTGCTGAATAACATTCAAACTCTTCATTACCATAAATTTTTCCTAATGCTTCTGCCATTTGTGATCTACAAGAATTGTGAACACAAATAAAAGCTACTTTTTTCTTCATTCCAATCATCCTTTACTAATTTAATCTTATTTATTTTTAATATATTTTTAATATATTTTTTATTTAATTTTTACATTTTGAATTATCCACATTTTCGTTACTATGTACCTTCGTTAATATCTTCAATAAGCTAAATGCATATTCACAGCCCTCATTACTTATTGAATAATAAGTCCATTTACCTTCTTTTCTATTTTTAATTACTCCAGATTCACATAATATTTTCATATGATGTGATAAAGTGGATTGACTGATATTTATTTTTTCCAATAAATGACATGCGCATTTTTCTCCACTTTGAAGAATCTCAAGAATCATCAATCTATTTTCATCACAAAAAGCTTTAAATACCTTAGAATTGGCTTCATATTTATTCTTCATTACAACACCTCATATCTATTTTTTTCGATATGATGATTATATATATATACTAAAAATTTATCAATACATTTTATATTTAAATTCTATTATTCATAAATAATTATAAAATTGCTAACTTATTATTTTATTTGGAATGTTTTCCTTAAAATAGTATAATAAAGTATATTAAACAATCAAAGGAGGATGATTATGAAAAACCTAAATAAGTTGCTTTTACTTTTATCATTAATTATAGTAATAATATTTTCATTAGGTTGCTCAAAAACAAGTAAATATAATGAAGCTTTTAATTCCTATGTTGAAAAATGGCTTAAAAGTGATTTTTCTGGAATGTATTCCATGTTAACAAAAGAATCTAAGGAATCAATTAATGAGGAAACCTTTGTTAATAGATATAAAACTATCTACTCGGCAATTAACTTAGACAATTTAGATATTTCCTTAAATAAGGATCTTGAAAAAAAAGATAATTACTATACTGCCTCATTTACTTTAAAAGCAACAACTATCGCTGGTGAGTTAAATTTAACAAATTTTGACGTAGATATTTATAAAGAAGAGGACAACTATCTAATTAATTGGGATGAAAGTTTGATTTTCCCTAATATGATAAAGGATGATAAAGTTTATGTTAGAACCACAAATCATTCTAGAGGTAAGATATTAGATAGAGATGGTAATATTTTAGCTGAAGATGGTACAATTTCAGTAGTTGGAATTCATCCATCTAAATTTAATAATGAAAATCGTAATTCTAAAATTACAGAACTAGCAAATACATTAGATATTAGTGAAGATACTATTATAAGCAAGTTAGATGCAAATACCGATCCTGAGCTTTTTGTTCCAATAGTTAGTATAACTACTACCGATGAAAAACTCCAAACTCTTACTAATAGAAATGAAGAAGGAATTCTTATTAATACTAAAACTTCAAGAGTTTACTATGGTGGAGAAGCATTCGGAAGATTAATTGGTTACGTTGGAGCAATTACTGCTGAAGAATTGGAAAATAAAAATGACTATAGTTATACTTCAACAAGTTTAATTGGTAAGGCTGGAATCGAATCTGTTTATGAAGATACTTTACGCGGTGAAGATGGAGCTGAAATTTACATTAAAAGAGGCTCTGATGAAATAAGTATATTAAAAAAAGAAGTTATTAATGGCGAAGATATTAAACTTACAATAGATTCAACTTTACAAAATAATTCCTATACACAGTTAAATGGAGAAAAAGGAGCTGTAACAGCTGTTGATCCTATTTCTGGTGAAGTTTTAGCTTTAGTAAGCTCTCCATCATATGATTCTAATATGTTTACAACTTATGTCACTAAAACTAAAGCTGCAGAAAGAGAAGCAAATAATTACACTGATACTGTAAATAGATTCAGTAAAACATATGCCCCTGGCTCTACTATGAAACTAATAACAGCTGCAATTGGCTTAAATACTGGAAAAATTAACCCTGATGAATCTATAGAAATTAATGGATTAACATGGCAAAAAGATTCAAGTTGGGGTAATTATAAAATAACTAGGGTAGAAAATGTTAGTCCAGTTTCATTAAGAGAAGCCGCTAAACACTCTGATAATATTTACTTTGCCCAAGCTGCATTAAAGATCGGTAGCGATGATTTAATTAGTGGTATAAAAGGATTTGGTATAGGTGAAGAAATGACTTTCGAATATCCAATGACTGATTCTAGTATTTCTAACGATGGAAGTTTAAATTCTGAAATTTTACTTGCTGATACAGGTTATGGTCAAGGTGAATTAATGGTTACTCCTTTAAATATGGCCTTAGCATATAGCGCTTTAGCTAACAATGGTAATATTATGACTCCTAGATTAGTTTTATCTGATAATAGTACTGCTTCTATTTGGAAAGAATCTGCTATTAAGCCTGAAAACCTTCAAACTTTAATTGAAGATTTTTCTGCTATGGTAAATGATGAAGATGGTCATGCATATGAAATGAAAATTGACGGATATAATATAGCTGCTAAAACTGGAACTGCTGAAATTAAATCATCTCAAGATGATACTAACGGAACTGAAAATGGATGGTTTGTTGCAGTAGATACTACTAGTTCAAAATTAGCTATTGCAACAATTATAGAAGATGTTAAAGATAGAGGTGGAAGTAGCATTCCAATTCCTATGGTTAAAAATATTATGGAAGAATATCTAAATAGATAGTAAAAAAATCTGTATCAAAGAAATATCTTGATACAGATTTTCTTTTTTATTACTATTTTTATAATATTAACATTCTTTATTATTTACACTTAAAATTAAATCTTTTATATTACAATTATCACTTATTTTTTAATTTATAATCTCCTCCTCAATACTGTTTCATTTATAATTTACATATATCATAAACTTCACTATATATAATTCCAATATACCCATTTTATTATTTACAGTTAAAATACTATTTAGTATAATTTTTTCAGTATCAACCCATATACCTTGTGGGAAACTATGAATAATCCTCAGATATTTTTTTCTAGAAAATAGGTGGTGAAAATTACTAATGAAAAATATTAATTTTTTTGTTTACGGAAGCTTAAGAGAAGGATTTTATAATTATAATAAGTTTTTAGCCGGAAAGATTTTTAAGAAAAAACAAGGAAAATTACATAATGTTAAATTATATCATATGCCCTATAAAGGTTATCCTGCAATAGTTCCAGGTGAAGATTATATATTAGGTGAAATAATGGTCATTAATAAAGAGGATTATGATTCTACTATGAAGGCACTTGATAAAATGGAGGGCTTTATAAGTGAAGGAAATTCTGAAAATGAATACCATAAAATGCTTTTAGAAGTTGAAAATATTGAAAATAACCAAAATGAACTATGTTATGTATACTTTTATAATAAAGATAGGGATAAACTTTTTGATACTGAAGCAATCTACATTCCCAACGGAGATTGGAAAGACTATATGTTAAATAATTCAATTATTTAAATAGAACCATTTATATATAATAAGGAGATATTACTAAGAATATCTCCTTATCTTTAAATTAATATTTTTTATTTATAAAGCTAGTCCTTCCTTTAACATTACCTTAAATTCTTTCCAACTAACAAACTTTCCACCCATACTTTCTAAATGGTTTGTGTGCATTTGACAATCTAGAAAAATATATCCCTCTTCCTCAAGCTTTTTACAAATACTTATTAAAGCTACTTTAGACGCATTACTTTTCTTTGAAAACATACTTTCTCCAAAGAAACACTTTCCTATCTTAACACCATAAAGTCCTCCTACAAGTTCTTGATCTTTATATACCTCAACACTTGTGGCAAAACCTTTTTTATGTAAGTTGATATACGCTTCCATTATTTCATTAGTTATCCATGTTCCTTCTTTATTTTCCCTAAGTTCTTTACAGTTTTTTATTACCTCATTAAAATCTTTATCAAAAGTAACCTTAAACTCACCTTTATTAAACACTCTTTTCATTGATTTTGATATATTAATCTCACTTGGCTTTATTATAAATCTCGGCTTTGGACACCACCATAAAATTGGTTCACCTTCACTGTACCATGGAAAAATACCATTGCAATAAGCTAAGATAAGTCTTTCAAAACTTAAATCTCCACCTACTGCTAATAATCCATCTTCTTCTGCTAAATCAGGATTTGGAAACATTATTTCATCACTTAATTGATATACTGGCATATGTTCATCACTCTCTCTTAAATTTTATCAACTCTATTATCTTATTATATATCAATATTATTAAATAAAAAAAGTTAAAAATACACTTGTACTTCTAACCTTTTATCTAATATCAAAATATTATTAATCAATTTCTCTTTTCACTATTATATTTTTCTAAATTAATAACCCAAGCATTATCAATATATTCTTTAATAATATAACTAACTAAATTAATCCAACCATCACATTTATCTAAAATAATAGAATCACTACTTACAACGTAATTACTCTTTTCAAGTATAACATCAGGATTAATAACTATATCAACATTTACATTAACTTCCCACTTCTCAGCAGCTTCATAAATTGCAGCTTTAAGATTTCCTGAATTAGAAACAGGGGCATCTATATAAAAGTTAACACATTCTAATTCTAGACTTCTAAAAGCTTTTCCTAAGATTTCTAATACACCATATGTTTTATCAATTAATCTATAAGTACCTCTTAGTCCTGCTAAATCTCTTATAGCTCCATCCATACACTTTATTAATAATCCCTTAGATAATGCCACCTCAAGAGAAATAATAAAATTAAATGCATCTATATTAATAGTTTTTCCCTTTAAACTAGACACACTTATCTCCTTATCTCGTCTCACTTCTAAATCCTTGATTGAGCAACTTGCCCTTCTAATTGCCATGCGTTGTCTTGTTGAAAATTGATACCTTCCCCCTACAAAATCAATTATATTACTAATAGGATAATTTCTATTAAGCAACCAAACTACTTCTTCTTGTGCATGCCTTAATCTTTCTATCTCCTTACTTGAAAAAAATCTTTCATCTTTATCTTCCTTGCCTCTAATAGTTCTCTTTTTTATTTCTTCCATATTGTATTACCTTTCATATCTATTTTTAATAGTATACTACTTATATTTTATATTATTTTTCTTTATATTATAAAAAATCACTAAATATAAACTTCTATTATTTAGGTTAGACAAAAACTTGTACGTAAATTAAAATTAAATATAATAACAAAAACATCAATTTACATTTATGTGAAAATTGATGTTATATATAAGAAATAAATTTATACTTAAAAAATATAAGTCATATTTTGTGGTTCAAAATATGATAATCCATGTGATTTTGCCATTTCAGATATTATGTCATTTAAATATTCAGCATCTTCAAGCATACATCCAATTATTACAAATCCTTTTCCCTTAGCAATTTCAATATTAAGCTTTTTATCAATTAAATCTTCATAAAATTCATCTATTAAGCTTATATCTCCAACTAAAGAACTATCTCCTTCACATAACATTTCATATAAAACCTGTGCTCCAACTGCACTACTTACACTATCACTATTCCATACTGCACAATACCAATCCATTATTTTCTCCTTTGCTTATTAAAAATTCACTTAATACTAGGAATATTCATTACATTTAACTTTTCCTACTAATACACTTATTCCACTGTATTCTGAAATATTTTAATTTCAAAATTAAAATACCTAAAAAAATAAGAAGTAAAGAAACTTATACAAACTCCTAAAGAATTTCTATATCCCCCTTACTTCTTAAAGTAATTATCCTCTTATAACTTCAACCTTATATCCATCTGGATCAGTTACAAAGTAATAATGAGGTTTTTCTCCTGGAAGCCCCTTTAAATCAGTAACTTCATATCCCATTTCACTGTGCTTTTCTCTTAAAGACTCAATATTATCATGAGCTATAGCAATATGACTAAATCCATTTCCTAAATCATAAGGAACTTCTGGATTATAGTTATAAGTAAGCTCTACTTCATAACCACCTGGTACATCTGATAAATAAACTAATGTAAATTTATGCTCTGGAAAATCTTTTCTTCTCGTTTCTACAAGTCCTAAAGCATTCTTATAGAACTCTAGTGATTTTTCTAAATCCATTACTCTTATACAAGTATGTAACATTTTAATTGACATAATATACCTCCTAAATTAAACTTGTATAAATTATAGCATAAATTACTTTATTTTTCAGCCTCTAAAATAATCTTATGATTAACTAATTCCATCTCTTTAATTTTTGCTCTAATCGTTTTTCTTTGACTAAATATATTTTCTAAAAAAATTCCTTCTTCTCCAGGTATAATTTTATCTACTGACTCAAGTAATAATCTTTCTCTTCCCTCTCTATCAATTAAATAAACATTAGCCTCACACATATTATCTACCTCCATAATTTTTAACTATTTCAACTACATCTTCAATATAATGTGGTAGCGATTTATTTTCTATGCCTACAACTAGTACATTACATTTATTTAAAGGAATAAGTACCTTTTTTACAGAACTTTCTGCTATTGCTTCTGCCATCTTAGGTGTTAATTCACCTAAAAAAGAATTTGCACAAACTATTCCAACACTCCCTAATATCATATCTACTCTTGTAGAATTATAAACTATTGCATTTTCACCTGTGGCTCCCTCGTTAGCTCCAGCCTTTAACATCATTGATGTTGCTAAAGAATTGGTTCCAAGTGCTATTATTTCTAACTCCTCATTGCAAGTTCTCCTCAGCCTATCTACAATTGCCTTTCCTATTCCGCCACCTTGTCCATCAATAACTGCTATCTTCATAATCCCTCCCTATTTATTAACAAACTGCTTATTACCTCTCCCACAAATAGGACAATTTTGAATAGATAAAGGAATTTCTAGTCCACATGTATCAAGCAACTCACTATCTCTTAATATTTGCTTAGATGATCCATCAGCAATAATCTCCCCATTTTTTATTACTATAATTCTATTACATGTATCTAAAACCATATCTAAATCATGACTAGTAATTAATTTGGTATGTTCAAATTTATTAAGCATATTTATTAAGTTTCGCCTTGACTTAGGGTCCAAAGCTGATGTGGGTTCATCCATTATTAATATATCCGGTTTCATAGATAATACAGAAGCTATAGCTGCACATCTTTTCTCTCCACCAGATAATTTAAAAGGTGCTCTATCCTTTAAATGTGGAATTCCTACTAAATTTAATGCTTTCATAACTCTTCTTTCAACTTCGTCCTCTTGCAAATTATAGTTTCTTGGACCAAATGCCACATCATCATATACAGTTGTCATAAATAATTGATCATCTGGATCTTGAAATACCATACCTAACTTTTCTCTTATTTTACTTAATGTTTTTTTATTTAATTTCTCTTCCCCTACTATTATTTCACCATTTTTACTGGTTAATATACCCATTAAGAGCATAAGTAAAGTAGATTTTCCAGCCCCATTTGCTCCTATAATTCCAACAGATTCACCAGGCATTATATCAAAAGACATGTTTTTAATTGCTTCTTGTCCATCTGGATAAGAAAAAGTTAAATTTCTTACCTGTAGTTTATGATGAATCATTTATCCGATCACTCCTGAAAATAAATTTCCTATTAAAATAGGTATATTAAAATTTCTTGCTACTATGAAAAATAAACACCAAATAGTTAAATATAAATAATCTGATAATTTAATTTTTAAAGAAGCAGTACTATTATATTCTCCATTAAATCCTCTTAACTTCATTGCTTCATATACCCTTTGAGCTCTATCATAGGTACGTAAAAGCATCTGTCCTATAAAAGAGCCTAAATCTTTCATTTTAACTCCTTTTTGGCCTGGTGCTCTTAAATAGTATGCTTTCATCATTCTTGATGCTTCTTCAACTAAAACTGAAATATATCTATATGTTAATAAAATTTGCATTACAAATATCTTTGGTACTTTTATCATTCTTAATGCACAAGCTAAATTTTCCATTCCCGTAGTAGCTATAAGTAAAATACTTACTACAACTGTAAGCAAAATTTTTATAGATAAAGATAAGAAAGTTATCCATCCACTATTAATTATTATTCCTGCTACATTCATTGGAGTTTTATCATAAAATAAATTTATAACTCCTACTCCTAGTATAAATGGTGCTGCTATTAAAACTCTTTTTAATATTGGAGCTAATGGTATTTCTCCTAAAGAAGTAATAAGAATGGGATAAAATACAAAAGGTATTAATCCACTAATTTCATATTTATTAAATGATACTACACATATTAAATACAAAAATGTAGTTATTAATTTTACTAATGGATGAATACAATGAATTATTGTATCTTTCTTTGCTAAATCATCTAAGGTATTAATTTCGTAAATTGAGTTCATTATATTAGCCATTTATTATCAAACCTTTACTTAAAATTTAAAGGCAAGGCAAAGAATTTGCCTTGCCTAAAGCTTAATGAACATTAACTTTTTTTCTTTTTCCCTTTATAAACTTAACTCCAAACCCTATTAAAAGAGCTAGTCCTAATGTTAATGCTCCACCTATAATTCCCGAAATACTTGTCCCTACACTAACTGCTGGCCATTCTTCTTCATTATCACTTTGTGACTTAAAACTATAATCTGGAAGAAATGCAGTCTTTTCTTGAATATTTGATAATGTATCATGTACTCCTCCTGGCGAATCTAATTCTGTAGTTCCAGCGGTTTTCTCCATAGACCACTCTAATCCATCTGGATTAGCTGATGCAAACCAAGATAACATTCCTCCAACAATTAATACTGCAATTATTAATCCACCTAATACCCTTTTCATAGATATATTTCCATAAGCCTCTCCATCTGAAGATTTTTCTAAAATTTCTGGTCTTGCTTTCCATACAAAAGTTACTACTGCTGCAGTTACAAGCCCCTCAATAAATCCAATTGCAAGATGTATTGGTTGCATTAATAATACAAAGGTAGTAAATGGCAATTCAGTTTTTCCTGATAACAATGTTTCTAAAACAACACTAAATGCCCCTAGCTGAAGTCCTATTATAGATGCTAGAACCGAACCAGCAAATATTCTTTTTGTACTTATTCCTTTTCTATTAATAAACTTATAAATAAATGGATATGCAATAAAACATGCATAAAATCCCATATTAAAGACATTACATCCATAAGCTAGTAATCCACCATCAGCAAAGAAAAGCGCCTGAATGAGCAGTATAGCTGCCATTGTTAAAAATCCAGCATAAGGTCCTAATAAAATAGAAAGTAAAATTCCGCCTCCAATATGTCCGCTTGATCCTGTGCCTGGTATTGTAAAATTAATCATTTGAGCCGCAAAAACAAAAGCTCCCATTACACCCATTAATGGAATCTTTTTTTCATCCATATCACTATTTATTTTTTTTACACTATATGTAGCAACAGCTGCTGTTGCTACCAACATAGTTCCACCTACTGCCCCTGAAACTAAGGCATCTCCCATGTGCATAATATCTACTCCTTTATAAAAATATTTTTTATAGATAAGCTCTAATATTTAGCACCTTCATGGCCCTATTGTATAACTTTATTCTTTACTAAGTTAAACCTTCATGGTTTATATATTTACATTATATACCAGAAAATATTTTTTTAAAATAGTTTAATTATAAAAATAAATTGATTTCTATTATCAATAATACATATGCTTTATAGTAGAATTAATAAATATCTTAAAGTGTTTAGTTATGCTTTAAACAAATTAATACAACAATAATTGAAATAAAAATAATGCATATGATAAAAGTGCTTTATTACACTTTTTCATATGCATGTTTTTATAATAATTTATTGTAATTCATCACTTTGAACAATTTTTGTCTTAGCCTTCTTCTTCTGCTTAGGCTTTTTTTCATTTCTATTCTTTGCCAAACTATTTTCACCTCACTTAAATAAATTAACGTAATAAATAATTACATTAATTAGAGTGCTCTTATTTACGCAAAATAATACTGGCAATAATATCATTCTAAGCCAAAAATTAAGCTCCTTCAAGTTCAAATTCTCTTGTTACGTTTCTTACCCATTTACCTCCTAATACTCTTACAGCTGCAATAATTGATTTTATTACCTCATCACTTTTCACAATAAAAAATACTGCTTCAATTGGCCATTTTAATATAAATGCTACAATAAATCCGCAAGGTATAGCTACAAGCCATAAGAAAATAATATCATTTATTAAGACGAACTTTGCATCTCCTCCACCTCGTAGAACTCCCATCATTAATGTAACTCCAAAACTTTGAAATATAACTATAACTGACATAGATCCCATAATTTCAACTGCTATATTTTTAGTTACTTGAGATACATTATAAAAATCAACTACAATAGGCCTTATTAATAAAATTACGCCCCCTGCCATAATCCCCATTATTATACTAAGTACACCAACTGTTCGTGAATACTCTTTTGCTTTTTCATTCTTGCCTTCACCTATAGTATTACCTATAATTACCGCAGTTGCATTTGAAAGTCCAAATATAAATACAGTTACAAATTGAAATACTACATTACTTATACTATTAGCCGCTACAGTTTCAGTTCCAAGCCTTCCAAGTATAATAGAAATCATTGTTGACCCAGTTGACCATAAAAATTCATTAAATAATACTGGTGTACAATTTGTTAAAAAATCTTTAAAAATTATTTTATCTACTTTTAATAAATGTGAAGCCTTTAATAATATTTTATTTTCAAATTTAATCATAAAAATTAAAACTATACTAAATTCAGTTATTCTTGCTATAACCGTAGCTATTGCTGCTCCTTGAACACCTAATACTGGTGCACCAAAATTACCAAAAATTAATATATAATTAAAAAATGCATTAACAACTAATGATAAACTATATACAACTAATGAAATTTTAACTGTTTTTACTGAACGAAGCATCATTATTGTACAATTTGTTATTGCATAAAATATATATCCAACAGAAACTATTCTTAAATATGAAACTCCTTCCTCTATTACCCTTGTATCAGTAGTATATATTCTCATAAACTGACTCGGGAATACTATTGCTATAAAAATAAATATAGCTGCAATTATTAAGCAACCCCTATACATTATTGAAAGTATTTTATGTATTGTTTTTACATCTCCTCTTCCCCAATATTGTGATATCAAAATATTAGATCCCCCAGCTAGTCCAAATATTAATATCGTCAATATAAAGAATAAATTATTTCCAATTGATGCAGCTGATAATTGAACTTCTCCTAATGCTCCTAGCATCATAGTATCTACCATACTTACTGCAAACGTAATTAAATTTTGTATTGCAATTGGTAAAGCAATACTTAAAATTAGCTTATAAAAATTTTTTTCTTTGCTTATTAACATTATCTTATCCTCTCTTTTCTCTAATATAAAAGCTATAAGTTTATATATTTAATACTTTATGATAGAACATGGTTGTTTATATTTTCCATCTTTTTTTTAGTCCTATATACCTATACCATAATTAAATAAATTCTTCCATATATATTTATAATTTTTTATTTTTTATTTATAATAATCATATATAAAAAATATTTATTTCTTAATTCGAAGGGAGAAAAAATGGGGAATACTATAAAATTAACTACCTTAACTAAAACTTCTGGGTGTGCTGCAAAAATAGGTCCTGGAGTTTTAGATTCAGTATTAAAAAATCTACCTAAATTTGAAGATTCAAATCTTATAGTTGGTTTTGATAAAAAAGACGATGCTTGTGTATATAAAGTAAGTGAGGACAAAGCTCTTATTCAAACTGTTGATTTTTTTCCTCCTATGGTTGATGACCCATACATATTTGGACAAATTGCTGCTACTAATGCATTAAGTGATGTTTATGCTATGGGTGGTGATCCTGCAATTGCAATGAATCTATTATGCTTTCCATCTTGTTTAGATACATCAATAATGCATGATATTTTAGCTGGTGGATACAGTAAGGTATCTGAATCTGGTGCAGTTGTTAGTGGTGGTCATACTATTGCAGACCCTACTCCTAAATATGGACTTTGTGTAACTGGCTTTGCTCATCCTAACGAAATACTTACTAACAGCAATGCTAAAACTGGCGATGTCCTTGTTCTTACTAAACCTTTAGGCATAGGTATCTTAAATACAGCAACTAAAGCTGAATTACTATCTGCTGAAAAAATTAAAGAAGTAACTAATGTAATGACAACTTTAAATAAATATGCTAAGGATTCTTTAAAAAACTTAAGTGTTAATTCTTGTACAGATATAACTGGATTTAGCCTAATAGGTCATGGGTATGAAATGGCAAGTGGAAGTAATAAAACTATTGAGTTCTATTCTAATTCAATTCCTCTTCTTAATGATTCTTTAGAGTATGCTAGTATGGGAATTATTCCTGAAGGTATGTACAATAATTTAGAATATTTAAAAGATATTTTTAGATGTGATTCTTCTGTTACTCAAGAAATGCAAGATGTACTTTTAGATCCTCAAACTTCTGGTGGTCTTCTTTTATCAATGCCAGAAAAAGATGCTTTAGAGTTTATATCAAGAATGGAACTTAATAATCCTTGGACAAGAATTATTGGTACTGTTACTGATAAACAATCCCATTCAATAATAATAAAATAATATACAATTAAAAAGTCAGCATAACCTACTGTTTATTTTAGATAAACTGTACTAATTATGCTGACTCATTATTTAATATTATACGCTACATAATATAATTTAATAAATTTCACTAATCTTTTATAATTATATAGTTATTACTTTTGATACCTCTTTCATAACATTTGTTATATCATACATGTTGCTAACTTTTCCTACACTCAATTGTTCTTCTAAACCATAGAAATTAAGGCAAGCACCGCAAACTAACAGTTCTACCCCCTTAGATTCCAAAACTTTCAAGTGTTCGATTGCTTGTTCATTTAGGGTTGGAACTTTTACTCCTCCATTCATAAATAAAATTGAACTTGGTAAATCTTCACCTTCAGAAATAGTATACAAGAACATCTTCATTAATGATTTACCTAACTCATCATCACCACTACCAATAGTTTCTTTGTTAACAAATACAGCCCAATTTCCTAATTCTTTTTTCCCTTCTAATTTATTCAAAATATCCTCACATTCTTCACATCCATTAGAAAAGTCAACTTTAAAATTATCTTTATCTTGTGTAATTTTTATTTCAAATCCTTGATTTTTTGCAAGTTTTTTTAAGTTTTCAACTGCAATTTTATTATCTACTTCAATTTCAAAAAAATTAACTCCAGACTCTATTTCCTTTTTAGCCATTATCACTGGTATTGGACAATTCTTTCCTTTAGCATCTATAAATTTTTTCATAACTTTCTCCCCACTCTTTCATTTATTTATTCTTATTACTCATATACATTATTGCTTCTAATACTCCTCCACCTATAGATCTTGCTTTATCAGAAATTGTAAAACAATGATCTTTTTCACATCGTGGATCAATATCTCCAGCCTTCATACCCTTAAATACTTCTATATTTTCTTGTAACATTCCTCTAACTATTCCATCAATTTGTGCTAAAACTTCTTCTTTATCTACATAAGCCACTACTTGACCTCTTTTAACAAAATCTCCAATTTTAACAACTGGCTTTATTTTACCATTTGCCGAAGCTCTTATAATTCTTTCTTTAGTATATCCACCAATATTCCCTGGAATTCCGGTATTAGGTATTGCACTCCCCTTTTCTATCACCTTTCCTAAATAATGACCTCTTTTAGTTTCAATTACTAAATCACAATCAATCTTTGCTTCAAATCCTGGCCCTACACCAATAACAATTGGTGCATCATCTATACTTGTCCCTAAATTTTTCTTTGCAATTATAGAATCTACAACTACATTTGGTTTTAACTTTGATACAATTTCTGCTTTTTCATCAATCATAACAGGTATATTACCTTGACTTATTACTTCATTTATCTCATCTATGCTATTAACTTTAATTCCTTTAATTCCTTCAATAATTGTTTCATTATCAAATATAGCTTGAGAAAAAGCTACTGTTCTTCTTACTGTTGTAGGATTTTCTATTTCTGTCATTACAACATCAAAACCACTTTTTTTTAATCTATATGCTATTCCGCTTGCTAAATCTCCTGCACCTTTAATAACTATTAGCATTTCTACACCTCATTAAATTCTTTATAACTTGTAATTATACTTTTTATATTATTCTGCTGCAAATATTCACATATCTCTTCTGCTAAATCTAATAATTCCTTGTTATCTACCTTATTAATTAATGCTCTATAAATAGCATTTTTGCATTCATGAACGCCTTTTTTTTGTCCCTTTTCACTACTTAATAAAATAGCTATATCTTTAGGTTTAATAACATAATTATCATTTTGCTTTAATATATTACAAACCTGCTGTGGTCTATGACATGTTTCTTTTATACTTTTATTTAACGAATCTATTCCTGCAACACCAACAACCATTGTAGTATTTTTCAAAATAACAGGTTCATGACTTGCTGGAGCTTTAAGCGGTAGCATTTTTGCACCATCAGCTTCAATTATTAAAAAATCACATAAGTTTATTAGTGCTTCAGCTATATCTTCACCAACACTTGAAATTTTATCATTCTTTTCTTTAATTCCTACTGTTACTAAATTATGTATTTTTAGTCTTTCAGTTATTTCTTTAACATCACCTTTAAAATCTATACAATCATTCGGCATATGCATATGTGTCGTAGTTGTAACTAAAACCTTTTTACCTAAATTACTTAACTCTCTTGCCAATGTATAAACAGAGGTTGTTTTTCCACCACCTCCAACAAAAGATATAATATTTTTTTCTTTTAAATCTATCCCTAAAGCTTTATATAAATATTTTTCTTCACTTATTGAACTATTTTCATAACCATAAATTTTCATATTAATTCCTTACATTTTAATTTACATCATAATTTATTGTAATATTTTTAATTATTCGTAATATTATATTTTCATATTTATTATACAAAGTTTTATTTGTTTTATAAACACTTAATAACAATTTTATCTTTATTTTAATTTGTCAATTTACGAATATTTATTTTTATTTAAAATACATTATTCATGAATAAAATATTTAGAAGTCATATTAAATCCAACAATAATTAAATTAAATACATAAATATTATTATTTCAATATAAATAAAAGTCACCAAATTTGGTGACTTTTATTTATTCCTCATATAAGTTATCTTCAATTATTTTATTAGCCAAAATTCCTATATTTACCTCTCTTGTATCCATATAAACATCAATAATTCTATCTACTAAAGTTACTTCAACATATTCAATATCTTTTCCATCTTCGTCTTTATAAGTAATTATGTCATATGTTATTATATCTTCTTTTAGCTTTTTTTTACTTATCATTTGCTTCTCCTTACTTATATTATTTCTAATAATTCATCAAAAGATTCTATTGAATTAAAAAATTCATCTACGTTTCCAAATCCATACTTTGCAAAGATAAATGGAACATTTGCTAATTTAGCTGCATTTGCATCTCCTTGGGTATCACCTACATAAACAGGATTTTTTAAATTATTTCTTTCAACTATTAACTTAATATTTTCGCCTTTAGGTAATCCAGTTCTTCCTGGACATTCATAATCAATAAAATACTTGTCTAATTTATGTGCTTTAAAAAAACATTCTATATAACCATCTTGGCAATTACTCACTATAAATAATTTATGATTTTTTGATAATTCTTTTAATGTATCTTCTAATTTATCATATAGTGTTGCACCATATTCACCTAAATATTCATTTTCATATTCACAACATTCTTTTATTACTTGCATTTGCTTTTTAGGATCTAACTCTGGTAATAAAATACTTGCTATCTCATCTAATAATTTTCCCATACATGGTTTTAAATCTTCAACAGTTACTTCTTTGCGATTTAAATTGTATTTTGCAATTACACTTGTCCAAGTTTTTGCTACTTCAGCAGTTGAATCCCATAATGTTCCGTCTAAATCAAATATTATTCCATCAAACTTCATTTTATCCTCCTAGTATATCTTTTTAATTATTATATCATCTTTTCATCCTATTATCATTATTAGTTATGTTTATATAAATTTAATTAAGTAAATTAGATTTATCATTTAAATATGTAACATATATAAACGTAAATTAATAAGATATATTATAGCAAAGGAGGTAAACTTATGAAAAAGAATAAAAATACACTCTTACATGCATTAATTAAATGTTGGAGTCAAATATCTATTAGTGATAAATCGTTAATAATTATAATGTTTATCCTTTTACTTCAATGTGTTTATAATTTATTTATGCCTGAACCTACAACAAATAATGGAATTTCTATTAGCGTTATCGTACGTACTAGTGTTGCTTCTATTTTTGGTTATTTTTTAAGCGAAAATTTTTTAAAACATGAAGTTATAAAGAGTAATGACTCTAACTCTCCAATAATTGTTACAGTAAATGATGATGATAAAGAAGTTAAAGAAGAAACTCTAAAAAGTGATGATAAAAATTATATGGTTGAAAGTAAAAATAAATCTAATAACATTACAAATGATTTAAAATACTACATTTGTAATAAATCTTTTCAAGTTATAGTTGCTTTATCAGTTTGTGTAATTGCTTTATTCTCACTAATTATCGGATATGATTTCAACCTAATTCCTGAGGAAGCCACTCCATCTATAATACAGTTTAAAGATTTAATAAGTAGCTGCGTAGGTTTTTTATTGGGATGTTCAAGAACTAACTCCAATAAAAATTCATCAAAGAAATAAATAAAAAGCCACAACATATTTTTAATACATTGTGGCTAGTTATTAAGATATTCTAATTACTATAACTCTTACTTATATTCATACTACATACTTATATATTAAAATATTCTATAAATAATATTCAATCCTTTAAACTTACGAAGTTTAATTTCTACAACTTTATAACGTCCTAATATTTTACCATTCACCCATTAGTTTCCTATAAAGCCCAGCATAATCTTGTGCTGAATTTCCCCACGAGTAATCTTTTTCCATTCCCCTAAATGCTATACCATTCCATTTATCTCTATTATTAAAATATATATGTTTAGCATAATTAATTGTATTAAGCATTTCATGGGCATTATAATTTGCAAATGAGAAGCCTGTACCACAATCAGAATATATATTAAATGGTTCAACAGTATCTCTTAAACCACCTGTTTCTCTAACTATAGGAACGGTTCCATATCTTAATGATATAAGTTGTGTTAAACCACAAGGTTCAAATCTTGACGGAACAAGCATTGCATCAGCTGCTGCATATATTTTATGAGCTCTGTTATTTGAAAAATAAATATTTCCTGATACCTTTCCTTTTAACTTCCATTCATAATATCTAAACATATCTTCATAACCTTTATCCCCAGTTCCAAGTACTACTAATTGAGTGTGATCATCTACAATTTCTTCTATTACTCTAGCAATTAAGTCTACACCCTTTTGGTCAGTCAATCTTGATATAATTCCTATCATAAATTTATTATCATTTTGTTCTAATCCTAATTCATGCTGTAAGCCTCTTTTATTATATAATTTATTTTCTATAAAGCTGTATTTATTATATTTACTGAATATTTCATTATCCGTTTCAGGATTATACTCATTATAATCAATACCATTTAATATACCATAAAGATCACCTGATTTTTGACGTACCACTCCATCAAGTCCTTCACCATAGTAATCATTTTGTATTTCATTTTTATAACTATTACTTACAGTAGTTATATAATTTGCGTAAACCATTCCACCCTTTAACATATTAGCATCTTTATTATACTCCATATCAGTAGGTCTAAACACATAATCCGGGAAATTGGTAATCTTTTGAAGTGTCTTAATATCCCAGATTCCTTGGAATCTTAAATTATGGATTGTCATTATAGTTTTTATATTATCGTAGAAATGATTATCTCTAAAAATTGTGTGCAAATACACAGGTAATACACCTGTTTGCCAATCATGACAATGTATTATATCTGGTTTGAAATTTATACTTGGTAAAATTGATAAAGCTGCCTTACTAAAGAAGCAGAATTTTTCAATATCAAATCTAGTATCTCCATATGGAGTATTCCCTCCGAAATAACGTTGATTATCGATAAAATAAAATGTAATTCCATCATATTGGGTTGTCAATACACCAACATATTCACTACCTGAAACTTGTCCTAAATCCATATAAAAATGTGTAATATATTTAAAATCACTTCTGTACTCCCATGGTATACATGTATAGTTTGGTATCACAACTCTTACATCAAACTCTTCTTTTGGAAATGATTTTGGAAGTGATCCTACAACATCTGCCAATCCACCTGTTTTAATAAATGGTACACTTTCAGAAGCGACAAATAATATTTTTTTCATCTTAAAATTCCTCCTGTTTTTAAACTGTGCTATCCTATTTTATAATTATAATTTTATGTTATTTAAATTAAATATTAATTTTTTTCTTAAATTCTAATAATATTTTACCACATTTCCATATTTTTGAAATAGTTTATTGCTATATTTGCGAATAATTTTTCTGTAAACCTTTCTAAATAACATTTTACTTCCTTTTTTTTATATTTTTTAATTATTTGTTAATATTTTACTGTTAAATAAATCATTTTTGTATTAATATATATTATATGGTATAATTATATTAGAAATAATTATATTTCAATACTTTACAGTAAAAGGGATGGGATTATTATGAAAAATAATGCATATGAAATAATGAAAGAAATGTGGGCAATTGATGAAGAAATTCAAAAACTTACATCTGATTTGAAGAAAACAGCTCAAATTACAGAGAGAGAAGTATTAGAACGACGTATAGATTCATTATATGCTGAATTTTTAAAATATAAACATTTACTACAAGATATACAAGTTACAGGTTTATAATAAAAAAGTACCAAACAACTTCGTTTGGTACTTTTTTATTATGCTATTTTATCTATTGAATCTTTATTTCTTCCATATCTTTTCTCGTATTTAGAAATTAAGAAGAAAGCAATTAATCCAAATACTATTGGTCCAGCTAATTGGAATCCTGTAGAAACATAATCTTTAGTTTCAATTGCTGGTTGTAATATAGTAAATATATTAGCAAATCCAACAGTACAAGTTACTATTATAGCCCATATTGTTGCAACTGTTTTACTTTTAAAGAAAATGAAAGGTTTATCTATACTATCATTTTTTTTGAAATAAATAAATGCAATTGCTAAGAACATTGTTGGTATTGTCATTGCCACATTTCCCATAAGTATTAAATAATCTAAGAAGCTAGAAGATTTTCCGCCTGTTATTACAGCAATTATAATAATAGCCACAACTGCGATACATTGCATCCACATTGCATTTACAGGCATACCGTTATCATTTATTGCGGTCCATTTTTCTGGCCATATTTCCTTTGGTGTACCTTCTATTAATTGTTTTAATGGTGAATAAATTAGTGTAAAGAATGCACCTAATAATGCTAAGAACATTGCCAATCCAATATATCTTGCAAACCAAGTCCCCATTATTTCAATTCCATGTGGAGATAATCCAAATACCTCTCCAAGCTTAACTCCTAAGTTTTTAATAACCACATATGATACATTTGCCATTCTTACATCAGGATTTGAAAGTACTTCTTGCCAATTAGTGAATAAACCAACCATTAATATTGCTAAAGAATACCCTACCCCAATTACTATTGCTGAAATTTTAATTCCTTTTGGGAATGTTTTATTAGCATTTTCAGTTTGGTCAACAAGTCCACCAACTGCTTCTAATCCTCCATACGCAAATATAGCAAATACTAGAAATCCTAATACGGCTAAAACAGTTCCATAAGCTGGATTAGGTGAATGTACAAACTCTGATAGCTTTAGTGGTTGTGCTGCTTTAAAACCGTTAGCAAAAAATACAATTAATGAACCAACTATTAATAATACATTTGCACTTGTTACAAATATACCTCCAATTGATGCAACTTTTGAAATACTATTCAAACCTTTTGATGATAAGAATGTAATTAATATAACAAAAATTGCTCCTAAAATACCTAATGTTTGTGAAGAAGTAAGTCCAAATAGTGACCAAGTAGATGTTTTATCAGTTCCAAATATTAAATTAGAAAGTGGAACCCATATAGATGATGATACACTAACCATCCAAACTATATATGATGCAAACCACATAAATGTACCAATAAATGCAAATTTTCTACCAATAGACTTTTGCATCCAAACGTAAATACCACCTTTTTCTTCTTTAAATGCTGCTCCAAATTCAGCCATCATAAATGCATATGGAATAAAGAAGCATATCGCACCAAAAATATACCATGGAATTGCTGAATATCCCATAAGGAAAAAAGCCCTTGGAATATTATTAAATCCAAATACTGATGTAAAAATCATAAGTATTAATGCAATTAAAGTTAATTTTCCTTTATTATTACTCATAATATTTCCTCCTTAGTTTAAAAAAGCTATTTTTTCATATTATAGCTTTTTTTATCGAATTTGATTTCAAAATATATACTATCATAATAAAACTATTATTTCTACTTTACCTTTTTCACAAAATAGTATATTTTATATAATATAATTAAACTTATATTATTTTATACTTATTTTATTTAAATATTATTTAATATAAATATATAAATTTTATCATATTATCACTTCACTTTATTATACTAAACTGTTAAATTGTTAAACTGCTTTTTTTTTTTAAACTTTTCTATTCATTTATTATAATTTCATTTTTTTATATAAATTAAACATTTAATTTTAATTTAAACATTATTTCTTTCTTATATTATTGAAGTTTAACTTAAAAATAAATATACTTTAATTATAAATACAATTACTTTAATTATACGATAAAGGAGAATTTTATGAATTACTTATCTGATTTGCATACTCATACTATAGTGAGCGGCCATGCATACACAACTCTTATGGAGAATATTAACTTTTGTTCACAAAAAGGCATTAAAATTTTAGGTACATCAGAACATGCTCCTACTATGCCCGGGGCTCCACATTACTGGTACTTTGGTAATCTAAAGGTTCTTCCAAGAATAATAAATGGAGTCATAATTTTAAAAGGGTGTGAAGCAAATATTTTAGATGTTGATGGTAATCTTGACATGCCTAGTGATGCTATAAAGAACTTAGATTATATGATTGCTTCTTTTCACGAACCTGTATTTGAGCCAAAATCTTTAGAAGAAAATACTATGGCTATTTTAAATACAATGGATAAATATGAAAAAGTTGAAATATTAGGTCATCTAGGAAACCCAAATTATAAACTTGATTATGATGCAATTGTAAAAAAAGCCAAAGAAAAGGATATTATGATTGAGATTAATAACAGTTCTTTATCTGGCTCGTCAAGAATTGGAAGCGATGTTAACTGTGAAAAAGTTGCACGTCTTTGTAAAGAACATGGGACTAAAGTTATTTTAACTTCTGATGCTCATATTAATTTAAGAATTGGTGATTTTTCTAATGGAATTGAATTATTTGAAAAAATAGAAATGCCTAAAGAGTTAATCATGAATGATCCTGAAAAATTAATTTCTCACCTTAAAAATAAAGGAAGATTACAAGATTTATAACAAAATACTATTTCAATAAAAAACGATATTTACTTTATGAATATTATAATTTACATTAAAAATTAAATTATAATATTCATTATGGTAAATATCATTTTTTGAATTCTTTTTAAGTTAGAACTTTCCAATTTAACTTGAAATCAGTATTTGCTTTTTTGCATCATTATATTAACTTTTCTTTATATTATTATTTTATTTCAATACCATAAATACTCCCAGCACGTGTTGCTATTACTATTGTATCTTCATATATTGCTGGTGATGCTTCTATATTGGCATCTAAAGTTAAACTATTTAATATTTCTCCATTTTTACCATCTATTAAAAACATATTTCCTATAGAATCACATTGAATTATATAAGCATTTCCATTTTTATCGTAAAAATCAACAGGTGATGACCACAAATAATTATCCACTTTAGTTTCCCATTGTATTTCACCTGTACTTTTATTTATTGAAATAATAGCTCCACTATTAAATCCATCATATCTAGCCAATGAGAATATCACTGAATCTGATATATTATTTTTCCCTATAACATTAGTAGCTAATACTCCTCCATTAGTTGCATCTGTTCCAACTACTGATTGACAAGAGAACTCATTCTTCCAAACCACTTCCCCTGTTAATCCATTTATTTTTCTAATTGTTGATATTCCACTTATCCCTTGATGATCTACCTCATCCCCTACATATAAATAAGGAACTCCTTCTTCAGCTTCAATTGTGATTGAAGCATCTATATCATCTAATCCTTCTATAACCCATATAGGTTCCATCTTCCTTAAATCTATACATTGAATATCTCCATTATTATCTGCAAAATATAATAAATTTGCATATGCTGCTACGCTATTTTCAATTCCTAGCCTACCATAACCTTCTCCAGTATAATATCTATATTTTAAGATTTCTGGATTTACTGACACAGTATTAGTATACTTATCATAATCAGTATTTAATTTTGTAATATATAAAATTCCATTTTCTCCACCTTCAATTACTATATCCCCATCAGAGTATATTAATGCTGAAGAATCGAAAGCTGGCCATCCTCTATATGCATATTCATCATATCCATTAATTTCATATAAACTACTTCCATCTATTAAGCTATAAATATTAAATCCAGTTACTCCACTCTCATTAATACCTTCACCTACATATAGCAT
Organism: Clostridium saudiense; assembly: GCF_000577815.1. Classification (GTDB taxonomy): domain Bacteria; phylum Bacillota; class Clostridia; order Clostridiales; family Clostridiaceae; genus Clostridium; species Clostridium saudiense. The sequence continues at coordinate 207,651 of NZ_CBYM010000001.1, read as the reverse complement.
TGGAATTCCTCTCGAATCTATTGATAGACTACCTTTTATTGGATTTCCTACATTGATAACACTTCTGCTTTTCTCTCCCGTTTCTAAATCTAAAAAATATACTTTCCCATCTAATGAAGCATATATTACTTCAGTAAAATTTTCTTTACTTTTAAATTTATCATCTATATTCATTGAATTTTTCAACTCTTCATCCCACTTAATTATCGACGGTTGACCAGTCCACCCTGCTCCTCCTCCCCATGAACTAAATGATGTTGAAGTTTTCCATTTTACATTTAACTCTTTTTGTGATATTTTGCTTATTCCATAAGAAGCTGTATTTCTAAAATTATTTCCTCTAAAAGTAACTATTCCTTCTAAATCTGTATATTTTTCAGTAAATAAAATATCGGAACATATGCTTTTATCCCCTATAACTTCATAACTATAATTAATATTAATAGTTGGCTCTAAATCTATTGCTTCAAATTCTTTGTTTTCTTCAATAATATCTTCCTCTGATCCTTCTACCTTTTCTATTATCTCATTTTTATTTTCAATACTTGTTGTTATTGTAATATTATTACCTCTAACATTTTTATCTACCACTCCACAAGCCATTAAACTCATTGTCATTCCCATTAAAATAAGTATTTTTATCTTTTCTCCCATAGTTAAACCCCTTTTTATTTTTTTAGATTTATTTATATATCTAAATATGTAATTAAACTTATGAGAATGACAAAAAATAGCTGATATAATAAAATTATATCAGCTATTTTATATTTTGCAAACTTTTTACATTTATTCTTTATATTGTTATTGTTTTTCTATTATAATTGCATTTTTTACCAATAATTTTATTCTTATTCTCTGAAACATAAACTCCAAAAATAATCAGTATCCCCCCCATCCCTGCTATTGATTTTATTATTTCTTTTAACATTATCGCTGAGGTTATCATTGTAATTAATGGAATTAAATATATAAAATTATTAGATTTAACTGCTCCTATATGAAGTATTACTTTATTCCATAATACAAAACAAATTGAAGAAGCTAATATCCCTAGAAGCAAAATATTAAAAATGAAATTTTATTGTTCATAAAACCTAAAAAAAATTCATATCTATATAATTAAATTGGGATTTTAAATATAAAATAGCTCACTAAGACATTTAAATCTTAGTGAGCTTTAAACATATTTCTATTCAAAATATTATATCAAATATGCACTTAATAGTTTTATTGTATTTTCAAGAGCATTTACATGAGTTCTTTCCATACCATGAGAAGCATGGACCCCTGGTCCAATAAGGGCTCCTCTAATATCATTTCCAGCTCTTAATGCTGCACTGACATCTGAACCATACATTGGATATATATCTACAGCATAACTTAAATTATTTTCTTTTGCTAAATTAATTAATTCAGTAGTCATATTATAATCGTATGGCCCACTAGAATCTTTAGCACAAATTGACACATCATATTCTGTACAGCTTAAATCATCCCCTATACATCCCATATCCACTGCTATCATTTCACTAATATCAGAAGGAATAGAAGCTGAACCATGACCAACCTCTTCATATGTAGAAATTATAATTTTTACTGTATTTTTAGGTTTTAAATTTTCTCTATGCATCATTTCTAATAATGCAATTATGGCTGCAACACTACCTTTATCATCAATAAATCTTGATTTAATAAATCCACTTTCTGTTATTGTAGTCTTTGGATCAATAAAAATAAAATCTCCAACTCCAATACCTAATTTTTCAACATCCTCTTTACAATTTACAATTTCATCAATTCTTACTTCCATGTTTTTTTCATCTCTTGGTTTAGATTTACTATCCTCAAAAACATGAGCAGCTGGGCTAGTACTTAGAAATGTACCTGAATAAAGTTTTCCTTCTCTAGTCCTTATTGTACAATATTCACTATCTAATGTAGGTAAAATAGGCCCACCTAATATTGTAAACTTCAAATTTCCACTTGGTGTTATTGACCTAACCATTGCACCTAATGTATCAACATGTGCGCACATTCCTATTGTTTTTTCATTGTTTTTTCCTTCAACAGTAATTGTTCCACAACCCTTATTATTTCTTTCAAAGTTATATCCAAAAGGTTTAATAATTGCCTCTATCTTATCCATGATTTCAAAACAAAATCCTGTAGGACTATTGAACTCTAATATTTCTTTTGCTGTCTTTAATAAGAATTCCTTATTAACACTAAAATTACTTTTCATTTTCTCCTCCTAAAAGTCAATATTATTTTTTATATTATTAATATTATCATATTTAACCTTAATCTAGTAAATTTTACTTAATTTTATTTATATTCTTTACCGCACAAAAAAATATCCTTAATATTAACTCAATTTATGAATTAATATTAAGGACATTTTATTAATATATTACTGCTTAACTATAACTTATAACTCATTAATTTATAATATACTCTTGTTATAAAACTATAGTCTTTATTTAAATAAGTCTAAAATTTCTTCATTTGTTAGCTTTGAAATATTATTTATATTTAAGCTATCATCACTTATAACACTATTAATTATTTCTCTCTTATCTTCCTGTAACTTTATAATATTTTCTTCTATGGTATCTTTTGCAATTAACTTAATAACTTCAACTATATTTTTTTGCCCTATCCTATGAGCTCTATCAGTAGCTTGGTCTTCAATTGCAGGATTCCACCATGGATCCATGTGCATTACAAATTTTGCAGATGTTAAATTTAATCCTGTTCCTCCTGCCTTTAATGAAATTAAAAATACCTGTGCCTCTTTACTTTCATTAAATTCATTAACTAAGCTTATTCTTTCCTTTGCAACTGTTGTTCCATCAAGATATTTACTTTCAATTCCTCTTTCTATTAATTCTTTTCTTAGTTTTTTTAATACTGATGTAAATTGCGAAAAAACTAATATTTTATATTTACTTTCAATTATATCCTCAATTATATCTATAGCCGTATTAATTTTCCCATTTTTACCGTTATAATTTTCATCTACTAATGATGGATCAAGACATATCTGTCTTAATCTTGTTAAGTAAGAAAAAATAGTAACCTTATCCTCTTCGCCATTTTTAATACTTAGCTTAACGTCTTTCATATAATTTTTATAAGCAAGTCTTTGATCAGATGTCATTTGAACATAATATTTTTTTTCAATTTTTTCTGGTAATTCAGAAATAACGTCTCTTTTCAATCTTCTCAATATAAATGGATTAATAAGAATTTTTAATTCTTCTAGTTCATCTTCATCTCTATGCATAAATTTTTCTTTAAAAGAACTTTCATCAAATAAATATCCTGGCATTATAAAATCAAAAATTGACCATAATTCAACAATAGTATTTTCAATAGGAGTTCCTGTTAAAGCAAATTTAACTTTTGCATTTATTTCTTTAATAACCTTGGTATTTTGCGCTTTAGGATTTTTTATATTTTGTGCTTCATCTATTATGCAATAATCAAAAACTTCATTTTCATAAAAATCTATATCATTTTTAATCGTTCCATAAGTTGTAATCAATACATCAAACTCATTTATGTTCATTAATATTTTTTCTCTAACATTTTTATTTCCATGTACTATTCCTACTTTTATCTGTGGCGCAAATTTTTCAAATTCAGCCTTCCAATTATATAAAAGTGATGTAGGTGCAACTATAAGGCTTTTTTTATTATCCTCTTTTAAATTCTTCTCTTCTAAGAGAAATGAAATAATTTGTATTGTTTTACCTAATCCCATTTCATCAGCTAAAATTCCACCAAACCCTAAATTACTTAAAGCCTTTAAATAATTTACTCCAACTAACTGATAGTTTCTTAATTGTCCATTAAATCCTTTCACTTGACTTATTTCCGTTTCATTACGATTAGATAATTTATCTGCAATATCTTTCACTATCTTATTGCCTCTAATAAAGGATAAATTATTTCCTTCAATGCTATTTTCTAAAAATAAAGCTTTATTTTTATCTACTTCTAATATTCCTTGACTTAAGTCTTTTCTATAAGATAAATTATCAAGCATATTTAGAAAATTCTTCATACCAATATCTTTTAAATTAATTAGTCTACTTTTTTTACTTTTATAATACTTCCTTCCATCTTTTAAAGCTTCTAAAATGTCTTTATATTCACTAAAATCAATATCCTCTATATTAAATTTAAAGTATAAGTTGTCCTCTTCATCTTCAATTATAGCTTCTATATTTTTTGAGTTTAGTAAATTAGATTTTTCAAAACTTTTATTGAAAGTTACTTTAGAAATTAAAGCAAGCTCATTTATTCCTGCAGTTAAAAATTCATAATATTCATCATCATTTCCAATAAAAATATAGTCTTTATTTTTCTTTATAAATCTTAATCTTTCAAGTCTTCTATCAATTTCATCTTCCAAGGTCAAATCTCTAAAAAACTCAATACTATCATTTTCTAAAATATTTATATTCTTACCAAAATAGTTTATTATTGCTTTACACTTAACTAATTTATTTTCTGTAGAAAAACTTAGCTTAGGCTTCCAAAATCTTCTACATATTCTCTTTATTCCTTCTGATAATATAACATCGCTACTAATTTCACTTAAAACTTTTATTACCTTTATTAACTCATTACTTTCTTTAGAATATTCTATCTTTCCTTGTCTTTTAAGTTCCTTCCAAAATCCAAAATAAGAGTTTGCAACACTAATACTTGGTAAATATATTTTTCTATCGTAAAGAAAAACATCAAATTTATTACTCAAAGGTATAGGTAGTTTCTTTTTAGTAGTAAGATTAACACTATCATTTTCTAGTTTCAAAGTAAATGATAATGGTAAATTTTCTTTATACACAAAAGTTTCATAGTTAATATAATCATAATTAAATTTTACTTTTTTATCACTACTAACTAACGATAGGAAGTCTCTAATTTCATTACTTTTTAATCTTAAATATTTACCTTCAATTATTTTAACTTCATCATTTTCTTTAAATCTATCAATTGCAAATGATAAAAGCTCCTTATCACTTTCAGAAAAATACATATTGTAAGGATTAAATAAAAATTCTCCATTAATCCTTAAAGGACTTTTATTTTCCATAGCCTGAAAAAACTCATTTAATTTGGTCACCAAATAAGTACTACCTTCACCAATTCTAAATTGAACATCAAACATAAATATATTTTTTTCTTTAATACTTTTTATATCTAAATCTAATTTTATTTCTTTTTTATAATTATCTGATCTATTTATTTTATTTTGTATTGTATTGTTACTTCTATTACTTTTTTTTATTTTATTTTTAGCAATTATATAAAATGAAAATATGCTTGCTATTATATGTTTACAAACATAATTATTTTTATGTTTTGAAAATTCCTCATAAGTACTACATGTACAAGTTGCACCATTAACTTTTTCATTTTTTAAATTATATTTTATATGACAACTATAGCTTTTAGAGTCATCCTCTTCTTTCACTTTTGAATATATATGATAAACACCATCAATGCTTTTACTTGTCATGCCTGTTACTAATTTTAACTTATGAATTTCTTTACCTTCTTTAATACTAATATTAGATCCTAAAGCCAATACTGCATCTAATAGCTTTCTTAAGTTCATATTTTCACCTCATTATCTTAAAGTAATAAATTATTATAACATATCTTATCATTACAGTTAACACTATTCTTACTAATAAATAAACTTCTAAATTTTATATTTATTATTATAAGTCATGCAAGGTATAATTTTTTTACATAAATATTATTAGTTTCTTTTAAACATAAAAAAGCACCAGTTTTATAAAAACCTAGTGCTTCATAAATTTAAGATGGAAATTTATAAAATTACAAAATGCTATAAAGCATTGTAAGATTAACTAATTTATAATTTAATTTTTAATTTATTATCTATTAATTCAACTTCATTTCCATTAAAGAATACTTTTTTACTACAATCAAAATTATGAACTATAATTTCAATTTCCTTATAGACTTTTTCATATCCTATTTTTTCTTTCATTTCTATATTTAATGCTTCTCCTAACTCAAAGTTAAATTCATATTTATTAAATTTTCCTTCTTTATAATCAAAGCTTTCCCCATCATCAAGGAAATTATTATAATTTCCAATACCCTTTTTATTAGATAAATAAATATTTAAATTTAAACACTCATTATCTTTTTCACCTATATAATTTACATCTTTGCTAGTTGGTATAATTGACATTGCTTTAATATAAATAGGACAAATATCTAAAGGTGCTTCTTTAATAATATATTGCCCACCCTCAAATTCTGTTCCTGTCCAATAATCAATCCAATTATTTCCCTCTGGAAGATAAACTAATTTTTGCCTTGATCCTTGTTCAACCACTGGCGAAACTAATATATTATCACCAAATAAGAATTCATCATTAATTTCATATGTCTTTTTATCATTTTGATAATCATATAATAACGGTCTTATAATTGGAGCTCCATTTTCTTCACATTTGTGCATCATATCATATAAATAAGGAATAAACTTATATCTTAATTTAATATATTTTCTATTAATTTCTTCTGTCTCATTACCAAATGCCCATGGTTCCTGCTCTCTACTACCAATAGTAGAATGATTCCTGAACAATGGTGTAAATGCACCAACTTGAACCCATCTACTTAAAAGCTCAGCTGTACAATCATGTCCAAATCCACCAACATCAGTACCACAAAAAGCCATACCACTAAGCCCAAGATTCATTAGCATTGGTAAAGACATTCTTAAATGTTCCCATGTACTTTGATTATCACCAGTCCAAACTGTAGCATATTTCTGTGTACCAGCATAGCATGCCCTAGTTACTACAAAAGGTCTTTTACCTGTAAATTCTTTAATTCCATCATATGTTGCCTTATCCATCATATGTCCATAAACATTATGAATTTCCTTATGAGTAACTATTGTACCATCATTATCAAAAATTATATCATCAGGTAATGGTCCATTAAAACTAGCTGGTTCATTCATATCATTCCAAATTCCTGCAACCCCTGCATCAATCATTATTTTTTGATTATTTGCCCACCACTTTCTAACATTTGAATTCATAAAATCTGGAAAAACAGAATCTCCTGGCCACACAACATTTTTATATACTATTCCATCTTTATCTGTTGCAAAATATCCATTTTTTATACCTTCATCATAAACCTTATATCCTTTATCTACTTTTACCCCTGGATCAATTATTGTTACAACTTTAAATCCCATTTCCTTTAATTGATTTGTAAAATCTTTAGGATTTTCAAACTTTTTATTATCCCATGTAAACACTCTAAAACCATCCATATAATCAATATCTAAATAAATTGTGTCACATGGTATATTCTTTTTCCTAAAAGTTTTCGCAATTTCTAAAGCTCGTTCTGCCGGTGCGTAAGACCATCTGCATTGCTGATACCCTAATGTCCAAACTTGTGGTAATGGTGTTTTGCCAGTTAAATTAGTATATTCGTTTACAACCTTACTAACTTCTGGTCCATAAATAAAGTAATAATCTAAATTTCCATCCTTCGCTCCAAAATAGTAATAATTTGAGTTTTCCTTTCCCATATCAAAGTGGCTTTCAAAATGATTATCAAAGAAAATACCACATGCTTCTTTATCCTTCATTGTAATTAAAAATGGTATAGATTTGTATAACTGGGCATATGTTTCTCCATGTGGTGTTGGATCATCCGTATTCCAATTTCTATAATGATATCCTTTTTTATTTAATGATCCTGTTCTTTCCCCTAAACCATAAAAATACATATCATTTTCCATTACTTTTGATACATATATTTTATACTCTTCGTGCCCTTCCAATTTATGTCCTTCTTCAGCAGCTAACGAAAAATTTGCTCCTAATCTTCTAAAAGGTTTTCTTTCTCCCCTAAAGTCTCTACATAATGCTTCTCCATTTGATTTAAATATATCAACTTTAAAATCATCGTAAATTCTAATATCTAATAATTTAGTTTTTACATTTAAACATCCTTCATTTTTTTCTACACTAAACTCAATATTTTCACACTTTAAATTTTCTACCGCTTTCGAATTTCTTTCTTTTCTAAAAAATGGTGCAAAAAAGTTTACTACTCTTTCATTAACCATAGTAACAGTACATTGAATATCTTTATAATTTACTAATATTAAATTTCCATTTACTTCATAACCTAATATTTTTCCTAACATAGTACTTCTATCCCCTTTATACCAATTGAATTATTCTATTTAAATACTACTATTATAATGTTATTATAATAATTAGAAATATAAAATACTTGCAGTATACTATCACTAAATAAAACAATACTGCTATACTGGAGATTATATGGATAAATTAGATTTTACAAGATTAAAAGAAAATACTACTCATGGGAATTTTATTTTACCATTTTCTATATATAAGGGTACTATAAGTCCAACTTTTCCTTCAATTGCTGTTCATTGGCATGAAGAAATAGAAGTTATTATAGTTATAGATGGAAGTTGTAATTATAGAATTGATTTAGATTCATTTATAATTAATAAAGGTGATATTTTAATTGTGGGACCTCAAAAACTTCACTCTTTTTCATTAATTAAAGATAATACAATGACTTGGATATCATTTGTATTTAATATGGACATGCTTAAAAGTTCAACTACTGACGGTGCATTACTTAAATATATATCACCAATTTTAAATCATGAGCATGAACTTCCTACTTTTATAAAAGGAACTAGTCCTTGCTATAATACTATATTTAACTTAATAGAAAATATACTTTACTGCTACTACGAAAAGGATATTGCATATGAATTGGAATTAAAATCATTTTTATTTCATTTCTTTGCACTTCTTTATAAAAATAATCTAATTGAACAGCAAATCAATAAAAGCTTATTAACTGTTAATACTATGGATAAAATTAAGTCAGTATTAAATTATATTAATGAACATTATACTGAAGATATTTCTATTAACACATTAGCAAATATTTGTGATTATAGTGAATATCACTTTATGAGATTTTTTAAAAAACATATAGGCTTAACTTGTATTCAATATATAAATAATTATCGCTTAGAAAAAGCTTCTATTTTACTTACTACATCCAATAATGCAATTATGGATATATCTTTAGAAGTAGGATTTGATAACTTATCATATTTTAATAAACTATTTAAGAGAAAATATAATTTAACACCAAAGGAATTTAGACTATTAAACGGTATTTATCTAAAAAATTAAATTAGATGTGTAAAATCTAATTACACATCTAATTTGCTTTAATCTACAGATTTTAATGATTCAACCATTTGGACATTTTTTAATTTATAATACATTGCAAAATTTACAAGTAATGCAAATATCATAGTTAATATTGATGCTATTATAAAACTAAATAATGATATATTTCTTCCAAACATAACGTAATCCATTTCTACAGTTACTATAATAAATTTATGAAATACAACACCTAATCCCAGTCCAACAATTAAACCAATTATAGTTAACAATATATTTTCCCTATATATATAAGCCGAAACTTCCTTATCATAAAATCCTAATACTTTTATTGTGGCTATTTCTCTTATACGTTCAGAAATATTAACATTTGTTAAATTGAAAAGCACTATAAAGGATAATGAACCTGCACATAAGATCATTACAATAACTACTAAATCTAGTGATTTAATTGTATCATCAAAATTTTGCTTAGCGCTTGTATTATTTACAGTTCCAGATATTCCATCCATAGTAATAAATTTATTTGAAACTTCATTTACTAAACTTTCCTTATTTAACTTTAATAGAATACTATTAATTTTAGCATTTTCATTAAATACTTCTTCATAATATTTTTCACTTATATAAATATAATTATTTACATATCTTTCAGCTATTGATCCAATTTTTACTTTTCCTTTTTTATCATTATTATTAGTAATTTCTACTTCATCACCAACTTTAACATTCAATAGCTTTGCAAGCTTTTCAGATATTACAACATTCTCTTCTGTAAGTTCAATAATATCCCCACTTATTCTATTTCTCAATAATTCAAAATTATTAAACTTATCATTATCATTTGAAACAATAAGTGAAACATCTTTACTCATATCCTTAGCTATAACTTTACTATTTTCACTTGTTACAAATAAATAATCTTCTATATTTTCATCTTCACTTATTTCATTTTTTGTACTACTAAACTCTTCATCACTAATATTATTATCAAGATTCAAAGCCATTTCATATTTTGTTAATTCCCCATATTGTTTAGAAACGACAGCCTTAATAGAATCTTTAATACCAAAACCAGTAAGTAACAATGCCGTACTTCCTGCTATTCCTATTACAGTCATTAAAAATCTCTTTTTATACCTAAAAATATTTCTTACAGTAACTTTTCCAATAAAATTAAGTTTATTCCATATAAACGGTATTCTTTCTAATAAAATTCTTTTACCTTCTTTAGGTGCCTTTGGCCTCATAAGTACTGAAGGTGTTTCCATCAATTCAATTCTACAAGCTGCATATGTCGCAAATGTAGTAAGACCTATAGCCGCTACAAAAACAAGAATTGCAAGTGGAATATTAATAACATAGTTAACATTAGGTAAAATATATAATATTTTATAGGCATCTATTATTATAAGTGGAAGTACTGTAAACCCTAATACAACACCTATAATACATCCAATTGTACTAGCTAACAATGCATATACTATAAATTTTTTAGCTATGCTACCTTTGCTATATCCTAATGCCTTTAAAGTACCTATATTTACTCGTTGCTCATCAACCATTCTAGTCATTGTTGTTAAACAAACTAAGGCTGCAACAATAAAGAAAAATACTGGGAATACATTGGATAATTTATCAATACTCTTTGCATTATTTTCAAAATCCACATAAGAATAATGAGATTTTCTATCTAATACATATAATTCTGGCTTTTTAATTTTTGCAATTTCCTCTTCAGCTTTCTTAATCTCTTCTTCTGCTTTAGCTAGCTCTTCATTTGCCAACTTTTCTTTTTCTAAAAGCTCCTTTTCACCTTCTTGAATCTTTGTTTTACCTTCAATTAATTGTGCTTTTGCTTCTTCTAATTGAGCTATTCCACTATTTTGAGCTTCAATTAAAGAATTCTTAGAGGAATTTATTGCTTCTCTTCCTGTTGCAAGCTGAATCTGTACAGATTTAAGGCTCTCTTCCTGTTTTACCAATTCCTCTTTTTTTTCTTCAAGTTGTGCTTTTCCTTCACTTAATTTATCTATCCCTTGTTGTACTAAAAAATTAATACTATTTATTTCTTGAGTAATTCTTTCTTTTTCTTCTTGTGATAATTCTTCATTACTTAAAGCTTGTTCTAAACTATCTTTTTGTTTTTTTAACTCATTTAATTTTTCTTCAGATTCTTTTATATTTTCCTCTGCTTTTACAAAACCTTCTTCAGCTACTTTTTTTGCATCATTAAATGTACTTAACCCAATATTATACTCTTCTTCTTTTTGATTCAACTCTTCTTCTGCAACATTAATTTTTTCTTTTCCTAATTTTATAGAATCTTTTAATTGTTGTTCTTTAGTACTTATTTCACTTTCAGCTTGAACTAATGTATTTTTAGAATTTTCTATTTCTTTCTTTGCATCATCAATTTGTTGTAATGCTTCTGATTTTTTATCTTCATATTCCTTTTTACCATTATCTAGCTCTACATTAGCAGAATCTATTACTTCAGCATATCTTCTATTATTTATTTTAGATGAAATATTTTCTATTGAAGCAGTTGTTTTATCTATTATATCAAAATATTTACTTTCATAAGAATTAATATTCCTTGCGCCATCAACCGTTGCATAAACTTCTGTATAAATATCACTTTTAAAATTATTTTCATTTATATACATATAAGTTTTAACATTCCCGTTACCTATTGTACTGCTTCCAATTTGATTACTTAAGTAATATGGTGTTTCTACTATTCCTACTATTTCATATTCATCATTTTCTAATGACTCATTAATATCAGTATTATCCCCAGAAAAAAGTGTTATCTTGTCACCAATTTTCATATTTAAACTTTTAAATTTTTCATTTGCAATTACACATTCATTTTCATTTGTAGGAAGTCTTCCTTCTACTACATTAAGCCTATTAATGTAATTTTCATTACTATCATTTAAATTATCACTTGGCAAACTATGAATTCTTATTACAACTTCTTCTGAACCATGCTTTGACAATACATCTATAGTCTTACTTGGATAAACTCCTAAGACACCTTCTATATTTTTAATATCATTAACATCATTATCACTTAAACCTAATGTCGATATTATTTTTAAATCCATTAAATTATAATCATCATAATATTTATCAGCTGTACTTTTCATATCAATTGGTGCAATTTTAACACCAGTAAATAGCATTACTCCCAATACAATTATAGATGCAATTGAAATAAATCTTCCTTTAGATTTTTTGATATCTCTAAAAATATCTTTCCATAAAGCATTTTTTATCATTACCATTCAATCCTTTCAACAGGAGTTGGGTTTTCATTTATGGTTACCTTTTGTATTTTTCCATTCCTAACTTCTATAACCTTATCCCCCATAGGCGTTAATGCTAAATTATGTGTAATTATAATAACAGTTACCCCTTTTTTTCTACAAGTATCTTGTAGCAATTTTAAAATAGCTTTACCTGTATTATAATCTAATGCTCCTGTAGGCTCATCACATAATAAAAGTTTTGGATTTTTTGCTATAGCTCTTGCTATTGCAACTCTTTGCTGCTCACCACCTGATAATTGAGATGGGAAATTATTTTTTCTATTAGCTAATCCTACTGAATCTAATACTTTATCAATATCTAAAGGATTTTTTGATATTTGGATTGCTAATTCTACATTTTCACGAGCTGTTAAATTTTGAACTAAATTATAAAATTGAAATACAAATCCTATATCATATCTTCTATATGTAATTAGTTCCTTTTGCGAATACTTACTTATTTCATTATTATCAACAATTACTTCTCCTGATGATACCGTATCCATACCACCTAAAATATTTAGTATTGTAGATTTTCCTGCTCCACTGGCTCCTGCAACAACTACAAATTCACCTTTATTAACAGAAAAATCAACACCACTTAATGCTTCAATTTCTACTTCTCCCATTTTATACTTCTTTTTTACATTTTTAAACTGAATATATCCCGACATCTTTGCCACCCCTTTTCAATTCATAATTTATGTCATATCTTAGTATATATTATTTGGTTATCTTAAACAATAATTATAAATTTCTTTAATTATTTATTAATTTTTTGTTATTATATCTGGAAATAATTGTATTTTTATATAAACATACTATGCTATTTATCGGATTTTAAAAGTTTTTTTGTCTAAGTAACTAACTTTTTATCTTTGAATATACTAATTAATATAATTATGAAATAAGGAGCAACATATGTTTATATTCTCTTCTATTTTATTAGCATTTTCAGCAAGTTTGGACAGCTTAATTATTGGAATTGCTTATGGAATAAAAAAAATTAGAATCAAATTTAGTATAAATATAATCATAGCTTTAATAGTTACTTTAGGTACATTTTTATCTATGCTTCTTGGTGCTATATTAGGCAACTTTATTCCCGGATATATTTGCAATTATATAGGTGCAATACTTTTAATTGCAGTTGGAATTTGGATGACAATAGATTATTATAAAGATCAAAAAAGCCTTAGTAGTGATACAACAGATAGTGATGATATAAATAATGATTTAATAGATTCTTTAAATTATGATGAAATATTAACTAAAAACAAAACAGCAGACATAGATGGTTCTGGTAATATTGAATTAAAAGAGGCTGTTTCTCTAGCATTAGCTTTAAGTATAAATAACTTTGCATTAGGTATTGGTGCAAGTATGTCTGGAATTAGTATACCACTTACAACTGCCTTTACTTTTATATTTAGTGTTTTAATTTTAATCATTGGTTTTAAAATAGGTAACAGCTTCCTTTCTAAGATTTTTGGTAAATATTCTGGATTATTATCTGCACTAATAATAATTTTAATGGGTGTTTTCCAACTATTTTTTTGATTTTTAAAGTAATTAAAATTATTATTTTAATTATAAAAAAAGAAATATTATATCTACGAAAATTTTAAAATTTTCCCATCGATATAATATTTCTTTTTGAATTTTATCTTAAATTATACATTTATACTAATTCTTTTTTTATCATTCTTATAATATAACTTATTGTATAAAAGTCTCTATCTATTTTGGATTTTATTTTATCAAATCCTTGAATCAATTCACTTTCGCTAAAGTTTTCTAACAAAATCATTAATGTTAATGTATTAATTCCACCATCTTTAGTATCAAATATTCTTGAGTTTTTAACAAATATATTTTCCATGAAATCTTCTAAAGCTGCTTTTAATTCTACACTTAACTCCATTACTGGCATTTCATCAAAAATTCTTACACCTTCTAATTCTTTATTAAAATTTCTAGCCTTCTCTAATTTACATCCTAAAAATATTGTATTCTCAAATATAGCTTCTTTAAAATCTGCACCATCTAAATTTGCACCCTCAAAAATGGCATTTTTGAATTTTGAATTTTTAAATTTACTATTTTTTAAATTAGTTCCAATAAATTCCGTTCCCTCAAAACTTCCCTTAATAAAACTACAAGTTTTAAAATGAGCACCTCTAAAAGTTGCAAAATTAAAATTAGAATTTGAAAAATTGCAATTATAGCAATTACTTCTTTTAAAGTTTTTATACATAAAATTCTTATCTTTTTTTTCTACATTATTATAATGAAAATTTTCGATTCCGCTATTATCTTTTGCCATCTTTTTCTCCTCTTACTATATAGTATATCCTACAATATTATATATTTTTAGATCAAAAGTCAATTAAATATTCTAAATTTTTCAAATGAATATTAAATTTCATGCGTGAAATAATAATATAGATGTTTATTGTTTATATGATATTAAGGAGGTATTTTTAATTGAAAAAATTTATTTGTACAATATGCGGGTACGTTCATGAAGGCGATACTCCACCAGAAGTCTGTCCAGTATGTAAAGCACCTGCCAGTAAATTCGAAGAAATGAAAGGTGATATGGCTTGGGCTGATGAACATAGAATTGGCTTAGCTGAAGATGTTGATGAAGAAATCATCGAAGGATTAAGAGCCAATTTTACCGGCGAATGTACCGAAGTTGGTATGTATTTATCAATGTCACGTGCTGCAGATCGTGAAGGTTATCCAGAAGTTGCAGAAGCATACAAAAGAATTGCTTATGAAGAAGCTGATCATGCTAGTAGATTTGCAGAAATGTTAGGTGAAGTTGTTTCTCCAAGCAGTAAAGCTAACTTACAAGCAAGGGTTGAAGCTGAATTTGGAGCATGTGATGGAAAGAAGAAACTTGCTACTTTGGCAAAACAACATAACTTAGATGCTATCCATGATTCAGTCCACGAAATGTGTAAGGATGAAGCAAGACATGGAAGAGCATTTAAAGGCTTATTAGACAGATATTTTAGTTAATAATTTATTTTTAAGGAGATATAAAAATGGCAAAAATTAATTGTGATGTATGTAATTGTTCATATAACAATTCAGGAGTTTGTTTTTCAAATCGTGTTGATATAGGCGGAATGGCTTCATCAACTGAAAACGATACATGTTGTGGGTCTTTTTTAGATAAAAAGCATTATAGTGATCTTACTAACTCTTCAGAAAGTTCAGGTCCTTGCGATTGTTTAGTTTGTAAAGTAAGTAGTTGTGAACATAATGAAAATTGTCTTTGTACCCTTTCTTGTATTCAAGTAAATGGATCTGAAGCAAATCTTTATACTGAAACTAACTGTGGAAGTTTCGATAAAAAATAATAATTTAGGCAAATGATATCTATAAATTTTATCATTTGCCTTTTATGTATTCTATTCTATTTCTCTATTTTCTTCATTTTTCTCTAAATCAATAATTAAATTTTTAATTTCTTCACTATCTAAACTATCATCAATTATTTCCTTAAAGTATTCAATTGCTTCACTATTTCTACCCTGTCTTAACAATTCATAAGCATATTCTTCAATAACTCTATTATCCTCAGGTTCTAAAGTATTTGCTTTTATTAAATACTCCTCAATACAATCATATTTTTTCAACTCTTTATAACATATAGCTAATGCAAAATAATTTTCACCATCATCCTTATTTATTTCTATAGCTTTATTAAAATACATAATTGCTTTTTCAAAATTTTTATTATTTGCTTCATAAATCCCAAGCCCTGTATAAGATCTACCACATTTATCATTTGCTTGGATTGATTCTACTAATGCTTCTTTTCCTAATTCACTATTATTTAAATCAATTAAATATGTCCATCCAATTATACACTTAAAATTTGAAATTTGTATATTATCACATTCATATTTTTCCATGTAATCAATACATCTATTTATTGCATCTACATAAAGCTTTTCTCTAATATCTAATTCTATTAAAAATGTATTAGCTAAATATTGTTCTTCCTCTTCTTTTAAGACTCTTTCAAAGCATCTTCTACTTTCAGCATAAAGTCCTAGTTCTAATAAAGCTTCACCTTTTACATTATATCCATAAACAATATAATCACATCCTAATTCAAAGGCTAAATCTATAGCTGCAATTGCCTCTTCAAAACACCCCTGAACTAAATAACAATGTCCAGTATATATTAAATATTCTGGATTCCCATTCTTTTTAAATCCATCACTTGCATATTTCATAGCTTCCTGAATATCACAAGCTAAAATTTCATTAAATGTTTCTTCAATATTTTCCATGATTTCTTCTTCCTTATCTAATTATTTATATTAATTATCTTTGCCATATTTTATATAGTCTATAATTATATAATTATGTAATCTTATAATTTTCTCTCTTTAAAAATTATAAAGCAAATATATAACAAAAAGCTATCTTTTATTATATATCAAAAGATAGCTTATAAATTAATTTTATTTAAATTTTAAATTCAGTATTTTTATCATAAGTATCAGCTTTTAATAAATATCTCTTTAATATCTTTGAAGAAAATATTTTAAAATTAAGTGCGGAGTTTATTTCAATAGTATAATCATTATTTTTGATACACTCTTTAAGTTCTTTAATTGTTTTACATTCTTTATTTAAACTAGTATATATTCCTCCAAGTTGGACTGGAGTATGACTATCACTGCCAGTTATTATATTTAAGCCTAACTCTTGAGATAAATTAATAACTTCATCTCTGGCAATTCCTTCACCTTTTTTAAATATATCTTTTCCATTTAAATCTAATGCATCAAGTCTTTTTAATAATTCATGAGGATGCTTACATAATTTATGTCCTCTTCTACATGGATGTGCACCTATTTTTAGTAAATTAAATACTTCTGCTAAATCCAATAATTCCTCTAAATCAATTAAGTTCTCTTTTTCCCTAAAAGTTTCAAGGGACTTATATATATTTACTATGCTTTCTCTATCCCCACAAAGTATCACATGACCTTTGTTTTTCACACTTACTTCCATAGCTGGGAATACTGAAATACCATCGATAATATATCTATCTCCATCATAAGTATAGTTTTTTTCTAAGAAATCATAAATTACTAAAAAATCCTTAGCATTAAAATGCTCACATAAAACTATAGCATCTAATCCATTATCTTTTGAAAAGTATATCTCATTCATAAAAAAATCTTTATTGAAATCTTTCCGCTTGCTTAACAAACCATGGACATGAAAATCCACATTCATTTATTTTTCACACCCTCAATTAATTTATACTTTTCTAGGTATAATAAAACAACCTATATTCATTAGTATATTAATTTTCCTTCTTTTATGTTAATTATTATGATAAATTTTTTAATAATTTACTTCCTTCATACAAAGTCCTTTTGCTGGTGCTTTTACTGCAAGTTCACTTCTTTGTTTAGATTGAAGCATTTTTTTAATATCCTCAGGTTCTATTTGCCCCTTACCAACATTTATTAATGTTCCACTTAATATTCTAACCATGTTTATTAAAAACCCATTCCCGTTGTATTCTATTTTAATAATATTATCTTTTTCTGTAATATTTATATAATTAATAGTCCTAACAGTAGATTTTTTTGATTTATCTTTTACACCACTAAACCCTTTAAAATCATGAGTTCCAATAAAATATTTACTTGCCTCTTTCATTTTTTCAATATTTAATTGTCCCTCAACATGATAAGCATATTTCTTAATAAAAACATTTGCAAATCTATTATTATCAATAGTATATACATAAGTCTTTGAAATAGCATTTAATCTTGAATTAAATCTATCACTTACATCTCTTAATGAAATTACTGATATATCTTCTGGTAAAAACTCGTGTAAGTACTTCGACATATCCTTAATATTTTTGTTACTATTAGTTTTAAAATTTGCAGTATACTTATCTGCATGAACTCCAGTATCAGTTCTTCCACATCCAATTACTTGAATTTCTTCTCCTGTCATTTTAGATAAAACATTCTCAATTTTTCCCTGTATGGTAGATACATCCATCCCTTTTATATTTTGCTTTTGCCACCCCTTATATCTTGATCCATCATATTGAATTGTCATTCTTATATTTCTCATATTTTATCTCTCTTTTCTTTAAATTTAAACATTAGTAGATTTTACTTCTTATATTTTGAAAATTGATTTTAATTTCCTATCTATTCTTAAGTTTAAAACCTTCTTTGTAGTTAACAACCTTAACATTAAGTACATTTAACAACTTTTCTAAACTTTTAACTTGATTTATATATTCAATCTTTCCACTAGCAAGTAAATTATTAATATTATTTATAATATCTTGTTTTTCATCTTCTCCTAAGCGTCTCTTAGTTTTAATTACAGCTCTATTTATGAATGTTAGTGTTTCCCAAATTTGTTCATTTGTTATTTTACTAAAATCATTTATTACTCTAGTATATCCTACTCGTCTATTATTTGGAGGATATGCTTCTTTAAAGAACTCTAAAAAATAGTTCATTTCCTTAGGATCTTTATTTTCAACAAACTTCCCTAATGCTGATTTTAATTGATTTTTTAAATACATGATAGTATTTGCTTTTACAATTGTATTCATTTCCTCTATACTCTTATAAATTACATTATATATTTCTTGAATTTTATCACTTTCTAACCCCTCTTTTGCTAGAGGTTTTATTTTTTCTATTGCTTCTAATATGTTCTTTTTAGAATTTAATTCTTTTCCACATAGTTCGTTTAAAATTTCTTTTCCTGTCAATTCTTTTAAATTATTCTCTTCCATCCTTAGTTTCCTACCTTAATTATTTTCTTTTATTAATAAAATATTGATATGATACTATAAACATTGCACCATATCAATATTCACTATTATATTAATATTTCAATAAACTAATGTCTATTTCTATTTATTAGTTCTTTATTATATTCTTCATGCTTTTTTATTAGTTTTTTAATATCTTTTCCTTTTATCATATCAATTATCATTGGTGCAAGTATAGTTAGTGCATCTCTATACCCTAGTTCAATATGTTGATTTAATGCACTTGGTCTAATATTTAAAGAACCAATTCCTTCTATAAGCTCTAATTGTGTTGAAGGATATATTTCAATAATATTTGTATTTTCAAAACCTTCTCTATTCGAATCTTCCTTATAAGATAAATGAACAACTATAATAATATCACAATTATGATCTTTTAGTGGAGCAATTGGAACATTATCTACATTAGGTTCCCTATACTGTGGGTTATTTACTCCCCCATCAGCATATCTATATTCATCAATTTCAATTGGTTTAAATAAAAATGGTACTGCACATGATGCTATGCAAATATCTAATGCCTTTTTGTCATCGTAATCATTAAGCTTAAAATACTCAGGTTTTTCTAAATCAATATTATAAGCACAAGCATATAATATTTTTTTACTTTGTCTAATTACATTAAAATCAACATAATCTTCAATAAAACTCCTTATACCACTTTGTGATAACAAACCAATATCATTTTTTTTGAATAAGTCAGCTAGCTTTTTTTCTTTATCTACAGTATCCTCTCTTTTAATTAATTTCTTTATATTAATATCCCTTATTTTATTTTCATTATTAATAAATCTCGAATAAGAAATATTAGACTAACTCTTATCCATAACATTTCCATCATTCATAGAAAGCATAAGGCCATTAATTGTACCTATTGATGTACCTGAAACTACACTAACCCTTCTTATTATATCTAATTCCCAAAGTGCTTTAAATACTCCAGCTTCATACGCACCTTTAGCTCCACCACCAGCTAAAACTAATCCTATATTTAAATCAAATAATTTTTCAACATCTATCAACTAAGATCATCATCCTTAATACTAATAATAATTATTATACACTTTATAATAATTCCTTATATAAATTCATAGTATTCTTATAAAATATTTTTTCTACCTCTTCATAAGTAAAATCATTATTCAAAAGCGCTTCTGCCAATAATTGAATTTGTGATGCATCCTTAATTTCTAATGTACTTTGTATTCCATCAAAATCTGTGCCTAATGCAATTACATCTATTCCACCTACATTTTTAATATGCTTAATGTGTTTTACCAAATCTTCTATATAAGTAAAAGTTAGATCTGTATGAGGCGTTGGCATAACAAAATTTGAACAAAAATTAATACCTACAACTCCACCCTTATCAGCAAGCTTCCTTATCATATCATCAGTTAAATTTCTAACAACATTTGTAACAGCTCTTGCATTACTATGACTTGCTACAAATGGTTTTTTGCTATATTTTAGAACATCATAAAATCCAGCATCAGATAAATGAGAAACATCTACTATAATCCCTAATCGTTCCATTTCTCTTAATAATTCAACTCCAAATGCTGTAAGTCCAAATTCAGTATTAGGAGTTATAAGGTCTACTTTTTCAGTTATATTTCCACATGCATCAATCTTAAATTTAAAGTTTGGAAAACCTACTCCATTTATGTGATTCCATGTTAATGTTATAAGTCTAACCCCTTGTTCATAAACCGTTTTTAAGTTTATAAGAGAACCTTCTAATGCTCCTGCATCTTCTATTGTTAATAATGCACCTATTTTATTCTCATTAGCACACATAGATATATCTTCATATGAATAAACAGGCTTAATTATATCTCTGTTTTCCTCTAACTCTTCGTAATAAACTTGTATCATTTCTTGCAAGGTTTTATAGGGATTTTTATATTTTTTTATATCTATAAACATTGCAAAATTTTGAAGTAAATACTCTCCCTTTATTAGTTTATTTATATCTACATGTAAATTATTTTCTTTCAATTCATATTTATTTCCTAAAAGTCTATTTTCATAGATTTCTCCTATAGTATCACAATGCATATCAACAACTCTCATTCCCATTTTCCTCCAGATAAATATCTACCTTAATTATACCATATATAACTTCATATGAAAAAAGTACCACATCTATACCTGTAAACTAAATCTAATACTCAGAATAATTTATAAAATATAATTAACCTAAATTCAATTAATTTTTATAAAAAAAGTTGTTACATTCTTAAGAATGCAACAACTTCTACCTTTATATTAAGCTAATTTTTCATTTATTATTTCCATAACTTTTTCGTTAAATCTCTTTAACTTTTCTTCAGCATTAGTTAAGCTTTCACCTTTAACAGCTGAATAAACTTTCATTTTTGGTTCTGTACCTGAAGGTCTAACTACAAATGATGAACCATCAACTAAAATATATTTTAATACATTTGATTTTGGTAAGTTAATAACTTCTTCAGAAGCATTTACTAAATCTTCCTCTTTGCTTAATTTATAATCAAGTCTTTTTGCAATTTTAACACCATCAACTTCTGTTAAAGCTGTTTCTCTTAGTAAATCTAAACACTTACCTATTTTTTCTTGACCTTCTTTTCCTTGTAACTCAATTGAAATTAAGTCTTCTTTGAAGAATCCAACTCTATTATAAAGTTCAATTAATGCTTCATATAAAGATTTTCCTTGCTCTTTATAGTAAAGTGTCATTTCTGCTATTAACATTGAAGCTATAACAGCATCTTTATCTCTAACAAATTCTCCAGCTAAATATCCATAACTTTCTTCAAATCCAAATAAATATTTTTTATCTCCATTTTCTTGGAATTGTCTTATTTTTTCTCCAATATATTTGAATCCAGTTAATACGTCCATTATTTCAACGCCATAGTAGTTAGCTATAGCTCTTGCACCTTCAGAAGTTACGATAGTCTTAATAACAACACCGTTTGAAGGTAATTTACCTTCTTCCTTAAGAGATGATAATATATAATCTGTTAACAATAAACCAGTTTGATTACCTGTTAATACTTTATATTCTCCACTATTTTCCTTAACAACAACACCAATTCTATCACAATCTGGGTCAGTACCAAATATTATATCTGGGTTGCTTGTTTTAGCCATTTCTAAAGCTAATTCAAATACTTGAGCATTTTCTGGATTTGGGTAAGAAGCAGTTGGGAAATTACCATCTGGCATTTCTTGTTCTTTAACAACTTCTACATTCTCATATCCTAATTCTTTTAATACTCTTCTTACTGGCATATTACCACTTCCATGAATTGGAGTGTAAATAACTTTTAAATCTTTAGCCTTTTCTTTTACTAATTCTGTTCTAATAGTAAGAGCTTTTACTTCTTCAAGATAAGCCTTGTCTACATCTTCACCTATATATTCTAAAAGATTATCTTTTAATGCTTCTTCTAAAGCAATAGTCTTTATATCTTCATAGTTTACTATACTATTAACTTCCCCTATTATTAACCCCGCCTTTTCATCAGTAACTTGACCACCGAATTCGTCATAAACCTTATATCCATTATATATTTTAGGGTTATGTGAAGCAGTAATTACTATTCCACCTTGACAATTTAAATGTCTTACAGTAAATGAAAGCATTGGCGTTGGTCTTAGGCTTTCAAATAAAAATACCTTTACATTATTTGCACAAAGTGTTAATGCTGCAGCTTCAGCAAACTCTTTTGACATGTTTCTTGAATCATATGCAATTGCAACCTTTGGAGCTTCAAAATTTTTATTTAAATAGTTAGCAAATCCTTGAGTTGCCTTTGATACTGTATAGACATTCATTCTGTTAGTTCCAGCACCTATAACCCCTCTTAGACCACCTGTACCAAAATCTAATTCCTTATAAAATCTATCTTCTATTTCCTTTTCATCTGTAATGCTTCTTAATTCTTCTTTTATTGTTTCTGATATTACTTTTGAGTTTAACCACTCATTATACTTCTCTTTGTAATCCATATTATCCCTCCTAAACATTTTCAGTAGTCCATACATTAGTTATTATATACCAAAATCTTATAAATTTAAATAAAAAAATAAGAGTTATCTTTAAAATTATTTATAACTCTTATTTTTAGTATATTTTTTATTCTATTTTTAATATATTTTTTTATTCTGCAACATCTTTTACATCAGCATCTTCTGCTTCTTCCATATCTCTACTAACTGTATTTCGTTCATAGCTAATAGATGCAATTACTGAATTTAAATCATCTAATACTGATATTTCTGATGCCACTTCTAAATCCCCAAATTTATAAACAGATCCAACAGTTCCTGTACCTATATTAAAATCTATATATTTAGGTATTGAATCAACTGTACATTCAACCTTTACACTATCCTTTTCTTTTTGTAATACAATTCCCTTCTTATTTAGGAACTCTTCTCCTATATAATGAATTGGAACTGAAGAAACAACTTTTTCTGCTCCGTTTACTTCTTCTAAATCTAAATGAATAATTTTGTTAGTTACAGGATCTTTTTGAACTTCTTTAATTAATCCTTTATGTTTTTCTCCATCTAAACAAAAATCAAGAACTCCATGTTGCCCATTTCTTGCTACTTCATGAGCTAATTCAAGTTCTCCAACTTCAAATAATAAGTTCTTTATTGCCTTACCATATAAAACTCCTGGAACCTTTCCATTTTTTCTCGCTTTCTTTGCACTATTTGGAACATCTATAGATCTTCTATTAATTTCTAAATCTGACATTTCACATTACCTCCTGTTTTTAAACTCTCTTAGGTATTTTTGCCAAGAATTTAATAATTTATACATCTAACTTGCTAAATTATGTGTGTTTTTTACCTTACATACATTTTTAATAATATTTATAAAACTTTAAATAAACTACAAATTTATCAACTAATAATAATTTACTTTTTCCTATTTTTATATATTTTTATCTATTTTTTTCATCTTTATGCATATAATAATATTATTTGAGTTACTGTTTATAGTGATATATGGATTAGGTATTTATATAACTGCTATAGACAAATGTTTATTTTATGATAAAATTATGGGGTGGTATACTAAATAATTAGCAAAGGATGTGATTATTATAGTAATACAGCAGAAAAAAATTTCATAAAAGCGCCAGAACTTAAGTGAAGCTCTGAATTTTAATTCGGCACGCTGAACTTACTCAGTTTAATCTGAGTTTCCTTAATGAAAAGGAAACTCCTACTATCGTAGGAGCAAGTTCGCCTAACCAAATCGAAGATTGCTTTGGAAAAGGAAACTCCTACTATCGTAGGAGTAAGTTCGCCTAACCAAATCGAAGATTGTTTTGGAAAAGGAAACTCCTACTATCGTAGGAGTAAGTTCGCCTAACCAAATCGAAGATTGTTTTGGAAAAGGAAACTCCTACTATCGTAGGAGTAAGTTCGCCTAACCAAATCGAAGATTTGGAGGCTCACTTAAGTTGACGAGGATGGGGAGTATCGAATTCTTCGGCGGGTGCCCCACGGTATCGCACTACCGTTAACAACTAGTAAAACTACAAAGTGATTTGTAGCACAATCCTAGTTTGGTGTTAAAACCTTCATTGTGTTTTTAGAGGTCCTAGTATTAGTATACCCTTTTTAAATACTATCCTTTAATTATCATAATAAATCAAAGTAAAATAAAAATAATTTAATAATGGAAGGAAGATTTATTTATATGTGCGGAATAGTTGGTTATGTAGGAAATAGACAAGCGTCTAATTTATTAGTAGAAGGATTATCAAAATTAGAATATAGAGGATATGATTCTGCAGGAGTTGCCATTTTAAATAATGGAATTAATGTTAGAAAGTTTAAAGGACGTTTAAATAATTTAGCAACAAGCCTAAAGGAAAATCCTATAAACGGTCATATTGGAATTGGTCATACAAGATGGGCTACTCATGGTGAACCATCAGATGTTAATTCACATCCTCATACTACAGAAAATGCTACAATTAGTGTAGTTCACAATGGTATTATAGAAAACTATATGAAATTAAGAGAATGGTTAACTTCAAAAGGATATAAGTTCTTCTCTGAAACAGATACAGAAGTTATACCAAACTTAGTTGACTACTACTATGAAGGTGATTTATTTGAAGCAGTTGTTAAAGCAACTTCTAAACTTGAAGGAAGTTTTGCAATTGGAGTAATAGCTAAAAATGAACCTGATAAAATAGTTGCAGTTAGAAAAGATAGTCCTCTTATAGTTGGCTTAGGAAAGAATGAAAGCTTTATTGCTTCAGATATTCCTGCTGTATTAAACCATACAAGAGAAGTTTATTTATTAGAGGATAAAGAGTTTGCTATTTTAACATCAAATGGCGTTGAACTAAGAAATGAAGATGGAGAAAAAATTGAAAAGGAAATTTACCATGTTACTTGGAACATCGATGCAGCTGAAAAAGGTGGATTTGAAGATTTCATGTTAAAAGAAATTCATGAACAACCAAAAGCTGTTAAAGATACTTTAGCAGGTAAAATTGTCTTAGGAAAAGAAATAACAATAGATAATATAGCATTTACAAAGAAAGAGTTAGAAAACTTTGATAGAATTTATATAGTGGCTTGTGGAACTGCATACCATGCTGGTTTAGTTGGTAAAACAGTAATCGAAAAATTTGCTAAAATACCAGTAGAAGTTGATATAGCATCTGAGTTTAGATATAGAGATCCAATGATAACTGATAGAACATTAATAATCGTTGTATCTCAATCTGGTGAAACTGCTGACACTTTAGCTGTTTTAAGAGATGGTAAGAAACAAGGTGCTAGAGTTTTAGCTATAACTAATGTTGTAGGTTCATCTGTATCAAGAGAAGCTGATGATGTATTCTATACATTAGCTGGGCCTGAAATAGCTGTTGCTTCAACAAAGGCTTATGTTACTCAATTAGCAGCATTTTATATCTTAGGATTATATTTTGCTTCATTAAAAGGCACTATGTCAGATGAAGAAATCGAAGAAATTAAGACACATTTATTAGAGATACCAAATAAAATAGAAAAAGCATTAGGAATGAAAGATTCTCTTCAAAAATTTGCTTCTTCTCACTATAATCATAAAGATATGTATTTCTTAGGTAGAGGGCTTGACTATGCCGTTGCAATGGAAGGCTCATTAAAACTTAAAGAAATATCTTATATTCATTGTGATGCTTATGCTGGTGGTGAATTAAAACATGGTCCTATAGCTTTAATAGAAAAAAATACTGCAGTTATTACTCTTTTAACTCAAGAAGGACTAAAAGATAAAATGATTAGTAACGTTAGAGAAGTTTCTACAAGAGGTGGAAATATATTTGCAGTTGTAAATGAAGGCGATACTACTACTAAGGAAGTTGTTGATGACTTAGTTTATATACCAAAAACTATTGATATGTTAACTCCACTAGTAAGTGTTGTTCCACTACAATTAATTTCTTATTACGTTGCAAAACAAAAAGGCTGTGACGTTGATAAGCCAAGAAACCTAGCAAAATCTGTTACAGTTGAATAATAATAGAAAGGATACACAATATGTGTATCCTTTTTTTAGTTAAACAATTCAGTTATTTCTTCAGAACTTAAGCTACTTAAGAAACCTCCATTAGTATAATTTCCATCCATTATATCATTAATAATTTCTTTCTTACTTTCTTGTAGTTTAATTATCTTTTCTTCAATACTTCCCTTTGCGATAAGCTTAATAACTTCTACAACATTCTTTTGTCCAAATCTATGTGCTCTATCGGTTGCTTGGTCTTCAATAGCTGGATTCCACCATGGATCAAAATGAATAACAACATCTGCTGATGTTAGATTTAATCCTGTTCCTCCTGCTTTCAATGATATTAAAAATACTTTAACTTTGTTTGAATTATTAAATTCATTTACAAGCTGAACCCTTTCTGAAGCCTTCGTACCTCCATCTAAATAGAAATACTCAATCCCTTCTGCTTCAAAAATATTTTTTATACTATCAAGTACAGATGTAAATTGAGAGAATAATAATATCTTATGATTATTATTTATAAATTCATTTATTAGTTCTACAGTTATATCAATCTTACCACTTCCCCCAGTGTATCCTTCAACAAGTATACTTGGATCTAATGCAAGTTGTCTAAGCTTAGTTAAATAAGAGAAAATTGTGATCTTATCTTTAGTCACACCCTTTTCTCTCATTTTTATTTTAATATCATCTACATAAGATTTATAGACCTTCTTTTGCTCTTTAGTCATTTCAATTACATATCTTTTTTCAATTTTATCTGGCAACTCACTCATAACATCACTTTTTAATCTTCTAAGTATAAATGGTTTAATAAGCTTCTTTAATTCAGATGTTCCTTTTCCCATTTTAATAAATTTATCTTGGAATTTTCTTTTGGAATATAAATATCCAGGCATAATATAATCAAATAAAGACCACAATTCTAAAAGATTATTTTCAATTGGAGTTCCTGTTAATGCAAATTTTACCTTAGCGTTTAATTCTTTAACAACTTCACTACTTTGTGATAAAGGGTTTTTAATATTTTGAGCCTCATCAATTATACAATAATCAAAGTTAATACCTTCATATAAATTATAATCATTTCTTAATGTTCCATAAGTTGTAATTAACACATCATACTCATTAACATCTTCTTTTGTAAATGCTCTTTCTTCTTTGTTTCCATGGATTATCTTAATCTTCAAAGAAGGGGCAAACTTTTCAAATTCACTTTTCCAATTATAAATTAATGATGTTGGTGTTATTATGATACTTTTCTTTCCAAGTTCCGATAATAAAAATGTAATAGTCTGAAGTGTTTTTCCTAATCCCATTTCATCTGCTAAAATTCCACCAAATTCATAATAACTTAAAGTTTTAAACCACTTAAACCCTGTTAATTGATAATCTCTCAAAGTTGCTTTTAATTCTTTTGGCACTTCATAATTAACACTATTTAAATTTTCTATTTTATAAGAAATATGTTCTACTATATCTTTACCGTGTATAAAAGATAAATTATTTTCTTTTATGCTATTGTTGATAAATAATGCTTTGCTTTTATGTACCTTAATTTCATTAGATTCAATAATGGATTCTTCATTTAAGCTATCAATTAAATTAAATAATTTACTTACTTCTTCATCTTTTAAATCAATAAAACTTTCATCTTTTAACTTAAAAAATCTTCTATTGTCCTTAAAAGCAGCAATTATTTTCTTATATTCATCTTCACTAACATTTTCTATATTAAAAGAAAATTCTAAATAATTCCCTCTTCCTTCTGTAATAGAAGCATTCAACGATGAAGCTCCATAAATCCTTCTTTCTTTAAATCTATCAGAATAATATACAGTAGCTTTATCTTTTAATATTGATAAATCATCTGAAAGTAGCTCAAATAATTTTTCATCATCGCCGTTAAACATAAATACATCTTTACTTCTATAAAAAGCAAAATTATTTAATATTTTTTCTATTTCTTCTTCTTCATTTAAGTCTCTAATAACATACTCATTATCCTTTTCGCCTTTTATCATATTAAAATTTACGTCACCATAATAAATCTTAACTAAGGCCCAAGTTTTCTTCCTATCTCTATCTAAATATACTTCAAACCTTGGTTTTTCTTTAACTATACTTTTTTTAAGACTATCATCTATATTTATTTCATCACTTATAGTTTCAAATAAAGGTAAAACTTTATTAAACACTTCTTTCTTTTTATTATCTTTAAACACAATCACAGGAGCTTTTATAAATATATCATTTATAGTTTTATAATATTTTATTTGATTTTCACTAGGTAAATAAATATTATTCTCATAAAGATATACATCACCTTTATAATTTAATGGTTTTGGTACGTCTTCATTAGAAGAAATTTTAATTTCTCCGTTTTCTTCATTTATATTGAACTTTACCGGCAATTCTTCTTTAAGTACTTGTAGTTCAAGTGTAGTAACAGCTTCAGTGAATGTTATAAATTTATCCCCTACGCTGCTTAATAACCTTCTTAAAGCACTTTGAGGTATAAATAAAGACTTATTATTCCCAAATATACTGTTAGTAATTCTATTAATTGAATACTCCTTTTCAAAAGGTTCATTTAAAGATACATATTCTTCAATAAAATTTAAAATATTTTCATCTTCTTCTGAAAAATAATGTATTGATGGATCATATTTAAATTCTTTTCCATATGATAATGTTTTATTATATCTTCTAGCATTAATTAATTCTGCTATATTCTTAACAACATAATATTTTTTAGTCCCTATTTTCAAATCTAACTCATAGAAATATTTATATTTTGTTATATCCTTCTTAGTTAAATTTACTTGTATGCTAGCCCTTTCTTTATTACAGTTGTTTATTTTATTTATTACGCTAAGTAATTTATCTGAATAATCCTCATTTTCACTATCCAAATTATTTATTTTCTCTTTTTTAGCATTACTTTTTTCTTCAACTGCTGCTTCAAATTTATAAAACGTAGCCCCTATATGCTTACAAATATATGTTGAATTAAAATCACAATTATTTTCAAAATCTACGCAATTACATTCAGTATAAATTAACTCATTCTTTTTTAAGTCAAATGATAAATTTGTATTATAAACATTTAAATCATTTTCAGACATGACTTTCCCATATATATCTAAGGATCCATATTCTTTATCTGCTATAGATTTTATATCCAGTACTAATCCTTCTTTAAAACATTTCATTCCCCTATAAAGACGATTATTACTATCTTTTTTTAATATTAATGCGTTTAGCTGCGTCACATTCATCCTAAGTCACCTCATTAAATGAACTATTTTATATATTAACTTTATTTAGAGTTTATTCATTTCAATTATTCTAAAAAAGCACTATCAATTATTTTACCACATTTTTCACTAACTGATACATTATTTTAACAAAAAAGAATGTATCAAAATATCTTTATTTTGATACATTCAATAAATTTAAATGATTTCTTTATATGTTTCCTCTTTAAATCCTACTAATACTTTTTCTTCAGTGATTAATAATGGTCTTTTTACAAGCTTTCCATCACTTGCCAAAAGCTTAATCATTTCTTCTTGACTCATATCTTTCAACTTATCTTTTAAATTCATTTCTCGATATAAAACACCTGAAGTATTAAAGAATTTTTTAATTTCTAATCCACTTAACTTTATCCATTTACCTAATTCTTCTTCTGTAGGATTATTTAATACTATATCTCTATCTTCAAAATCTACATTATTTTCTGTTAAAAATTTCTTTGCTTTTCTACAAGTTGTACATTTAGGATATTCAATAAATAATTTTTTCATAAGTATCTCCTTTTTTCATTTTTTTATAATTCTATCACACTTATAATATAATAGTAAATAATAGTATAAATTTTATATTTTTATTTATGATTAATATTAGATAATTGTATATAATATATATATTAAAATTATTATTTTTTTAGTAAAAGGAGTTGATATCTTGGAAAATTCACTAAATAAAAATGAATCTCTTTTTAATATTATTAATACGTTGATAATCAATAGAAATTACATAGAAGCTGAAAATATATTAAACTCTACAACCAATAGGAATTCAGAGTATCATTATCTATATGGATTAATTTTAAAGAATAAGGCTTGGTTTGATGCAGCTTTACCTCACTTTAAAAAAGCAGTACTCTTATCACCAAACAATACCCAATATAAAGATGAACTTATTTCACTTATGGGCAGACATAGATATTATTCAGATGATTACTATAATAACAGTTATAGAAGAAGAAATCGTGGTTGTTCATGCTGCTGTTGTGATGATTGTTGTGATTGCTGTGACTGTGGTAATTTTAGCTGTTGTGACCTTATTTGTTTAGATCAATGCTGCGAATGTATGGGTGGAGACTTAATAGATTGTATTTAATATTATTTCTATTATTTTATTGAATCACTTATTTACATTAATGTGAATATATTATAATGATTTAACAATCTTTCTAAGGAGATTTAATATGAACCCTTATAAGGTACTAGGTGTACGACCTAATGCATCTTTAGATGAAATTAAAACAGCCTATGAATCCCTTGCAAATACCTATGATATAAATAGTTATGAAGGTTCTCTAGAAGAACCTCTTGCTGAAGATAAGCTTTCAGAGTTAAATACAGCCTATAATAGTTTAATTAATGAGTATAAATACAAAGATATACGTGAATTAATTGAAAAGCAACAATTTTTATCAGCTGAAACACAATTAAATTTAATTACTGATAAGTCATCTGCTGAATGGAACTATTTACAAGGCTTTGTATTATTAAAAAAAGGTTGGTTCAAAGCAGGAGTTAATCATATGAAGGTCGCTGCAGAACTTAATCCAGATAATGAGGAATATCAAGAGGCATTAATGGTTTTAGCTAAAAAAGTAAGACAAATGAAGGCAAATTATGCTCGTGCTATGCAAAGTAATGCAGCTGCACAAAATAATAATAACATGTGTGGCGGCGGTGGCGGAAACCAAGCTAATATGTGTGGCGGACAAGGATCTGGTGGCGGAATTGATCCAAATGTATTAAATATGTTGATGAATAATGCTGGTAATATGGGCGGTGCTAATCCTATGGGTGGAGGAGCTAATAACATGGCTGGTGCAGCTAATAATGCCAATCCTATGAATGGAGCAACTAATCCTTTAAATAATATGGCTGGCATGGCTAATAATATGGGTGGAAATCCAATGCAAAATATGCTACTCCAAAGTCTTTTAGGCGGTGGTGGTAATGGAATGAATATGTGTGGTAACGGCGGTGGTGGAATGTGCTAAAACATCGCTTAGACGTCCAAAACTATCTATGAAGCTATAAAGGAGTCTTATAATGTTTGGATACGTCACACCTCTTAAAAGCGAACTTAAAGTTAAAGAATTTGAATACTTTAGAAGCTATTATTGTGGCTTATGCAACGAAATTAAAAATCAATTTGGTAATATTCCTAGATTCTGCCTAAATTATGATTTAACTTTCATTGGTTTTATGTTAGATGGACTTTTTAGTGATCCTCTAAAATTAAAAGAGGTAAAATGTATACGCCATCCCGGTAAAAAACTTATTATTACTGCTGAATCCCAATGTTTAAATTATTGTGCAGACTTAAGTATATTACTATTTGATTATAAACTTAAAGATAATATAGAAGATGATAAAAGTATAAAAAGTAAGTTTTTTAAGCTACTTCTTTCACCCTCATCTAAAAAGAGTTTTAATAATTTAAATACAATAGCTGATAAAATATCAACTAATTTAAACCTAATTTCTAATTTTGAAAAGACAAAAGCCTTTTCTTCATTAGATGAAATATCTCATCCTTTTGGAGATATTATGGCATGTGTATTAAGTGATTTTCCGTATAAATTTGAAGAAGATAGTAAAATATTAAGGGATAACTTATATTCACTTGGATATTTTATTGGTAAATGGATTTATTTAATAGATGCTTTAGATGATTTAAAAGATGATATGTCTACAAATAATTTTAATCCTTATAATATTTTATATAACACCCAAAATTTATCTTACGAAGATTTAATATCTTACTGCATTGAGGATATTGATTTTTCTATTTTGAATAGCTTGGTTAATTGTAGTGAAATTTTAAAAAACATTCCATTTAAAAAACATTATAGTATAATTGAAAATGTTATTAATCTTGGAATGCTAAACAAATATTATGAGGTATTAAATAAATATCCTTTTATTAATATCAAAAAGATAAATACCAGTAGTTAACTACTGGTATTTTCTATATTATTTATTGTAAGCTACAATATCTCTTTTACTATCTACTATTACATTTCCCTCTTTATCTAATTCATATATTGATGTAACTGTAACTTTTTTTATGTCACCTTTTAAATCTTGAATTTTAGCTATAAAATAGCTTTTCACTCTTTTACTTATCTCTTGTGGCTCTTCTACTTCACTTGTAAAAGTACCTTCAGTAGTTTCTACAATAATTTGTGTTTTGTCATCTTTTGTTCCAAATATATAAGAATTGCTAGTATCATTATATAAATCTACACGAATTAAAGCTCCATCAAATAAAACAGCTTCTTTCATTAAATTTAAATTTAATTCCTTTTCTTTATTTGCAGGAACATCAAAATTTATACATTCACTTATTCCATCCGGTGAAATTGACCATCCATCCTCTTCTTTAATTAATGCATAAACATAATCTTCATTTGTTTCTTCACCATTAATTATTGCATTAATATTAACTACTGCTTTTTTTAAATTTTCATTAATCTCTTCTATACTTTTTGTAGTTGATGAATTAATAGTTGCATCTTTTCTGTTATTTTTAATCATATTTATTATTTTATTTGCATCATATCCTATATAATCTATATATTCATCAGAGTACAACTTAACCATTTCTTCAATATTATTTTCTGTATTATATTTATTAAATAATTCTAACACCTCTTCTGAAGTGCTAACTCTAACCATTTCTACTTTTTTCCCACAACCTATAAGCAAAATAGAAATAATAGAAACAAGGCACAATATCGTTAATAATCTTTTAATTTTTTTCATAAAAACTTCCTCACAATCCTAATTTTCTCTCACTAAGTATACAACATGTTGCAGGAAATTTCACTAATAATTACATAACTTACTTTGTAAATTTTTTAATTTATTTAAATGATTATCATAATCTTTAACTACACCATAAATATCATTTAAAATACTTTTTTCCATATTTTCATTTTCCTCAATAAATTTATTTGCATTTTTATTTCCCATTTCCATTGCTTTTATCGCATGTTCACAAACTTCACAGTCAGTATCTACAGGAATAAGCTTAATTTTTTCAAAAGCTTCTGCTATATTTCCTCTTATCCCCAATGAATCACTTGCATTTTCACCTAATTCTTCTATTCTATGTGTAATTGCTTCCTCATGTTTTTTAAATGATTCTATTATCTCTTTTAATGTGCTTTTTAACTCTAAATTTTCAGCTTTATCTAAATAATCCTTAAATGTAGCTCCTCCCATATGAACTCCTGTCAAAAATTTATTTAATTCCTTTATAACCTTATCTCTCATTTTTATCACCTCTATACTTTTTACATTATTTTTCCCATTATAAAAAATATTATTTATAAAATCATCAAAAAATTAAATATTTTTTATTAGTGTTTATACAAAAAAGGATATGCATTTCTGCATACCCTTTTTATTAATCTAAATCACGTATATAAAATCCTTTATTAAATACTTCTTTATCATATTTAATTTCAAGCTTATTACAAGCTCTAACATCTTTTTTATTAACTACGAATTTTATTCCACTAATTATAACTTCTTCATCTTCATCACTCTTAAAATCTGGATACAAATCATATGCTGGTCTTCCACATCCATAAAACACCTTTATTCTCACATACTCTTCCGAACTATTTTCTATAAGCTCATTTAATGCATTTTTTGCTTTTTCATCAAAAGTAAATTCCATTTTACTTCCTCCTAAGTATTTTTATAATAATATAATTTTACTTTGCACTACCTAAGTTAAATTCATCATGAAGCAATCTTATAGCATCTTTTACCTTACTAGTGTAAATTAAACACCATATTGTCATATTAGAATCTGTTGTTTGTAAAATTTCAATCTCATTACTAGTTAAAGTATTTATTATCCTTGCCATTACACCTGGAACACCATTCATACCAGCTCCTACTATAGCAATAGTACTACAGCCTTCAATTATAGTATATTTAATTTCAGCTTTTTTCATTATTTCATCAAGCTTTTTCTTCTCAGAAGCATCTATTGTGAACATTTGATGTTCAGGGAAAATGTTAATTAAATCTAAGCTTATATGATTTTTAGCAAGCAATTCTAATAAATTTTTATATGAACCTTTATCTCTATTATCTGATAATCTTACTCTAACCTGAATTCTATTATTTAAATGAGTAATTCCAGAAATTAATCTCTTTTCTTCTTCTGAAACACTACTCTTTATCACTGTACCTTTACAGTCATTCATTGTGTTTTTAATAACTAATGGTACATTTCCTTTCTTAGCTAATGCTACAGCCTTAGGATGTATTACTTTAGCACCATGATCAGCTAATTGAAATACTTCATTGTAAGAAATCTCATTTATAAGTGAAGCATCTTCAACAACCCTTGGATCAGCGGTCATAATTCCATCTACATCAGTATATATATCAATTTCTTTTGCTTTTAAAGCAACACCTAATATACACGCTGATGTATCACTGCCTCCTCTTCCTAATGTTGTGAAAAAGCCATCTTCAGTTACACCTTGAAATCCTGTAATAACCGGTACTTTGCCAGCTTCTAATACTTTCATTATATTAGTAGTATCAACTTTAATTGATTTCGCATCAGTAAAGTTATCATCAGTTATTATTCCCGCTTGACCTCCTGTCAATGGAACAGCAGTTATTCCGTGCTTATATAAATCATTGCACATTACTACAGAACTTATTATCTCTCCACAGCACATTAATAAATCCTGAGCACTTTTATTATTATCTTTAAAATTACTATCTACAAGTGATAATAGGCTATCTGTAGCATAGGGTTCTCCAAATCTCCCCATTGCCGATACAACTACTACTGGCTTTAAGCCACTTTCAATAGCTTTTCCTATTTTCTTTATTACTTGTTTTCTTCTTTCTTCTGTTGATACAGATGTTCCTCCGAACTTTTGCACTATAATATCCAAGGAATCTTCCCCCTTAAGTTTTCTAAGCTCTCGCTCTCTTTATCTTTCCTTCCTCAGCAGAGATTACTATGACATTAGTTCCCACTTTCGTTACACATTCCCATGGTATTTCAACGTATTCTTTGCTACCAAAGAAGCTAAACTTACCTGCACTAATACCAACCACCAGGAATTTAAGATATCCATCTTCATCTATTACAAAATCAATATTTGAAGCAGTATCATATTTTTCTGCACTTTCAAGATTAAAAATTTCATATCCTTCTAATTCACTTAAATTTCTTATCTTACTTTCTGGTTTCTTTTCATAATATTCAAAATCCTTCATGATAATTACCTCCTTGTTATACATAATATTATGCATCAGTTTGATAATATATTACTTTAAGGATTAGAACATAAAACCTTCAAATACCAACTTTACATAACTAATATATCAACTATATTTGCAACTTACAATAAAAACTTTTCATCAGTACTATTCTTATATGAAACTTTAGAATTTTCTAAAATTGTATTTAGTTTTTCTGCCTCAACACCTTGCCCAACAAAAGCTGTACTGATTATTCCTGGTTTAAAACATCTCTCCAATACATAGTTTATGTCATTTTGATCGATTTTGTTAATTCTATCAATAACATCTTCTTGAGTTTTTATCTTATTTTGTAATAAAAAGCATTTTGCATTAGCAAACATTCTTGATGACGTACTTTCTAACCCTAAAATATAATTTGCTTTTATTTTTTCTTTATTAATTTCTAATAATTCATTACTAATACCTTCTCTAGCAAATTTTTGCAATTGTTCGTTAATAACACTTATTGCTTTATCACAATACTTATTGCTTAATCCAGTGTAAATATTCATAGTCCCAACACCTAAGTAAGGTTGCATATATGAATAAATTGTATAACACAATCCTAATTCTTCTCTTACTTTTTGGAAAAGTATTGATGATGCTCCGCCTCCGAAAATATTATTTAATAATACTAATGAGTAGGATTTATCGTTAGCATATGGTAATCCATTTAGTCCAAGATTAATATGCACTTGTTCAATTTGCTTTTCACAATACTTACTATCATTTTTAAGTATAATATCTTCATATGTTGGTTTATAGATATCATCTTTACTCCATCCACCAAAATATTCCTCAATAAGTTTCCTTAATTCTTTTTCATCAAACTTACCACATATACTAAGTACTGAATTATATGGTGTATAATGAGTCCTAATATAATCCTTTATTTTCTTTCTATTAAAAGACCTAATTCTATCTGGTGTACCTAAAATTGGATAAGCTAACGAATTATTTCCAAAAATAGCTTCAGAATGTATTTCGTCTAATACATCTTCAGGATTATCTTGGCTCATATTAATTTCTTCAATTACTACACCTTTTTCCTTTTCAATTTCTTCTTCATCAAATTTAGAATTTAATAACATATCAGAAATTACTTCTAAACATAAATCTGCATGAGTATTTAAAGCCTTTATATAATAACAAGTAGTTTCCTTACTTGTATAAGCATTTATTTGCCCTCCAATGTTTTCAATCTCTTGAACTATTTCTTTTGCACTTCTTTTTTCTGTGCCCTTGAAAAACATATGTTCAATAAAGTGTGATATACCATTCTCATCTTTTGATTCATTTCTAGAACCATTTTGAACCATAATACCTACACTTATAGAATTGACATGTTCAATATATTCAGTAACTACTCTTAAACCATTATCTAATGTATATAAATTAAACATACTTACCTCCATTTTTATAAGTTTGCTTTTAGTTTATTTTAATCTTATCATATTTATT
This sequence comes from Clostridium saudiense, assembly GCF_000577815.1. Lineage (GTDB taxonomy): Bacteria > Bacillota > Clostridia > Clostridiales > Clostridiaceae > Clostridium > Clostridium saudiense. Next base: position 169,615 of record NZ_CBYM010000001.1, on the reverse strand, counting down.
CTATATAGTAAAAAAAAGAGAATTATTCTTAATTCTCTTTTACTATTTCAATTATTCAGTTACTTCATCTGGTGGAAGTGCGTCTTTTCTTGAAAGATTTATTCTTCCTTGCGAATCTATTTCAGTAACCTTAACTAAAATCTCATCACCAACAGATACAACATCTTCAACTTTTTCTACTCTCTTTTTATCAAGCTTAGAAATATGACAAAGACCTTCTTTATTAGGTAATATTTCTATAAATGCCCCAAATGCAGCAATTTTAGTAACCTTACCTAAATAAACTTCACCTGCTTCAACCTCTTTAGTTAAGCCTTCAATGATTCTTATTGCTTCATTAACTCCATCATGATCTGGAGAAGAAACAAATACTGTACCATCTTCTTTAATATCAATTTTAACGCCAGTATCAGCTATTATTTTATTAATAACTTTTCCACCAGCTCCGATAACATCTCTAATCTTTTCTGGATCAATTGAAATAGTAGATGTCTTTGGTGCAAACTTAGAAACTTCTTTTTTTGGTTCTGGAATACATTCATTAATTTTATCTAAAATGTGTAATCTTGCTTTTCTTGCATTTTTAATTGCCGTTTCAATAACGTTAAAGCTTAATCCTTTAATTTTAGTATCAACCTGTATAGAAGTTATACCTTCAGTAGTTCCAGCTACCTTAAAGTCCATATCTCCAAAGAAGTCTTCGATTCCTTGAATATCAGTTAAAACTTCTTCTTCAGTTAAATCTTCTGATGTTATAAGTCCCATTGCAATACCTGCTGCTGGTCTCTTTATTGGAACACCTGCATCTAATAATGCTAATGTAGATCCACAAACAGAAGCTTGAGAAGTAGAACCATTTGAGCTTAATACTTCTGAAACTAATCTAATGGTATATGGGAATTCCTCTTCTGAAGGAATAAGTGGTTCTAAGGCTCTTTCTGCTAAAGCTCCATGACCTATTTCTCTTCTACCCGGCCCTCTTAATGGTCTTACTTCACCAACAGAGTAAGCTGGGAAATTATAGTGGTGCATATATCTCTTAGATTCTGTTTCACCTATACCATCTATAATTTGAATATCTCCAACAGCCCCTAAAGTAGCTACTGTCATAACTTGAGTTAATCCTCTTGTAAATAAACCTGTTCCATGAGTTCTTGGTAATAAATCAACTTCACAAGTTATTTTTCTTATTTCATCGAATGCTCTTCCATCAGGTCTTCTAGAGTGATTTAATAGCATATCTCTAACTACTTCTTTTTGCATGTTGTAGATTATTTCTTTAGCATCTCCAAAGTTATCTGGATACTTTTCTGCAAACTCTTCAGTAATTTTATCGTTTACTAAATCCATAGCTGCATTTCTTTCATCTTTATCAGTAATCCACATAGCTTCTTTAATCATTTCACCTGCAAATTCTTCTATATCTTTTGCAAGTTCTTCATTAGGTTTATATAAAACTGGTTCATCTTTCTTCTTACCAAACTTCGCCATAGCTTCTTCTTGGAAAGTAACAATTTCTTGGCACTTTTCAAAACCATATTCAATTGCACCTATCATTACGTCTTCAGGTATTTCATCTCCACCTGCTTCAATCATCATAACTCTTTCTTTTGTTGCACAAACAGTTAATTGAAGAATACTTTCTTCTCTTTCTTTAGATGTTGGATTTAAAACATAATTACCATCGATTAAACCAACTTGCACTGCTGCAACTGGTGTTGTAAAAGGAATACTTGATAGACATAATGCCATTGATGCTGCATTAATTGCTAGAATTTCTGGTAAGTTATCTTGTTCTACTGATACAACTGTACAAACCACTTGAACGTCATTTCTATATCCTTTTGGGAATAAAGGTCTTAATGGTCTATCTACAGCTCTTCCGAAAAGAATTGCGTTTTCTGAAGGTCTACCTTCTCTTTTTATAAATCCGCCAGGTATTTTACCTACAGCGTATAATCTTTCTTCGTATTCAACACTTAATGGGAAGAAATCAATCCCATCTCTTGGTTTTTCTGAAGCATTAACATTAGTTAAAATAACTGTATCTCCATAGCTCATAAAAATAGCTGCATTTGATAACATTCCAACTCTACCAAATTCAACTTTCATAGTTCTACCAGCTATATTTTTTTCTAGTACATTAGTCATTTAATAACCTCCCTTCAGGTTTTGCGGTTCTTCAATTTTAATTTTTTTAAAATAATAGAGCGGATAAAACCCGCTCTATAAAGACTATCTTCTTAAGCCTAATTGTGCTATTATTGCTCTGTATCTTTCGATATCTTGTGCAGCTAAGTAGTTTAAAAGACCTCTTCTTTGTCCAACCATCATTAAAAGACCTCTTCTTGAGTGGTGGTCTTTCTTGTGAACTTTTAAGTGTCCAGTTAATGAGTTGATTCTTTCAGTTAAAAGAGCGATTTGAACTTCTGGTGAACCAGTGTCTCCTTCGTGTCTTCCGTATTGTTTGATTAATTCTTGCTTTCTTATTGCGTCCATAATGACACCTCCAGTAATTTTATCCCCTATTTCCAGGAAAAGAGAAATCACCCTCAAATCTTAGAAGTAGGTTCTTCATGAAATATTATAGCAAAGTCCGTCTATCTTGTAAACATAATTTATTATTTTAAATCTATTTAGAATTTATTATCTAATAATCTAGGTTTATAAATTATTTTGACATATTGCTATATTTCTTTCTTCAGCATATTTTTTATCTTTTTTTAGTTGAGTTATTAACTCTTCAATATTATTAAACTTTACTTCATCTCTTATTCTATCAATAAAGTAAACATTAATTTCTTTATCATAAATATCATTGTTAAAGTCTAAAATGTAGGTTTCTATTGTTAAGTCTATCCCATTAACTGTAGGATTATTCCCTATAGATGTAATTCCTTTGAAAATTTTTCCGTTTACTTCTACATTTGTATAATAAACTCCTTTTTTAGGAATGAGCTTTTTGCCTTTAACTTCTAAATTAGCTGTTGGAAATCCTATTGTTCTTCCTAATTTCTTACCATCTACAACCTTCCCACATAACATAAATGGTCTAGATAACATATTAAATACTTTGTTTACATTTCCCTGTAATAATTCATTTCTAATTAATGTCGAACTAATAACCTCATCATTTATCATACATGGTTCCATAACATATAATTTATAATTATATTTTTCTTGAAGTTTTTCTAAAAGTTCAACATTTCCTAAATTTTTATATCCAAATTTAAAGTTAAATCCAACAACAATACCTTTAACTTTATAATAATCACAAAGCCATTTTACAAACTCTTCTGGCATCATTTTCATAATTTCATCGTCAAAGTCTTTAAATGCTAGTATATCTATACCTTTTTCCTCTAAAACTTTAATCTTTTCATCATTACTCATTATTAATTGAATATGGCAATTAGGATTAAGAAAAATTCTAGGATGATTCTTAAAAGTAAAAACTATAGCTTTCCCATTATTTTCCTTAGCTAAACCTTTTACTTTCTCTATTAAGGATAAATGCCCTAAATGTAATCCATCAAAACTACCTAAAGCTATATAATTATTTTTTTCTTCATTTTTAAGAGTGTTATTATCATATATTAGCATTAATTTTTTCTCCTATGTGATTAGTAACTTCTCTATTTTAAAGCCTAAATCATTTTTCTTACCAAGACCTATAAAATTATTTTCTTCATCATATACTCTATATAACTTCTGATTTATCACTTTATCGTTAGTAAATCTATTATCTCCAACTCTAACTCCATTAATTAGTAGATTAACATATTTTCCTCGAACAATAATTTTATCATACTTTTCTAGAGCTTCTTCCATAGATAATATATATTCATTTATATTTTCTTTTGTCAAATCATTTATATTAATTGATTCTTCTTGCGAAAACACTGATGTTTTAGCTCTATTTAATTCTGTCATAGTTGCAAAAACACCTAGCTTTTCTCCTATATCATAACATAAACTCCTTATGTAAGTACCCTTAGAACAACTAACCTTCATTGAAATATAAGGATTATTGATTTTAATATCCTCTATATTATAAATAGTAATCAATCTTCCTTCTCTTTCAACTTCTATGCCTTTTCTCGCTAACTCATAAAGTCTAACTCCATTTTGCTTTAAAGCAGAATACATCGGTGGAACTTGTGAGTATTCTCCTATAAAGCTATTAACAGCTTGAAGTATTTCAACATCTGTTAAATGATTACAATCTTTTTCTTCTAATACTTCACCTTCTAAATCATAAGTAGTTGTCCTAATTCCTAACTTTAAAGTTACTTCATATACTTTTTCAGAATTCATAATATAATCTATTATTTTAGTTGCTTTCCCTATACAAATAGGTAATACCCCTGTTGCTTCTGGATCTAATGTTCCTGTATGACCTACTTTACCTGTTCCTGCAACTTTCTTTACTATTCTTACAGCATCAAAAGATGACATTCCTTTAGGTTTAAAAATATTTAAAACACCATTCATCTATTACAACTCTTTCTGTATTTCATTTAATATTTCATATTTAGCTTCTTCCATTGATATATTTTTAATTTTTATCCCTGAAGCTCTTACATGACCGCCACCGCCAAAAATTTCAGCTATTTTTCGTACATCAACGTAGCTTTTCGCTCTTAAACTTGCTTTAACGCCATCTTCAACTTCTTTAAGTAATAATGTTACTTCCACACCCTTAATTTGAAGTCCATATGAAATTATATCTGATGTATCACCTACATCTATTCCTAAATCTGCTGTAAAATCTTTATCAATTTCTAACAACGCAACTTTTCCATTTAATATAAGTTGCATACTGCTTAAAGCTTTTCCAATTAATTTTATTCTGCTAAAATCTTTATTATCAAAAAGATTTTGATATATGCTTGTATTATCAACACCTATTTTCTTTAAAGCAGCCGATATTGTATGAGTTCTTTCAGTAACATTAGAATGTCTGAATGCCCCTGTATCAGTTACTATTGAAGTATATATGCATGTTCCTATTTCTTTTAAAGTATTATTATTTTCATCATTAAAAGAAATACCCATATATCCTAATAATTCAAATACTATTTCTGCAGTTGCTGCAGCTTTTGAATCTATATAATTAATATCTCCGTATTTATCATTTGAAAGATGATGATCTATATTTATTATTGTACCAGTGAATTCATTTAAATTTGCACTTACTCTCTCTAAATTACCACAGTCTAATACCACTACTATATCAGTGTCATTTGTAGCTTCTACAACGTTCCCAAGAATTTCTTCAGATCCTTTTAAAAATTTCAAATTATCTGATAAACTATCTTTTGAGATTACATAGCAATTCTTATTTAAACTTTTTAATCCATTAAGAAGTGCAAGGACACTACCTACAGCATCACCGTCAGGTGATACATGATAGGTAATGCCTATTTTTTTGCCCTTTAAAATATACTCTGCAATTTGACTTAAAGTCATATTACTTTTCTTTTACCTTTTGAATTAATTCTTCAATATGCATTCCATAATTAATTGAATCATCAAGTTCAAATATAATTTGAGGATTATATCTTAAATTAATTCTTTGCCCTATTTCTTTTCTTATATATCCACTAGCATTTTTTAGAGCAACAAAAGTGTTGTTCTTTTCTTCATCATCTTTTCCAAATATACTTACAAATACTTTTGCATATCTTAAATCCTTTGTTACTTTAACATCAGTAACTGATACCATAGCAGTAAGTCTAGGATCTTTGATTTCATTTTGTATTATATTACTAATTTCTCTTTTTACTTCTTCGTTTATTCTTCCGCCTCTATAGTTAGCCATCTAAAACACCTCTTAAAGCTCTTTTCTTTTTATAGCTTCCATTGTAAATGATTCTATAACATCGCCTTCTTTAAGATCATTGAATTTTTCTACACTTAAACCACACTCGTAACCCTTAGCTACTTCTTTAGCATCATCTTTAAATCTCTTTAATGAAGCTAATGTTGATTCAAATATAACTATACCATCTCTGATAACTCTAATTTCAGAATTTCTTACAATTTTTCCATCAGTAACATAGCATCCAGCTATAGTTCCAACATTTGAAATCTTATAAGTCATTCTTACTTCAGCTTTACCATTTACAACTTCTTTATATTCTGGTTCAAGCATACCAATCATTGCTGATTTAACATCTTCAATTGCATCATATATAATTCTATATGTCTTTATCTCGATATTTTCTTTTTCTGCTTGAACTGTAGCATTTCCATCTGGCCTTACATTAAATCCTATTACTAATGCATTTGAAGCAGCAGCAAGCGTAACATCAGTTTCTGTTATTGCTCCAACAGCACCATGAATAACTCTTACTTTAACATCATCAGTAGATAACTTTTCTAATGATTGTCTTATTGCTTCTACTGAACCTTGAACGTCAGCCTTAACAACTATAGCTAATTCCTTAACTTTACCTTCTTGAATTTGGCTATATAAGTCTTCTAGAGATACTCTATTTGAAGCTTGATGACTATCAGCCTTAATTTTTTGCTTTCTTAAATCAGCCATATTTCTTGCTGTTTTTTCATCTTTACAAACAATAAATCTATCTCCAGCAGCTGGTACTTCAGAAAGCCCTAAAATTTCAACTGGTATAGATGGTCCAGCACTCTTAATTTTCTTTCCTCTATCATCAAACATAGCTCTTATTCTACCATAAGTAGAACCAACTAAAATTGAATCTCCAACATTTAATGTTCCATTTTGAATAAGTAAAGAAGCAACAGCTCCTCTTCCCTTATCAAGCTTAGCTTCTATAACTGTTCCTTTAGCTTTTCTATTTGGATCAGCTTTTAATTCTTGCATTTCAGCAGTTAATAAAACCATTTCTAATAAGCTTTCTAAGTTTTCTCCTGTCTTAGCAGAAACTGGAACACAAATTGTATCTCCACCCCAGTCTTCTGAAACTAAACCATGTTCAGTTAATTCTTGTTTAACTCTATCAACATTTGCACCTGGTCTATCAATCTTATTGATTGCAACTATCATAGGAACATCTGCAGCTTTACAGTGATTTATCGCTTCTTTAGTTTGTGGCATTATACCATCATCTGCTGCTACTACTAATATTACTATATCAGTAACTTGAGCCCCTCTTGCTCTCATTGCAGTGAAAGCTTCGTGTCCTGGAGTATCTAAGAAAGTAATCTTTTCTCCATTTAAAGAAACTGTATAAGCACCTATATGTTGAGTTATTCCACCTGCTTCACTAGCAGTTACTTTAGCGTGTCTAATAGCATCTAAAAGTGAAGTTTTTCCATGGTCAACGTGACCCATTATTGTAACAATTGGTGGTCTCTTAACTAAATTTTCTTCAACAACATCTGTATCTTCTTCAAATGCTTCTAATTCAGTTTCTTCTTCCTTCTTTTCTACTAGCACTTCATATTTTTCACAAAGTTTTTCAGCAGTAGTAAAATCTATTTCTTGGTTTACACCAGCCATAACACCTAAGAATATTAAATTCTTAATAACGTCATTTGTTGGTTTTCCAAGTTTTTCACATAATTCTTTAACTGTAACTGTTTCACCAATTTCAATTACTCCACAAGCAGCTTCAGCATTTCTTTCCACTTCTTCTTGCTCTAACTCTTTTTTAGTCTTCTTTTTCTTTTTAACACCTTTATTTAGTGATTCAGCAAGTTCCTCTTCATATTCATCAACAAGACTCTTTTTCCCTTCTGAATCACCATTTGATGTATCTCCTAGTAATTCCTTTATAAGTGTAGCATCTTCATCTTCGATTACACTCATATGGTTTTTTACTTCAACACCCAACTCTTCCATTAATAAATTTATTAAATCTTTTGAGCTTACATTAAGCTCTTTTGCCAATTCATATACTCTAATCTTTGACAATAAAATCACCCCCGGTTAATTTCTTCCTTCTTCATTTTGGTATAAGGATATTAACTTTTCAGCCATATTTTTATCAGTTACAGCTAAAACTTTGATTTCCTCTCTCCCAATTGGGTTTCCTAGTTGTTCTTTTGAAAAGCCTTCTATAAGAGGAATTTTCTTTTCTGAGCAGTGATTTCTAAACTTCTTTTTAGTACTATTAGAAGCATCATCACTTAATATAACAAGATGAAATTTTATTCTGTTACGCTGCTCATCACATTTGCTATATCCTTCAATTAAATTCCCTGATCTTTTAGCAAGACCTAAAAAATTAAAAAACTTATTCATTAACTATCTCTTCCCTTAATCTGTTGTATATTTCTTCATCTATTGCAACATCAAGGTTTCTACTTAATCTCTTAGCTTTAAAAGCCTTTTCTAAGCATTCTATATCCTTACAGATATAAGCACCTCTACCTGCTTTTTTTCCTGTTAAATCAACAGAAACTTCACCATCTTGACTCTTAACAACTCTAATAAGTTCCTTTTTAGGTTTCATTTCCATGCACCCTGTGCACATTCTTAAAGGTATTTTCTTTACTTTCATAAAAAAATCCCCCTATTCTTCTATTGTTTCTGTTTTTTCTTGAGCTGCCTCTGCTTGTGACTTACTTTTAATATCTATTTTCCAGTTTGTTAATTTTGCAGCTAATCTTACATTTTGTCCTTCTTTACCAATAGCAAGTGATAATTGATTATCATCAACAACAACTTTTGCAGATTTATTTTCTTCATCAACAGTCACACTTAAAACTTTAGCTGGGCTTAAAGAACTTGCGATAAATTCTTCTGGATTCTTGCTCCATTTTATTATATCAATTTTTTCACCTTTAAGCTCGTTAACTATATTTTGAACTCTTGATCCCTTAGGTCCAACACATGCACCCATCGGATCAACATTTTCATCATGAGAAATAACTGCTATCTTACTTCTTGAACCAGCTTCTCTAGAGATACTCTTTATTTCAACAACACCTTCATATATTTCTGGCACTTCTAATTCAAATAATCTCTTAACTAGTCCTGGATGTGTTCTAGAAACTATAATTTGAGCTCCTTTTGGAGTATTTTTAACTTCAACAACATATAATTTAATTTTTTCATTAAACTTATATTTTTCTCTTGGAATTTGTTCATTTGGTCCAATTGCAGTTTCAAGTTTTCCAATATTAACAAAAACATTTCCCTTATCTTCTCTTAGAACTGTTCCAGTAATAATATCATATTCTTTTTCTTTATATTCACCATAGATTATGCTTCTTTCAGCTTCTCTAATTCTTTGAGTAACCACACCTTTAGCAAGTTGTGCTGCAACTCTTCCAAAATTCTTTGGAGTAACTTCAAAATCAACAATATCATCTAAGTCATAAGTAGGTTTTATTTCTTGAGCTTCTTCTAATCCTATTTCAGTAACATTATCAAAAACTTCTTCTACTACAACTTTTTGAGAATAAACGTGTATTTCACCGCTTTCTCTATCAATTGTTACTTTAACATTTTGTGCTGATGATGTTGGTCCAGCATAATTCTTCTTATATGCAGCAACTAATGCATCTTCTATTGTTGTGAATAATAAATCTTCACTAATACCTTTATCTTTTACTATTTCTTTAAGAGCACCTATAAACTCTTGGTTCATCTTAAATACCCTCCTTACTATATTTCCCCTTCAATATTTGCAGACTTAATTTTATCTTTAGGAATATTCATTAAGTTTTCTGCTTCAACAACTATACTATCATCATTAACTTCTTTTAAAATACCTTTAACATTCTTTTTCCCATCAATAGATTTAGTGAATCTAACCATTACTTCTCTTCCTATAAATCTCTTATAGTGATTTTCAGTAAATAAAGTTCTATTTAATCCTGGTGATGATACTTCTAAGAAATATGGATCTTTAATTGGATCCTTTTCATCCATAAGGTCACTAACTCTTCTTGAAAGAGCTTCACAATCACTTAAAGTGATGCCGCCATCTTTTTCTATATATATTCTTAAATAGAATTCTCCATTTTCCTTAACATATTCGATATGATATATATCATAGTTAAGTTCTTCTGCTATGGGATTAACCATTTCATAAATTTCATTAACTAAGGCATCAATTTTCATAATTATCCTCCTTTGCAATATTCAATTTTCAAGTAGTTTAAAAAATAGATATGTAAAAACGCAACTAAAAAAGTAGTTGCGTTCAAATAGAAAGAGCGGGAACCTGCCCCACTCTACATTTTTTAGCTATTAGTAAATTACTTCTTTATACATACTAACATACTTTACTAATAAATACAAGGGGCTAAGCAACATTTAAGTTCCCCATTTTAAACTTGCCCTAAATTCATTGTTTTTATTCACTAATAATTGTTAATATAAATAATTTTGCAAATTATAAAGCTATTTATTTTTTGTATTTCTCCATTAAGTTATCAAAAGCTTTCAATGATTTCTTTATCTTTTCATATGATATACAATAAGACAGTCTAAAATATCCAGGACATCCAAATGTTTTTCCTGGAACAGCTAAAATATTAAATTTCTTTGCTTCTTCACAGAATTTAACGTCATCATTAATTGGCGCCTTTGGAAATAAATAAAATGCTCCTTCCGGCTTCATACACTCAAATCCAATACTAATTAAATGATTATATAGTAAATCTCTATTTTTCTTATATATCTCAGCATCAACTTCTAAATTCAAACTTTCTTTAATTACCTTTTGGAAAAGAGATGGTGCATTAACAAAACCTAATATTCTATTTGCTATATTTAATGAAGAAACTATTTCTTTGAAACCATTAATTTTAGGGTTAACAACAACATACCCTATTCTTTCACCTGGTAATGATAATGACTTGCTATATGAATATCCAATAAATGAATTATCATAATATTTTAATACGCATGGAACTTTTGCATTATCATATACAATCTCCCTATATGGTTCATCAGAAATTAAATATATATCCTGTTTGAATTCCTCTTCCTTTTCTCTCAATATATTTGATAATTGTTGAATAGTATCTTCACTATATATAACCCCACTTGGATTGTTAGGAGAATTTATAATAATAGCTTTAGTATTTTGACTAATTTCATTTTTCAACTCTTTTAAGTTTAGTTGAAAGCTATTAGTATCTGCTGATATAACCTTAACTTTACCATCAAAATTTTTTACATAATTAATATACTCACCAAAAAAAGGTGCAAATACAATTACCTCATCACCTGGATTTAATAAACTCTTTAAAATAATATTTAATCCCCCTGCTGCTCCGCATGTCATAACAATATTTTCATAATTTAGTTCTATACTATTTTTTTCTTTTATATTTCTAGCTATAGCTTCTCTAACATCTTCATAACCTGAGTTATTCATATATCCATGTACTGTATTAGGTTTTTCTTCATTTAATATTTTAATAATTATATCCTTTATCTCATTAGGTGGTTCCACATTAGGATTGCCTATACTATAATCAAAAATATTCTCTTCTCCATAAATACTTGAAAGTCTTTTTCCTTCTTCAAACATTGCCCTAATTGTAGAACTATTTTCAACCATAGTTTTCATCTTTTTAGAAATCATTTTTAGCCCCCCCATAATATATTAATTTAGCTTATTTTTAATAACACCTATTGCTACACCTAAAATACTTACTTCCTTGCCTTCTAAATAAATTTCACTATATTTAGGATTTGCAGGAACTAACATAGGTGCTTCACCATTTAATTTTAATGTTTTAAGCGTTGCTTCACCATCTAAACTAGCAGCAACGATTTCATTATTATAAGCAGTATTTTGTCTCTTAATTACCACCATATCCCCATCATTTATATTTTTATCGATCATACTATCTCCTTTAACATGAAGTATAAAAGTATCTTTCCCTTTCTCCAACCATCCTTTTGGTAAAAGGAACTTCTCCAACACTTCTTCATTAATTTCAATAGGATTACCTGCTGCTATGTCATTATATACATCAACTTCTTCTAATTCCTCTTCAGAAAAGACTGTATTATCATTAAGATAAATTTCTTTTTTAGGCGATGAATTATCTAAATTAAAATCAACAATATTTTTATATTTTAAATTTATATATTCATATTTATCAATAAATGTATTTTTCATATTATCTTGGTCAATAAACTCTTTTTTAAAAGCAAAGCTTTTCCCTTTAAAATCAGCTCCAAGAGTTTTTAACTTTCTTCCTTTTACTAGCCAACACATATCATCACTGCTTTTATCATTATTTATAATAAAAACAAATGAAGAATATAAACAATTGGCATATATACTTTTTGCAAATTCAATTTGTCCTTTAGTTAAACTTTCTACATTATCCAAAACTATGTGAGTGTATTTATTATTATTATTTTCTTTTGCATATTTAATTGCAAAGCTAGTCTCATCATAAATATCATAAAATCCATTATCTATTAATAAATCATTGTATACTTTCTTTAATGAATAAATAGCTTCTCTAGTAAAAGAATTTCTAATAATTCTATATTTTCTACCTTTTCTTTCTACTTCATTATATTCCTCTTTTGTGAAATTACATGATTTAATCCACATAATTTCATTATAAAGCTCCTCAGCAGAAATTTTATTTAAAACTTTTGATTTCTTTAAAAATCCATTCATTTTTTCATTAAATTCTACACTATTTAATAACTCAAATCCTTTATCAAAAGAAACTAATTCCAAATTCAAACCATTTAACTTCAAATACTTATTTGAATATTCTTTTATCAACGAATCTATTAAATTAAACTCTACTCTTCTGGCACTTAAAGAAAATAAAGAATAAAATTCACTTTCTTTACTTATATTCTCATATAAATTATTATTATTAATTAATTCATTAGAATTTGAAGATAAAAATAATACTTTATCATCTTTATATAAACAATAATTATTTTCTAAATTTATAACTCTATGTAAAGCTGTTATAGTCTTTCCTGTTAATGATTTTCCTTTCATTAATGAAAAGCCCATATTTTTGTTTTTTATAAACCTATTTTGCACTTTAGTTAATTTCATTTTTCCACCTACTGCTACTTCCCATTATTATAAAGAAAAACCCCAAAGAAAGAAAATAACTTTGGAGTTATAAACTAAATTCTCTTATCTAGCGGCATATCCATTGTTATCTTCACACCAAAGAATCGATAGTATTACAACGGCTAGCCATTAGATAAGATAATTTTATTAATTTATTATTAAAAAGTCAATGAATTTTGTAGTTATTTGTTGCTTAAATACTCATCTATTGCAGCAGCTGCTTTTTTACCTGCTCCCATTGCTAAAATAACTGTTGCAGCACCTGTAACAGCATCTCCACCAGCATATACACCTTCCTTAGTAGTAAGTCCAGTTTCTTCGTCTGCAATGATACATTTCCACTTATTAGTTTCTAATCCCTTAGTTGTTGATGAAATCAAAGGATTTGGTGATGTACCTAAAGACATGATAACAGTATCTACATCCATAATAAACTCTGAACCTTCTTTTACTACAGGTCTTCTTCTACCCGAATCATCTGGTTCTCCTAATTCCATTTCAACACACTTCATACCTTTAACCCATCCATTTTCATCGCATATAATTTCAGTTGGATTTGTTAATACATCAAAGATAACACCTTCTTCTTTAGCATGATGTACTTCTTCTAATCTTGCTGGAAGCTCTTCTTCACTTCTTCTATATACAATATGTGTTTCTGCTCCAAGTCTTAATGCAGTTCTAGCTGCATCCATAGCAACATTTCCACCACCTACAACAGCAACTCTCTTTCCCACTTTTACTGGAGTATGATATTCCTCTTTAAATGCTTTCATTAAATTTACTCTTGTTAAAAACTCATTAGCTGAAAATACTCCATTAGCATTTTCACCTGGAATACCCATAAATTTAGGAAGACCTGCACCTGACCCTATAAATATTGCATCAAATCCTTCATCTTCAATTAAAGAATCTACTGTAACTGTTCTTCCTACAACTACGTTAGTTTCAATATTAACTCCTAGTTTTTTAATATTATCTATTTCATGCTTTACAACCTCATCCTTTGGTAATCTAAATTCCGGAATACCATAAACTAAAACTCCACCTGGCTCATGTAAAGCTTCAAAAATTGTAACATCATACCCCTTTTTAGCTAAATCACCAGCACATGTAAGTCCTGCAGGACCTGAACCTATTACTGCAATTTTTTTACCCTTAGAATCTTCTTTTTCAGAAAGATCTATGTTATTCTTCCTAGCCCAATCAGCCGTGAATTTTTCTAATTTTCCTATAGCTACTGGCTCACCTTTTATACCTAAAATACATTTACCTTCACATTGTGATTCCTGAGGACACACTCTACCACATACTGCAGGTAATGCACTATATTTAGCTATTTCTTTAGCTGCTCCTTCTATATTTTTTTCCTTAAGTTCTGATATAAATGCTGGTATATTTATAGATACAGGACATCCGCTGACACATTTAGGATTTTTACATCCTAAGCATCTGCTTGCTTCATTAAAAGCTCGCTCTTCATCATATCCTAAACATACCTCTTTAAAATTTTTCGCTCTTACACTTGCTTCTTGTTCAACAACAGGTATTCTTTTCATTCTATCAACTACATTATTCATACTAATTATGACCTCCGCATCCGCAACCTTCTCTATGATGTGTGTCGCCTTCTTCAATTTTTAATAATTCTCTTCCTTCTTCACTCTTATATAGAGTTTGTCTTCTCATGCTTTCATCAAAATCCACAAGATGGCCATCAAATTCTGGTCCATCAACACAAGCAAATTTAACTTCATTTCCAACAGTTACTCTACACGCACCACACATACCTGTTCCATCTACCATAATAGGATTTAAACTAACTGTAGTCTTTATACCTAATTCTTTAGTAAGAGCACTCATAAACTTCATCATAATCATAGGTCCAATTACAACCGCATGGTTGTATTCTTTCTCATTATTTTCAACTAAATCTGTTAAACAATCTGTAACTCTTCCATTAAATCCGTATGATCCATCATCAGTTGAAATATATAAATTTTTAGCAACCTTTCTCATTTCATCTTCTAAAATTATAAGGTCTTTAGTTCTTGCTCCAATAATAACATCAACATCAATACCATGTTCATAGAACCACTTTACTTGAGGATATACTGGAGCTGCCCCCACTCCTCCAGCAACAAATATAATCTTAGATTTCTTAAGTTCACTTAATTCCTCATGAATAAATTCACTTGGTTGACCTAACGGTCCTACAAAATCTTCTACATAATCACCAACTTCGTATTTGGCTAACTCTTTAGTTGCATAACCTACTGTTTGAAAAACAATAGTTACTGTTCCATTTTCTCTGTCATAATCTTCTATAGTTAGTGGAATTCTTTCTCCCTTATCATTATTTTTAATAATAATAAATTGCCCTGGTTGAGCAGATCTAGCTACTCTAGGAGCCTCAATATCCATTAAATAAATATTTTCAGTTAATAATCTTTTACTTGTTATTTTATACACCTTAATAACCCCCTAAAATTTTCTTAAGTATTTATATAATATTTTTTATTAACACTCTATATTAAAAATTAAGAGTTAGTAGTTTTAAGTTAGTAGTTAAGATTGAAACTACTTTTGAAGTTTCATAATAATATATTTTAAAATCCAACTCAGCTGAATTTTAACCTCAACTACTAACCACTAACTACTAACTCCTAAGTCTTAAATCCAAACTATTAAAAGTCTACTTTATTTCCATAGAATGTACATGAAAGTAATCTTTCCATTGTTTCATCATCGATTTCTCTTGGATTAGATCCAGTGCATGCATCTAAAACTGCATTATGAGCTATATGTTTTACATTAGCTAGGAATTCTTCTTCAGTAACTCCATATTCTTTCATAGTTGCTGGAATATTAAGTTCCTTATTAAATTCATTTATTTTTTCAATTAATGAATCTGTTAATTCACTATTTGTTTGCCCTTCTAATTTTAATACTCTTGCTATATTTGCATATCTATCTTCACATACAGATCTATTATATTGAATAACATATGGTAAGAAAATTGCGTTTGCACACCCATGAGGAATATGGAATACGGCCCCTATTTTATGTGCCATAGAATGTACTATTCCTAATAAAGCATTACTAAATGCCATACCTGCTAAACATTGAGCTTCATGCATTAAATTTCTTGCCTCTTTATCTCCAGCAAAAGATTTAACTAAATTTTCATCAACCATTTCAATTGCCTTTAATGCTAATGGATCAGTGAAATTAGATTTTAATGATGCTGTATATGCCTCAATTGCATGTGTTAATGCATCCATCCCTGTATGTGCAACAAGTTTAGCAGGCATAGTTTGCGCTAAATCTGGATCAACTATTGCTATATCTGGTGTTATATTGAAATCAGCTAAAGGATATTTAATTTTTGCTTTATAATCAGTAATTACAGAAAATGCTGTAACTTCAGTTGCTGTTCCTGAAGTAGATGGTATTGCAACAAATTTTGCTTTTTGTCTAAGTTCAGGTAATCCAAATGGTACAACAGCTTGTTCAAAAGTAAAGTCTGGATATTCATAGAAAATCCACATTGCTTTTGCTGCATCTATAGGTGAACCTCCACCCATAGCCACTATCCAATCTGGCTCAAACTCTCTCATAACAGCAGCTCCATCCATAACAGTTTCAACTGATGGATCTGGTTCAACACCTTCTATTAATTTAACTTCTAATCCAGCTTCCTTCAAATAGCTTTCAACCTTATCTAAGAATCCAAATCTCTTCATTGATCCGCCGCCTACGACTACTACAGCTTTTTTCCCTTTCAATGTCTTTAGGACCTCTAAAGAGCCCTTTCCATGATAAATGTCTCTTGGTAATGTAAATCTTGCCATTTTCTCTCCTCCTAAAAATCCTCTTTTTCATCTCTAAATCTAAAATAAATTCTATAAATCTACCCTATAAAAAGAATTTATTTTAAAATTTACACCTTTTAATTTAATATATTACTGTTAAGTAAATATAATTTAATTATACCATAAAATTACTATTTGAAAATATTTTTACATAAAAATATACCTAAAGACAATTATTTAAAATTTTGTCCTTAGGTACTTTTTTATCATACTATATATATTTTTTATTTACTATTATTAAACTGTCTGCAATTTTCATCAAAAGCTTTTATTATCTCATCAACTTTTTCCCAATTTGCTAATGATGCACCTGCTGCAAACATATGACCACCGCCACCAAAACTTGCTGCTATATCATTCACTCTAGGCCCATTAGATCTAAATTCACAGAATATACCATTCTCTTCTTTTTCAACAAAGAAGTTCCAATTAATTATTTCAGCTGTATCTTGAAGCGCATTTACCATTCTAACAGCCTTCATTGTTTCTAAGTTATATTCTCTAACAACTTCTTTAGGAACTTTTAAGTATGCCATTCCATTTTCAGTAGTCTTATAATTACTATAAATATATCCTAAAAATTTAAGTTCATTTTCTTCACGTCTATACATATTTGCATATATGTCTTTAGTTTCTAAATCATATGTTATTTTTGATAATTTCTTAAATAATTCCGTAGGATTTTCAACATATAAAAATCTTCCTGTATCTCCAATAATTCCTGTATATAATGCCTTTCTTCCCTTTTTATCAATCTTAAGTTTATCACAATTATTTAGATATAAATCTAATATCATTTCACTACAAGACGAATAGTTTGTATCAACCCAAGTTAAATTTTCAAAAGGAGCATCAAAAGGTTTATGATGATCTATTTTAATTATATATCCACATTTATTAAATGATTGATTGTCTACTCTTGGAGCATTTGCAACATCCACAATAATAGCTAAGCACTCTTTATCTAAATCAATTTCTTCATCCATTGTATTTATATATTCTAAATTTTTAGAGTGTTCACCTAAAATAACAACTTTTTTATCTGGATATGTATTATTTATTATACTTTTTAATGCTGTTTGAGAACTATATGAATCAGGGTCTGGAAACACATGCCTAAATATTGCAATTGTCTCAAACTCTTCAATTTTATTAATAATTTCCTTCATTAATTTTTCTTTCATAATTAATTACCTCCTTAATTGATAATTATATTAATAATTTCTAGAAAAACACCCTACTTAGATAGCTAAGTAGGGTAATAATTGTATTAATTCTTTTATTGACGACTTATAGAAGTTTCAACTTGAGAATTCATTTCTTTTAACATTGCTTCTACATCATCAGATGTTCCAGTAACATATGAAGCATATTTTTCTTCTGCTACTGTTCTAGCTGATTGAGCATTATTTACAGCTGGTGTAAAGTAAGCATAATTTAAAGAAGTATTTGCTACCTCATAAATCTTACCATATAAAGAAGTAGTATCAGCTAAAACATCTTGAACAATTGAAGAATCTAAAGCTGATTTTCTTACTGGTAAATATCCAGTACCAGTAGCAAACTTAGCAGTGTTTTCAGTGTTTGTTGCAAACTTTATAAATTCATAAGCTGCATATTGAGCTTCTGCAGAAACATCATTTGTAACAAATAATGATGCACCTTGTTGTATAACAGCTTTATCTTTACCTTCAAAATGTGGAACTTCTACTACTGCAATTTCAAAAGCACCATTAGTGTTTATGTGTGCAAAACCTGCAGATGATCCTTGATAAGCTAATAATTTTTGGTTTGAAAATGGACCTGATAAGAATTTATCTTCACCTGGAACTCTAAAAGCACCACTTTGAGTCTTATCTCTAAAGAATTGCATAAATTCTTTAGCCCAATCATTATTAACATTTATTTTTCCATCTAACTCAACAAAATCTTTACCTTCTTCTTTTAATGATGAAATAAATGCATTCGAGCTTGAATCAAAACCAAATCCTGCTATTCCTAATTCATCATATGCTTTTTGAGAAATTTCAGCTAATTTTTCAAAAGTTAAATCTTTTAAATCATCAACAGTATAACCTAATTGCTCTAATAAGTTTTTATTTACATATAAAACTTCAGTAGATTTAGTCATAGGTAATCCATAAACTTTATTATTTCCCCATTGTGATAACTCTTTAATAAAGTCTGGAATGAAATCATTTTCAATATCCTCTTTCATTCCTATTGAAGAATCATTTACATATGGAGTTAAATCAACAACTTTATTTTCATTGATTAATCCTGTTGCAGCATCTGGATAAACATTAATTATTGCTGGTAATGTATTTGATTGTGATGCAGCAATAACTTTCTTGTTTAAATCGGTAATACTCCCTTGGCTAGATGCAGTAACTGTTATACCTTTTCCATTTGTTGCATTGAAATCATCTACTATAGTTTGTAAAATTTCAGCTTGTTTACCATTCATATAGTGCCACATTTCAATTGATACTGGTTGTGTTAACTCAGTAACAATCTCAGCTTTTTCACTTGATGAATTATTACTTCCGCAACCAGTTAATGCTGTAACTGCAACTACTGCAGTCATTAAAGATGCTAATAATCTTCTTTTCATTTGTTTCACCTCTAAAACCTTAAATATATATATTTTTTATAATAAAAGATAATTAAAAGTTAAAATATAAATTTCATAACCAAACTATATAATAAATTACTTTAAAAGTACTAAATTCAGCTAATACTTTAACTTTTAAAATATCTTTCACCTACATAACTAATTATTGTATTATCCCTTAGTTCCCCCAATAGAAATTCCATTCATAATCTTCTTGTGTAAGAACAAGTAAACTATAACTATCGGCATTGTAATTATTGTTGAAGCTGCCATTAATAATTCATATCTATTTCCAACATCTGATTGGAATGCAGTTAATCCATTTGCAAGTAATCTCATGTTATCACTATTAGTTACTAATAATGGCCATAAGAAAGCATTCCATGAATTTATACCAACTAAAATACATATTGTTATTATTGATGGTTTAGCCATAGGTACAACTATTTTCCATAAGAACTTCCAATCACTTGCTCCATCAACTTTTGCAGCATAATAAAGTTGCTTTGGAATCTTTAAGAAGAATTCTCTAAGCATATATATGTATAATACATTAGCCATGTATGGCACAAATAATGCACTATAACTATCTATCATTTTTAACGCTGAAATTGTCTTAAAGTTTGTTACTATAAGAACTTCACCTGGAATCATCATTGAAGCCAAGAAAATTGAAAATATTAAATCTCTTCCCTTAAATTCAAGATGTGAAAAAGCAAAGGCTGATAGTATCGCAATTACTACAGTTGTAACAATACTTAAAGCTGTTACTATTATTGTATTTATAAAATATCTCCCAAAAGGAGCCATTGAAAATGCCGTGCTAAAATTACTCCACATAAACTTTTCAGGCACCATAGTTGGTGGTGTTTGAATAACTTCAAAGCTTGATTTTAATGAAGATGCTATCATCCAATAAAATGGGAACAGCGTTATTATAGCAAAGGCAACTAATAAGAAGTATTTAATGGCTGCTTTTATATTATTCTTAGTTTTCATTTTTACACCTCTTAGTAATGAATCTTATTACGCGCTACAGTTTTTTGAACTAAAGTTACTGTTAATATAATAATTAAAAGAACAACTGAAGCTGCAAATGCTAATGGGAAATCCTGATCTCCATAGAATCTATCTATTATATATCTAACCACCGTTGATACTGCACCATCTAAAGTACGTCCCCCAAATAAAACATAAACCTCAGTATAAACCTTAAATGCTGCAATTAAACTTATAACATATGTATATGCAATCATAGGTGAAACTAATTTAACAGTTATTTTTCTAAATATTGTTCCACTAGTTGCTTGGTCAATCTTCGCTGCTTGATAATATTGTGGATTAATTGAAGCTATTCCTGTTGTTAAAATCAACGTATTGAAAGCTAAACTTTTCCAAACTGCAAAAATTATTAATGCTATCATCGCATACTTAGGATCATTTAACCAGTTTATAGGGCTAATCCCTACCTTACCTAAAATAAAATTAATTATTCCATATTCTGAATTAAATAACCATGACCACACTATTCCTATTGCAACAAGCGATGTTACATATGGTAAGAAATATATACTTTGGAACATCCCTCTTACCTTTTCATTTTTTATGTTTGCTAAGGCATTTGCAATTAATAAAGATATAATTACTGATAAAG
This sequence comes from Clostridium saudiense, assembly GCF_000577815.1. Lineage (GTDB taxonomy): Bacteria > Bacillota > Clostridia > Clostridiales > Clostridiaceae > Clostridium > Clostridium saudiense. The sequence goes on along the minus strand of NZ_CBYM010000001.1, from coordinate 148,459 downwards.
CTGGTACAATAGCAGCATAAATTACTGTATTAAATAAAGATTGTATAAATCTCTTATCTTGAAATAAGTATTTGTAAGATCCAAATCCAAAAACAAATCCTTTAGCTTTTGTTTCATCAAAGCTAAAAATAATAGTATTTATTATAGGATAAAATACAAAAATACCTAATATTAAAATTGCAGGCAATAAGTATAAATATCCTTTTCTATTTTTCTTTAACATTTTGCTATGAACTCCTCACTTTCAGAGTCAAATACATAACTCTTACCATTCTTAGGCCTAATCGTTAAGTCTGCACCTTCATCAATAAAGAATTCCTTATCAACTAGCATTTTATACTCTTTTCCTTTATGGTCTAAAGTTAATAATCTTTCTCTACCTAATATCTCTACTGTAACTACTTTAGTTTGAAGTCCTTTTTCTGCAACTTCAAAATCTTCAGCTCTTACTCCAAGTATTACCTTATTCTTATTTTTTGGTAAGTTTTCAATTGTTAAAGTATCTAAATTTCCTACTCCATCTTTTAAATCAATATCAATAAAGTTCATTTCTGGACTTCCTATAAATGAAGCAACAAACTTATTAACTGGGTTCATATAAATATCTGTTGGTGATGAAACTTGCTGAATTGCTCCGTCTTTCATTAATACTATTTCATCTGATATACACATAGCCTCTTCTTGGTCATGTGTTACAAATATAGCTGTAACCCCTGTTTCTTTTTGTATTCTTCTTATTTCTTGTCTTGTTTCAACCCTTAACTTTGTATCTAAGTTTGATAAAGGTTCATCTAAAAGTAGAATTTCTGGTTTCTTTGCTAAAGCTCTTGCTATAGCAACTCTTTGCTGTTGTCCCCCTGAAAGCTGAGATGGCTTTTTATCTAGTTGATCCGCTATTTTTACTATTTTAGCAACTTCAACTACTCTCTTTTCAGCTTCTTGCTTATCCCACTTTAAATTTTTTAAAGGGAATAATATATTTTCTCTTACTGTCATATGTGGATATAGTGCATAGTTTTGAAAAACAAGCCCTATTCCAAGTTGTTCCGGTTCTAAACCTGTTACATCTCTATCTCCAAAAAATATCTTTCCACTAGAAGGCTTATGTATTCCAGAAATCGTAAATAATGTAGTAGATTTCCCTGAACCAGATGGACCCAATAATGAAACTAGCTTTCCTTTTGGTATTTGTAATGTAACGTCATTAATTGCTTTAAAGTCTCCAAATTTTACAACTAGGTTTTCTAGTCTTATTCCCATTGATAATTCACCTCATGTTTTTCTAATACAATCCTAAAAATGCGTAAACATTTTTTCGCACCGTTACAGAATACGACATTTTATTAGCATTTGTCAACATTTTTTACTCTTGTATTATCCTCATTTTTTTATGCATTTTATTAAAATTAATTTTTTATGCTAAAGTAGCTAAATATAAATTATATTTTTCTTTTTTTCCCAATTTACACCCTTGTTATTTACATATTTTATATTTTCCTAAATATCTAAAATTTATGTTTACCATTTTTTACTTAATTAAGCTTTATTTTTTTTATTATTTCGATAATTTACCAACTATCTCTTTAGCTCCACTTTCAATTTTTTTACAAAAATACCTATAAAAATTTTTACCCAAATTAAGATTTTCCAAAACAGCGTCACAAGCAATAAATGTAATAATAGCTATATCATCCCATCTATTCATAAAATACTCCTCATTATATTTATCTTATATTGTATTATATGCTGGTTATTTCTTTGTTGTTATTATAACCCTTTAATATTTCAATTTTTTCCACAAATAAAAAACTAAATATTACTTGCATATTTTAACATTCTTAAATATTATATTTATGTAAAGATATATATAAGGAGGTACCCATGTTAGCATTACTAGTTATTTTTTCTTATTTAATGGGATCAATTCCAACTGGCTATATTTTAGTTAAAAAAACTCTTAACAAAGATGTAAGAGATTATGGAAGTGGAAATATTGGAGCAACAAATGTTAAAAGAGTTGCCGGGGACAAGCTTTCAAAAATCACTGCAATATGTGATATGTTAAAAGCTATTATTCCTGTTTTATTAACAAGAATTTTAATTTGGACTGATATTTTACAAACTAACGAAAGCTTAAGCTTATCATTAGTTGCTATAGCTGCTATATTAGGTCATAATTACACAATATTTTTAAAATTTAAAGGCGGAAAAGGTGTTGCTACTTCTGCAGCTGCATTCATGGTTGCATTACCAATTCCATTTTTAATTACAGCAGTTGTATTTTTTGGTTTAAAACTATTTACTAAGATAGTTTCAATTCGCTCACTATCTGCTGGTGTAACTTTATTTATCTCAACTTTATTACTTGGCTATGACAAATATTATGTATGTGCAACTTTATTTGCTTGCATACTTGTTTTTTGGAGACATAAAAGTAATATTGTAAGATTAGCTAAAGGCCAAGAAAAGTAAATCTATAAAAAACACTGAATAATATGCCTCAGTGTTTTTTATTTTTTAGGAGGTTATATGAATTTAAAACTTATTTATTTTTTATTAATAAACCTATTACTATTTATTTTAATGGGTATAGATAAAAGAAAAGCAGTTACAAACAAATGGAGAATAAAAGAAAAAACACTATTTATTTTATGCCTTTTAGGTGGAAGTATTGGTGGAATAATCGGAATGTATACTTTCAGACATAAAACTAAACATTTGAAATTTAAAATAGGATTTCCATTTATTTTTTTAGTTCAATTTATACTTGTATTATATACTACAAAATAAAAGACGTTGCATTTTTTATTGCAACGCCCCATAATCAATCATTAGTTACACATGTAACTAAGTGATTACAATTTTATATTATCCTATTATTAATTTTTTATTCACCATTTGTTCTTATATTTTAAATTGTACAACCTTTGAATTTATATTATAATTATAAAAAAACTTATATAATTAGGGGTGATTATATGAACTTTTTAAATGGTACTTATGGATTTGATTTATTATCTATAGTACTTGTTTTATTATCTTTTATACTTAATATATTTGATATAACAAGAGTTTTAGGTATTATTGTATTTGCATATGCAATATATAGAGCTTTTTCAAAAAAAATATATAAAAGAAAAGAAGAATATAATGTATTTTATACATACACAAATAAACTATTAAATAAATTCGGTAAATCTATACCTTATAACTTACAAAACTATGATTTAAATAATATCTCATTTTTATTTGGTAGAATAAAACAAAAGTACACTCAATTTCGTGATTATAAGATTACCAAATGTCCTAATTGTGGTCAAAAATTAAGACTTCCAAGAAGAAAAGGTAAGATTGTCGTTACGTGCAAAAAATGCTCTACTAAATTTGACTTTAGAACATAAAAAGGGATACTGTAGCAAAATTTATTTTTCTACAGTATCTTTTATTTTATAAATAATTAAGATAAATATGTGGGATATTAATATTATATAATTTTATTTTTATGGAGGTTATTATGAAAAAATCATTATTCATTATCCCATTATTATTTATAAGCTTATCTTTTAATTTCATTAATACATACTCTACTAAACAAATAAATAAAAATATTCAAAATAATATTTATACACCTAAAAGTGTTCCTTCTAAATGGTGGTATAATTAATTTAAAAGGGTTCTTACCCTTTTTATGTTATTATAGGCTTTTGACCTTTTGCAATTAAATTCAAAAAAATTATTGTGCAATTTTCCCTTTCTTTTTTGTCACAGCACATTTTCATTATCTTACCCAATCTAGGATTATTCCTGCTAACAATTTTGATTAATTCTGGAGGAACATTATCAACTCCAATAATATTCTGTATTCCAACCAAGTCACTGTGGATTGTTACTGCTTCAAAATCTAACTTATCAAATCCTTCATACTTTAAAATTTTCAAAAGTTTTCTACCAATTTCTCTGTTCCATTTAGCTCTTCTCTCTATTTGACTTATAAACCCTCTTCCACTTTTAAATAAAATATCAGGTTCACTTACCCCATAAAGCCCCCTATCTGAATCAATAATGGCAACTATTCCACCTGGTTTCAATAATTTATATATTTCTCTTGTTGCAGCTAAAGGTTTTTCTAAATGCTGATATACAAACCTACAAATAATAAAATCAAAAGAATTTTCCTTTAATCCACTATTCAAAATTGATCCATACTTAAAATTTAACCTTTCACTAGGATAATCTTTCAACCTATCTTTTGCTATAGATAATAAATTTTTATCTATTTCTAAACCCGTTATTTCACTATTAGGTAAATTTTCTAATAACAATTCAGTATATGAACCTGGTCCAGAACCAACATCTAATATTTTCATTCCATCTTTTAGCCCTAACCATTTAAGAGCTCTAAATTCTTTACTCCACCCCAGCTTAGCTTGAGTTTCTAATCTATTTACCTCATTGTTCAATCCAATAATATCATAAATTGAATTATAACTCACTTTAATCTCCTTTTAAGATTACTTATAAATATCCTATGATGATCATATTATATTTGTTCATAAATAATTATCATTTCTCTAAAGTATAAAATTAAGCAATATCGGAAATGTAATAACTGAAAATAAAGTAGTTATAAATACAATTACTGCTGAATATTCACTTTCCTTATCAAAGCTTTCTGCTAATATAGATGTCATAGCTGCAGCTGGCATTGCAGTTACTATTATCAATGTCTTAATTACTAAAGAAGTATCTTTAAGTAACCTTGAAATTAAAATTAATATACATGGCATAATTATTAATTTCAAAAATGCGCTATAATAAATTGTTTTATCCTTTAAATATGAAATTATTTTCGCATTTCCAAGTATAACACCAACTATTATCATAGACAGTGGTGAAGTCATATTTCCAACTAAATCTAATGTAGAAGATAAAACACTAGGAATATCAAAACCAAAAATCATAATTATTAATCCAATAAACACTGCAACTATAGCTGGATTTAACAATACTTTTTTTATATCCTCTCTTTTCATTTTCCCATTAAATAAAATAACTCCATATGTCCATAAAAAAGCAGTAAAAAATAAATTAAATATAGAAGCATATATTACTCCTTCATTTCCATATATACTAAACACTATAGGAAAGCCAATAAATCCACAATTAGAAAACACATTTGCAAATTGTATTATTATCTTTTTTTCACCTTTGATTGGTATAAGAAGTATATACGATATAACTATTGAAATAATTAAAACCAATGGACTATATATAAAACATCTAATAATGTTATCTTTTAACTCGTCACTTAAATCAAATATAAATGATGATACTACAAGACATGGTAATGTAATTTTAAGAAGAATATTAGTTAAACCTTTATTTATTTCTTTAGTTATTATTCTTTTCTTAGCAGCATATACCCCTACTAATATTATTAAAAATAATGATATTACTCCATTAACTATAACTGACAAATCCATTTAAAATCTCCTTTCTTTTCCAATTTAATTATTATACAATAAAAAATATAAAATAAGACTAATTATTTTATGATTTTTCATTAAATAATTAGTCTTATTTATATATAATATTAAAATAATGATAATTGATTAGTTTCAGACATACCTTCTAAACAACCATGATTGCTTAATGTTTCAATAACAGTTTTTGATACCTTTGATCTTAATCTTAAATCTTCTTTTGAAATAAACTCTCCATCCTTTCTTGCTTCCGCAATAGATTTTGCGGCATTCACTCCAACCCCTTGCAATGAGCTTAAAGGTGGCCTTAATGCATTATCTACAATTAAGAATTTTGTTGCATCAGATTTATATAAATCTACTTTTAACATTTTAAATCCTCTTTTATACATTTCAAAAGAAAGTTCTAATACTGTAATTAATCCTTTATCTTTTACAGTTGCTTGATTTCCAAGTTCATATAACTCTTGAAGCCTTGCATGAACTGCAGTTTCACCCTTACATATTAAATCTGCATCAAAATCGTCAGCTCCTCTAACTGTAAAGTATGTTGCATAATATGCTAATGGATAATATACCTTGTAATAAGCAACTCTAACTGCCATCATAACATATGCAACAGCATGCCCTTTCGGGAACATGTATTTTATTCTTTTACATGATTCTATATACCAATCTTCAACGTTATTTTCCTTCATGGTCTTTTCAAATTCTTCTGTTAACCCCTTACCTTTTCTTACGCTTTCCATTATTGTAAAAGCTGTTTTAGGTGCAACACCTTTATACATAAGATAAACCATGATATCGTCTCTGGTTGCAATACAATCTCTTAAGGTAGTATATCCTTCTTTAATAAAATATTGTGCATTATTAAGCCAAACGTCAGTACCATGTGAAAGTCCTGATATTCTTACTAAATCTGAAAATGTTTGTGGTTGAGTATCAACTAGCATTTGACGAACAAATTTAGTTCCAAACTCAGGTAAACCATATGAACCAACTTCACATTCTAACTCCTCCTTTGTAACACCAAGAGCTTCCGGTGATGTAAATAAAGACAGTACCTTTTTATCATTTAAAGGTATAGTTTTAGGGTCTAATCCAGTTATATCTTGTAACATTCTAAGTACTGTCGGATCGTCGTGCCCAAGTATATCTAACTTAAGCAATCTACCAGAGATAGAGTGATAGTCAAAATGTGTTGTTGTAACATCAGATGTTGGGTCATCTGCAGGTCTTTGAATTGGTGTAAAATTATACACATCTGTATAATTAGGTACAACCATTATTCCACCTGGATGCTGACCAGTAGTTCTTTTTATCCCTGTACATCCAATTGTCAATCTTTCAATTTCTGCTTGAGATACCACAAGTCCCTTTTGATCTAAATACTTTTTAACAAATCCATATGCTGTCTTTTCTGCTACTGTACCAATTGTTCCTGCCTTAAAGACATAACCCTTTCCAAATAATACTTCTGTATATTTATGAATATCTCCTTGGTTATCTCCAGAGAAATTTAAATCTATATCTGGTTCTTTATCTCCTTCAAAACCTAAGAATGTTTCGAAAGGAATATCATGACCATCCTTAATATAAGGAACACCACAATCAGGACAATCCTTATCCTCAAGATCGGCACCAGAACTAACAGATCCATCTAAGAAGAAATGAGACTTTTTACATTTTGGACAAACGTAATGTGGTGGTAGTCCATTAACCTCTGTTATATCAGACATTGTTGCAACAAATGATGAACCAACAGATCCTCTTGATCCAACTAAGTAACCATCTGAATAAGATTTAGCAACTAATTTTTGAGCAATTAGATAAAGAACAGCATAACCATTATTAATAATAGAATTTAACTCCTTATCTAATCTTTTTTGTACTACTTCTGGCAAAGGATCACCATAAATTGAGTGTACCTTATTCATCGTCATATTTCTTATATCATCATCAGCACCTTCAATTTTAGGAGGATATGTTTCATCTGGAATTGGCTTTAAATTTTCCTCAACCGAGTTAGCAATTTCAGTAGGATTTTTAATTACTACTTCTTTAGCAATATCAGTTCCTAAATAAGCAAATTCCTTTAACATCTCTTCTGTAGTTCTAAGATAAAGTGGTGCTTGATTATCAGCATCACCAAACCCCTGCCCTGCCATTATAATTCTTCTAAATGCCTCATCTTGAGGGTCTAAGAAATGAACATCACAAGTTGCTACAGTAGGTTTGTTAATTTCCTTCGCTAAATCATATATTTTTCTATTAATATCTTTTAGTTCATCTTCATCTTTAACCGAACCTTTTTCTATCATATAAGCATTATTGGCAATAGGTTGAATCTCAACATAATCATAAAAGCTCATTACTTCTTTTATTTCTTCATCACTTTTTCCACCAACTACTGATCTATAAACTTCACCAGCCTCACAAGCTCCACCAATAATAAGCCCTTCTCTCATTTCCATAAGCCTTGACTTTTTAGTCCTAGGTCTTCTAAAGAAATTATCTATATGCGCTTCAGATACTAGTTTATACAGGTTTCTAATCCCAGCTTGAGTTTTAGCCAATATAATTATGTGGTAAGTAGGTAATTTTTTAATATCAACTTTCTCTAAAAATACCTTATTCAATTCTGAAAGAGTATTTATTTCTATTTCTTCCTTAATTTTTTTAATACATTCAAGTAATATATCTCCCGTTGCTTTAGCATCATCTACAGCTCTATGGTGACTTTCAAGCTTTACACCTAAATGCTTTGCTACAATATTTAATTTTACAGATTTTAATTCTGGATATAAAAATCTACATAACGGCACTGTATCAACTATAGTTGGCTCAAATTTCAATCCTAAATCATTGCAATTTTTAGAAATAAAACTACAGTCAAAAGAAGCATTATGTGCAACAACAACAGAATCTCCTATAAACTCTATAAATCTTGGAAGTATATCTTCAATTGATTGTGCATCTCTAACCATATCATCATTAATACCTGTTAATTCTATTATCTTATATGGTATAGGTCGTCTTGGATTAACAAACTCACTAAAGTTATCAATAATTTCTCCATTCCTAATTTTAACTGCACCTATTTCAATTATCTTATCATTCTTAGATGAAAATCCTGTTGTTTCTAAGTCAAATACAACATAAGTATCATCTAAATTTTGCCCTTTTTCATTTAATGCTAATGGAACACCATCATCAACTAAATACCCTTCAACACCATAAATAACCTTAATTTTATTTTTTTTAGCAGCTATCTGTGCATCAGGAAAGGCCTGAACAACACCATGATCAGTAATAGCTATTGCTGGATGCCCCCATTTAGCAGCTCTTTCTATTATTTTAGAAACTGGAGTAACTCCATCCATTGCACTCATAGTAGTATGGCAATGAAGCTCAACTCTTTTTTCTTCAGCTCCATCCATTTTCTCCATCTTTTTCATTTTTAAAATGTCTCTACCCATTATTACAACTTCTCTTTGGTAAGTATCATATACTGCTTCCCCTCTTACCTTACAATATAAACCTTTCTTAACATTATCGAGAACTTCATCTTTTTCTTGTGGTTTTAAGAAACATTTTACTGTTATTGAACTTGTATAATCAGTAATATAGAATGTTAAAATTATCTTTCCTGTTTTAGTTTCCATAGTATCAACTTTAAATACATCACCTAAAACTGCAACATAACCTGATCTTTCATTTATTTCATTAATAGGAGTTGCTTCAATAGATATATTTCTACCATAAATAGCATTTTCAGCTTTTGCCTCTCTCTTATATCCATTTTCTTTCTTTTCATAAGCTTTCTTTTCAGCAGGCTTTTTCTCCGCTGGTTTACTTCCTCCACTAGAGCTGTTACTCATTTCTTGAACTCTTGCTTGCATTGCTTTACTTAATAATTCTCGTTCTTCTTTCTCCCTAGCTTCAAAGTCTATAGTTATCTCCATTTCAGGATCAAATTTCAATTCAAATCTACAAGATATACCAAACATTGCTTTTACAGTATCTTCTAATGACTTTTCTCCTTGTTTACCTTTTAAATGATCTGTTAATTTATCATATCCATTGTAAATAGTAACTTTATTCCCATTAATTTCTTTTCTACAATTTAATAAAAGACTTTTACATAAAGGAGTTTTTTTAATAGTACTTGAAATACATTCAATCCAGTGATTTTGTATAACTTCTTCTAAAGTTATGTCCGATGCATCCCTATAAAATACTATTTCAACAGTAATTCTTATCATTAAAGTTTTACAAATTATCTTTTTAATTAACTCCTCTTCGTCATGAGTTAATTTTTCCTTACCTCTTAAAACAACTTTTAAAATCATACTTTTTCTTAAAAGTTGGAACTTAATTATTTTAAGTTCTTTATCTTCTAAATTTTCATGCTTATTTATTTCAAGGGTTAGCTTCTTTATAATATCGTCACTCAATCTTTTACCCCCAATATCTTAATTTTTTCAACTACATCATTATAGCATAATTTTATTAATCTTAAATATACAGAATACTATGAAATTTAAGTTAAAATTTATATAATTACTCTTGTTATACTATAAAATTACTTTTCCTTATGACTTTATAAAAACATAAAAATATCGATACTTAAATAGCATCGACATTTATTAATTTATTTTTTATATTAATTTTTCTACTACTTCGCTTGGTGCAGGAACTGTAAAAATTAAATCTTCATCAACTCTTACTTTGCACTCATCTTTACTTTCTTGAATCTTATCTATAGATAATCCCCCAATACTAACTTCTTTAAACTTTGTAGGGGCAACTTCAACTTTAAATAAAGTATCCTTAATTCCTGTAATTTTTAAATCAATTTCTCCACTGTTGTTTTTTACCTTTAAACCAATAATGTTATTTCCCTTTAAAGTCTTTTTATCAGTTGGAATATAATCTACATTTACTTCACCTGTAATTGTAATAAATCCTCCACTTAACTTTCTTTTTACTAATAAATTCACATCATACTGTGAAGAAAGTTCATTTAATAATTTACCTAACTTATATACTGTTAATTCATGTACCATAATCTTATTCCTTTTCTTATAATTTAATTTATTTCTTATTATATACTATAATAATTATTTATAAAATAGCAAAAATAGGCTATAATCAAATTGTAAAATAGTGTATAGAAAGGTAGTAATTAAATATGAATATTCGATTTGCTGAAGAAAAAGATTTTAATAGCTGTGTAGAATTGGACTTACATAAAAATGTTAATATTATAAAAAATAAAATTCATATGAAAGAAGTAATAGTAGCAGAGCATAACAATAAAATTATTGGTTGTTTAAAAATAGAATATATCTGGACACATCTTCCATTTATAAGTTACATAGTCATAAAAAAGGATTATAGAGCTAATGGCATTGGAAAATCTATGTTATCATTTTTAGAAAATTATTTAAAAAATAATGGACAAAATACCTTATTAAGCTCAACTATGACAGATGCAGTTAATCCTCAAAAATGGCACTTAAAAATGGGTTTTATTGAATGTGGAATGCTATGTGGGATTAATGAGGATGGTGTTGGAGAAATTTTCTTTAAAAAAATTCTATAAAGTATAAATCAAATAAAATTCCAATAAGTTGAACTTATTGGAATTTATTTGATTAGTTCATTTATATAAGCATACTGTTAAAAATAAATTTTACATCTATTTTTATATTTAAATCTATTATCTTAAATATAAAATTATTAAATTCATTCAAAAACTATACTATTTTAAAGTTCCTACTATCTTACTTCCATGCATTTCATTACATCCTATATAATTTGAAAGTTCTTTATAATTTTTATAAGTAACTCCTCCTCCTACTAAAATAGTAATTCTATTATCACTTTTTTCCACAAGATTCTTTAATGTATTTTTACCATCTAATGCACAAGTCTTACATCCTTTAGTTAAAACTCTATCAACATTCATAGATATCAATTGATTTAATGCTTCAAACTTATCATCTATTTCATCAAAAGCCATATGAAAAGTAACCTTTAATCCGCTAGCTAAATCAATTAATTCCTTAGTTCGTTCTATATCAATCTTATTTTCTTTATTTAATATACCAAATACTACAGTTTCTACACCTAACTCTTTACAAATAACTATATCTTTTTTCATTATTTCAAATTCATCATTTGAATAAACAAAATCTCCACCTCTAGGTCTTATTATTACTGCTATAGGTATATTAATATTTTGCGTTGCTAAATATATAGTTCCATAAGACGGAGTTGTCCCACCTTCACCTAGGTTATCACAAAGCTCAATTCTATCTGCTCCTTGTAACTCTGCTTTTTTAGCCTCTTTATAACATCCAACACAAGCTTCTAATAAAATGCCCATAAAATTCCTCCATTGTACTCTTTTAAGTTAAATTTCAATTTATACTTTTCTGTATTTATCTTTTTAAAACACCACATTCATTTAACTCTTTTCTCAATTCATTTATATTTTTAAATTGAATCCCCTTAATTCCTTCTTCACCTGCTCCTTTAACGTTTTCAAGGACATCATCTATAAAAATACTTTCTTCAGGAATTAAACCATACCTCTCTAAAAGCCTATTATAAATTTCTTTTTCTGGTTTTAAAAGCTGTTCTCTAAATGATACAATCCCACCTTCAAAAAGGTTAAAAAACTCATATTTTTCTGTTACAATCTCAAATGCTTTTGAATGAAAATTTGATAAATAGTATATTTTATACCCATCATCTTTAAGTTCTTTTATAATATCAACAGTCTCATTTAAAGGTGTTAACATTTCATACCAGTTTTCAAAAGCTAACTCTATTATATCTTTACTTTCAATATTTCTACTAACTATATTTTTAATTGCTACTTCTTCTGTAATAGTTCCTCTATCTAACATCGGCCACTCTTTGCTTTTAAAAATACTATCTAATACCAATTCTTCACTTTTAGTATCATTTAATTTGTTCTTTAAATATACCTTTGGATTATAATCTAAAACTACATTTCCTAAATCAAAAATAATATTTTTATACATACCTCTCCTCCTTTATACATATCTAACTTTATTTATAATTATATCATCTAAATAAATAACAATACAAAAAAATCATGTCAAACTTCATGACATGATTTTCTATAATGATTTATTCACCTTTAAAGGTAAATAAATATTCTGGCTCAAATTTAACCTTTATCTTTTCATTAATATCAAATACCATTTCTTCTTTTGAAATAGTAAAATGTATTAAATTTGATTTATTTGACTTAATGCTCCTAATATATAAAGTATAATCAAAAGGATTTTCTACTATATTTTCAATACTCATAGTAAATACATTTTCATCATTTTCTTGCCCTTTAAACAACTTAATATTATGGGATCTTATTGCTATATAATCAGTATCTCTATTGTTACTTGAACATTTTAATTTTAAATCCCAATCTTCAGCTAAAATCAAATTATCTTCTAGCTTTTTAGCCTTTGATATATTCTTACAGCCAGTAAGCTTAGCTTCTGCAAAACTTAAAGGATTTTCAAATAAAAGATTTTTTTCTCTAATATTACTAGCCTTTCCACTATCAAAAACTATAATTTTATCACAAACTCTATAAGCCTCTGCAATATCGTGAGTTACAAAAACAACTGTCCCATTATAATCCTTTAAAATTTCTACAAGCTCTCTTTCCATTGTAGCTCTTAAGTGATTATCCAATGCAGAAAAAGGTTCATCTAAAAGCAAGATATCTGGTGAAGTAATAAGAGCTCTTGCAAGTGCAACTCTCTGTTGTTGTCCACCTGAAAGCTGCCATGGATATCTCTTTTCTAGTCCTTCTAATCCAAATTTTTTAATAAAATTAGATGATAATTTATTCTTTTCTGCCTTACTTATCCTATCTAATCCAATTTCAATGTTGTCTTTTATAGTCATATGAGGAAATAAGGCATAATTTTGAAATAAAAATCCTACTTTTCTATCCTTGGTCTTTACATTTATTTTTTTTTCTGAATCAAAAAGTACCTTATCATTAATTATTATTTTTCCACTATCAGCTTTTTCAATACCTGCTATACATTTAAGCGTCATACTTTTTCCTGAACCCGATGCTCCTAAAAGGCCTATAATACCACCTTTACTTTCCATAGAAACATCTAAATTAAAAGAAGATAATTCTTTATTAATATCTATATATAAACTCATAATTATCTCCCCCTATTGCCTATTATTTTTTGTTGAGTATCACACCAATAATTTAGTAAAAATATCATTATAAATGAAATTGCAACTATAATTAAAACCCAAAGCATAGCCTTATTCATATCTCCACCTTCAACAGCAAAGAATATTGCCACTGGCATTGTTTGTGTTTTTCCTGGTATATTACCAGCAATCATTAAAGTCGCCCCAAATTCTCCTAACGCCCTTGCAAAACTTAATACCAATCCACCAATTATTCCTGGCCATGCAAGTGGCATTGCAATTTTAAAAAATATCTTAGTTTCACTTAAACCTAATGTTCTTGCTGCTGAAATCATATTCTTATCTATTTGTTCAAATGCAGAACGACAAGTTCTATACATCATAGGAAATGCAACTACAGTAGCAGCTATAACTGTTGCACTCCAGCTAAATATAATATTTTTATTAAAACTCATAAAAATCTTTCCTACAAATCCATTTTTCCCACAAATAAGTAATAAGAAAAATCCTATAACAGTTGGTGGCAATATTAGAGGAAGAGTGAAGATTCCATCTATGAATCCTCTACCTCTTCCTTTATAATTAGCCATTTTATAAGATATAAATATCCCTATTATTGAAGTTATAATAGTTGCAAGAAAGGCCGTTTTAAGCGATATCCATAAAGGTGAAAAATCCATAACTTATAACCTTACTTTCTTCAATTTAACTCTACAGAATATTATTCTACAGATTTATATCCATACTTTTCAAATATCTTTTGTGCTGCATCAGTAAATAAGAAATCTTCAAATTTCTTTGCTTCATCAGCATTAGTTGAATCTTTTATAACAGATACTGGATAAGTAATTGATGAATGATTATTTACTTCATCAATATTTTCAACTATAGTAACACTATCACTACTTAATGCATCACTTAAGTATACAAATCCTACATCTGCATTTCCTGATGCAACCCAAGCTAAAACTTCTTTAACATCTTTAGCAAAAACCAATTTATCAGTAATACTATCTTTTATTCCTGTATTTGTTAATACTTCATCTGCATATTTACCAGCTGGAACACTTTCTGGTTCACCAACAGCTATATGAGTAACTTTATCACTTTTTAAATCATCAAAGCTAGTAATATCAATTCCATTAGCTGCTACAAGAACTAAAGAATTTTCAACTAAATCTTTTGTTGTATCATCAACTAATAATCCCTCATCTTTTAATGCATTCATTTGCTTTTGCCCTGCAGAAATAAATAAATCACAAGGTGCTCCCTGCTCTATTTGTTGTTGAAGAGAACCTGATGAACCATAGTTTACAACTAAAGTAACATTTTCATTACTCTTCTTATATTCTGTTTCTAAATCAGCCATTACTTCTTTTAAACTTGCAGCTGCAGATATATTTAGCTCTACAGGAGCCTTTGCCTCTGTATCACCTTTACTAGTATTCTCCCCCTCAGTACCTTTACCACAACCTACAAATAATAAGCTACAGCATAGTAACATTGAAATCATTCCTAATTTCTTCATTATTACATCCTCCATTTCCTTTAAATAAACATGTTTTATTATGTTTTGTTTAGTTTTGTCATGTTTGATACAAATAGATAGTATCATATATCGTTAATTCTTGCAATTTATTTATTAATAATGCTAAAATTATCATAATATATAGGAGGGATAACATGGACTTAAAATCTTCTTTGACTCCACTAGAAGTGTCAGAATTACTAAAAATAACGAAAAATACTGTTTATGAACTTATAAAACGCGGTGAATTGCCAAGCTATAAAATAGGGAAAAAAATTAGAATTGATATGCATGATGTAGAAGAATATATACGCAATCAAAAAATTGGCTCTAAGCAGCTAAAATATACTGAATCTCAAAATAATACATTTGAATCAAAAGCTAATATACCCAAGCAGAAAACTCATAATTCTATTACATTAAGCAATCAATCTACTAACGAAATTATAATTTCTGGTCAAGATATCTTATTAGATATTTTAGCAAGATACATAGAAGAGCTATATCCTGATTTTACTGTTTTACGCTCCTACAAAGGGAGTTATAACGGCTTGTATGATTTATATAACAATAAAGTTTCTATAGCTTCATGTCACCTTTGGGATGGTGACAATGATAACTATAATGTAGATTATGTTAAAAGACTTGTTCCTGGAACATCTTGCGTACTTATCAATTTAGCCTATAGATTACAAGGTTTTTATGTTGCTAAAGGAAATCCATTAAATATAAAATCTTTTGAAGATTTAATTAATAATAAAATTAAATTTGTTAACAGAGAAAAAGGTAGCGGTGTTAGAGTCTTACTTGATGAAAAGCTAAGATTACTTAATATTGATCCAAACTGTATAAATGGATATTATAATGAAGAAACTTCGCATTTAGCCGTTGCAAGTACAGTTGGTCGTGGAGATGCAAATGTTGGAATTGGCAATAAAAAAGCTTCTATGCAAGTCGAAACTATTGATTTTATACCAATTCAGACTGAAAGATATGATTTGATTATAAAAAAAAGTGATTTAAATAATCCAATTTATCAAAATATTATTTCCATTTTATCTTCTGATAAATTTAAAAATGAGCTACAAGGAATTGGTGGGTATGATCTAAAAGATCTTGGTAAAATAATAGCAACTACTTAATCATAATTAATTTTCTATTAATCTATGCAAATAATCAAAAACTAATAATTTAAATAGAAATAGTTATTATTAATTAAGTTTTAATACTAAACCAATTAATTTTTATACTACTCTACTATAAATAATTAATAAATAATATACCAATACTTATATATTACAAAGCACTTATTTATCACTTAGGCAATTTAATTTTAGGGGTTACATTTTACTAATTTATTTTTAAATAAGTGCTTTGCAAACTATATAAAAATTTTAAGGGTTTAGCTTTTTGAAGTAATATCAAAAAGATAATAGAAATTTAAATGTAAAAAAGACAACAGTACCTTAAGATAACCTTAAGGCCCCATTGCCTTTGTTAAACGAATTAAATTTACTATCATTATGAGATAATAATATCATTATTTCTATTTTTTGTCAAATATTCTATTGATTTTTTTCATAAAATTCTTTTAATTCATCTGTAAATCCTAATCGATTCTCTTCTAAACTACCTAATCTAAAGAAACAGTTACCTTTAACATTAGATATTGTTCTTGAATATCTAATTTGATTTATTACCTCATTTTCATTTAACCATGCATCTCCATAAGTTGAATCATTTATTTTATAAACAGCATTTCCTATATATAGCTCTACATTTGTTCCTTCAACTTGCTTAGCCCACCAATCAACAAGAATAGAATAAGGTGCATTTTTATTATCAAACTGCCAGTATATTTGTGGAATAATATAATCAATATATCCTTCTTTTATCCACTTCCTTGAATCTACATAAACATCATCATAACTACTTAATCCACTTGTTGCACTACCTCCAACTGACTCCCCATTTCTCCATATTCCAAATGGACTTACTCCAAATTTCAGGGTAGAATCTTTTGATTTTATTGCATTATTTAGTTCACTAATAAATGTATCTACATTATTTCTTCTCCATTCTTCCTTTGTAAAAAATCCTTCACCATACTTTTTATATGTTTCATCATCTGAAAACTCTAATCCATTAACTGGATAAGGGTAAAAATAATCATCAAGCACAACTCCATCTATATTGTATTTATCCACTACTTCTAAAATTAAATCTATTACATATTGCCTTACCTCTGGTATTCCAATATCTAAATAACTATATTTATCATATTTTACAATCCAGTCTTTATTTTCTTTTAAAGGACTACCTTCTGGTAATTCATTTATATAATTATCTAAATTAAATTTTTCTAAATTACTATCTATTCTAAATGGATTAAACCAAGCTTGTATTTCAATTCCTCTTTTATGAGCTTCTTTTATTGCAAATTCTAATGGATCATATCCAGGGTCCTTTCCCAATTCTCCAGTTAAATATTTTGACCATGGAGAATACTCTGACTCATATAAAGCATCTCCCATAGGTCTTACTTGAAAAAATACAGTATTCATATTATTATCTTCAATAAAATCTAATTTTTCCTTTAATAATTCCTGTTGCATCTTATTATTGTTATAACTTCCTACCTCCGGCCAATCTAAATTATTAACTGTTGAAAGCCATACCCCTCTCATTTCTCCTTGCTCCTTAAACTTGCTATTAAAAGTCTCATTACTATTATCTTTTTCAGTTACTTCTTTTTCATTACTACTATTTCTACTATTTATTTTGTCTAGCTTAATATTTAAAACTATTGCCACAACTATCCATATAGCAATAAAAATTATAAAAAACTTGTACCATTTTTTCATCCTCAATCACCCATTACCCAAAGTAAATATTTTCTTTATCTTTTACATAATTTTATTCTCTATATGAGATATACTCTTTTCTCTAAAAAATTATTCCATATTATTTATTACTCTCGTATACTATTTAAATATAACAAACTATACACAACCTTAAAAATATTTCTTTTTTAATACAATAAAAAAATAGCCTAAGTAAATAGGCTATTTTTATATATTATAAAGCTTTTAAAGCTACTGCATTTAAAATACTCCATGGTTTATTAAAATGTGGTTGGAAGAAGAAATCTGTCATAGCTAATTCTTCAATAGTCATTTCATTTTGAATTACAACTGATAAAGTGTTCATAAATTGTGTTAAATCTATATCAGAAATTATTTGTCCACCAATTACTCTTCTTGTATCCTTATCAAATACTAATTTAACAGTAGCTGGTAAGTATGTTGGCATAAATTCTGGTCTATAGTTATCAGTTAATTCAACTGAACCAACATTCATTTTAGTAGTAGCTTTAGCAACTTCTTCAGTTAATCCTGTTGATGCTATACATTTTTCGTAAATTTTTATTCCTGAAGTACCTTGTGTTCCCATATATTTTAATGTAGGCTCAACTATATTTCTTGCAACTAAAGTTCCCATTCTTACAGCATTTGTTGCAAGTGGAATATATCTTGTATCATGAGCAGGATTATATTTAACAACACAACAATCTCCAGCTGCAAAAACATCTTCTTTACTAGTTCTCATATATTCATCAATTATAATAGCTCCGTTTGGTAATGTATCTAACTTTCCTTGTACTAATTTAGTATTAGGTGCAAATCCAATACATAATACTACTAAATCGCCTTCATAACTTCCCTTTTCAGTAACAACTTTAGATACTTTTCCATTTTCTCCTTCAAACTTAGATACCTTTTCTCCTAATACTAAGTTAACTCCTCTATCTGTAAATTCTTTTTCTGCGATATCAGTAAACTCTTTATCTAAGTATTTTGCCATTATTCTTTCTTCAGCATCAATTAAAGTTACTTTTTTACCTTGCATCTCAAATGCTTCTACTAACTCAACCCCAATATATCCAGCACCAATTATTACTACATTTTTAGCGGTTTTTGATTTTTCTATAATTTCAACTGCATGGTCATGATTTTTACATAATAAAATATTATCTAAGTCTCCACCTTCAAATCTTGGTACTATTGGCCATGAGCCTAATGTTAAGACTAATTTATCGTAATTATCTTCAAACTCTTCATTAGTTAAAAGATTTTTAACCTTTAACGTTTTATTATCAAAATCAATATTTAAAACTTCATGCTTCATGTTTGTTATAACACCCATTTTAGCTAAGTTTTCAGGTGAGTTGTAGAAAAGGTTCTTAGTTTCTTTTATAACTCCTCCTACATTTAATGCAATTCCACAAGATAAAAATGATAAATTATCATTTTTTTCATATATTGTAATTTCACTTTCTGGGTGAAGTTCCTTTAAATTAACTACTGCTGCAGTTCCTGCATGAGTACATCCTACTACTACTATTTTCATATTAATTCCTCCTAGAGCTAATAAATATTTTTAAATATTTATTACTAATCAATAATTATTTTCTTTGATTAAATCATACTACTTTACTAAGAAATAGTAAAGAGGTTTTATAAAAAAATTGTCTTTTTTTAACAAGCACTTTTTGGTAATTACTTTTAGCTCCTTACTTTTTATTTTTTCTTAATTCTATATTCTTTATGTATCTATATATTAACTAATTCATTAATACAAAAAATCTACTATTATCTTTTATTCATTTATAATTACATTATTTTTTATTAAAATTATATTTTTATAGCTTTATAAACTAAGAAACTTAGTATACTGTTTTTCCCCTTATATCTTTATTTTCTTATATCTAAACCTTTTTATTTTGGATTTCTTTCTTTTTATTGCTCTTTATATCGTTTTCACTTAATTTAAATATTTTTTTATCTCAATTTGGCACACATTAAATATTACCTCATAAAATACAAGTAAATAAATTATATAAAGAGGTTTGTATATGGGAAAAAGTGCATGGGAATATGCCCTAGAAATTATTTCAATAGCTACTGATATCGATGAATTAAACACAAAATTAAGTAAAACAGATAAAATTAGTGAACGTGAAATCCTTTCATCAAAAATCGATAGTCTTGAAAATAAACTATTTGAAATTAAAGACAAGCTAAAATCAATTAATATTCTCTAGCTTATTTATACTTATAAAAAAGGAGAATTCAATCTAAAATCACCTTACATTAAAGTATATTTTAAACTAAATTCTCCTTTTTTAATTATTATATTAATATCTTTCACTTTTAAACAATGTAAAAATATTTCCACTAACTATTATCAATGCAATCGTAAAAAAGAAATAATATTTATCTATATTCTGACTTAGAGTATTTTCTTCAATTTCTTCATTACTGATGTTATTATGTTCTTTTTCTTTATTTAATTCACTATGTATATTCTCTTCACGATTTATATCTACTTCTGGATTTACATCTACCTCAGGCTTTTCTCCTAACTCAGGTATTTCTTCATTCTCAATATCTTCTTGTATTTCATCACTAATATTTACTATCTCTGCTAAATCCCTTACTAGCAGAAGATATCCATCAGTACCCTCAACTACAATACCTACTATTGAAATTACATCTCCGACTTTAATTTTTGACTTCCATTCATATTCTAAATCACATTTGATACTATTTTCTATAAAGTTATCTATATAAACTACAGCTTCTCCACTTCCATCGTTAATATAAATAATATTTTCAACTATAGATGTTACTTTTCCTATAGTTTTCACCAACATACCTTCATTTTTTTCTTGCATACTATCAAATGTTGAAAATTCTATTGGCAATATTAAATTTATTCTTTCATCAATTATTTGTAAATCATAATTTTCATCTTGCAATTTAATTTGCGCATTACCAAATTTTGAACTTACACGTCCAGTTACTCTAACCTTTTGACCTAGCTTTACTTTAGATTCTATAACTCCATAAACCTCTATTCCGCTAGTATCATCCTGAACATAGATAACATTATTAAATAAATTGCTATTTGACTCGGCCTTAGATGCTACAGTAACATAGCCTTCAACAATTACTTTCTCTCCCAATTTATCCAGTATATTATCACTATTTTTATCAATTTTAACAGACAAAATTGAACTTAATTCTATTTTAGGTACTGGCGCTAAATATCTTAAAAGCATATTAGTTATTTCATAATTAGAAAAATTGCTATCACTAATTTCATCTTCATAATAAAAATTTGTACCTGATATAACTATCTTCGAATTATTATCTAATGTTTCGATAGCTAGTCCTACTACTTCTCCCTTATTTACTGAAACATTATCATTTTGCTTATCATAATAATGTCCATAAGTACTTTCATGACCTTCGATTAATACTTCTATATTATCACTTGATGAAGGAATAATTAAAGTTGATCCATTAAAAAATTTAAATTTCTTATCTACATCAATTCCTACTAATAATTCGCTTTCTATATTATATTTATTAAAACTTAAATTATAATTTTCTCCATCATTTATATCATTATCAATAGCTTGATCATCATTTAATCGTATTTTTGCCCCAATTGCTTCTAAAATATGATTTCCTTTCTTAGCATATTCACAATTTGAATTTTCATCATAAATATCTGAACTAGATGTTATTATAAGATTTCCTCCACCACTTATGTATTTAGTTATTAAATTTATTTCAACTTGAGATGCAATGTTTATATACTCTTGCGTTAAAATTAATAATTTTGCTTCACTTAAAACTTGATTTGATAATACGTTTTCATTTAAAACTAATTTCATTCCATTTTCTTTGACAATATTTTTTAATGTTTTCAGGTTATCATCTGATTTAACTCCATTATTATACCCCTGTTGAACTACAACCTTAGATAATTCCTTCATTTTTGATACTTTTATATCAACACTACTATTACTCTCTATTTTGATATTATCTTCTTTTATAGTATTATTATCTAACTTGCTACTATTTTTAGTAATATATCCACTTACTTTAACTTCAATAGTATATCTCCCAGCCTTATTAAAATAATAATCTATATATGTATTTATACTTTCTCCTGCTAAAATTTTATCTATGTTAACCACCTTAATTGGCTTTAATTTACTTTTTGTAAAATATTCAATTTTAACCCTATTAATCTCAACCAATTTTGTATTATGTATAACAGTTTCAATCTTTATTTCTTCATTTTCCACAATCAAATCACTATCTTCTAGTACATTATTCTTTATATCAATTATTTTTTCATTATAAGTACTAAATTCTAACTCTCTACTATTCTCTTCAGCTCTTACAGTTATGCAAGGTGAAATCACTTGACTTATAGCCAATAAAAACACTATTAACATACATATACATGCATTACCCACTATTTTAAATAAACCCATTTTGTCCCCCTTATGAACATATCTTCTTATGTTTTATCTTGATTTTACCATAAAAGTTAATTTACTAGAAGTATATTTACTTTATATTCCGTATACTTCAAATTATATAACCTAGTTTACATATCAAAAGCTCTAAGTGTTACCCTAGAGCTTTCTTGATTATTTTCTTAATTCTTTTTTCTTATATACAATTGCTATTCCACCTACAGTCCATAATAAAGCAATTATTATATAATACATATTATTAGTCCCTCCAGTTTGAGGTAATATACTACCATCAACAGTGCTTGACTTTTCAGCAATTATGAATTTTCCTATTTTATCTGTTGTAAATACTATAGTGTTACCATCAACTTTAGTTTCTACTATTTCATATTTCTTATTTTCTTCATTATAGTAGAATGCAGATAATTTAGATTTATTTAATCCTTTTAATTCATCATCTGTTAATGTAATAGACATTGTAATTCTTCCGTCCTTTGCAGTTGTGATCTTAGTAGATTTATCTCTATTCTTTATAGATAAGTCTATTTCATAAACTTTATTTACTGCCTTTAAGCCCTTTGTAATAGTATCATCATTACTCTTCTTTAATTTAACTATTACAGAAGAACCATCTACAAGTAACTCCTTATCAAATACACTAAATGGTATTAATAATGTTTGATTACCATTAGTTATTTCTATAGAACCAGTACCATTTTTAATACTTTCTATATCAGTAATCTCAACAATAGCTTCATCACTTGGCTTACTAATATTAATTTTATTATTACCATCTTTATCTGTAATTTTATCAACTTTTATAGTTCCATTTTCTTCTGGCTTAACTTCAACAGATGTATCATCATCTTCATCCTCTTCAGAATCTTGCTTTTCTACTGTAACCTTAATTTCTTTAGTAGCCTCTTTTCCATTTTGATCAACTACTTTATATATAACTTTATAATCCCCTTCTTTAGAGGTATCAACTGTATTTTCAATTACCTCTAATTTTTCTGTAATATCATTTCCTTCTGCATCACTTGCAGTAATGCCTTCTAATACATTGAATTCATCGCCAAGCTTTAAAACTCTATCATTTGCATTAATAGTTGGTCCTGGTATTTCTTCACCTTCAGCTAATCTTGTTATTTCTAATGATAAATCTTTTGTCGCAAATCCTATTGCTTCTTCATTATTATTAAATATATCTGGGTTATTTTTATTTTCATCTGTTGGCTCAATGTGAATATTAATATCGTTTTTACCAACATTTAATTTAACTTGATGCACAAAATTACCGTTTTCATCAACTTCAACTTTTTCACCATTTATAGTTAAGTTCGGATCTAACATTGAATTACCTTTAACTGTAATAGTTTCATTCTTTGTATAGCTTCCATTTGATGGATCTAACACAACTACAGGCATATCCTTCCATCTTACCACTTCATTTTCAACAAGCATTTTACCATTACCTTGATTAACTACTGTAATTTTTTCATTACCACCTTCTCCAGTAGTACAACCATACTTACTTTGATTAGCAGCCTTTGGATTTGAATAATTCATTAATGCTTCTTGATCCCAAGCTCCACCTTTAACATACTTATATTCAATTTCTTCACCTTCTAAAACTGAAATAGTATAAGTCCAGTCAGCTGTAACAGCACCATTCCTGCTCATTTCCCATGAGTTTACATCCCATCCATTCATTCCACCTGGCATTGTTATTACAGCATCAAGTGGTGTATATGAAGGTGCATGTAATTTAAACGTTACTTCTACCATAACTAAATCTGGTGTAACATCAACTAAATTTGATTTAATTGAATTACCACCATTTGTATAAGCAATTACTTCATACTTATATTCAGTTTTATTTTTTACATCTGTATCTTTATAAGATACTATTGACTTATCTTGAATTCTTGCAACTACAACTCCATTTCTAACAATTTCATATAGAGCTATATTATTTTCTCCAACAATATTCCAGCTTAAATTAACTTCTCCTGATTGCGCTTCAGGTGTGTTTAACTCAATAGCTTCTGCTGGAGATACATTATCATTAACAGCTAATTTAAATGATTTAACTTCTGTAGACTTTATGCTATCCTTGTCATTAAATCCATAAGTTCCTTTAGTAGTAAACTCAAACTTATATTCATACTTTCCAGCTTTATTTGCTATAAATGACGCTGTAAATACGTCATTATTACCATTTTCCTCTAAATAAGTCCCTTTGAATGTTGTAAATTCCTCATCTCCAGGATATTTAACTAGTAATCTTCCAACTAATCCTTCAGATGCTCCTTCTACGTTTGAAACATTTTCTATATATACTTCAGAATTAACATTTATAGATGATGATATATCAACCTTATCAGCTTTTACGTCACTCAAATTACCAAGCCATGTAATTTCTGAATGTGGAGTTAATCCATCACTCCAAGATAAAGGTGATTCATTTCCATCTTTATCTATTGCACTTACTGCAAAGTATAATCTATTACCATTTGTTAATTTATCAATTGTAATCTCAGTATTATCTACTATCTCAACTTCTATTTGTAAACTTCCCTTAAAACTTGAAGAATAAACCTTATATTCTTTTGCTCCTTTTACAGAATCCCATTTTAAAGTTACTTCTCCATTTCCTTCAGTTCCTGTAATATTACTAACTGAATCAGGTAATTTTATAACATTTATACTTGTCATCATTCTACCAGTCATTGCAGGAATAGTTATTTCAACTTTTCCATCTTTAACTGAAATTTTATAATCAGAATCTAGTCCATCGATGAAATTAGTACCATTTCCAGTAAATTCTTTTAAATCTAAAGTTATTTTAGCATCACTTTGTGTAGGATTAATAGCTACTATAGCATGTTTATCCTCATAGCTTCTTCCATATACATATACTCCTTCAGTACCAGTATATAAAGTTGTTAAATCTCCATAAGAAAATAATTCTTTATTATTTTCTCTAACTGCTCCAATTGCTTCATAAAAACTAACTAATGAATCATCCTCATTACCCCATGGGTAAGTTCTTCTACAATCTGGATCTTTAGATCCTGTAACTCCTGCTTCGTCTCCATAGTAAATAGTAGGAGCTCCAGCATAACCAAATTCAAATAAAGCAGCAAGCTTTAATCTTTGCTTTCCTAGATTTTCATCATAATTTCCTAGTTCAGCTCTTTCAGAAGAATCACTTCCTCCTCCTAATACATAAATTGCTCTTGCAACATCATGAGATCCCATTAAGTTCATTAATGCATAAAATGCTTCTTCTGGATAATCTTCATAAACAGCCATTAATGTATCATTTAATCTTGTTGCATTACCATTTTTTAAATAATCAATTAACGCTGCTCTTATTCTATAATTCATTACTGAATCATATTGATCACCAACAAAATATTTTGAAGCATCATCCCAGATTTCACCCAAAATAAGCGTTTCACTATTATGCTCCTTCATAACTTCTCTAAAGTCATTCCAAAATACTGTATCAACCTCATTAGCAACATCAAGTCTCCAACCATCTGCTCCCCAATCAATCCATTGTTTCGCAACAGAATCTTCATCTTTGTAGATATAATCAACTAACTCTTTGTTGTTCCATTCACTTGCTTTATTAACAAATTCGTCATTTTCACTAGCTAAACCTAATTCAATAGCTTCTTCCTTAGTTACTGATTTAAATTCTGGTAGTGAATCATATCCCCACCATCCTTGATAATCATATCTTTCATTTGTTGTTCCAACATCAACCTTAGTATTCTTAATATTGAACCATAAATGCCATTTTTCTTCACTAAATGTTTGTCCATCTTCAACAAAATAGGCATCTGCCTTAGTCATTGCAGCTTCTTGTGTTATTGCCTCATTATTCATTGAATCATATACATATGACCAATATTCATATGCACCAACTGTATCATATTTACCATATCTATCAAAATAAATAGAATCATCACCAACGTGGTTAAATACACCATCTACAATTAAGTGCATTCCTCTACTTTTTAATTCTGCAGTAAATGCCTTAAATTCTTCTTCTGTTCCAAACATAGGATCTAAAGTTTTATAATCTGTAGCATCATATTTATGATTTGAAGAAGCCATAGAAATAGGATTTAAATATAATGTATTAACTCCTAATCCTTGCAAATAATCTAATTTTTCTTGAATTCCTTCAATATCACCACCAAAGAAATCATTTGACCATATTCCATCACCAGAATATGCTCCATCAATATCATCCATCCCATTTTCACCCAACCTCGGATTATCTGGTAGTGAGTTCCAAGTTTCATGAGTTTCTATTGGTTCCTCTCCTCTTGCATTTTCTTTAGCTGTATCATTTGATTCATCACCATTAAAAAATCTATCAGGGAAAATTTGATAAACAACTGCCTCTTTCATCCAATCAGGAGTTTTATAATCTTTATCATAAACAGTAAGTTGGAAGAATAGTCCATTTTTATCTCCTACAGTTCCAGTTTTACCTTCGCTACCATCTTCACAATAGTATTTTACAGTATCACCATCACCAGCAATAAATTTATATCCATAAACTCCAATTTCGTCTGGTGTAAATGTAGCTTCCCATATATCAACTTGTTCTTCATCTACAGTAATTGTCGATACTTTTTCCATATTATAAAGGTCTGATCTGTTTGTATTAGTATTTCTTACTAATACTCTAGCATATTGTAAATCACCTTTTTGTGCATGCATTCTAACTGTTACATCAGTTCCCTCAGCAACTGCTCCAAATGGATATTTATATAGGTTATCCCAAGTATTGTGATATAACATATCACCATTTACCTGTCCATCTAAATCTATTATTTCTTTTGAAGCTAATGGTGAATGATAACCAAAGGCTTCTTTGCCTTGTGTTACGTATATATCTAATGTTCCATCATTAGATACATGCCTCAAATCAATAAATCTGTTAATATCTACATCCTTTTCAGCCCATTCATTATCACCTTCAGTTTTCTTAACAATGAACCCCATCTTAGTATCATTAATTAGGTTTTCATATACCTTAGTTGCTACTTTACCATAACTATCTTCTGAAGTTAATTCTAATGTTTCTCCGTCTGTACCATCTAACCATGCCCATATATTCCAATTGTCATAGTCTTTACTATTTCTCTTATAATGAATATTTACAGTAATTTCTTCATATTCTTTTATAAATGCCCTTTGGATAACACTCTTTGGATTTTCCTTTTCACCATAAATTACAACGATTTCATTATTATCATTATTTAGATCAGAGAGTTCATATTTTAAATCTCCAGTTGCCTTATTATCCCAACTTTGTCCTTCTTTTACTATAATCCCCAGCTCACCTTCTGTTACATTAGCTGGTAATTCTAATAACGCATATGCTCCTTCTTTATCTATATAATCAAACTCAACAAATTTTCCTACTTCCCCCGGATACCATGTCCAAAATCCCCAGTTTTCGTATTTAGTTTCTCCTTCTTTTACAAATCTTACTTTTACTGTTTTTTTCTCTTGTTGCTTTGGTACAACAATTACTGAATTTTCTCCATTAACTTCTGTATTCAACGAGTCTTTAAATGCACCTTCCCAATTATCACCTTCACATGGTTTAAATTTATATTCATATGTTCCTGGTTCTAAGTTGATCGTTGTAGAAAAAATGCCTTGTTCATTTTTTTCCATTTTTATTTCTTTAGATGTATTCCACTCAACCATCGATCCAATTAAATATAAATTTTCGCCTTCATATTCAGCTCTAAATGTTACACTACCATCTTCATTAATTTCTGGACTTTTTAATTCTGATTCACCTTCTACTGAAATCAATGCATTAGAAGTAAAATCACCTTCTTCAGAATGCTTAGGATTTAATGGGTCCCCTTGCCAATCGCCAAATTCTTGATTACTTGTGTCTGGAGACCAAGTTACTATTCCATATTCATAATTTCCTGGTGCAAGATCTAATGTTACAGACCAAATATTTGAGCTACTTTCATTTATCATCTCATGTAAAACTGACCATTCATTATCAAAAGATCCTTTTACTGCAACTCTCGTTTCTGTTCCATTACCTAAATAATATAATGTAACCTTTCCATTACTAACCTGTGGATTAACTACAACTGCTGGATTATTACCCTTTTTATATGAATTTAATGGATCACCCTTCCAATCACCATTAATATCATCAGTAGTTGTATCTGCCCAAGTCACAATTCCATATTCATTTATTCCTGATATTCCCTCAACTGTGGTTGTCCAAATATTATTTTCACCTTTTATCATATCAATTGTATTCCAACCACTAAATTCACCCTTTACCTTTATAGCATTTTCTGTTCCATCACCTTGATAATTAAAAGTAACAGTTCCATCACTATTAACTACTGGGCTTTTTAATACTGTTTCAGCCAAAACATCACTCGCACCGTTAGGAAACGGTACCAGATTTAGACAAAATAATACTAACATCATTACTGCTACTTGCCATTTGTACTTCATTAATCCCCTTTTTTTCATAAATTTCTCCTCCCTATTTTTTAATTTAAAAGAAAATATCTATTTGAGAAATCGTTTCCAAATATCTATATTATCTTTTAAATTTACTTTACATTCTTATTGTAAAGTATTCCCATGGTTTATTTCTACCTTTTTTATATTTTTTGTGCATTTTAACAAATCTTTTTTCATATTATATATTTTATTTTTATTTAATGTTATAATTATTATATATACATAAATTAAAGGAGCTATGCCTATAACATAGCTCCTTTTCTCTTTAGTCACTTCCTAAATTAATGCCTAACATCCCAGAAAGAATGCCAACAACTACACAAAGTGAAAATTTCATCAAATCATATAATCCCAATGTAGCTTCTGCTCCAAATAAAACTCCAATAGCATATAAGGATATGTAAAATAAAACTCCTACAGAAAGTCCTACTAGCCAACCCTTATGACCATATAGTTTTGCTGCAAATATTGTTCCAAATATTAAGCTAATACTAGTTATAACTACATAAATGGCACTAAACATTCCTGAACTAATGTCTACAAAAGACATAACTAAAGATAAAATTGCAGTTAACACTGTTACTACTGCTATAGCTCCCACTACACCTTTTAGAACATTATTAAAATAGTCTTTCCACTCCATAAAAACACCCCCTTTTAGTTCATTCTATGACCTAAAAGGGGGTATTATTCTTTAATTATGCAACGTCTTTGCTTAATTTTTGAGCTATAGCATTCTTAGTAATTCTAAATCTTACTCTATCTGGACCTGATTGGATAACCATTTGATCTTCTTCGATTGTTATAATTTTTCCAACTATTCCGCCTCTTGTTAAAACTTCGTCATTTACTTTTAATTCTGATAACATTGTATTATACTTCTTTGTTCTCTTCTTTTCTGGAACTATTAATAAAAAGTACATAATTGCAAACATTGCTACTAAAGGTAATAGTGTAGCTAATAATTGTGCCATTTAAAAATCCCTTCCCTTCACATTCATCTTTAAGGATACATCGTAATATTTACTATGTATTAAATACTATACTTTATTTAAAATTATATGTCAATTCTATGAACAAATCAATTTCTAACTTTCACAAATTATTCACAAAACATAGTTTAGAATTTATTTTTTACAATTCCATTCTCTTAATTTTTGTTCTTTAAATTCACTATAAGTGCCATTATCAATTGCTGTTCTTATATCTGCCATAAGCTTGTTATAGAAGTATAAATTATGTAATACACATAATCTTAATGCTAGCATTTCTTTAGCTTTAAATAAATGTCTTATATAGCTTCTTGTATAATGCTTACATGCTGGACATTCACAACCTTCATCTATTGGTCTTTCGTCTAATTCAAATTTTGCATTCATTAAGTTTATCTTACCTTGCCCTGTAAATACGTGCCCATGTCTACCATTTCTAGCTGGTAGAACACAGTCAAAGAAATCTACTCCTCTATCTACAGCTTCTAATATATTTTCTGGAGTTCCAACCCCCATTAAATATATCGGTTTATCTTCTGGTAAGTGTGGTACTACAGCATCAATAACTCTATACATTTCTTCATGAGTCTCACCAACTGCTAATCCACCTATAGCATATCCATCTAAATCCATTTTAGCAATATGTTTAGCATGTTCGATTCTTATATCTTCATAACATCCACCTTGATTAATTCCAAATAACATTTGCTCTTTATTTATTGTCTCTGGAAGAGAATTTAATCTATCCATCTCAATTTTACATCTTTCAAGCCATCTATTTGTTCTTGCAACTGATTGAAGAACATACTCTCTAGTAGATGGATTTGGTATACATTCATCAAATGCCATTGCAATTGTTGATGCTAAATTACTTTGAATTTGCATTGATTCTTCTGGTCCCATAAATATTTTTTTTCCATCTATATGAGAATTAAAGTATACTCCTTCTTCTTTAATTTTTCTCATTGATGATAATGAAAATACTTGGAATCCACCTGAGTCTGTCAAAATTGGTCTATCCCAATTCATAAACTTATGTAATCCACCCATTTTTGCAACTACCTTGTCACTTGGTCTTAAATGTAGGTGATATGTATTTGAAAGCTCAACTTGGCATCCAATTTCCTTTAAATCCATTGAAGAAACTCCACCCTTAATTGCAGCTAAAGTACCAACATTCATAAATACTGGTGTTTCTATAGTTCCATGAGGTGTTTCAAATCTACCTCTTCTTGCCTTACCGTCTTTTTTTAATAACGTATATCTTTTACTCAAAACTTCACGTCCTTCTTAACTTATGTATTCTATTTTATTATCATTGAATCTCCAAAAGAGAAGAATCTATATCTTTCTTTTACAGCTTCATTATAAGCATTCATTACTTTTTCTTTTCCTGCTAATGCAGAAACTAACATTATTAATGTTGATTCTGGTAAATGGAAATTTGTTATAAGCTTATCTACTACTTTAAACTTATATCCTGGATAAATGAATATATTAGTCCATCCACTTTGTGCTTTAACAAATCCATTTTCATCACCAATTGTCTCTAAAGTTCTTGTTGATGTTGTTCCAACCGAAATAATCTTATTTCCACGCTTCTTTGTTTCGTTTATTATCTTTGCATCTTCTTCTTCCAAATGATAAAATTCCGAATGCATAACATGTTCATTTACATCATCAACCTTTACTGGTCTAAATGTACCAAGTCCTACATGTAATGTAACATATGCTATATTAATACCTTTTTCTTTAACTTCTTCTAAAAGTTCTTTAGTAAAATGTAATCCTGCAGTAGGTGCTGCTGCTGATCCTTTTTCCTTAGAATAAACAGTTTGATATCTTTCCTTATCATCAAGTCTTTCTGTTATATAAGGAGGAAGTGGCATTTCTCCAAGCTCATCTAAAACTTGTTCAAATATTCCATCGTAAGAAAATTCAATAATTCTATTTCCTTCTTCTATTATATCTACAACCTTACATCTTAACTTTCCTTCACCAAATACAAATTCAGCTCCTATTTTAGCTCTTTTACCTGGCTTAGCTAAGCACTCCCATTTATCTCCTTCAATTCTTTTTAAAAGTAAAAACTCAATTTTACCTCCACTTTCAGCCTTTTCTCCTATAAGTCTTGCTGGCATTACTCTAGTATTATTTAAAACTAATGTATCTCCTGGATTTAAATAGTTTATAACATCATAAAAATGTTTATGCTCTATCTCTCCAGTTTCTTTATCTAAAACCATTAATCTAGAATAATCCCTTCTTTCTAGTGGATGTTGAGCTATAAGCTCCTCTGGTAAGTAAAAATCAAAATCACTTGTTTTCATTATATATCTCCTAACCTTCAAAAAAACTAGTTTGCTTTTTTGTAACTTTTTTGCCCCTTATTCTACCTAAATGACTATAAGCCTTATCCGTAGCGGTTCTTCCCCTAGCAGTTCTAACTATAAATCCTTTTTGTAGCAAATATGGCTCATAAACATCTTCTATTGTTCCAAGCTCTTCCCCTATAAAATAAGATAATGTTTCTATACCAACAGGGCCGCCGTTAAAATTATCAATAATCGCTTCTAAAATTTTATTATCAACTCTATCAAACCCTTGAGCGTCTACCTCTAATAATTCTAACGCTGCTTTTGCTTCTTTAAAACTTATTAATGAATCAGAATATACCTCTGCATAATCTCTAACTCTCTTTAATAATCTATTTGCAATTCTCGGAGTTCCTCTAGATCTCCTAGCAATTTCATATGCACCTTCTTCAGTTATATCACACCCTAGAACAAATGCAGAACGTACAATTATTTCTTTCAATTGCTCTTCTGTATAATACACCATATCACACAAAACCCCAAATCTATCTCTTAAAGGAGATGTAAGCATACCTATTCTAGTAGTAGCTCCTATTAAAGTAAAATGTGGTAAATCTAATCTAATTGATTTTGCTGCTGCTCCTTTACCTATAACTATATCTAAAGCATAATCTTCCATTGCAGGATATAAAATTTCTTCAACACTTCTATTTAATCTATGTATTTCATCTATAAACAAAACATCATTATCTTTTAATGTAGTTAATATAGCAGCTAAATCCCCTGCTCTTTCAATAGCTGGACCTGATGTAATCTTTAAATCCCCACCCATTTCTTTTGCTATAATATTAGCAAGGGTAGTTTTTCCTAATCCTGGTGGTCCATATAATAAGACATGATCTAATGCTTCATTTCTTTTCTTTGCAGCGGTAATAAATATATTTAATCTTTCTTTTACCTTATCTTGACCAATATATTCATTGATTTTTTGAGGTCTTAAACTTAATTCACCATTCCCATCTTCCAGAATTTCATCTGGTGTGATAATTCTCTCCAAATTATATCACCTCTATCCCATTAATACTCTTAAACATTCCTTAATAATATTTTCAACTGATTCCTGTCTATTTACTTTCTTTAATGCACTTTCAGCTTCTTTTTCTGAATATCCTAAAGCTAATAATGCTCCTAAAGCTTCGCCAATTGAATTTGCATTACTTGGTACGATATCTTCAAATCCTTCTTGAATATCAACACCTTCTGATACTTCATCTGTTTTGATTTTATCTCTTAATTCTAAAATTATTCTTCCTGCTGTTTTCTTACCAATCCCAGGTGCTCTGCATAAATGCTTATCATCTTCCATAATAATAGCATACTTTAGATTATTTATTCTACTTATTGAAAGTAATGATAATGCAGCTTTTGCTCCAACACCACTTATTGAAATAAGCAGTTTAAACATTTCTAATTCTTCTCTATCCTTAAATCCGTATAATCCAATAAAATCTTCTCTTACTATTTGTTCTAAATACAACATCACTTCTTCCGAAACTTTAGGCATTTCAGCCATAGTAGCTCCTGAAGTAAATATTTTATATCCTATACCACCATTTTCTATAATAACATAATCTTTGTTAATTCCAATATACTTCCCTTTAATATATTCGTACATTTTTATCCCCCTCAATCTAAATAAATAGATTAAATATGTTTTTGTATCTTAAAAACTTTAATATTAATTATAAAACTTATATTCTTATATAATCTAACTTATACTTTAACATTTTAAAATAACTTTTTCAATAATAAAGAGTTATGCCATTGTATAAAGCATAACTCTTCATTATAATATTACTGACCAGTTATTGGATCTCCATATGGTTCCATAATATCTATAGATTCTGTATTAGTAAATATGTTATCTATTGCATAATCAAATATGTTTAAATCAATATGATTAGATAATAATTTTGATATTACCTCTTCTCTTTCATCAAAAAAAATAACTTCCTCTTGTATTTTTTCTATTATATCTCGTGTATTATATAATTTACACTCACCTTCTTCTACTCCAATTTTATAGCAAAGAACATTTGCAATATCATCAAAATCCTCAGTTAAATCTTCATATGCACCTACTACATCATTATTTCTTGTCCTAAAATAATAGTAGTTATTAATATATGCTTTTGCTGTTTCTTCATCATGAAATCCTATTATATTTCCGCTTGGCATCACTAACAAATAATCGAAGTTTGGTACAATACTCATCTCTTCGCCTCCTTAGTAGGTTATGCTAATATTTTTCCCTATGATTATCTTGTTATACAGGTGTGTATTTTCCTATAATGAAAGAGATTATAAACAGAAACCAAATTCTATTTATAATCTCTTTTTAGTGTAAAGATATATTAAACAACTCATTAAAATATTTGAGTTGTTGATTGGGTTACAAATTTATTAATTTTAAAAATTTAATTTCGTCTTAAAAGTAAATTTTCCTTATATGTATTTATTTAACGTATTTACTTTTAAGAAATAAAAGCAGACAATTTTTCTATAGCTTCTTCCTTTGTATCATAAGAATACTTAAAATTTTTTATTGCCTCTAAGTCATCACCATGTAAGAAACTTATTGGTCTATTATTCGTATATACATCTTCACTTTCTTCAATTGTTAAATTTCCTGAATCATCTGTTTTATATATAGCAAAATATCCATCTTTTTCTCCAAGATAGTATTTGTTAGGTTGTAAAACACTTGTTGTTCCTTCCTTTACAAAAACTACTTTATCATCTTCTAAAGATTCTAGGTTATATCCATTAGCTTCATAAAAATTAACAACAAATTGTTGATTAATATCACTTACTATAGAATTTTCTTTTTTAAACTCTAAAATGCTTTGTTCTTTTTCCACAACACCTTCATTCATTAACACAACCATCATATCATCACTTAAAATTTTAGAATTATTATAAACTGTTTTTTCATCATCTTCTTTTTCTTGTGAATACTTTGGATTTATTAATCTATCACTTATAATATATGCTCCAAAAAAACTAACAACTACAGCAAAAACTATAATACCTGCTAAAATTGAAATTTTTTTATTAAAATGCTTATTTTCAAATTTTACTTCTTCTTTATCTTTACCATGCATTTCATTACTCATAAATATCACTCCTTTTTCTGTAATTATTGACAGCTTTCATAATGATATTCATGAATAATTATTTTTTTATTATTTTTTTACCATTCGATAGTTAATATTGTACAATCTTCTTCCTTTAATGAAATCCTATATCCTTCAGATAATAGCCAATTTATTAATTTTGTTTGAATTTCTTGAGATTCATCTGCTATTGCCAATATAGCACTAATTTTATTTACCCCCATATTTTTCCCCATATCTATATTTTCTTGAATTTTATTTTTATGCCTTTCAAAATCTTTCCTATTTTTATTTTCTAAAAACTCCATACCCACTTTCCTCCTTATATAAAAATATGATTAATAAATTATAATACTATTTTTTTTAAAATATTAACTTTTTATATATTATTTTCTTAAATTGAAGTAATAAAATATAATTCTTCTTGATTTATCATATAATATTAAGTATAATTTATTTCTGAAATATAGACAGTTCGGGAACCTCCTGTCTTTAAACAAAACTAGGTAAAAATTTATTATTAAATTTAAATAGATAATATTTTGAATTAATTAGCTTCGATGTTTTAACTTATTATTTACTTCTAAATACTATCTATTATAGCCTTAGGTTCCTAATATTTTTTATTAGGAGGTTTTTCAAAAATGAAAAATGATATGACTAAAAGACTTACTAGAACTGCAATAATTGCAGCAATCTATGCAGTAGTAACTATTGCAATTGCACCATTTTCATATGGAAATATTCAATTCAGAATTTCTGAAATCTTAGTGTTACTTGCTGTTTTTGATCCATTATACATAGGAGGACTTACACTTGGTTGCTTAATTGCTAATATTTTAGGCCCTAATGGACCAATGGATGTTATATTCGGCACATTAGCCACATTTATAAGTGTATATGCTATCTATTTTACAGGTAAAGTAATCAAAAATTACAAAGTAAAATTATTAGTTGCTTCTATTTGGCCGACCTTATTTAATGGTCTCATCATTGGATGGATGCTAAACAAACTATATGGATTACCACTACTTCTATCTATTGGAGAAGTTGCTTTAGGAGAATTAGTAGTAATAACTATAATAGGTGTACCTTTATTCCTTGTTGCAGGTTCAAGATTTAAAAATGTAATGATGTTAAAGTAATTTTCAGGACAACCTTTTAAAGGATTGTCCTTTTTTATTTATAAATTAAAGGTCCTATCAAATGATAGGACCTTTAATTTTTATGCAATCTCTTCTTTTTTATTAAAAATAACAAATCCAACAGCAATTATAGCTAATGATATAAATACAACTTGTGCTGAAGATAATGGTGTACCTGTTTGTGGTAACTTTTCAACACTTCCTGTTCCTTTATCACTTTCTACATTTTCATTTGAATCTGGAGTTTCTGAAGGAACTTGCTCTGGAGTAATCTCTGGCTTAACTTCTACTTCTTCATCTGCAACAATATCAGTAGTATCTTCTCCGTCAATTAATAAATTATAATTTAACTTTTCTATTCCCTTTGTTTGCCATTCATTTATGATTACATCCCTCATTTCTCCAATTATTACTGGATCAATGTGTCCATCAAAATTATAGCTATCTCCACCAGTCATCAGGAAATCAATACTTGTTAGTGTGTAATATTCATCATCTTCAACTTTTGTTCCATCTGATAATCTCATTGAAGTTATTTCATCTGTTTTTGAATCATACCAAACTGTTAAACCTGAATACTGCCCCCATCCAAAGCCATCTGGATTAATTCCATGCTGAATTAATTCTTTTAGCTTAGCTCCTGTTACTTTCATAGTAACTACATTATTATCAAAAGGTAATATTGTATACATATCTCCTAGTGTTAACATTCCTTTAGACAATGGCGCTCTAATACCTCCACCATTTGCAATTGCTACTTGTGTTCCTCCGGCTTGTCTCATGGCTTCTGCAACTGTAATACCAAGTGGTGTAACACCAGCATATCTATCATGATCTAAATCAAATTCTAAATCAACTATTTCAGTTGCTAAAGTTGGTGCTAATTCATCATTAAATTTAGATATTGCTTCATCAACATTTTTATCAATAGGGAAGTCATTAACTGTACTTTCAACATAGAATTGTCTTGTATTTGCATCTATACTTATTATTTCATTATTATCATCAACAGTAAAAGTAAGCACTGATAGTCCTCTACCATTATAACCAGCTTGCACAACAGGAATTTCTTTACCGTTATTGATATTTGTTACAAATCCATCTACAAATTTATGATTATGAGCTGCAATAACTGCATCAATATCATTTGCATTTGCTGCAATTTCAGCTGCTTCTCCTGTTATTACTCCATTGCTATCTTCAGTTGCTGGTGAATGAGTTAATGCAATTACTATATCTGCACCTTCAGCTCTAACTATTTGAGAATATTTATCTAAAGTCTCAATTATATCTAAGAACTTCAATCCTATTACATTTTCTGCTTTTGTACTTGTTAATGTTTCTGGAGTCGCAATACCTATAAATGCAACATTAACTCCTTCTACATCTGTTATAATATATGGAACTGCATAGTCTGGTATTGTACCTGTAGTCTCATCTATTAAATTTGCAGCAACAAAATCAAATCCTGCTTCATCAGCCCAATTTTTTATTTTATTTGAACCCCAATCATATTCATGATTGCCAATAGCTGAAGCTACCATTCCAATTTCTTTAATCATTTCATTTACTGGCTTACCTTCTAATATGTTTGATATTGCTGTACCTTGATATAAATCTCCCCCTGATACAGTTACAACACCATATGTATCGCTTGCTTCATCTTTAGTTTGATACTCTTTGATTACGCCTGTTAATTTCGCCGCACCTATATTCTTTCCTGATTCTAAAACATTTCCATGAAAATCATTAAAGCTTAAAATATCAATTACTTTATTTCCACTATCCATTTTTGATTCATCACTATTTGAAACTTCATCTACTAATTCAATAGTTTCATTAGTAATTTCATCTGCCTTTGCTATTCTAGACGGCATTACCATTCCTACACTTATTGTAAGTGCTGTAATTAATGCAATTAATTTATTATTGTTTTTTAACAAGTTTTTCCCCTCCATTTGTAAAGATAATTACATTTTATCCCTTTGTTCAATTAGCATTTTACATTATACGAATATTTTTTCAACATTTTCTGTAATATTCGTATATATTATTTTTTCCCTTTATGCTACACTAAATATTTTTATAATATATTTATAATATTATCTTTTCTTCTTTATTTATTTCCAATGATATACTTTTATTATTTCTTACATCTTATAATTTTATATATAATACTTAATCTGAAATACTAGATTTCTTTATTGCTGATATTTCCATTCATTTTATTGTTTATACTTATATTTGTAATAAATTTTATTGAAAATAAATATTAAACTATTTCTTTTTTGTATATTTAAACAAATTTAATTCAACTTTTTCTAATAAAATTTTTATTTTAATCAAATAAATTATTTTTTTGAATAATTATTATATTAGTTAAGTAATTAAAGGTAGGTGATTAAAATGACATTAGATGAATTAGAAGTTGGAAAAACTGCTACTATTGTAAAAGTTGGAGGCAAAGGAGCATTAAGAAATCACTTTCTGGATATGGGACTTACTCCTGAAACTAAAGTTTCTCTTATAAAAACAGCACCTATGGGAGACCCAATAGAATTACGCTTACGTGGCTATGAATTAACCTTAAGACTACAGGATGCTGCAAAAATTGAAATTAAAGACATTCAAGATACAAAGTATACTGAAGATTTAAAAGAAAGAATTAACGATATTCCACATCCGCAAGTTGGTGAAATGGGCATTTATCATGTCCGTAAAAAAGGAAATGAATTACGTGAAAGTGAACCTATTACCTTTGGTTTAATAGGAAATCAAAACTCTGGTAAAACTACTCTTTTTAATCAGTTAACAGGAAGTAATCAACACGTTGGTAATTTCCCTGGTGTAACAGTTGATAGAAAAG
This sequence comes from Clostridium saudiense, assembly GCF_000577815.1. Classification (GTDB taxonomy): domain Bacteria; phylum Bacillota; class Clostridia; order Clostridiales; family Clostridiaceae; genus Clostridium; species Clostridium saudiense. Next base: position 108,849 of record NZ_CBYM010000001.1, on the reverse strand, counting down.
ATGGAATTATTAAAAATCATCCTGAAGCTACAGTAACAGATCTCCCTGGAATATACTCTCTTTCTCCTTATACTGATGAAGAAATTGTAACTAGAGATTTTCTTATTAATAATCGTCCTAGGGGAATAATAAATATTGTGGATGCTACTAATATTGAACGTAACCTTTATTTAACTATGCAACTAATTGAAATGGATATTCCTATGGTTCTTGCCTTAAATATGATGGATGAAGTTCAAGAAAATGGTGGTACAATTAAAGTTAATTTATTGGAAGAAACTCTTGGAATTCCAGTTGTCCCAATATCAGCTTCAAAAAATATGGGTATTGATGAACTAATAGAACATGCTATTCACGTAGCCAGATACAATGAGTGTCCTGGACGGTTAGATTTTTGTGATGAAAAAATTTCTGATGAACAAGCCGCAATCCATAGATGCATTCATGCAATAATACATTTAACCGATGATCACTCTAAAAATGCACATATCCCAGAAAGATTTGCAGCTACAAAACTAGTTGAAGGAGATCACATTATTTTAGAAGCTTTAAAACTAGATACTAATGAAAAACAAATGCTAAATCATATTATAATTGAAATGGAAAATGAAACTGGAAAGGATAGACAAGCTGCTCTGGCAGATATGCGCTTTAGCTTTATTAACAGAGTATGCGATAATACTGTTATAAAGGCCCGAGAAAGTAAATCTCATAAACGAAGTATAAAAATAGATAACATACTTACTGGAAAGTATACAGCACTTCCTTCCTTTATTGCTATTATTGCAATTGTATTTTGGCTTACTTTTAATGTAATAGGTGCTACATTTTCAGATTTACTAACTTATGGAATAAACTGGTTTACAAATATTTGTGACACTGCATTAACCTCTTATGGACTTAATCCAACAGTAAAATCACTTGTAATTGATGGTATTTTTGGTGGTGTTGGAAGCGTTCTTAGCTTTTTACCTATAATAGTTGTATTGTTTTTCTTTTTATCAATTTTAGAAGATAGTGGATATATGGCAAGAATTGCTTTTATAATGGATAAACTTTTAAGAAAAATAGGACTTTCAGGTAGAAGTTTTGTTCCCTTACTTCTTGGCTTTGGATGTTCTGTCCCTGCTATAATGGCAACAAGGACACTTTCATCTGAGCGTGATCGCAAAATGACAATTTTATTAATTCCTTTTATGAGTTGTTCAGCTAAACTTCCAATTTATGCTTTGTTCACTTATGCTTTTTTTAATAAATATCGCGTGTTAGTTATGGTTATTTTGTATTTTTCCGGAATTATAGTTGGTATTTTATTTGCCCTACTTCTTAAAAATAGTGCCTTTAAAGGTGAGCCAATACCTTTTGTAATGGAACTACCAAACTATAGATTTCCTAGTCCTAAAAGTGTTTGGCAACTAATTTGGACTAAAGCTAAAGACTTTATTACAAAAGCATTTACAATTATTTTTGTAGCAACTATTATAATATGGTTTTTACAAACTTTTGATACTAGACTTAATGTCGTAGCAGATTCTGGTAGAAGCATGTTAGCTAGTATTGGTGGATTAATAACTCCTTTATTTATTCCTTTAGGCTTTGGAGACTGGAGGATTTCCACAGCATTGATTACAGGCTTTACAGCAAAAGAAAGTGTAGTTAGCACATTAACAGTTTTATTAGGCGGGAATACATCAGCTTTATCAACATTATTTACACCTTTTACTGCATTTGTATTTTTAATATTTACATTATTATATACACCTTGTGTTGCTGCAATAGCATGTATTAAAAGAGAACTGGGCTCAAGAAAGGCTGCCCTTGGAATTGTAGTAATACAATGTGCAATAGCTTGGATTATTTCTTTTTTAATTCATATGATTGGTCTATTATTAGGATTTGTATAAAAGTGAAATCAAATACTTTAATTAATTTTATGAACTGCCCTATATTTATTTTAAAGGGCAGTTCATTTATAGGTGCACTTTACTATATTTTTAATCTAATCCTTTATTACTTCCTGGAATATTCTCCTCTTCTCCCTCAAGCATTTTATGAGCAAATTCATCTATATCTATTAACATTTGTTCTTGTTGTATTTTCTTATAAAACTCTTCTTTATCTTGTTCTTTATCTTTCATGAATAACACCTCCAATATAAATTTATTATTTGTTACTTATTCTGCCTCTTCGGAAAATTGACTATTATATAATTCTTTATAGAACCCACCTTTTTCCATTAATTCTTCATGATTTCCTTGCTCTATTATATTTCCATCCTTAATTACTAGTATTAAATCAGCACTCTTAATTATAGATAATCTATGAGCTATCACAAAGCTTGTTCTACCTTTCATAATATTTTGCATAGCTTTTTGTAACATAAGCTCAACTCTAGTATCAACAGAACTTGTTGCTTCATCTAAAATTAAAATAGCTGGATCAGATATTATTGCCCTTGCTATAGTCAATAACTGTTTTTCTCCTTGTGATATGTTTGATGCCTCTTCATTTAAAAACATATCATATCCATCCGGTAAAGTTTTTATAAAGTGATGTACATTAGCTATTTTAGCTGCAAGTATAACATCATCCTTGGTAGCATTAAACCTACCATACTTTATATTATCTTCTATTGTTCCATTAAATAACCAAGTATCTTGAAGTACCATACCAAACATACTACGTAAATCTTCACGTTTCATATCTCTAGTATCTACTCCATCAATTTTAATAGCTCCACCATTAAGTTCATAAAATCTCATTAATAAATTAATCAATGTAGTTTTACCTGCTCCAGTAGGTCCTACTATTGCTACCATCTGGCCTGCTTTAATTTCCGCATTTAAATCATGTATTAAAATTTTATCGTCACTATATCCAAACCTTACATGTTCAAAAGAAACATCCCCTCTTGGATTATCTAATTTAATTGAAGTGCTTTTATCTTGTATTTCTTCTTCCTCCTGTAAAAATTCAAATACTCTATCAACAGCAGCAAATGCTGATTGAATTGCTGATGATAGTTGAGTTACTTGAGATAAAGGTTGATTTATTTGCCATATATACCTTATAAATGCTTGAAGATTACCAACAGTAATTCCTCCAGCAATCGAAATAACAGCTCCAAGTATACCAATAGCAGCTATCCCAAGGTAACAAATTAAAGATACTAGTGGCCCCATAGTACTTGAGATAAATTGAGCTTTAAATCCAGCAACTTGAAGTTCACCATTTATAGTGATAAACTCTTCTATTGCATCCTCTTCTTTCCCATATAATTTAATTTCATTAAATCCAGTATACATTTCTTGTACTGTTCCATTTAATTTACCTAATGCATCTTGTTGCTTCTTAAAATATCCTTGAGATTTACTTACTACCACCTTTGATACTATAAAACTTAGTGGGATTATAATCGTTGCTATTAATGCCAGCTTGATATTTATTGAATACATCATTACTAATGCTAAAACTACTGACAGTATAGAATTTACAACTTGACTTAAACTTTGTTGAAGTGCATTTGAAATAGTATCTATATCATTAGTAATCCTACTTAAAACATCCCCATAACTATTTTTATCAAAATAGCTCACTGGTAATTTTCTTATTTTATCTTGAACTGCTCCTCTCAAATCTCTCATACTATTTTGAATAGCATTAGTTAATAAGAAACTTGCTGCAAATGTTGCTAATACATTTCCTAAATATACACCTAATAATAATATTAAAACTTTTGTAATATATTTAAAATTTACACTTGCTCCTGGTACTCCCTTGATTAATTCAAAGGAATCATTGGTAAGCTGAGTTATTACTAAACCTTCAGTTTTTGGTGCAAGCGCTGTAAATACTGCTGCTATGATTATAAGTAATATTGCTGTTAAAAATCCTATTTTATAAGGTTTCACAAAAGGAGTAATTTTATTTATTGAATCCTTAATCTTTACCATTATGCTAATTCCTCCTCTGTAAGTTGTGATAATGCTATTTCTTTATATACTGAACAACTCTTTAAAAGTTCTTTATGTTTTCCACATCCAACTACTTTACCTTCATCTAATACAATAATTTTATCAGCTTCCATTATTGAACCTATTCTTTGAGCTACTATTAATACTATTGTGTCAGCTGTTTCTTTTTTTAGTTCTGCCCTTAAAATTGCATCTGTTTTAAAGTCTAAGGCTGAAAAACTATCGTCAAAAATATATATTTCAGGCTTTCTAACTAATGCTCTTGCAATAGATAACCTTTGTTTCTGACCTCCAGAAACATTTGAACCACCTTCACCTATTGGTTCATCAAACTTTAATTCTTTTTTGCTGATAAAATCGTATGCTTGTGCTGTTTTAGCACTTTCTACTACTTCATCATGACTTGCTTCCTGTTTACCAAATTTTATGTTACTTTTAATACTTCCTGTAAATAGTAATGTTTTTTGCCTTATAAATCCCATTTTCTGACGTAATGATTTAATTTTAAAATCTCTTACGTCTATTCCATCTATTTTTATGCTACCTCCCGTAACATCATAAAATCTTGGTATAAGATTTATAAGAGTTGATTTACCACTTCCGGTACTTCCTATAAAAGCTATTGTTTCCCCCTTCTTAGCTTTAAATGAAACATTTTTTATTACAGGCTCCTCTCCATCTGGATAAGTAAATGTTACATCATTAAATACTAATGTACCTTCATTATTTGTTTCTGTTACTCCTTGCACAGGATCTTTTATTATTGTTTCGGAAGTTAATACTTCTTCAATTCTTTCTGCTGAAACTTGAGCCTTAGGATACATTACAAATACATTTGAAAATAGCATTAACGAAAACATTGCATGAAATAAATATTCTATAAATGCTACTAATTGTCCAACTTGTAGTATACCAATATTAATCATTTTACTAGCAACCCAAAATAATACTATTATTGCTAAATTCAGTAATAAAAAAAATGATGGTTGCGCAACTGACATCAATTTAAATAATTTTTTTGAAATACTTGCATATTTATTATTTGCATTACTAAATCTTTTGCTTTCATAATCATCATTTCCAAAAGCTCTTATAACTCTTATTCCTGTTAAATTTTCTCTTGAAATCCTATTTAAAGTATCCAAGTTTTTTTGCTGACTTTGTGACCATGGATGAGATGTTTTTGCAATTAAAAATACACCTAATACTATAAGTGGTAATGTTACTACTAATATTAATGATAATCTTACATTTGTTTTTAATATCATAAATAAACTTAAAATAAACATTACTGGACATATCATGGCCATCCTTAGGATTGTATTGGTAAATTGCATAACTTGAAATGCATCATTTGTAGTCCTTGTTATCATAGAAGAAATGCCAAACTTATCATATTCAGTATGTGAAAATTCCTGTGCTTTCTTAAATATATCATTTCTTATATCTCTGACTACCTTTGTAGAAATATTTGCTGAAGTATATCCTAACAAAATACTACCCATAGCACCTAATATTGATATTACAACAATAACAAATCCCATTTTCTTTACATAGTTTATATCATTATAGGCTATACCTTTATCTATTACATCTGCCATTATTGTTGGTATACCCAATTCTACTAATGCAAATCCAAATACACCTACCAAATTCAGTAAGACAAGCCCTTTATATTTTTTTAAATACCTTAATATTAATTTCATTTTTCTCCTCCTTTGGTACTTTTTAATTTGCTTATTTTACCATAATAAAGTTTTTAATTCTACATATAATCTTATTTTATGTCAATAAATTATTTTTAATCTAAAATATATACTCTAAAAATAATAAAAACTGATTGTATAAAATTCTAAACTTTTACACAATCAGTTTAATATTCTTCTTAAATATTTATTTTTTATTTTCCATAAATTCCATAATTACTTTTCTATTGTTTTCATCAATCTTCAGAGCTAACCCATTACAATTAATTACTATACCTTCTAGATTTTTAGAAATAGTTAAAATATCTTCAAAAGAACAAATACTACTCTTTAGTTTACTTTTATCAAAAGCCTTATTAAATTCATACCAATCAGTAAATGCTGGAAGCCATCTTAAGCTGTCTTTATCTTTAATAACTGTAAAATTAACTTTACTTCCTTTTTCAACAACATTTGCTCCATTGCTATCAATCCCAATATTATCACTTTCTAATTTTATTGGTAATAAAAATTTAGCTCTTAAAACCTCTTCAAGCATATTTGCTTCTAACCCACGAATTACTTCTGCCTTATTCTTATAATTTTTCCCTGAATAAGCATATTGGAAAAAATATATCATAGCAAATTGAAGCTTTGGATTCATAACTGGAATTTTTCTTGCTGGTATATTACTATAATCAGGTGGTGGTAATATATCATTCCTATTTATTTCTATGTTATATTGTCCATTATCAATTATAACTTTCTCAATACCCAAATAATGCAATTTACCAAATTCATTCATTACATTTAAGTTTATTAACTCCTTCATCTGTAAGAATGTTTCTTCTTTATTAAAATATTCTTCTGCTTTATCAGCAAACTCTTTTTCTGAAAATATCCATGCTCTCCCTTGAAAATCTAAATATGGATATTTAGTATTTTTATCATAAGCAATATATAATTTTTTTGTTAATTTAATCTTATTAATTAAAACTTTAGTAAATGTTATAATTTTAGTATCATAATCATAGTTTTTTAAAATTTCCTTTTCTTTAAAAGCCCTTATTGTATAAATCAAAAATACAAACTCTTGTATGGTAACCTTTTCAAACTCCTTATTACTATATTTATTATTAAATACAAATAAACTTCCTAATTCATCTTTTCTTTTATTGTCCATTCTTTCCCCTCATTCCCTTAGAATTAAAATTACTATAACTTATCTGCTTCTTTCTTTTTTAATCCCATTTCCAATTAACTTATACTTTTATATCTTCGGTGTTTTTCTCAATATTAAAACAATTACATAGAATATATTACCATAAACATGTTATAATTTTACAAGGAAAACTAAAATTAGTCAATAATTATGTTTAAATCTTAGTTTTCCTTAAATATTTAATATATATTTTCTTACTTTACATTCCCTTTTTCATATTCTCTATAAAATTCAGTTAATATATCATACTCTTCTTTTGAAAAGAAATTTTGGTTATTTCTTTCATCAACTTCTTTTTGAGTATATCCTAAAGTTCTAGCCTTATTTTTCCACAATTCAATTAACCCTAATCTAACATTTTTATTTTTATCCATAATATGTTCTCCTTTAAGCATTTATTTTTTCACTATTATATCACATTTTACATGTACTATAACTTAAACTTAATATAAATACATTATTATATTACTATCTATAATTGTACCCATACATTAGAATGTTTATTTTATTTAGTGTATCTTATTAATATGGAAATTATTGTGGAGGTTTTTTTATGTCAAATAAAAGTGTTAATACTAAAGATATTACAAAAATAGCTATAATGGCTGCATTAGTCTTTGTAGCAACATACTTAATTAAAATTCCATCATTAAATGGATATACTCATATTGGTGATTCCATGGTTATCCTATCTGCCTTTATTTTAGGAAAGAAAGAAGGGGCATTAGCAGCTGGTTTAGGCGCAGCATTATGTGATTTATTGAGTGGATACATGCAATATATAATTCCTACATTTTTTATTAAAGCTATCATGGTTATAATCATTTGCACAATTGCACACAATTTAATTAATAAAAATAAATTCGCTTGGATTATAGGCTGTATTCTTGGATGTGCATTTCAGGTATTAGGTTATGCTTTATTTGAAACTATACTATATGGATTTCCTGCTGCAATCGCATCAATCCCTAGTAATATTATTCAGTCAATTGTTGGTATAGTTATTGCCCTAATTTTAGCTACAGCACTTGAAAAATCTAATGTATTTAAAAAATTAAAAAAAGTATAAATATAAGCCTGTTAGCTCATATCTAATATGAATTAACAGGCTACCTGTTTTACTACTTATCATTAGGGTTTAATGCTGCATATACATACGTATCCCAATATATTGGATTTCCTTCTAAATCTAAATGAAAATAAACATTTTTTCTAAAATAAGCTTCTCTTTTTAATCCAATCTTCTCCATAACCTTCCAAGAAGCTATGTTCTGTGGCGCACATTCTGCATAAACTCTGTGTACTCCTTATTCAAATGCATATTCAACTATTGCCTTACTAGCTTGAGTACCATATCCTTTATTTTGATAATTTTCATTTAATACATATCCTAATTCTCTGTTATTAAATTCCCTTTTCCCTAAATATATATTTCCAATAACCTTATGAGTCTCTTTTAGCTCAATAGCAAAAAATTCATCACTTTCGGCTCTAAATTTTATTTCTTCTTTTGATTTCTCTTTTTTAAAATCCGGATATCCTTCAAATTCTGCATCTATTCGTTGTAGCATATATTCTCTTAAATCTTTCTCATCTTTTAATTCAAAATTACGAATAATAAGATAATCTGTTTCTATTCTCATTTTATTAACTCCTACCCCTTTTAACTTTATACCTCTTTATTTTTAGTATATCAATATAAAATTTTACATTCAACAAACTAAAAAATCCTATTATATGAATTCTAGTACATACTATTTCTTTTATATTATATTTTTTAATAAAAATACTAATGTAAAACAAAACTCCTTTTACATTAAATCACTGTAAAAGGAGTTTTATTCTTATTATTTAAATACTAGAATCCAAATGGAATTCCAAATGCAAAGAATCCTAGTAAAAGTATTGTCCATCCAATTAAGAAGCTTACTGAGTAAGGCATCATTAATCTTATCATATCACCAATTGTATATTCTGGCTTATACTTTCTCATAAATACTAATATTATACCTGCATAAGACATTAATGGAGTTATTATATTAGTTGATGAGTCAGCAACTCTATAAGCTGCAGCTACAACTTCTGGTGTCATATTTGAATTTACTTTATATAACATTGGTAAGAATATTGGACCAAGTAACATCCATTTTGAAGTTAATCCTCCAACAAATAAGTTTATTACCGCTGTAATAAGTATAAATCCTATTATTAAAAGAATTGGATACTCTGATAAATTCATAGCTTTTAATAAATTACCACCTAAGTAAGTAATATAAGTTCCAAGTCCACTCTTAGATAATAATGCTAAGAAGTTATATGAGAAGAATGTTAAAACAAGAACTGATCCCATAGATCCCATTTGTTTAGACATACCTTTAACTACATCATTAGCTGTTTTAAACTTTCCAACTTTTATACCATAGAATACCCCTGGCATAAAGAATAAGAATGTTATTATTAATATAATATTATCCATAAATGGTGTTACTTTCGAACCATCTGAATCTATAAAAGTCTTTAAAGGACCAAAATATAATCCTATTACACATACAGCTGCAATTAAAAATCCTAAACCAGCAAACTTAAGAGCTTTATTTTCAACAGGCTTAACTGTAAAGTCATCTAAGTTCATATCCTCTGGAATTATATAACTTTCTTTTTCAAGTCTTGGCTTAATTATCTTTATAGTTACAAAAGCACCTATAGCTGCTAACATAAATGTAGATGCAACTACGAAGTAATAGTGCATAGTAGCTGGATTTAAAGCTTGTCCAGCAGCATTAGTAAAAGGAATTCCTTGTCCTTCTGCAAATATCTTCGCATTATTACCAATTATTATATCTATTGGTGTAGCTGGAATTAAGTTAGCACTGAATCCTGCTGAAACCCCTGCAAAAGCCGCAGCCATACCAATAAGTGGATTTTTCTTTAACCCTGCATATAAAAGACCTGCTAGAGGTATTAAAATTACATAACCTGCATCAGTAGCTATACTACTCATGATTCCTAAAAATACTAAAACTATTGGAAGCATTTTATCTGAAACTTTTAATCCAACCTTTTTTATTAATGTAGATAAAAGTCCTGACTCTTCTGCTAAACCAACACCTAGCATAACAACTAGAATTGTACCTAGTACCCCTCCACCATATGCTAACCAGTTAGTAAGTAATGCATTTGAAAATATCCATTGAACATTTTCTGCATCAAACATATTTAAAATAGTATGAGTTGTATAAGTTCCATCACCATTCATAACATCAAATGTTTTTCCTCCTAAGAAGAAAGTTGCCGCTAAAACAACAACATAAAATATTGCAAATATTATAACTGGATCTGGTATTTTCTTCCCAATCTTTTCAATTAAAGATACTTTTCTCTTTTCTTGCAAATCAATTACTTTTTCTTCTGTTCTTTGTTCCATTTTATCCCCCCCACGTTTTTCACTACAAATCTATAGTTAATTTAGTATTATTTTACTATACCATTATCAATTTATCAACCTTTTTCGATTATTTATTGCAATTTTTTTATAAAAATAATTATATATTTTAATTTTAATAATAATTTATTGTGTTTCCGTAATTTTTCTTGAATTTACAAAATTTCCTCGCATCTTCACTTTTAAAATATTTTTATAATATTTGCCAATAAAAAAATCTGAACATCTTTTGTCCAGATTTTTTATTTCATTAACATAAAACTATTACTTTATAAATGTAACTACTTCTTCTATTTTTTTACGTGGTGGTGAATTTGGAACATCATCTTCAGCAACTCCAAGTGCTATCATTGACATTAAATTATATCCTTCTTTTTCAAAGTTAATAAGCTCTTCAATTTCTATTTTAGAATGAGTTGGTCCTGTCATGTAACATGTTCCATATCCTAGTTCTGTCGCTGCTAATAAGAAATTTTCTATAGCTGCTCCTATACCTTGTGCTGCGGAATTAGGGAATTTTAGTTCATTAATAATATCTTGACTAGCATTATTATCTCTAAGTATTGTCTCTTCTACCATATAATATTCTTTTGAATAAACAACAACTAATACTGGCGCATTCCTAAAGCAAGTATAATAAGAAAGTAAATTCATCATAAGTTTTCTTTGTTTTTCTTCTTTAGCCATTTCTGCTAAATTTATATGATTTTTAGTTACTATATCTGCTATTTTATTAATTAATTCATTATTTTGAATTACAACAAAATGCCATGTTTGCTGATTTTTTGGAGAAGGCGCATGTATAGCAGCATCTAACATTTTAATAATATCTTCTTCTTGTACTTCTATATCTTTGAATTTTCTAATACTTTTTCTATTATAAATAAAATCTAAATTTTTCATATGTTATCTCCTTTTTTTATTTACTTATTTTTCATCTTATTTCATTATTTTTCATATGACAATACCTTTTTGAAAATTTTAATATTATCCTCTATAAAACTTTAAATTCATAATTAAAAAATCATCTATATAATAAATCTAATATTCTAATTATAAAATAAAAAAGGCAGACTTCAGGAATCATTGCTTTATACCCTATTGTCTTACCTTATAATTTTTTATCTTCTTTTTTCATTTTTAATATATCACTTAAACACTTAAAATTTAACAATATTATCTTCCTTTCTCACATTATAGTTCATTACTCTTCCACAATTTTTTATAATATACAAAAGGTGCTAAAAGAATAATTCTTGTCTTTTGCACCTTCTTTTACTTAATATACTTATATATTATTATTTTTTAAATTTATTGTGATCAATTTAATTCATTAATGTAATTAACATTTCTTCAACAGAAAAAACATCATTAGTTTCAAATATTTCTGCTAAACTTTCAATATTTTCTTCTAAATGCTCAATATCCTTTGAATACATATGGCTAATATCAACTATATCCGCATCATTAAGCTGACCTTCTTCAGTAAATCTTACAATACATAACTCCTTAATCATCAAGTAACTAACTATTGCTGTTTTTATCTTTGCAGATACATCATAATCAAATACTGCTTTCATAAAGTATCTAAATATAAAGTAGACTAATATATGTTCAAACTTATATATCTTTTCTTTATAATACTTATTAAATGCCTTATGCTTAGATAAATACACCTCTTTATCATCTTCACTTTGCCAAAAATATCTTATAGCATCATCTAAGCCTAAAGGATCATTAGGAGTTATATGCTTTAATCTCTTAAACACATTAAAATATTCCTTCATATTATGATATTTATAATTTTCTTTATTATTATATTTCTCCAATGTAGTGATAACATCTTTTACAAAATTTCTATCAAGATATTTTTCCCTAATAAATCTTATATCTGAAATATCATTTTCATCTATTTTATCTTGAATTTCTTTAGTGAAATATAATACTATTGAAGCTCTTACATTTAAATCAATCTCTCTATCTTGAATAATATCTAATATTATTTTTCTACATTGTATAAGTTCTAAATAAAGTTTTGCATTAATATCATTATAACTATTTACTTCTTCATCATTTTCATCTAACTCAAAAGTAGCTTTCTTTGAATTTCTTAAAATTATTCTTGCAGCTTCAGGACATGATAACGAAATTCCAACTTCACGTAAACTTCCAAATTCCTCTGTATACCTTGGATACTGTTTACAAGTATAACAAAGAGCATCTTCTCCAACATTCTTATAAATATCACATAATTTTTTTTCATCTAAAAACGGACAATTATTTCCCCTTAATACAAATATATTTTCTCCAGCATCATGTACTATTTCATTTCTTAGTCTCTCACCAAAAGGTCCTTCAACCTTTTGATACTTTTTATAAGTTTCATCATCAATTACTATTCCCCATCCGGCACAACATGTATCTTCACATTCTGAAGATATACATTTAAAATCTTTAAAATATTCTGGTACTCTTATTTTCATTTTCTACCTCACATCATGTGTATATATTACTTCTTGATTTATTCAAGATTTATTTTAATATTTATTAATTATAGTATCAACCTAATTAACCTTTTTCAATTATTATTAATTATTACATGTATTAAACTCAACATAAATATTAGCAAGTGTTCTATTAATAAAATCATTAGTAATATAAGCATTATCAGAAAATAATAATCCGTAATCAGTATTAAACCTGCTGAGCATAAGGATAATATAAAAATTAGTAATACTTATATCAATAACTCCAGTATAAAATGGAATTACTGCACTTGAATTAGAAATTACATATGTTAGTGATGGTATAAATGAACTATCTAAATCATAATTATTACCCATAACTTTTTTTATAAATTGATCAGCATATTTATTATCATGAATTTTTACATTTCTATCAAATTTTATATTACCTTTTTCAACTTCATTAATATATAAACCTATAATAAAACAATATAAATCGATTTGTAAATTCCCATTGGTTTTAGTATTAAAAGTTAATGGATTTAAAGGATTATATTGTTCTGTCTTAAATCTCGAATAATTGTAACTTAAAAATAAATAAAGTCTATTATAATTTCTATAGACTATCTTTCCATCTTTAACTAATGGACTAACACTTCCTAAAAACTTTGCACACGGAGGAACCGTAAAATCTTCAAATCTATCGCAACTGCATTTGTATTTATTTTTTCTTTTTTTTTTCATTAACTATCCTCCATAATTGCTTCATATTATCCTATGATTTTAAATAACAAAAGACACCTATATTATTGCAAGTGCCTTAATTTAATAATTTAATCTATTACAACTATTTAAATATTTTATTTACTAATTAATTTTTCCTAAATAAGATTATTTTGCTTAAAAATTGATGAAAAAAATTTTTTATTCAAATATTATACATTTAATATTTTGATTTTCTCACTGTTTCTCCTTCATTATCACTGATACTTTTTTGATCTTTATTGACTTTAAACATATAATATATTTGTACAAAGAAATAAGAAATGTACACAAAATAATGATTGTCTAATATTTTAAATAAGTCTTATTTAATATTGTCAACAATAATTTAAAATTAAAATAAATGAAAGAGAGTGATTTTATGACAATTTATAATTATGACAAACATCAAGACTACAAATTTGAATATAAGAAGGATCATATCTTAGTTGATAAATTCTATACTACTACCAACAAATATGCACCTTATACTTCTATGATGTCTAAAAGTGATTTAACTGAGGAAGAGTTTGATAATATATGTGAAGATTGGTATGTTAGAAAGCATAGAGAAGAAGCTGCAAGAGCAAACCATAAAAAGGTTAGCTAATAAATATAACCATGGAAGAATTTTGTAATTTAAATAAAAACTGTTGCAACTTATAACTTTGCAACAGTTTTTTTATTTGCTATATACCATTTCTATCTTTTTTCTTTTTAAGTAACTCACTAGTATTAATAGCTTTAGGCTTAGATTTTTCTTCACTCTTCTTTTTTACCTTAGGTTTCTTCTCTTTCTTGTTAACTTTATCCTTTATATTATCATTAGATATATCTGGAGTCTTTATATCATTTTTATCTTTTTCTACTGCTAATTCTTCCTTAATCAAACTCTTTTTATTAACTTCCTTTTTCTTATTCTTATTACCAATTTTAATATACTTAGAAAAATCTAAATTCAATCTTCTATAAACTATATCTAATAAGAATAATATTAACCCTAATATAAGAAGTGGATTAGTTAAATTAATTTTCTTATACTCCTTTTTAAGCTTTCCTTCAAAAACCTCTTCAGGCTTATTTATAAAAGATCCATTAGTTTCACTTACAAGAGAATCTAGTTTAACTGAATTAGTATTAAACTTATATTCATCAGAATACTTAAGAGCAAAAGCTCCTTTATAATTACTAGTTATATTTTCTCCCTCTTGCTGCCTAATGTTGAAATTATAAAATCCTAAATCACTTAATGGAACATTTGCTTCAAATTTTCCTGGTTCAGTTTGAATTAAAGTAAACTCACCTTGAGTACCATCATCCCCATTATAAACACCAGTTACTTTAGTATCAGAATCAACATTATCATTATAATATTCAACCTTAGCTTCATTCCCATCTTGGGATATAAATAAATTACCCTCTTCACCATATGATGGTATTGCATAATAAACTATATTTTTAATTAATTGAGCACCATACTCCCAAGTTAAATAATTTTTACTCCAACTTCCATCAATATCACTTGTAAAGCTTGCTGTTTTCCCAATTCCATATTGCCTTACTGCAAGTATTGGTTCATCTCTATTAGAGCTTAATATTTCAATTGCATCGTCCTTTAAAGATGTCCCTATATACCCAAGTAATGATGGAAGCCCTTCTGATGTCTGCACTCCTGCTAATACTTCATGATTACTTACTACACTTGGTGTGAATTCTTCGTTTATTATATAAGTTCCTACAGACATTAATACTTCTTGAGCAAATATTCTTGGAATATCTGTATAAATGTCAGTATAATAACTTCTACCATTTCCTGCTGTTGCTAAATCACTTAAAAGACTTGAATTAGAATCACTTCCAACTGCAACCGTTGATAATGTTATATTTTCATTATTAAATTTTTGTATAAGTTCCTCATAAGTTGAATAAGGAATTGAATCTTGTCCATCAGTTAATAAGATTGTGTGCTTTATTTTTGCATCACTTTCACTTTGAATATTATATCCTTTTTCAAGTGCCGGATATATTGATGTTCCACCTCTTATTTGTATTCCTGATATGAGCTCCTTTATATAATCCTTATCAGTAACTTTTTGAGTAGGAACTACAACATCAAAAGTATCATCAAAAGCAATTACTGATATATCATCTATTTCCCTTAAATTATCTATAGCCTTCATTGCAGCTTCTTTTGCAAGTGTTAATTTACTAACTCCTCCACCTTCAGCGCTCATACTCCCAGACTTATCTATAATTAAATTAATACTTATAGAAGGGACCTCATTTTTACCTTTCTTATCCATATTTACAGGAAGTATAGTTTCTAATGCTGTATCTTTATATCCTCCAAGAGCATAGGAATCCTCACCACCAAAAGTAACAACTCCACCGCCATAATCCTTAACATAGCTTTCAATATTATCCATAAAACCATTAGTTAAATCATCTTTATAAACATTATTTAGTACTATTACTTTATATTCTAAAAGTTCATTTAATGTACTTGGTGATGAGCTTGGAGAAATAGTTTTAATATTAGCCCCACCATTATTTAATATTTCTTCTAGTGCTTGCGAATCCCCCCTTACACCATTTATTATTAAAACATTAGGTTTATCAATTACATTTGTATAAGCACTATATTCATTATTTATCTTATTAGTATCACCATCTGCTTCAACTGTAACTCTATAACTCTTAAATCCCCCACTATTTTGAACATCCCTAAAAATAAAAGAATTACTTCCTTTTTTTACTTCTACAACTTGTTCTCCAACTTTTTCTCTCCCACTAAAAAGAGTAAGTTTTGCTGAGGTTGAATAATTAGACTCTAAATCTATTTGTACAGAAAATTCTTCCCCAATAGATATATTGTCTGGGATAGTTACACTATCTACATAAACCTCATCACCACTTTGCCCACTAACTTTATATACTTTTAAATCTATGTTTTCAGCATTAATTAATGGAATAGATTTTAGTATATCTCCTTTATTTTCTTCTCCATCAGTTATAAGAACTATTCTCTTAGATGCACCATCTTCAAATAATGTTATTGCTGTTTCTACTGCACTTTGGATATTGGTTGCTGTAGAAACTGGACTGGAATTTAAACTTTTATACGAAGATTTATTATCTATAATTTTATCTACTTTTGCATTATCACCAAATAATATTACTCCAGCTTTATTTCCCTTAGGCATTATTTCTAATGCATTATTTATAAAACTTTCACCATTATTTTTAAAAGAACTAATACTTTCTGAAACATCTAATAAAAATACTGTTGAAATGTTTTTCCCCTTAATACTTACTGTTATATTAGCAAATGATAGCAGTAATAAAGTAAAAATAATTATTCTACTTATTAATATTAATGTATCATCTTTACTGTTACTTCTAAACTTTTTCACACTATAGTAAATAAAGAAGATAAGTATTGGAATTAATATTAAAAAGTATAAATTTCCTATATCTAATTTCATTTTTATCTCCTCCTAATTACCTTTCTTGTATAATATCCATTCAAAAGCAACTATTAACATAGCTAGTAATATGAATATTGGTGCTAAATTAACCCCACTTTTTAAGTTACTTTTGCCATCAACTATATTATCATTTTCTCCAATTGTTTCTATTGAAGTATCACTTTCACTGGAAGTTGGGAAGTTTACCGAAAAACTTTCTTTATTATCATTTTGATTTATTTTATATACACCTAAAGCTAATTCTCCTTTTAATTCTTCGCCTGATTCTAAACTTTTAATATCTCCATTAGGGTAAGATATATTTATTTTACTTTCAAAGTCTGAAGATTTTACTACTATTTTTTCTCCAGCTTTAAAATTATTACTATATACCATTCCTGTAGAAATTAATTCTTCCCCAAGTTCATATACAAGAATCGGAAATTCTTTTTTAAGTGTAAAATCAGTTGAATGTAAATCAAAAGATAATGCTGCTATTTTTCTATTACTTAATTCACCCTTAAATCCAATAGAATTATTATCTACTGTAAGTATATTAGTACCATAATACGGCGTTTCTATTATGTTATATTCTGATAATGTAAATTGTGTATCTTCTAAATAATTAGAAACTTCTCCCTTAACAGCTTTAGCCTGACCTATTTCTCCACCCTTTAATACATTAAAGAATTCATTAGAACTAGGATTTATAAACAATATGCTTCCCTTACTTGGCATAGCCTCTGGCATCTTATTATCAAATACATAAAGGTCATACTCATCATTTCCTATTATATTAGATGCATCATTAGTTTTATAAACTTCTGTATTTTCAATAACTCCAAAGGCCTTTTCTAAAAATACATTTTCATCTGTAACTAATAATATTTTCTTTACCTTATTTTCACTAACTACATGATAATAAACATTATCCTCCATTAATATATCTTTTCTTGATAACTCCCCTTTTAAGTAATCAGAATTTAAAGCATCCAATTCAAAAGATAAAGTTTTACTTTCACCAACTTGTAGAGTTAACCCTTCTACTAAAGCTAATTCCTCACCATTATATAATGAAAAATCACCTTCATATAAACCATCTCCATTATTAGTAACATTAGCAATTACTTTAATCTTATCATCTACAAATTTATGTGAAATATTATCTATAGAAGCATTTAATCCACTATTCCCCAAATAAACTATTCTTCCATTTATATCCGAAATTGTGGCTTGTTTATCAGTAAAAATTAATGCTTCATATTCTTCTCCTATTCCATCACCTATAGCATTAACAAAGGATATTACATCATTTATATCTCCACTGCCATAGCTTTTACTTATTTTATCAATAACAGAATTGGTATTAGCTTTATTAAATTCCCCATTTAAAAGTAAATTTGAAGTTCCATCATAAGAAATAATATAAGCATTTGTTCCATCTTTAGTACTATTTAAATATTCCTTTGCAATCTCTTTCCCTTGTTCTAGCCTACTCTTATCTCCATCATATATTGCATTCATACTTGCAGTATTATCTATTACTATTATTACATTTTTATAGCTCTGCCCTCCTATACTAATAAAAGGACTCATAAGAGCTAAAATTACACTTAAAATTATTATAATTTGTAATAATAGCATTATATTTTTCTTGAATTTTTCCCATGGTGTATTGGCCCTAGTATTTTTATAAACTTCCTTCCATAATAAAGATGAAGATATGACTTCTTCTTTATATTTACGCTTTAATATGTAAAGCATTATTACTGGAGGAATAGTCAAAAGTAAAAATAATGGCCATAAATTAGTAAAGCCCATATTTCTTCCCCCTAATACAATACTTTTCTTTTACTAAATTCATTTAAAATTATTTCCTCTATATTCATAGACGAATTAACAGTTATAAGCTTTCCACCGTATTTTCTGACTAATGCCTCAATACTATCATTGTATTTTTTTAAAGTTTCTTTATAATCCTTTATTAATGCTGGTGTAACACTAAGCTTAATATTTTCACCTGTTTCGCTATCAACTAAAGTTATTTCATTATTAAATTCAGGATTAATTTCTTCTTCACATAATACTTGTACTAATATTATTTCTTGTTTTTTATAAGCTAAATATTTTAATCCCTCTTCTAAACCTTCTAATCCTGAATTATTTAAGAAGTCTGATACTACAATAGATATTCCTCTCAAATTTAAATGTCTTTTTTTAATGCTTGAGCTTAAATCTGTACTTCCATCAAAATTAATATTTTCAAGATCTCTCAATATTTTTTGAAACCCTTTATTGCCAGTGCTTGTCTTTAAATTTTCTATTACTCCATCATTCATGGTGCTTATATTAACTCTATCAAGATTATTCAATGCAATATAACTTAAAGCCGCTACTATTTTTAAAGCTGTCTCTTTTTTGTTATATTTTCCATAATCCATAGATTTACTTTTATCAATAAAAAAGTTAAATAAACCTTCTCTTTCTTCCATAAATACTTTTACAAAGAATTTATCAAATCTTCCGTAAGCATTCCAATCTATCCTTCTAAAATCATCACCTGGTGCATATTCTCTATAATCTGAAAACTCAACTGATACCCCTTTTGCTTTTGATTTTCTTCCACCTTGAGTACCTCCACTAAGCTTAAAATTAATATACATATTAATTTTATTTAGCTTTTTAAAGAAGTCCTCATTAAATATCGTTTCCCTCATTTTTTACACTACCTTTAAGTCTTCTAAAATTTTAGAAATTATATCTTCTTCATTTAATCCTTCAGTTATTGCATCAAAATTTAAGATAATTCTATGTCTTAATACTGGGTATGCCAGTTCTTTTATATCTTCAAATGATACATTTAATCTACCTTCCATTACAGCTCTAACTTTTGCTCCTGCAATAATACCTTGTGCAGCTCTTGGTCCTGCTCCTGCTTCTACATATTTTTTAGCTATCTCAGCTCCATATTCTAGTTCTGGATGGGTTGCAAGTATTAACTTTAAAGCATATTCTTTAACTGGTTCTGCAATTTTAATTTCCTTAATAATATTTCTAAGTTCTAATATTTCACTACCTTCTAGTACATTAGAAAGTTCTAACTTGTTATTAGTTAATGTTAAATCCATTATTTCTTTTAATTCATCTAAATTAGGAAATTCTACATTAAGCTTAAACAAAAATCTATCAAGCTGGGCTTCTGGAAGAGGATAAGTACCTTCTTGCTCTATAGGATTTTGAGTTGCTAATACCATAAATGGT
Organism: Clostridium saudiense; assembly: GCF_000577815.1. Lineage (GTDB taxonomy): Bacteria > Bacillota > Clostridia > Clostridiales > Clostridiaceae > Clostridium > Clostridium saudiense. Next base: position 88,571 of record NZ_CBYM010000001.1, on the reverse strand, counting down.
TTTGGCATCTCATAAGTTGTTTTACCTACTGTTACTGTTTTTTCTCCCATTGCTTCTAAAAGTGCAGATTGAGTTTTAGGAGTAGCTCTATTAATTTCATCAGCTAATAAAAGATTTGTAAATACTGGCCCCTTTTCAAACTTAAATACTGTGTTATCATTTTCTTTAACTACAATATTCGTTCCTACTACATCAGCTGGCATTAAGTCTGGTGTAAATTGTATTCTAGAAAAATTTAAATCTAACACCTTTCCAATTGTTTTAACTAATTGAGTTTTTCCCATTCCAGGCATACCTTCTAAAAGTACATTTCCTTCTGCAAATATAGCTATTAATACATTTCTAATTGTATCCTTTTGCCCAATTATTCCTTTACTTATTTCTTCTTCACATCTTTTTATCTTCTTTGAAACTTCTATAATTGATACTTCATTAATTTCCATCTTTGCCACCTCATAAAATTTTCTAGTTAAATTTATTAATATTTGGATTAATTTAATTGCTCAAAATAATTTTTTATAATATCTTTTAAGCTTTGTGGTAAATTGCTATTATTAGCTCCTTCTAAAGCACTATTACTATAATCACCAATTACCTTATCGTAATCTATCTTTTCTCCACCTATATTCATCCCAGTTTGATTTTCTATTCCTTGTGAATTTCCATTTTCATTTTTATTACCAGTAAGATTCCCATCTTCACCTTCATTTCTTCCTGGAATATATATTTGCTCACCTTTAGAATTTTCTAAATCATTTTCTTTGCCTTCAGTACTACCAGTATTCCATCCCGTTCCAGAACCTGCCCCTGATCCATTTCCACTTGATCCGCCTTGCCCTTCACCACTTCCAGAACCTGAGCCTTGACCATTACTAGATCCTTGTCCTTGACCTTGATTTTCTCCTGATTCTGATGATTGCGAACTACTACTTTGTCCAGTACTATTACTTATTGATTTTGAAATAGCATCAGATAGGCTTTCGCTATCAAGTTTTTTATCTAGCACTGAATTTGAAGCATTTTTCAAAGCTTCTGCTAATTCTTCATCACTCATTTCTAATGCTGCATTTTTTAAGGCTTCAGAAAGTTCACTTAGCTCTGCACTACTCATATTATTTAGTTTTTTTTGAATTTCTTCTAATTCTTTATTTATACCTTCTGTATCTCCATTCATCATTGCTTCTGCTAAATCTTTACTTTCTTCTTTTTTCATAAGCTCATTTACTAATTTATTTACATCTTTTTTAGCTGTATCTTCTTTTTCTTTATTAAATTCATCTAATAATTTCTTTTTAGCCTCTTCCAATGCTTCTTTAGCTTTTTCTGAAGATAATTTTTCTTTTTTATCTTCTAACTTTTTTTCTAAACGTTCTAAAGTCTTATTTAATTCAGACTTCTTTTCACTTTCTTTTAATTCCTTAACTGCATCTTCTAAAAGCTTTTTAACTTCTTCTTTTTCTTCCTCTGATAAATCTTCTGACTTTTCTATTTCCTTCTTTTCTTTTTCAACTTTTTCAATAACTGATTTTTGGTATTTATCAAACTCTCTTATTTTTTGTGCTTCTTTTCTTGCAGTAGTAGGCACAAACATTACTAAAATACACATAATTACTAGTGCTAAAACTAATAGTACTTGCTTTTTATCTATATTCATCTTAATATTCTTTTTTATATCAAAGTTTTTAATATGACTTACTGTATCTTGCTTTTGCGCTATTGACATATTATCATTACACTCTATAAGTCCTAATGAAGTAATAAGCCTTTCATCTAATCCTTTTGAATCCACCATAAGGGCGATTTGATTCTTTTTCGGTGATTTAATAAATCCAAAAATTAAAATAATTACTAGTCCTATTACTAATATTCCTATACAAATTTCTAAGACATAAGGAATGCTTATAAAAAGTGATATTAAAAGCAAACTAAAGATTAAGCATAGCAGAATTTTCAATCCTACTATGCTTAAATTTAATAAGAAGTTTGCTTTAATTCTTTTAGAAGCCTTATTTAAAAACATTAAAATAGCTTTATCTAAAGAATCCATTTTACTACTCCTTTACTTTTTTAGATTTACTTTTTCTTTTCTTCTTTAATGGATTAAGTTTTATTGCTGCTAAATATATAAATAATATAGAAAGCCCTAATTGCACTGCTATTGAAATATATTCTGAATATGTGCTTATTCCAAATTCAGATATTATAGACTCAAAGCCCATACCTGATCCAACTTGATTTAATAGTAAGCTTGCAAATCCCACTATAGGGCTTAAATACACTATAGGAGATGCTTTAGGTACTGTAGATGTATAATTTCCACTCATATTCATTTGGTAAACAGTCACAATAAGTATTACCCAGGTAATAACAATAATTCCTATATAAATAAGTAAAACTAATCCATATGTTAATGCTGTAGCCGCCTTAGAAGTTTTTACATATGTAGAAACAAAAACTCCTATTGAACTAACAAAAATTGTGTTAATTATAAAAAATACTACCAACCATAATATATTAGTAAGCTTAACACCACCAATTAATGCTCCTATTGCATAAAGCGGCATTGTTGAAATTATAAGAACTATAACTCTTAACGATGAAGCCGAAACCTTTCCTAGAATTATTTGTAATGGTGTCAACTTTGATGATAGCAATATGTCTAATGTTTGTTTTTCCCTTTCTGAACATATTGCAGTTGAACTTAATGCTGGAACTATGAAGAGTAACAATAAAGCTTGACCAATTGCCATTACAACATAAAATATAACCGATGATTCTAAATCTAATCCACTTGAAAATATTCTTGAATTTAATGAAGTATAATAAATCATTACTGCTATTGATAAGGCAGCTATATATGCAAATATCATAAGTGTAAATTTAATACTTCTTACTGCTATTTTACTCTCATTTCTTAATACTGGATTTACTCTCATAATTATACCTCCTCATCACTATCTGCTGTAATTTGAATGAATACATCTTCTAAATTACCAACTGCTCTACTGTAATTTAATATTGGAATATCTTTTAACACTAAGAACTTTAAAAGATTGCTTATAACTTCATCATCACCTTTTATATTAGCAGTAATCTTCTTATCATCAACCTTAATGCTATCTACATATGGTAATTCTTTAAGAGCTTTAACTGCATCCTCTTCTTTATCTAAAACAGTAAATACTATAGGTGAAGCCCCTGCTGCTCTTGTCATTATTTCATCAACAGTTCCTTGGCAAACTACAACTCCATTTTTAACTATACCAATATTAGTACATACTTCCCCAAGCTCTGGTAATATGTGAGAAGAAACTATAATTGTTTTACCCATTTCCTTTAAGTTTCTTAATATCCCCTTCATTTCATATCTAGCTCTTGGATCCATTCCTGAAGCAGGTTCATCTAAAATTAAAAGATCTGGATTATGAACAAGACACCTTGCTAAACATAATCTTTGCTTCATCCCTCTTGATAATCCATCAACATAGGCGTCATATTTATCTTCTAAATTAACTAATCTAAGTAAATCCATAGATAATTCTCTTGCTTCTTTTCCAACAATCCCATAAATTGAAGCATAAAACTCTAAATACTCAATTGCTTTTAAATTATCATAAACTCCAAAGAAATCTGGCATGTATCCAATTTTATCTTTTAATGCCTTATTATTTTTTATTGCATCTATTCCATCAACATAAACTTCTCCACTATCTGGTGATAAAAGTCCTGAAATAATCTTCATCGTTGTACTTTTTCCTGCACCATTTGGCCCTATAAAACCAAATATCTCACCTTTTTTAATCTCTAAATTTAATCCATTTACAGCCTTAAAACTTCCATATGATTTTTCAAGATTCTTTATAACTAACATTATTTCTCCACCCCTTTTATCATTAATTTTGGAGCTGCATTATTACCATCATTGCTAGCTACAATCTTTATTTGTATCTTATTATTTAAAGTATAGCTTCCATCATTTGATATCTTATAGCTTCCTGATGATAAACTAAATTTTTCATATTCATTTGTATTATAATTGTATATATAATACTCTCCATCAACTCCATATTGATATCCCCATCTATCAGTACCTGAATTAATAGTAATTTCTTTTACATCTACGTTAGTATCAATATCATATTCTAAAATTACATCACCATAACCATAAATATATCCTTCATAATAATCAAAGTTTGCTGTATCAGCTATAGAAGCAATATTGTACTCAAAATATCCTTCTGGAAAATTTAAATTTCCATCTTCATCCTTAAAATCTATATCTGCATCTTGTACTACCGCAGTTAAATCATAATTTGAAATTGATTTATTTTCTATTTTTAAACTATAATCAACCGGTAAGTCAGTAATAGCAATAATTTTTGTTTTCGCTCCAATATAATTACCATTACTTAGTAAATATAATAATGAAGAATATCTTTCTACATTTTTAAATTTCGGATCTCTCTTATCTACAGAATCATCCCATTGTGCATTATAATATTCATTTTGAATACTATCTGCATATCCTTGAATTCCATAACTATTTTTTATTTCTGCTTCTGAAATAGAAATTTGTTCTCCTGTACTTACTTCACCTAAATCCCATACACTCTGCCCAGATACTATAATTAATTTTTTAATATCATAGTCTAAATTATTTTTAATAGTTCCTTCTAAACTTCCATCTTTAATTTTTAAAGAGTTTTCTATTTTAGGTAATACTATTTCTTTTCCTGAAACCTCAAATTTATTCATTTCTGATACATTATTGGCTACTGTAAAATATGAATTATCTTTTATATATGTTGTTTTAATTTTTAAAGTTTTAGTTTCACTACTTGTATCTCCATAATAATAATAGTCATCAGAAATATACTTCATATTTAAATTTTCTTCTTTTTCTATCTTTAAATTACCTTTATTTTTACTTCCAATACCTATATATCCATTTATTTGCCCTTTTCCGTTTTCATCAGTTGATATAATATTAACTGAGTTTACTACAACATCCTTAAATTTCATCTTACTTCCTAATAAATAAATTAATATAGTAAATATTACTGCTGTTATAGGTATAAGTATCCATGTTAATTCATTTCTTTTCATCTTCTTTAAAACAACATATAAAACTATTCCAACTAAAACTGCATATGTTGCAAGTATTATTCCTAATGTTACTGGGCTTACTACATCTTGAACTGGAATATTTCTTAACATATAACTTGCTTGATAGCTTGATGAATTATAGCTGCCATTATAATCTTGTTGATAAATCTTATCAAACGTTTCTATCAACATATTTTGTAACATTAAAGTTGCATCACTACTTGATATAAAAGGCTCTAATCCTAAATCAAATGTAGTTACTAAAATAGTTCCTGCACCTCTATCTAATGAATAAACTAACTTATTTCCATAACTGTTATTTGTAACGGTTGCTCCCTCTAAAGTTATTTGTGATAATATTAAATTTAAATTTTCATTAGTAATAGCAACATTTCTTTCAATAGTTCCTTCTGAAGAAATATTTAAGAAGTTCTTATTTATGTTAGTTATTGTTTTACTTTCATTTGCACCTGTACCAATTATTAAAGTTCCACCTTCATTAACCCAATTATTTAAGGAACTATAATGATCTTCATTTAAATTGGCCATATTATAGTTATTTATTACTATTAAATCTAATACATCTATATTTAATCCGTTTTCACTCAGATAACTTTCATCTATATTAACGCAATTCATTCTTCCTACATTTGAATAAGAAGAATCAAAATAAGTTATATCTCCTAAATACCCTAATGCAGTAGCATCATCAGTTAATAATCCTGTTAGTGCATTTCCCTCACTTACTCTTCCAGAAGAAACATGAAATTTTTTTTCATATAAAACTTTATCATTTTCCACTAAACAAAGTGTTCCACTATTATTTCCATCTAAAAATTTCACTGGAATTGTTACACTTACACTTTCTCCAACTTTTGCGTAAACTTCCTTTGAATATGAGTTATATCCTCCTGCATAGTCAGATACTATCCTTAGCTCTATTTCTCCATTAAAATCTTTTTCTAAATTATTTATTTGTACAGTAACTGGCATATATTTTTGAGCCTTATATTTTCCATCTATACCATAACTTATAGTCAGATCATACTTATCATCATTTTTACTTGCATTTACCTTCATATTTGGTGCAATTAAATTAAAGATAAAGACTAATAAAATGGCACTAAATATTTTTATATTTTTTACTTTCATTCATCCTTCCCCCATTTTTTACATTATTTTACCTTTGCATATTATCCTATCATATTCTACCTTATTTTTCACTAATTATCTTTTCTTTTCCATTACAGTTTTCTTAAAAATTTCTTAAACTATTTTATATTTCATAAAAATAAATCTATATAAAAAAATATTACTGGAAATCAAATTTTCCAGTAATATTTTTCTAGAACTAAATTATATAAAATTATTTACAGTCTTAAATTTTCATAAATTATTTTTTATTTTTTACTATGGCTACACCACTTAAAATCATTAATATTCCTATTAATATAAAATTACTTCTACCTGTATTAGGTAATTTATCAATAGTATTTTGGTTTATCTCTTCTTTATTAGGTATAGTTGATGGATTAATTGGTTTATTAGTATCAACTATATTTGCTTCCTCATCTGGTATTGGCATTGGATCTAAATCTGGTATTTGTGTTGGTTTTAAATTTTTTATATTTGTAAATTCTACCGTTATTATTTGATTTGCTTCAATTTTTCCAGTTGAATTGCTTGAAGTTACTTGGTATTCTTCATTATCACTTTCAATTATTTCATACTCAACATTTGCTGGTAATCCTATTGCTTCTTTGCTTTCATTATCTCTTAGTTTAAAAATTGAAACTCCATTTTTAAACTCCATTTCTCCATACTTTCCATTTATAGTTTTATCTGAAAGTATTACTGTATATGTAAATTCTTTTGTTTTATCTGCTGCATTTCCTGATACTTTATTCGTTACTTTCAAATCTCCACTTGAAACATCTCCATATGTAAATTCAGTCCACAAATGTGTTCTATTTGTATAAAGTCCCGTCATTTTTTGATACTTTTTACCTTTATATTCAATATCTTTTAAAGGGGAATACTGACTTGGTTCTTTTGCCCACATTATATTACTCCATATTCTGAATTCTTCATCACTTTCAGGCATATGATCTGAAACAAAAACATAATCTTGATTTCCATAAATATTATCTACTGATCCATTCATTAATGAAATTCCATCTGGTAAATCTAATATATACATTCCATTATATTCATCAGGCTCTTCTATTCTAAAATTCCCACTATACCATTTTCCATCGCTTCCTTGAGTAAATTTAAAATCACTTTTAACTTCAATTTTATCACTTAAAGGTTCTTCTGCAAGAATAATAAAATCAGAATTAGCATACTGCATGAAGACTTCACCAAGTTTATAATTCGATATATCATTTAAGTTATTAGATGGAACTCCATAATCATACATCAATTTCCAAATTGCACTTTGAGTATTATTATAGGCTTCTTCTTCAGTAACATAATAAGAATCTAAATACATATATGCAAATGCCTCTAGTGGGTTATCAAAATTAATTAAACATATTACTGCTTTATAAAATGGGTTAACCATAATATCTGGTTTTGTTAAACTACTATTTATATTAGTTTCTTTCGTCATTAAAACATCATAAATAAATTTTAATAAAACATCTTTATTCTCACTAAAGTTATCAATAGTAAATTTATGATGTCCTAATTCTGGGAATGCCTATACAAGAATAGGATCTGGCTTTAACATATCATTAAATTCTTCTTCAGAAGGAATATATCCATCTTTATCTTCAATAATTTCGTAAAGTCTCATTCCATTATAAGGATATCCCATAAAAAGAATCTTTTTCAAATTTTTAATCATTTCATCATAATTTTGAATATCCTTTGAATCAAGGTACCCATATACATAATCTGGAATCTGTTGTCCATTTTCTGTTATGTGTGGCCAATTAAGTTCATTATTCATACAATAAACAACAATATCTTCTTGAGTGTTTTTAGGATCTTCAATATAATGAATACCATCATAAAATATTATTTTACATAATGTCCCATCTGCAAAGGTACTTTTTGATATAAGTGTTATAAACATACACAAAAAAATCATTCCTGAAATTAATCTTTTTAGCTTTTTCATATTATTTACTCTAACTCCTTTAAATCTAAATATTAATTTCTTATTCTCAATACAAATGAAATATTTTTATTTACCATCCTTTTATTCCAATATTTAATAAAAGGGGTTATACACTAATATTTAGTGTATAACCCCTTAATTTAAACTATTTTGGAGGCGCCACCCAGATTTGAACTGGGGAATAAAGGTTTTGCAGACCTCTGCCTTACCACTTGGCTATGGCGCCTTATATTTATTAGTATATATAATACTCTTCAAAATGTCTAGACTTTTTTATATTTTAAAGTATAAGAAGCTATAAATTCAGCTCCTTATACTTTATAAATGCTAAAACATGTCTACTTATTTTTTATAGCTTCTATATAATAAATTTCCGAATTATCAATAGTAGTTCTAGTACTTAAGTATTTATTTATTATTCTAACATTATCTTCTACAGGTAATAGTAAATCTTCTTTAACTAAATCACTTTTAGAATGCACATGGTTTATTTCATTTCTGCTTTGAGAATGAGCTATTATAACTTTTCCATTTTCATTTAATAATTTATATAAATGTTCAAATAATTTTTCTTTATCTTTAAAATGAGGGTATGCTGAATATATAAATATATAATCATATCTACCTTCATTAAAATTCATAATATCAGATACTACAAACTCAACATTTTCTTTCTTATATTTTTCTCTTGCTACTTCTATCATATTTTCTGAGATATCAACAGCAACCAATTTTGATGGCGACTTTTCTAACAAATAACTAATTAATATACCTGTTCCTGTTCCTATATCAAGAATTTTTGAGCCTTTCTCTATATCCGATAGTTGAAGTATTTTTCTTATTTTTTTATCATCATGATGACACATTTCATCCCATTTATAAGCTAAGCTATTAAAAAATTCTCTATTATTCATTTATCACAGCTTCTCCTTTTTTCACATGCTCTACAGCCTTTAATACTACTGGTATTAATATGAGCTGAATAATTATTCCTGGTATTGCTTTAATAAAAGTTGTAGTCAAAAATGCTGTAAATACAAAAACATTTCCACCTACTGTTAATAAAATATAATTTGCCACTCCAGATACTATTCTTCCAACAACCATAGCTACAATTAATGATATAAATATATTATACTTTTTATCTTTATATAATAGTCCTGTAACTATTCCATATGTTGCAAGCTCAAATGCCATAGAAACTCCTGTTGGGAATATAGCTGGCATTCCTAAAAGTACTGAATTAACAAAAGGTAATAATATTCCTAAAATCAAACCATACTTTTTTCCTAATATTACTCCACATAATAAAACTGGAATATGCATAGGTAAAAATATTTGTCCTGGCAAACTAGTTACATGAAAAACATAAGGTATAACTATACCTATTGCAAGAAACAATGCGGCCCATACCAAATCCTTTGTTTTTTCATTCATAAAAACTCCCCCCAATATTATATTTCTATTTTCCATAAATTGTTTAATAACAAAATTGTATCATTTTTAATTTTTTCCAACAACCTAGTTATACCTATATTATTTTTATTTTTCTCCTTAATTTCTATTATATTTTTTAAAATAACTACTTCTAGTACAATCTGCTACAATCATTTTAACATTTCAGCCACTCATAGCTATATTCAAAGATATAAAAAGAAAGAGCTGTCAAATTAACCGCTCTTTCAATATAAATATTTAATTATTTCTTGATGCTGGTAAATATGGTATTATTCTTTCAGCAAAACTTGGCATTGTCATAGTTTGAAGATATACTCTACCTGGTCCAGTTAAAGTCGTTAAAAACAATCCTTCTCCCCCAAATAATATATTTTTAAATCCCTTTACCATTTTAGCATCATATTTAACACTTCTTTCATAAGCTGCTATATTTCCTGTATCTACTATTAATTTTTCTCCTGGTGCTAAATCTTTTGCAACTACACTACCATCAATTTCAAGAAATACTTTACCTTTTCCTCTTACTTCTTGCATTATAAAGCCTTCTCCACCAAAGAATCCTCCTTTTACACTTCTATTAGTTGTAAGTGATAGATTAACACCTGGCTCTGCACATAAAAATGCACTTTTTTGACATACATATTCTCTTCCATCAGATAAATCTAGCACTATTATTTCACCCGGAAATGATGAAGATATTGTTATTTCTCCCGGATAGTGTTTCGCTGTATATGTTGCCATAAATATTGAATCCCCAGACATCATACGCCCTAAACCTTTAAATAATCCACCTTTCATATTCGTATTCATTTCTATATTTTCCGTCATCCAAGTCATTCCACCAGATTGTGTGTAAATACTTTCCCCTTGATTCAATCTTATTGTTACAGCAGGTAAATTTCCTCCAAAAATATTATATTCCATTTTATTTTCCTCCATTATGTTTTATTTATTATTCTATGTTATTTAAATCTAAAAGCGGACTTATATCACCTGACGTAACCTTTGGTAATACACCATCCCACTTTTCAATATACATTTTACTTAAAATTTCATCATTAAGATCTTGTGTTAAAATCTTATTTGCCTCAGCTTCACCTTGTGCTTTGATAATTTTTGCATCTGCTTCACCTTGTGCTTCAACTTTTTTTCTTTCAGCTTCTATTTCTGCTTTTTGTGCCTCTATTTTAGCAGTTTCTAACTCCTGTTGCTTATTTATTCTTTCTTGAATAGCTTTAGCTGTTTCATCATCTAATTCAATTCTAGAAAAATTTACTGAATCAATTATAATTCCATACTCATAAAACTTCTCTTTTACATGAGCTAATACATTTGAATTTAACTCTGATCTTTTTTCACCATATATATCAATTACTGAAAAAGTAGAAGATACTTCTGAAGTCCATGCTTTCATCTTACCTCTTATAAAATTATCCTCTATCTCTTTACCTGTTTGTCCCTTAAATCTAGTGAATGTTTCTGGAAGTCTATCTGAATCAAAATGATAGCTAAACTCTAAATCGACATTAACGGTCTTCCCATCTGATGTTGGTATCATAAATGAATCATCATCTAAAGAACCTTCCTTTTTATCTCTTGAAAGATACGCCTGCTCAGTTGCTACTGAATATTGTGATACCTTTTGAAATGGTGAAACAATTCTTAAACCTTGAGTTAAAATGTTATCTTGAATACCACCTCTTAAATTATATACAACTCCAACATATCCTGGTTTTATTTTATGTGTTGACAGTGTTATTAATACTCCTCCCACTACCATTACTCCAGCAACTACTATTCCACCAACTATTTTATTACCTTTTTTCATTTTTTTCGTCCCCCTGCTCATTAAATATTTTTTCATAATATCTCCTAATAAATTCTCCTATTTTTTCAAAACAGGGTGAAATTATTACCCAAAGTAAAACTAATCCTATTATAATAATTAAAGCTAATACCATTTCCTCCCCCTAAAAATTTAAATATGTATTTTTTATCTTTTTATACATTTCTAAAAATTATTTAAAACATTTTCTATAATTGTATTATATAGTATTAATTAACTTATATCAAATTGTTATTTTTTTATTTTGAGCTCTTATAGACCATATAGTAGCATATTTGATCTTTAAATTAAATTAACACATATTTATACTATATTTACGTTCTATTTCATTTTCTAAGGTTATTTAATAAATATTATACAAAAAAGGTATGAGGATTTTCCTCATACCTTTACTTATTATTTTAATATTAGTCTTTTTATATTCTTTTATAAATTAAACTTTCACTTAACTCTCTAAGAATTCACTTTTTCTGCATACTACTGGTAAATTAATAGTCTTATAATAACTTACCATTCTTATAATTACTATTGCTATTAACGCAATAAATTGTGCTACATCTACTCCAATTAGTGGATAAATAAACCAAAGCAAAGTTACTCCTATAACTCCTGCAACACAATAAATATCATGTTTGAATATTTGTGGTTTTCTATTTGTTATAATATCTCTTAAAACACCACCACCAACTCCAGTTATACTAGCTGCAAATATGAATAACATATAATTATAATTACTACCAATAGCTTTAACTGCTGCAGATACGAAAAATGCTGCTAGTCCAATAGCATCTATAAAAACAAATAAATTCTTGTGCTTTAGCCTTCCTTTTAAAAGTATGGCAAATAAAGTTCCAGCAATAATAAAAGGAATTGTCATATAACTTGTAAAAAATACTGGTATTCCAACATTTGTAACAATATCTCTAAGTACGCCTCCACCCATTGCTGTAATTATTGCAATTATATATATTCCAAAAACGTCAAATTCCTCTTCAATTGCTACTATTGCTCCTGATACGGCAAAAGCAAAAACTCCTATATACTCTAAAATTGTTATGTAGTCCAAAAAAAATCCCCCTCATTTATTTTTACAATAGACTAATTATTAAAATAATTGCGCCTCTGTCTTTTTACCTGAAAGATTCTCCTACTACATTTAAGATTGCTTCGTCGGTGTCTTTTATACATTAGACTTTCCAGAGTTTTCTCAAAATTTGGTCCTTTTGCCTGAGAGTTTGCCGCACTTTCCCCTTCGGCTCTGTAACTGTACAGTATCTCCCAAATTTCTCAACGAAATACCTGTAAATTATAATATATCTATTATCACAGTTCAATATCTAAAATACTTTTAACTCTATTTTCACCTAAAATGTAATTAGCTATATTAAATAATTCCTTATCTTCTGTGATTAAAGTTAAACTTTCATCAGTATAACAAGCACATATTTGTAATAAATCATTTTTTGATAAATTATTATTTTCAAATCTTCCTTTTATTTCGTAATCATATATCATAAAGAACCCACTCAGATAACTATTTTTAACTTCAATACTACAGGGTAAAAGCTTACAAAACCTTTCACTTAAAATTTCTTGCCTTCTATATATCTTTTTCTCTTTAATTGAAAGTTCTTCTAATACTTCTTTTAATATAACAACTTTATTTTTCTCTATCAATTTTCCTAAAAGCATTGAATTATCATTCCAAAGCTTAATAACAATATTAGTATCTAATAAATATTTTCCCATTTTCAATTCTCCTCTTTATTATCTCAATTATTATATAAATTCCTTTTCATTGATTAAAGTTCTATACATTAAAACTAAAAGGTCCTTATCTAATACTATTCTTAATATAACATATAATAAAATATTTTACTTTAATTTATAAATTTACTTTTATTTCACAATATTTATCCTAATAAAATAAGTTGTTAATGTAATTTTTTAAATCCATAAGGAGGATATTATTTTGCCTGAACTATTTACACAACCAATTTTTATAGATAATGAAGGTTTTAAACTTGATGAAGCTGGTTCATTAATTGCTGGGGTTCATATAGATGCAGATAAAGCTTATTCAGAACTTCCTGATTTACTACAAAAATTTATCAATACTCAAAATGAAGAAGTTTGGTCAGAAATCGAAAAGAAAATTGATTATATATATAGTGGTATCTTTATTATGCTAAATTATTTAGATGAAGAAACAAATTTTATGTGTAAACTGCAAGAGGAAGTTAAAAAAAATAAAATTTTACTATTTAAACCCAATATAATGTCTCCTGATTGTATATCTGGTTATAATCACGGTGCAGGTTCAGCCTATTCACTTGCAACAAAATGGCCTATGGTTGCCGCAATTATGCGTTGGTTTCATGATAATGGTAATATAAATTATTCTCAAATGGGATTAATTGAAGGTTGTAATGATTTAATTGCTTCAATATGCAACAAAACCTTTAGTTCACAAATTAATAAGATAATTACTAACGAAGGAATATTAGAAGGCAGAGTTGAAGGTTTAGTTGATGGTGAAATTAAAACTTTTGATGGTGGTTGGGGATTTTATTATGTACGTAAATATTTATCATCACATTGTTCACAAGATGAATCTGATAATCCAATGAATGGATACGAAGAAAGCTGCAACGGCATACTCCTTGCCCCTGGTGAAGCCAAGAATAAACTAATGATTTATGATATTAATACGCTTCAGGAAGTTCCTTCTAGAAAAAGTATTTTTCTTGAAAAATTCTCACTTGCTTTCAAGCTAAGTCAACAAGAAAATCAAGAAAAAGATTTATTTTATAATAAAATGATATATGGCAAAGGCTATTGGCCAAGCTTTAAAACCGTAGAATATTTATATAATATGACATATGTATATGGAGGCCAATCTTTAAAATCAATTTCCCTTTCTTCACCATATGGATGTTTATTTCAATATTGTGATATAGTAAAAAATTCTGGTAATTATACCAAAAATCCCTCAACTGCTCTATCAGATTACTTCAAGGATTTAAATTCTGGAGAAAAACCTTTACCTTTTACCTTCTTTGTCCCTCATGGCTTTGGAAAACTAAACGGAATTAAAGTTCCTAATACCATTGAAACAAATGATCCAAAACTAATATTTACAGCTCATTTTAAAGAAATATGGTAAAAATTTCACTAATAAGTATTTAAACTATCACTATAATTTATTGGAACTATAAACTAAAAACATACAGCTCCAATAAATTATAAAGTATCTACTATTGCCAACATACTATAAATGAAATTTATGTAAAATTCACTAATATTAACTCTATTATTTATAAAGAATTTCTTATGTAACATTTTGTAATCATAAGTCATAATATGTATAATAAAAATTTATTAAATAGGGGTGAAGTTTTATGTCTAAAAAATGTAGTTTTATTAAAACTCCAGATGATTTAAAAGCAATAAATAAAGGTTTATCTAAAATAACTACTCATGGAACAGAAACTTTAAATTTGTTTTGGAACACAGATATAAAAATATTAGAAAAAATATTACCACCACAACTTAAACCAGCTTCTTCAATGGTAATTGTATATGTATGTCATATTCCCTATATTAGCTTAGGAACCCCTTATTCAGAAGCAGGAATTATTATACCTGTATTATATAATAATGAATCTTATAACTATATGTTAGATGTAGTTTTATCAAATAATCAAGATATGGCTATGCTTATTGGTCGCGAAATCTTAGGCTTTCAAAAAAAACTTGCAGAAAAAATTACACTACACCGTAATGGAGACACAGTAACAGTATCAGTAAAACGTAATGGAATTAACTTCTTTAATGCTACAGCAGAAATAGTCACAAGTAATATTAATACTAATAATCTTACTACTAACTCTTCAAGCATTAATCAACCATCTATTTCAAAAGGTTTAACTCTTACTTGTAATTTCAAGTACAATTGCAATAGGTTGCTATTCAATAACATTGAACTACAAGAATATGAACAAGAAACAATTTTAGCCTCTACAGAAAAAGCAATTATTACTGATATTAATTTAACCCCTTCACTTGACAATCCTTGGTCAGAGCTTAAAGTAATTGAGCCACTAGGAGCACAATATCAAATCACTTCAGAATCATA
The DNA here is from genome assembly GCF_000577815.1 of Clostridium saudiense. Lineage (GTDB taxonomy): Bacteria > Bacillota > Clostridia > Clostridiales > Clostridiaceae > Clostridium > Clostridium saudiense. Next base: position 72,896 of record NZ_CBYM010000001.1, on the reverse strand, counting down.
TGAATATCCACCTACCACTCTTGAAAAACTATATGGTCCCGAATATTACAAATATTTATTAGGAAGATATGATTCTTCTCAAATGGGATATCCCTATAGAAATTTTAATGATTAGAATTAATATTTTTTAAAATGAGGTAACATTATTATGAATATAATTAATAAAGAAATTCTAGGCAATATAAACATTGCTGATATGGATAAATACGGCTCTTCAATCACTGGTATAAGATTAAATGTTAACAACGCTTATACAGATATTCCAGATTTACTAAAAGAATATATAGATTCTAATGAAGAAGATAATGAAAGTTGGCAACAAATTCAAAATAGAATTAATTATATATATTCTGCTGTTTCCATAATGCTAGCTAAATTAGATGAAGAAACAAATTTTATACTGAAAGTTAAAGAAGATATATCTAATAATAAGCTATTAATATTCAAACCTAATTTAATTTCTCCTATATGTATTGATCCTACTACTCACGGTGCTGGCTTAATGATTTATTTAAATACAAATTGGAGTATAATTGCTGCCATTATGCGCTGGTTCCACGATTATGCTAATATCCATTACTCTCATATGGCTATTGCAGAAGGTGGCTGCAGCATTGAGCTTTATGGTGTTCAATATAGTAAGTATACTAAGCATACAATAACTAATGAAGCAATATTTGAAGGACGATCTCATGATTTTTATGGTGATGATGATAACTTTTATGGCGGATGGGGATTTTATTTTGCTCGTAAATATTTATCTTATCACTGTACTAGTGATGAAGATGATAATCCAATGAATGGTTACGAGGAAAGCTGTAAAGGTATTTACCTTTCTCCTGGTGAAGCTATTAATAAAATGATGATTTATGATATTAACCAATTACAAATAGATAGATCTAGAGGGCGAACTATTGATATTCCTGATGGTCAAAATTATTCTGAAATTGTTTTGCATAAGGTTATTGTTGGCGGAAATAGTTCAGATTTAGAAGATATAAAACTTTATCCTGGTTGTGTTTTAATTAATGTTCCTACCATGAAACTTCATGCTCAAGATTTAATTACTAATGCACTTAAAAATCTTGGACTCGGACTTTATCCACTTCAATGTGCAGTAACTGAAAACCCATCTGATACAAATTGGCTTTATGGATCTCAAAACACTAAAATACCGAGCTATAGAAGTTTAGTTCCACACTCTCCATTAATTATGAAAATAGATGGGAATACTCATCTCCCTATGCGAGATAAATATGGAAGGTATATTATAAAACGCACTGCCGGATTCTCTGGAACACAATGTGATATTATTAAAGCTGTGCAAAGTCAAGGAATATTAATTGTTAATATTTCTGATAATATTAATATAGTAAATGTTGTTCATGCTGTTCCTACTGAGGCACAACCTATTCCTGAAGGTTTTATTTGGGCCTCTTTAGATTGCGTAGCACTTGATACTTTTTGCGCTCGTTATTGTTTCAATACCCCCCAATGTTGGAGTCAAAAAAACTAAAAAAAGAATACCACTTCCCAACTGAATTCATTCATGATGTCCCTATAGCCAAAATTAAAAAACAACAAATAGTATCTACACTTTGGGTTGATTCTCCACTCTTTAGATACTATCTTTACAATGATGCTGAAAAAAGAGGTATAGGTTCCTGTTCATATTATATAAAGGGAGTAGATCTCACAAATAATACTAAACTTGCCTCTTATCATGGTCACCTTATATCTCTTAGTAATAATAATATGAATGAAGTATTAACAAAAACACTTTACTATAATTCTAATTCTATACTTCATAGCTTACAACCAACTATACTAAGCTATGCCAAATCTAATGATACTTTATTCCATAGTAATTTATATAAAGAATTACTTGCTGGATTTGATGAAAATCATGATGGAATAATTGATTATAATGAAAGAGGTACTGGCTTTGAAAATTCACTTATTGAAGTAATATCAAATACTTCTGATATTTCTGCTTTTGAAAAGTATGGTGACTTAAAAGCAACCTATCTAAGATCATTATTATGGCTTAAATATTCTAACTCTAAATGGAATGCTGACGGACATGATTTTTTAAAAATGAAAATTCTTACTATGCAACTTTATGAAGCATTTAAATTAAGTAATAATAAAGAACTGAACCATGATCTGTTTTTTCATAATATGGTATATGGCAAAGGCTATTGGCCAAGCTTTAAAACGGCTGAATATATTTATAATATGTCAACTATATATGGAGGCACAACAACTGAAACAATTTCTGAATACTCAGCATATGGTTCAATATTTAAATATTGTGATATTGTATTAAATAATAGCCATTACACCAGTTCTACAAATGCTTTATTAAATTATTTTAATGACTTAAAATCTGGAATAAAACCTCTACCTTTTACTTTCTATATACCTATTGGATTTGGAAAAATGAATAGAAAACCTATACCAAATACAGTAGAAACAAATAATCCAAATTTAACTTTTACAACTGAATTTAATGAAATTTGGTAATATCTTTTATATAAAATACTTTTTTTAAATGCTATTTTAAAGCTAAAGAAGGTTTATACTTTTTTAATTGAGATAAACCTCCTTCTCCATTTTCATATTTGAAATAAAAATACCTTTTGCTATTACATCAGTAAAAACAAAAGGTATTTAATATCGAAAGTACTATGGTTTTCATTATGTATTCCATAGTCAATTCAGTTTTCACCCATTTCTAGAACTACTAAATTTACTTAAAAGTCCTATTCATCCCATCCTTCTGGGAATTCAGCATTGTGGTAAACTTCTTGAACATCATAGTAGTTTTGACTGTTTAGATATGTTTTGACTTATTAGATGTAGTCATACAGTCATTTACAAGTATTTTAACAGTAATCATTTAAGTAACAATTACAATATGTATATCATAGTTTAAAAACTGGACTAAATCTGATGCATCTAATCCATCTAACTCTTAATAATCATTTATCATCTTTTCTATACTCTGATTATATGTTATTACAGGATATAATACAATAGGTAATTTTTGTTTATGTTCTTAATAGCTTTCCTACTCCTATTCTCTCCAGATTTAAAGTTGTAGCTTTTTAACTTCCTTACAATTCTACTATACTCCTCTATTTAAAATCTTAAATTTAATACAGGCTTATATTTTTGCCTGTGAGTTATTCTCCTATACAAAAAAGAGACAGTATTTAAACTGCCTCTAACTCATCTATATTAAACTCTGATACTGCTCCATGCTCTGCTATATAATCAGATAGGTATGCTCATCTATATCCATAAGCTGATTTAATCATCCCTTTACAACACTTAGAGATATGTGTGTTTGCATTAATCTTACCTAACCACCCCTCTGCATCTAATAAGCTATTAAATATTTTTAATGCCTCCCCTGTATTCTTATCTAACATTAAAACCTTAATCTTTTTTTTGTTAGACATTTTCTCTCTGGTTTCTTCCTTATGCTTATACCCATATAAATGATGTAAATTACCTGTCCTACCTCTCATGTAATCCCCACTTCTTCTCTTTACATCCTCACTATGTTTTAATCCAGATACACCCTCTCCTCCCCATGTAGCATTAACTAAGTTACATCCAGTACTATTCTTTTTAATGTCTATAATATCTATTCCATAACCCTCATCCATTACATACTCATTTATAATAAATGACTCTGTAGCTAGTGCCTCTGCCTCTGTCAATCCATCTGCTACTATTGTTACTGCTACATCTACTTTATTAAGAATGTTCTTAAAATGTTTAGACCTATTATTAATGTGATAGCATCTGTCTGCTTTTCCCTTACCTACATAAAAACATGTGTTATTGTCTAGTCTCCAATATTCATATATATAATAAATTCTCTCTTCTGGTACTTCTTTAATCTCTTTTATCTCTGTACTTATCATCTGTATCTACTCCTTAAAATCTGTGTTTCAAAAAGAGATACAGAGATTTAATTTACTTGTTACTAAAATTAAATAAAAAAGGACAAAAAAAAGAGAGCCATTACTGACTCTCTGTTACTGTTTACTTCTTTTTAGTTTTCTTATTCTTCTCTACATAGTTTTTATAATTCTTTCTAATATAGTCTATTCCTTTACTAGTTATTCTAGTTTGTAAATCCCAATCAGTTACTTTTGATATCTGCATACTAGTGAGGTCTAAGTTGATTAATTGTAATTCTTCTGGAGAATAACATTTTTTTAAATCTATCAAGTCATTAACTCCAAATCTCCCTATATTATTATTTATTAGCTTATTAACATTAAATAAAAAAGAGAGATGACCTTTTATCACCTCTCTCTGTTACTCTAATAAAACATTATTTAATATACTCTTTTTCTCTATAGTTTTCTTAGCTATTATTAATGCTCTTTCCATTATGTCTGTATCTGTATCATCTGATATAGTTGGAATAAATCCACCTGTTAATCTTATCTGTCTAAGTATTTGTTTAACTGCTCTTTTTAAGGATAATGCTACTGGTTTCCTACTTCTAAATAAGCACTCATAAAAACCATCCTCAGTTAAAAACCATCCAGTAACAGTTCTCCCTGTCTCCTTTATTCCTGTTCTCTTTATCCTCTCAGACTCATCTACAATAGTTATTAGCTTATTTACATCTACTTTACCATTAGTTTTATTAATATTATAATCTAATGCTCTGGCTACATCTGAGGCAAGGTAGAGAGGCTCATCTATAGAGCCATACATATAAAATTCTACATCATCTATTGTTCTAGTCCCCACTATTCTTAATTTATCTGTCATAATAATCTCTCCTATAATCTGTTTGTATTATCTATTTAATATCTTGTTTACATTAATCCCTCTATTGCTACATATAGATATTATTGTCTTTAAAGATAATGCTACCTCTTTCTCTGTTTTAAACTTGTTCTCAAAAATACCTTTTCTAGCCTTAAACCTCATACCATACTTATCACTCATAGCAGTATAAAAAGTATTATAAGCCTGTGCATGTCCATATGCTCCATCTATATGAGTACCCAATGCACTTATTAACATCTTAATCTTTTGTATATCTGTCTTAGATAATGCCTCTGCTACTAGATACTTATTAGTATTCTCTAAGTTATCAATGGTCTCTTTACTCTTCAGCAACTTTTTCTCCTGTTCCTTTAATAATGCATCCTTTTTAGCTATTGTATTCTGTGCTACTATAAAGGCTCTAGCCATTAAGTCCTCATCTGACTCCTCTGTCTTAACTGGTATATATCCTCCTGTTAATCTAATTTGTTTAAGTATTTTCTTTACCTCTGTTTTAAATTGTTTTGCTATAGGCTTTCTACTCAACATTAAAACCTCATATAGTCCATTTTCAGTTAGAAATAACATTTCTTGATTTCCTCCAAGGGTATAAACATTGTTTAACACCTTTTCATCCTCATCCACATTTCTTATCATTACAGACACATTACTATGTCCTATCCATTCCTTTACATCATTAGCTAAAAATAATGGCTCATCTGTAGTACCATATATTTTAAAATCTACTCCTAATAACTCTCTGCTTTCTAATACCTCTACTGTGTTTTTGACTTCTTTTGTCATCTTAATCTCTCCTCTAATTTATCTTTATCATTATTAACTGCAGATGTTTGCTCTCTGACACTACTTAATCCTTGTTACAAAAAGAGATACAGAGATTTAATTTAGTTGTTACTGCTCTAATTATAAATAAAACAAAAAAGAGAGCCTATATCAATTATAGATACAGACTCCCTCTTTATATTACTATGTTATTTTTCTAAATTATTATAATATACTTCCTCAAATTCTTGTACCTTAGAGGTAATATATTGAGTATATTTTACACCAAACCCATCAAATATAAATCTATTACTAAACATTCCTAAAGATACATCAAATCTATAATTATGAGCATTTGGATGACCACTCATTTGTAAAGTTTGATAGTACTTTTTAGATTCATCATTTAACTGCTCTGATAATGCCACAACTTCCATCATTTTAGTAAACATCTCATTAATAATATTATATCTATTCTCTTTATACTCATTTACTACATTATCTTTATGAGTATTAAATACATTATATACTAAAACATCCTCTAACCCTTTAAAATCATTATCTAACTCAGTTAATGCCTTTGTTTTAATCCCTTTTTGTTCTTCTAATAAAACTATTGTATGTTTACAAGTCATATATTTTTGAACATCCATAGGAATATTAGCAGATGAAAAGTCCAGTATTAATTTATTATTATCCTGTATATCCTTTTCTATTGCTTGAATATCTGCAGTAATATAGTCTCTCTCTTTGTAGTAGTTTTCCAGTTGGGTATTAACCTCTGTAATTGATTTTTTTAATTTATCTAACTGAGTATTTTTTATTTTAGCCATTTTTATTATCTCCTTTGTATTTACATATTTATATTTATAAAATAATAAGAGCAGTAATTAAACTGCTCCCTGTTTATAGTTCTTGTAACAAGTCATCTAAAGACATTACTTTATTAGTTATTTCTATTTTATCACTATGTTTAATCTTTGCTAGGCTCTGGAAAATCTGCAACTTGTAATAATCATTACTAGAATTTAATAATGCATCCTTTACCTCCAACATTGAGATAGTGTATAACTCATCTACAAGTTTATTTTCTAACTCTTCTTTAGTTGCAATAAAATCTGGATCATTATTTAACCAATGATAAATAGTTGACCTATTTACTCCAATTTCTTTAGCTATTGATGTAATAGACTCACCTTTAATAATACCCTCTAAGGCTCTTTTTTTCTTCTCATTCATAACATACACCTCCTTTATTTATCTCTTGCTTATCTTTTATTTATCCAAAATAAAAAGACTATAATTCTACAAAACTTTATAATGTAAAATCATACTCCTTTAACTTTTCTAATCTTTTTAAATTGTATAAATCTTTATCTCTGGGAGTTAACATATTTATAGATTTTTTCTTTTTAATATTCTCTTGATACTCTGTTAATAATTGCTCCTCTTTCTCATACATCCATTTATTAGACATTTTTAATTTTTGTATATCTTCTAATATTACATTTTTTTCTGATTTACTAATATTACTACCTTGTTTTATATCTAACACTATTAGAGTTAATGTCCTTGTAGCATTTGCATTATAAAGAGCCTTTATTACTTCTTTATTATAACTTAACATTGTAATAATACCTCCTCTATAGTTCTTAAAATTAACATCTGCTTAGTACTGCTCAAACCTTTATTAGTTTTTAAATACTTATAAAAATTAGATGCATCTACTCCAGACATAACACATATTTTATTTTTATTAAGTCCTAATAGAGTAGCCAGATAAATGCTATCTTTAACATCTAATCTGTTAATTGCATCTCTTAACTCTCTTTTTATCATAAGTCTTTGATATGTTCCCATACTTCTCCCCCTCCTTTGTATTATTATTAAATACTATGTTTAAATTACTCATACCTATATTTAAGGTATATTTTAAGTAAAAAAATATATTTAGAATGGTAGTTATGTTTGTAGGTGAAATGTAAAATTAAGAGGCACACAGTATAAACTATATGCCCCTATCCTAAACATAAATATAAGCAATCTAAACATAATATTTAAAGTAAATTAGATAGTAGAAAATGACTATAGCAATATATAGCAATATAGTTATACTCCTATACTGCTACACTATTATAGTTAGCTATACAGAGAAAATGACAATTAAATTACTTAAATTTTATGTATTTTTATCTAGACTATTAAAAAATTTTTTATATATTTTTATGGCACTTTTAATATGCCCTCTCCAGTAATCTCTGAAATGGGATATATAAGGGACATATATATTACTGTTTTACTTTTGATAACATATAGTAACTATTTATATAATACAGATATATATATATATACTGTTACTTAGGTATTAAATTCTGTAACAAAGATATATTTTTATAGATGTTTTTATAGATTCAGTTATTGTTAGTTTATAATATAACTTAATCTGCATCACTGTTATTAATCTGCTCTTGTACTGGTCATATACTGCTTTAATCTGCCCTTTAAAAGTAGGGTATCAACTAGGTTATGACTATGTTCAATAGCCTTGTCCCATGATATGGAGACCCCTTTCCCCCCTATACCTAGTCATTACTGTTAAAACAATATCTAAAACTATTTATATAAATTATGTTATTAAATTAGTTTTATTTTAATTTTATTGTTAATATTGCATCTGTGAGCCTCTGGGAGATGCCCTCTCTCCCCTCTTTGATATAGTAGACCTCTTTAAAACAAACTAAATACAGAGCCTTTTACAGACTTATAACTACCTCAATATATTATCTATATAGTTACATCCTAATACTGTTATATATACCCTCATATATTAATATAGAGCAGTCTTTAATTAATTAGTGATCCAGTAAATACTACATCTTAAAAACTCTTTATAAGACTACATAGAGACTTAATAGGACTGTTTTAGTATATGGGAGTATTTAAATATATAAGGACTCCTTTAAAATATAGGGGGCTATTAAAAAATATGGGGGGATGTTTTTAAATATTGTAACTATTATCTAGATAGGTGGATATTAAAAATAGTGTCTATAATACCACCACATTACAGATATTAAAAACAGATATATATTACACTATATACAGATACTTTATAGACACATTATCTACTATGTTTCTGTATAGGGATATTACAGACATAACTATATAGATACTGCCTCTAATACAGAATTTATATAGAGTCTTAAAAAGTATACATATTGATACTAATATACTTACTACAGTTTTAAGCCATTTAGAGACTATAAAATATAGTATTGAGACTTATATTTTACTTGTTGACTTTTTGAGACTGTATTATTATAATAGACTCATAAGTTAATTAAGAGTTTTTGAGACAATATAAGAGGAGTTTAAAAATGATATTTAGTTATATAAGAGTTAGTACAAAGGGACAAAATACAGATAGACAGGAGGAGGCATTAAGAGAGTATGCATCTCCAGAGAATACCTATATAGATAAATCTACAGGAAAAAACTTTAATAGACCTCAATATATGGAGTTAAAAAAGGTTTTAAGAGATGGAGACCAGTTATATATTAAGTCATTAGATAGATTAGGTAGAACAAAGACAGACACTTTAAAAGAGATTAGAGAGTTACAAGATAGAGGAGTTATATTAAGAGTTTTAGACCTACCAACAACATTACAAGAGTTCCCAGAGGGTCAAACATGGATATTAGAATTAATGAATAACTTTTTAATTGAGTTATATACTAACTTAGCAGAACAAGAGTTAAAGAATATCAAGAGCAGACAAAGAGAGGGAATAGATGCAATGCCAGTAAATGATTATGGTAAAAAGGTATCTAAAAAGACAGGGAGAGAGATGGGGAGACCTACTGCATCAACTCCAGAGGAGTTTATTACTGTATATAATGGAGTATTAACAGGAGTTATAACAAATAAAGAGGCATGGACTAAATTAAATATGTCTAAAGCTACTTATTACAGATATGTTAAAGAATATAAAGAGAGTCAAATAAACAATTAATAGGAGCAGAGATAAACATAGTACCAGAGGAGAGAGAGTCTAATTAAGTCTCTTTCTATTTCTGGAGTCTTTTTTAATGCATCAACTCCCCTAGCCTGTTTAATTCTGTTGCACATATACTGCATTTTTGGGACTTATTAGATATATCTAAGCCTTGTACATATCACAGGACTCTCCCCTGTTTTAGGTCATCATATCAATTTATTTAACTGTAAATAACTTTACATAAATAAATACACACATATACAAACTGATAATAATGCCACTACTTAACTGTAATAACTACTTACTTATTCTATCTTATCTATATTTGTATTAATTCTTAATATACTATTTAAATTAAATATTGTTACTGGATCTTTTAATTTATTAAAAGCATCTATATATAACTATATATAACTGTATATAGCTGTAATATAACTACTGGTTTTTTGTCCTGTTTTGGATGGTAAATGTCCTAAAATAGATGGTAAAATTCCTAAAATGGATGGGGATAAAAAGACATCCAGATGATAAAAAGCATCCAACTAAAACAAATACCATTCAAGGCAGATACAACAAAAACAGTGATAAAAAAAATAGGACAGATATAAAACACTGCCTTACATCTGCCCCAGAGGAGAATTTATTAAATTTAAACTGCCCATATATTACATAACTACTTACTAATAAATAGTAAATATACAGAGAAATACAAGAATACTTATAGGGATATCTATTAATAATAACTTTATAACTATTCTAACTTAATAGATATATTGTTATATAATACATAATAGATAATATAACTAATAATATTGCCACTAATTTAATTAATTAATTAATGTAATTATAACTAATATTGTAACATTTATTATTTAACTGTTAGGGGATAAACATTTATGTTTAGACCACTAGACATTTATGTCTAGTTAATTACTAGTACTTAATCCCTAAAGGGAGTTTTAACCTAAAGGATAAAACCAAAAGTTAAAACTTAATTACTTAACTTATTTAATCAACTGTACTACTGTTAAGCATCTATATACTAATAGTCATGTATTAAGATATTTTTAGTAGGGACATTTTGAAATATTTTTATTTATTTTTAAAAAGTTTAATTATTGTCTGGTACTGTTAACTTTCTATATACTAATAGGCACCTAACAAATTATTTCTAGTAGGGACATTTAAAAAAAGTTTAAATTATTTTTAAAAAACTTTTCTACACAACAAAAAAGAGGACTAATTAAAGTCCCCTCTATGTATGCCATATCTGTCCTCTATATCAACTTTTAAAACTCCATGAATAACCTTTATACTTTGTGGAGTCTTTGTCCTTTAAATCTCTTTGTAACTTCTTTTTAAATGCATCCAGACTCTTAATAATATCCTCATTACCTCTATATGCATCCCCTATAGATTTATAAACAGTCTTATTACCATCTGGAGCAGTTCTTATTATTACTCTCTCATTTGCACTTCTACAGACATGACCCTTGCCATAGGTCTTAGTGGTTTCTGGTGTCCTCATCTGCCTATATTTTGCATAATATAAGGCTCTCTCTACTCTTCTTATTCTTTCTTGCTCTACATACTCCATAATTTTAATAGGGTAATGTCTAGGGTCTCCAGAATATCTAAACTCATATTGTTTAGATGCATATGCTAAAAATCTGCCTACATCCTCATACTCAAAATAATTATAATATCCATCTCTTAACTTTATTAATACCTCATAAGGTATGCCAGTCTTAGCAGATAAATAATTAACTGTGTATAAGACATCTTTAAATACATGCTTTAATATGCAATTGATATCTCCTCTAAATAATGCCTTTTCTAATCTGGTTACTGGAGATATTCTTAAAGGCTCTCTCTTATCCCTAACATGTACAATTATTTTAGGATTTAATCTATTAATGTATAAAGTATTTTTCTGTATATCTGTAGTCTCCACAGTCTGCATCACATACTTTTTATAGTTAGGTGCTATTTTATCTACTACCTCATCTTTATACCTTTTATCTGTTTTGTATCTCATTATCTTATACCTCCATTTTTAATACTACTTACCTCTTGTATTTTAGTGCCTTTAATCTCATATACAGTTTTATGCTTAATGTACATTAACTTTAAAATGCCCTACAAAATTTCCTAATAGGGGGACTCTTTGAATACCCCTTAATCTCTTATTTTCTGTTACATATATAAATACATAGAATTAAATTGCTTGTTACAATAAATTAAGAAAATATATAAAAAAAGAGCATCTCTGCTCTCTTGTAACCTCTTATGACATCTGTTCTATATAAAGCCTTTATTATAAGCCATTGTATAGCCTATGACCTCTTTAGTTGTATTTATGTAATTAGGGACTAATATAAAATTAAATCCTATGTACTCTGGATCATCTCCCTCCAGTACCTTATAAACTCCCTCCATAATATCAAAATCAGATAACTGATAAGGTCTTATAATTATATCTGGAGTTGTTTGTATATAGTTTATTAAATGGTCTATTGTATTAAACACTTTATGTAAATTATTAGTATCTGAATACAATGACACTATATGATAATTTTTAGGAGCAGAGAAATCAGAGGACTCCTCTTTAAATGCATCTCTAAAATTTAAGTGTGGTAATAACTGAGGAATAACAGGAGTATTATTATTTTTATATTTAAATAAGTTTAGCATTTTGATGCCCTCCCTCCTGTTTTATTACCTTTTCTCTTTCTAGGCTCTGAGGTATCCTCTCCCATCTTTTTGACTATATCCTTTAACATGGCTCTATACTCAGCCTTTGCCTCTCTTCTTTCTGCATCCTGTGGCTCATATTCTGCAAAATCTATTTTATTATAGTGATCCAGACCATAATGTAATTTAGTTGGTATATATAAATCATTAATAGCTTTTAATAATTTCTCTGTATCTGCTCTATTTAAGTATAAATAATAGTCAGACTGATATTTTACTAATGTTTTATAATCTATTCCAGACACTATTGCTATTGGATGCAGACCCAAATTAATTTTAACTATATTAAAAATACTTTTTAAATTACCCTTCTTTAGGCTCTCTATTACCTTACTAGGAGACTTTATTATATTAGCACCAAATATATTTTTATCTCTGTTCTCAGCATCATTTGTATTATTGATTGTATTAATTACATTGTCTCTTATCTCCATATCATTTATCATTGTCATTTACTCCTTTATATCTTATTAAGGTACTCTCTTTATCACTTTTTAATCCTTATACCTTAATTCCTAATACAAGAGTTTACTGCTATTGTTACTGTAGTTTTTTATTTACTTACTCTTAAATATAGTATCTACTATATTATCAGATTCCAGAGGCTTAATATCCTTAGGGGATGTCTATCCTGTGGCATAGTAAGACCCTATATCTAAGTATCAAAAAAGTTAATTGAAAACTAATTGATACTAAGATATAGAGTCTTAAACATTATAATAAATATCCTCTTTTTCAGTTCTAGAGCCTTTAGTATATCCCTCATTAGTTTAACTGCTTAACAGAATATAGCTTTCAATATATCTCATTACTGCCCTAAGACTGTATTACTACAGTAGCTACATGACCAGAGATATATTATGTATTTTACATCTCTCAGTTGTCCTCCAGACCTTTTCTATGGTAGTCTCCACCTAGCATCTAGAGTCATTGGAGTAATGAGGGTAATAACCTATCTAGACTGTTGATTTTCTGCAATGGCTCAACTCACCTATAGAATTATTTATAGTTGCTCTAATGCTTGTACAACTAACCTACTGCTCTAATTTAGACAATAGGAAACTAAGCCTTGAATAACTACATTTTTTTAATTATAATAGTATCAAGGTTAGTTAATCTGTATTAAATTTTAATGGGTTTAATAATGTTCTAATTAATCTGTGGGAGCAGTATGCCAGTACTGACTCCTTTTTTATTTGTTTTAAATCATTTCTTTTAACTACTCTAACTCCATCTCTAACATTGATACAGTTTCTAATATTATTGATGCAGATGCTACACCAACTACATTAATGTCATCCAGTAGCTTTATCTGACCTTTAAGACATGTTATAGATGCCTCTATTTGCTCTATCTTTAAATGTTTATTGTATTTATCCATTATTATCTGCTCCTTTTGTTTATACTTTCAAGTTCATTAAAGGACTTGTTTTAATAGACTTCTCTACTACATCTGCATCCTTTAACCCTTGTAAATATCTTTTAGTAATCTCTATAGTCTCATGCCCCAGTAGTCTGGATGTGGAGTAGACATCATTCCCATTTTTTAACTGAGACTGTGCAAAATAATGCCTACAAGTATGTGGGGAGCATCTTATCTCATCTCTAACCTTTGCTCCTATAGATGCCTTTTTAACTACCCTCTCTACTGCCTCAACTGTTAGAGGTTTATTCCTACTAGATAAGAAATAGTTGTTATAATGTAAGATGTCATCTTTAAGATAACTATCTCTTATCCTCTCATACTTAATCATTAGCTTTTTTAAATAAGGTGATATAGGTACTACCCTCTGCTTATCTCCTTTACCTGTAATATAGATAACAGACTCTCTAACATCTGCTCTAGACAACTTACATAATTCCAAACATCTAATACCAGTATCAAATAAAATAGCCATTATAACCTTATTCCTAGCATTTAAGTAACTGCTAAAATCATAATAGTCTAACATCCCTTTTACTTCTTTATTTGTAAAGGTCTTAATTACTATCTTTTTCTCCTTTAGGAATATGACTTTTTTACTAATATCTAATGTATATCCCTCTTTAAAACAGTACCCATAGAATGACCTTAAATTTTTTAGAATAGTATTCAGATATACAGATGTCCTGCCTTTATCCTTTAAACTGTTTAAATATCCTTTTATATGCATTGGAGCAGTATCCTCTAACTCCACTACTTGATAAACTTTTAATACATACTCTGCATATCTTAAAATAGAGTTTCTATATGTTTTAATTGTTCTAGGACTATAATTCCTAGTTTGTATCTCATATGTAAACTCTTTAATTGCATCCTCTAATAACATAAAAAAACCTCCTATACCAGATGCATCTACTTAGTAATTAAACTAAATATACATCTAGATATAGGAGGTCTTTTATTTATCCTCTTTATCTATTCAATTATCATAATTAAAACAGTCTATAATGCAGTATGTTTATCTTAATAACTGCTCATTTACCTGTTATTTTACTTATAATCATACTGTCTCAAAACTCTTGTAACTGGCTATATAACTACCTTTAGCTAGATTATTCATCCCATCCTTCTGGGAATTCAGCATTGTGGTAAACTTCTTGAACGTCATCATCATCTTCAAGTAAATCTAACATCTTTTGGAATTTCTTAGCTGCATCTTCATCAATTTCAGTATATGTATCTGGAATCATTTTAACTGCTGCTTCTAAGAATTCTAATCCTTCAGCTTCTAAAGCTTCTCTTACTGTACCAAAATCTTCTGGTGCAGTTGTGATTATGAATACTTCTTCTTCATCACTATTGAAGTCTTCAGCTCCAGCATCTAATGCCATCATCATTAATTCTTCTTCATCAAGGTCTCCCTTTTCTATAACAATTTCACCTTTTTCTTGGAACATAAATCCTACACATCCTGTAGTTCCCATGTTTCCACCACCTTTAGTGAAAGCACTTCTTACATTTCCTGCTGATCTATTCTTATTATCAGTTAAAGTATCAACAATAACAGCAACTCCTGATGGTCCATATCCTTCATAAACGATTCTTTCATAATCAACTGCTGATAACTCTCCTGAAGCTTTCTTTATTGATCTTTGTACTGTATCATTTGGCATATTAGCTGCCTTTGCTTTTGCTATTGCATCTCTTAATTTAGGGTTGTTATCAGGATCTGGTCCTCCATTTTTAACAGCTATCATTAACTCTCTACCTATCTTAGTAAAGATCTTCCCTCTTTTAGCATCTGCTTTACCTTTTTTGTTTTGTATATTATGCCATTTTGAATGTCCTGACATTATTTCATCCTCCTAAATCTTAAAATAATCTAAAAATCTTTTTTATTATATCATAATGAAAAATATTAAACAATTTTTGTGTAAATATATGAATTATAAAATTTTAAATAATCTATTTTCTTCCTTAAAATAAATATCTTTTTCACTCTTTTCAACAATAATCTTTCCATTACTTGCTTCAATTGCTTCTTTTTCAATTTCATCTGCAACTGAAACTTCTGCCAAAATATGAACTATAACCTTATCAGTATATTCAGTATCTTCAATATGCCAATTGTTTTGACCACAGAAATACTGTACTTTACCTATCATATCATAATCTAAATGTAGAGATACTTTTACACCTTGAACTTTCTCAACAACTCCACCGGCTTTTAATGCTATAGATGCTCCTTTTGTATATGCCCTAGTAAGCCCCCCTGCACCAAGTAATATTCCACCAAAATATCTTGTTACAACTACTGCACAATCTGTTATATCAGACTTCTTCATAACCTCTAATATTGGAATACCTGCTGTTCCTTGTGGTTCTCCATCATCACTATATCTTTGTATTCCCATATTTTCGCCTATAACATATGCCCAGCAATTATGTCTTGCTTGTTTATGCTTTGACTTTATTTCTGCTACGAAAGCTTTTGCTTCTTCCTCATTTTCTACCCTTTTAGCATATCCAATAAACTCTGATTTTTTTTCGATAAAACTATCTTCACCATATTCCCTAATCGTTATATATGCCACTGTTGTAATTCCTCCTTAATAATGTCAATTCCCCTTAATATTTCATCTTCATTAACTTGAGAAAAGCCTATCTTAAAATAACTTTCTCCCAAATTTAATCCCCTATAAAATATTGTTCCTGGAGTAATATAAACACCTTTTTCCTTTAATTTATAAAATAATTCTTTTGATTGTATATTTTTATTTTTTATATTTAAATAAAAACTTAATCCTCCCCTTGGATCCATAAATGCTACATAATCCTTAAGTTTTTCATTTAATAGCTTTTTCATTAATTCATATCTTTTTATATAACCATTTTTTAAATCATCTATATATCCAATCCAATAGCCTTCTTTAATATACATCTCTAATGCTCTTTGCATTAGTGTAGATGTTGCTATATCTGTATTAATTTTAGAATTTTGAATACTTTCTCTAAATTCCTCTGGACATATTATATAACCAAGTCTTATTCCAGGCAAAAATATTTTCGAAAAACTCTTTATATAAATAACCCTATCATTAGTATCTAAAACTCTGAAAGGTTCATGCTTTATATTCTCATCAAATATTAATTCTGATAAATAATCATCTTCTATTATATAAAAATCATATTTATTAGCTAACTCTAAAATTTTAAGTTTTTTTTCTTTACTATAACTAATACCTGTTGGATTTTGAAAATAACTCATAGTATAGAAACATTTTATTTTATTTTTCTTAAGGACTTCTTCAAATTTTTTAATATTTATACCATCTTCCTCAATTGGTATTTCAAATACATTAGCTCTTCTAAACTTAAATACAGATAATGCACCAGCATAAGTTGGCTTTTCAACAATAACATTATCATTAATATTTAAAATGGCCTTAGATGCAATATCTATTCCTTGCTGAGCCCCTGATACAATTAATAAATCTTCAACATTTAAAGAATTATCCCAAAATACTTCATTAATTGTGCTTCTTAACTGTGAATATCCAAAAGCTTCTTCTTTAATCAAAGCTTCTGCTCCATCTCTATCTAAAACTTCATTAATAACTTTTTTAAATTTATTTATTGGGAAATTAACTATTCTTGAACTTTCTCCAGTAAAATCTATAATATTGCTATCATATTTATTTTTTATCAACTTTATTTCCTTAGAATACTCTTTCTTAAAATAATCTACAATTTCTCTCTTTTTTGCAAATGTTCCTGACCCCATCTTTTGATATGCATAGCCTTCAGAAACAAGCTTATTATAACAATTTACCACTGTTACATTATTAACCTTTAAAGCTTTAGATAATTCTCTTATAGGAGGAAGTTTATCTCCATCTTTAATAATTCTAGAATTAATCAATTTTTTAATATTTTCTGCTATTTGAACATATTTAGGTTCATAATCATTAAAATCAATACTATACTTTTCCATATTATCCCCCAATAAATTAATACCTCAAATCGTACTCATACAATTTATTATAAAAAATTTAATATCCTAGGTCAAATAAAAAGGTTGTATCAAAATGTAAACTTATCTGATACAACCAACTATTTAACTTAACTAACTATTTATCATTAATAGCCTCAAATGTATTTTGAATAAATACACCTAATGATAGTAAAACACAAATGAATAGTGAAATCCCACCAACATAAGGTATAAATGTAATTATCTTTACAATTAAAGTAAATATAATTGCTGAAAGATATTCATTCATATTTTTTAATATAAATCTACCAAGTATTATACCTGTAAACACTGGTGCTAAATATATAAGTATTCCATAAATAATTAAACTTATTACAGAAATAGGAATTCCAACAATTGTAATACATAATAAAACTGCAGCTATCGGTAAAACAATTAAAGTTGCAAATCCAATTAAGAATGGTAACCAACCTCTATGCTCTAGTTTTTCACAAGCTCTATTGTTATACCTACTACAAAATAAAGTTATTAATATACAAAAAATTATTGCAGTTATAAGACTTATAATTTTCCCTGCAATATTAATTCCAGCAAATAAACTTTCATTGTCATAATCAGTGATTATTTTATCAAAGGTAATTTTACTACTATCAAAATCCCCTAATATAATAGGTTCTTCTTCTCCTCTTACTTCAAATGTTCCATCTACCCTTGCATTTTCACCAATTATTAATTTGCTACAATTAACTTTTACGTTACCAGTAACTGTTCCATTTATTGTAACTGTATCAGCATTAACAAATAAATCTTCTGCTTCTCCATTAAAATTTACATCTCCACTTGCTACATATATACCTTTTGCTTTTGTTCCCTCTTTTATTTCAACACTAGCTGCGGCAGCATTTATATTTCTTTCTACATTTGAATTAATTAATATTGTTGCTCCAGCAACTCTAATACTTCCCCCTACACTTTCTGTTTCAATAGTAATGTTATTTCCAGCTGCAAGAATATCTGCTTCAACCTTCCCTGCAAACTTTAGATTATTTCCTATTGCATATACGTCAGATTGTGCATCTAATGTTTCATTAATATTATTATTTGTAAAAAACTTATTTGATGCGCTATCTAAAGTATCTGCATAAACACTAAATGAAAAACTGCTTACTAATAAAAATCCAATAGCAAATAGTATAAAGCGTTTTAAATTTACCCTCATTAATAATTTACCTCCTAAATTTTCCTATACATTATAGTATATCATACTATAATGTAAATTTCTTCATAATCCAAACTGCTACACTTCCATTTTTAACTTTAAAATTACCATATCCATCATTATCAATTAAAACTTCTTCATCACTTCCCCCTAGTGCATCAATAAACTTTTCACCGGCATATTTTTTACTAATATACATTTTCTTTTCTCCACCTAATCTATTAGTAAGCAAAACTGCCAATCCTGAGTTTTCAACCTCATCTATTCCCTCTCTGGTCCATCCAATTAAATTTTTATCATTAAAATAATCATGCTGTTCTCCATAACTTAAGTTTTTCCTAATCTTCAATAAAATATCCAAACATTTTCCAATTCCATAATACGCAGAACTTGGAATCCCATAATAATCTCCATAAAATACACAAGGATATCCTTCAATTCTTAATAATATTAGTGAATATGCAATTGGCTTAAACCAAGGTTCTACCCAAGATTGCAAAGAACTACCTATTTGCGTATCATGATTATCAACAAATGTTACTGCCTTTGTTGAATTTCTCTCGACAAGTGTTCCTTTAAAAATATTTCTCATATCAAAATCCCCATTACTCCTTGAGGCCTCATAAAAATTAAAATGTAAAGGGACATCAAATAAGGACATTACATTTTTAGTATTTTTTATATAATTTAATAAAACATCTACATTTGAATGCCAATATTCACCCACAGCAAATAATTCTTTTCCACTTTCTTTTCTTAAATACGTAAGCCAATTAACAAAAAAATCATAACTAATATGTTTAACTGCATCTAATCGAAATCCATCAACACCAGTAAACTCTAAATACCATTTGCCCCAAGATTTTAATTCTTCTATAACCTCTCTATTTGAAAAATCTAAATCTGCGCCCATTAAATAGTCATAATTTCCATTTTCATTATCAACATACTTATTCCATTCTTTGCTTAAAAACTTATATATACTATTTCTTTTTGTTTTATCATCATAATCAATTCCATCAAAATCACTCCAATCCCATTTAAAAGACGAATACTTATTATTTCTTCCCGGGAAATTAAACCTTGTCCAAGCTTTAATAATTTTTGCTCCACTAACTGGTATATTCCTATTAAAAAACTCCTCTTCACTTGCTTCAACTTCTTCAACATCATCTCCACCCATTTTATGATTTACAACAATATCAGCATAGCATTGAATATTATTTTCTTTTAACTTTTTAATGGCCTGTAGATATTCATCCTTACTTCCATACTTTGTTTCAACTGTTCCCTTTTGATTAAACTCTCCTAAATCATATAAGTCATATGCCCCATATCCAACATCATATATTCCACCAATACCTTTATATGCAGGCGGAAGCCATAATGCAGTTATTCCTAACTCTCTCAAATTTTCTGCTTCATTTAATGCTTCATTCCACAATTTACATTTTGGCAGTAAGAACCACTCAAAATATTGCATCATAGTTCCATTAAACATGTAAAACCCTCCATAATTTACTAACTTCATTATAAAATTAATTAATATAAAAGATGGCCCTAATATTGTTAAATATTAATTATTCCTTTAAGTACCTATGAATGGATTTTTGAAATTTAGTACTATTAAAATAATTAATATTTTTAAAATAACAATATTAGGACCTATGTTAAAAAGAGACTACTTAAAATTTATTTATCTCATTGTTACAAACATGGATAATCTCACCTCATCTTTAGTATATTATTGAACTCCTATTTATGGACACTTATACTAAAACTAAGAATCTTTTAATCTTAAGTAATCTCTTATTAACTATTACATTATTATATTTATGATGTAATCCTTTGATTTATTATAACTTTCGTCATCAACTTCAACAATCATAAAAGTACCATCATCTCTATATTCTTCTTCTAAAACTCTTCCATTTCTATGAAGAAAAGAATTCATGTCACTTCTATCGTATGGTATTAAATACTCACACTTCTTCATTTTATAAGGAAGATTTTCTTCAATAAGCATTAATAATTCTTCTAAATTAATACCTTCTCTTGCTGAAATTTCTATTGTATCATATTCTGCAGTTGCTTCTTTAATTGCTTCTATCTGCTCTTCTGTAGCCTTATCAATTTTATTTAAAACTAATAATGTTTTCTTATCCTTAGCTCCTAATTCAGCTAAAACTTCTTCAACTGCTCTAATTTGCTCTAAAGCTGTGTCGCTTGATGTATCAACAACATGACATAAAAGATCAGAATATATAACTTCTTCTAATGTTGATTTAAATGCCTCTACTAAATCATGAGGAAGTTTTCTTACAAAACCAACTGTATCAGTTAACGTAATTACTCCCTTATTTTTAAGAACTATTGCTCTAGTAGTTATATCTAATGTAGCAAACAACATATCTGCTTCAAAGACTTTTTCTTTGCCTACAACTTCCTTTTGAGCTGCTACATCACAAAGAGCATTTCTTAATGTTGATTTTCCTGCATTTGTATATCCAACTAAAGATACCTTTGGGATACTTTCCTTATTTCTTTTCTCCCTTTGAGTTTCTCTTATCTTTTTGATTTTCTTTAATTCATCATTTAAATCATATATTTGTTCTTTTATATGTCTTCTATCAGTTTCTAACTTCTTTTCACCAGGTCCTTTAGTACCAATACCTCCACCAGTTCTTGACATTATAGTACCTAAACCTTGAAGTCTACTCATTCTATATTTTAACTGAGCAAGTTCAACTTGAATCTTAGCTTCTCTAGACTTTGCTCTTCTTGCAAATATTTCTAGTATAAGCGTTGTTCTATCAATTACTTTAGCTCCAATTGCAGCTTCTAAGTTTCTTACCTGTGATCCTGATAATTCATCATCAAAAATAACTACATTAGCTCTTAACTTTTGTCTTAATTGGGCAATTTCAAGAACCTTTCCTCTTCCAATATAAAATGCTGCATCAATTTTACTTCTGCTTTGATATACACTTTCTAGCACTGGTATATCACAAGCTTTTGTTAATTCCTTAAGTTCTTCTAAACTTTCTCTTGTATCAGAACCAACTAAGATTGCCTTTTCTTCATCATCTTCAATTATCTCTTTTTCTTTTACTAAAGAATCAATATAGCTTATTTTATTTAAAATATGAATTTTTGTAATTTCCTCTAAAGATATATTACCAATTTCCTCATAATCTAATTTATCATCTGTAACTGTAAGCATTCCTAATGAGCAATCTAAAATTTTATCTTCATAAATTCCAATTGCTACAATAGCATCCAGCTTTAATTTAATTAATGCACTTATATCTAGTGCAGACAAATTACTCATTCCATTTGGATGTGTATGAATAATTCTTACTCCTGCTAATCTCTTTTCACGAATATCTAAAGCTTCAATTTCAACAGATGTTGAATCACCAATGGCTATAGATTTTATGTTTCCCCTTCTATCAATAGCAACACTTACTTCTCTTTCAATAAATGCTGATACTCTAGAAATAACTTCGATTATTTCCCTTGAGCAAACTTCATCCTTCGGGCATTTTACTTTATATAATCTATCTAATTCTTCTATAGCAGATTTTTTTACTCCATCTATATTTCCATATATCATATTTTCACCTCAATTTAAACATTGTTTATATATCACTTTAACAAACTCATTAATATTTTGCCCTATGATATGTAAACATATAATTTTTCATGAAATTTTATTCAATTCCATATTTCACTATATTTTATCTTATTCTAATTTAAATGTAAATAATTCTATCCTTTAATAGTTATCAAATTTTGAGTTGCAAAACGTATAAAAACTTGTTAAAATTTATATTATTATTAAAAATATTGTCTAAAAAGATATATATTTTTTAGTTTCTTTTTAATATCTGATTATTAGAATAGTTTTTTTCATATAATAATATAGTAATTATATCGTAATGGAGGGTTTTAACATGGAAGATAAAAAACGTAATATTCTTTTCTCTGAAGAACAAATCAAAGCTAGAGTAAAAGAACTAGGTGAAGAAATAACAAAAGACTATGAAGGTAAGGAAGTTTATATATTACCTTTATTAAGAGGAAGCTTTGTTTTTGGAGCTGATATCTTTAAAGCTTTAGATTTAAAAGCAAAAGTTGGATTCATGACAACTTCTAGTTATGGTCATGGTGAAACTAGTACTGGTACTGTAACTGTTGTAAATGATATTCCAGATAATATTGAAGGCCTTGATGTAATAATAGTTGATGATATCATGGATACTGGATATACAATGGAGTTTGTTATAAACCATGTAAAGAAATTAGGTGCTAAATCTGTTAAAACTTGTGTTTTACTTGATAAACCTTCTAGAAGAAAAGTTGATTTAAAACCTGATTATTGTTGTTTTGAAATAGAAGATTTATTTGTAGTTGGTTACGGATTAGACTACGAAGGTTACTATAGAAATGTTCCTTATGTATTTAATTGGGAAAGCAAATAATTAATAAACATAGTTAAAGCTAGTGATTACAATGCCTTCACTAGCTTTTATTTTAATAAAAATTATTTATTATCTGTTTTATTTTGAAAACTTTCATTGTCAATTATAAAACGTTCATGGATACCTTCACCAATTTTATCACGTTCATCAAAAGCTTCGACCTTAAATACAAGCCTTCTTCTATCAACTTCAATTAATTCACTTTTTGCAGTTACATTCATTCCAATTGGTGTACTAGCAAGATGTTTTACATTCATTAGTGTTCCAACACTACCTTTTCCTTCTTCTAATTCACCTTGAATGCTTTTATAAGCTGCCTCTTCCATAAGCGCAATCATTGCAGGAGTAGCATATACCATTAACTCTCCACTTCTTAAAGTCTTAGCAATATTATTTTCACTAACAATATCTTTAGCCTCTCCTATTATTCCTACTTCAATCACTTTATGTCCTCCTCAACTGTTTATATTATTTTTCTATTAAACCTTATTTATAAATATTTTTCAATAATACTTTGAGTCCCCATATCCTCAAATCCATCTTTAGCTAATTCTTCATACATCTCAAGTACTTTGTTAAGTATAGGAAGCTCTTCTCCCTTTTCATCCATTACCTCCTTAGCAATTTTCATATCTTTTATAAAATGCTTATTAAAAAATCCTGGTGCATAATCTTTTTCAATCATTTTATATCCATTATTTTGCATTTGCCAACTTCCTGCTGCTCCTTTAGATATAGCATCTAAAACAGTTTTTGTATCAAGTCCTACTTTTTTTGCATAAATAATTGATTCAGCTACAGCCGCAACTGTCCCTGCTATAGCAATTTGATTGCATGCTTTACAATTTTGTCCACTTCCTATTTCTCCAAGATATATTATATTTTTACCTAAACACTCAAATAAGCTATACATAGAATCAAAATCTTTTTTGTCTCCACCAACCATTATTGATAAAGTTGCATTTTTTGCTCCAATATCTCCACCAGAAACAGGTGCATCTAAAACATTAAATTTCTTACCTAAATCATATATCTTCTTAGCTAATAAAGGAGATGAAGTTGTCATATCTATTAAATATGTACCTTCTTTTGCATATTTGAATATGCCTTCTTCCCCTAAATACACTTCTTCAACATCCTTTGGATATCCTACGATAGTAAATACAACATCTGCGTTTTCTACACATTCTTTAATAGTACTAGTAACTGTAATCCCAAATTCTTTTAAAGGCTCACATTTAGAAAGTGTTCTACTAAATGCATAAACATTATACCCATTTTCTGCTAAGTTTTTTGCCATAGAACTTCCCATAACGCCTGTTCCAATCCATGCTATATTCATATTTTTAATTCTCCTTTTTATTTCCATATTATTTATATTTAAATTATATGTCATACTTTATATTAAAGCAATTTGGTATTTAATAAGATAATTAATAAAACATTGAAGTTATAGTGTAATTAAATTATATCCATTTACATAGTAAACCTTATATAATTAAACATATTTATATTTTATAAAAATAAAAAAGTGGCTTTCACCACTTTTTTAAATTAATTAGATCCATTCATATTTATTGCTGTATCTGGTATTTTCCCTACTATTATAGTATCAGAAACTGGAATCTGAGTTGTAACTTCTATTTCATCACTATGAAACGGTACAACAATTCTCATTTTCGCTTCTACATTTAAATAAATTTTAT
The DNA here is from genome assembly GCF_000577815.1 of Clostridium saudiense. Taxonomy (GTDB): domain Bacteria; phylum Bacillota; class Clostridia; order Clostridiales; family Clostridiaceae; genus Clostridium; species Clostridium saudiense. Next base: position 47,732 of record NZ_CBYM010000001.1, on the reverse strand, counting down.
GTCTTGTTTGGTTAATTCCAGCGCTTTCAAACTCTGATTCATATGATGTTGTTATATTACCTACTTGTTGCATTTTCACTGTAATTTTAGGTCCTATATTATAAAACATAATATTATTAGTTAAATACCCTAATGGTATTTTAACCCCCAAATCACCAAGTTCAGATAATTTTTCATCACAATTTAATACGACTTGAGATGCTAAATAATTTTGTTTAACAGTATCTGCTCTTACCATAGTTATATTTCCTTCACTATCTTTTTCTATGTTTATAATATCCTCATAATTAAAATCCTCAGAAAAAACCTTAACACTTTCTTCATTTATAATTCTTACTGCTTCAGACTTCATCTTAACTTCTCCAACACTAAGTACAGATGCTAATATCCTCTTGCTAAACATATAAAAAACTCCATTAAACACCATAATTAGCAAAACAATTATTAACAATCCATATGGAAACTTACTTCGCTTAGTATTTATTTTATAATGATACTTAGGTTTCTTTGTATAATACTTCATACTATCACCCTAATAGTTATTATTTTACTATTACAATTAATATGCTATAATTGAATTGAATATTATATTTTATATAAATAAAAGGAGGAACTAATGGCTAAAGATTCTAATAAATCAAAAAATCCAAAAGAAAAAGTAGTTAAATCCAAAAACACGAAAAAAAGCTTAAAGAAAAAGCCATCGAAAATTAAAAGATTTTTCAAATACTTTTTCCTTACAATATTAATTCTAGGATTATTAATCGGTGTTGTAGGCGTTGGATATGTAGTCGCTGTAATTAAGACAACACCTTCATTAGATGTAAATGCTATTTATAATTTAAATCAACCATCAGTATTATATGATGATAAAGGTGAATTTATAGATGACTTACCATCAACTGAAATTAGATATATTATTTCTTATGATGAAATGCCGCAAAATTTAATTAACGCATATATCGCAATAGAAGACGAGCGTTTTATGAGCCATGGTGGAATTGATATCAAGAGAATATTAGGAGCCGCTGCTAGAGATGTAATGGTAATATTGGGTAAACAAAATGGAATACATGGTGCTTCTACTATTACTCAGCAATTAATAAAAAATACTATTTTATCATCAGAAGCCGCTTCAGAATCTAGTTCAATAGATCGAATTAATAGAAAAATAAAAGAAATAGTTCTAGCTGTTCAATTAGATAAAGAATTAAGCAAAGAAGAAATTATAAGAACTTATTTAAACACTATCCCTTTAAGTGGTCATATTTATGGTGTAGAAGCTGCTTCAAGATATTTCTTTGGTAAACATGCAGAAGACCTTACATTACTAGAATGTGCTTATATTGCAGGTATTACCCAAGCCCCTACTACTTATAGTGCTTATAATACTGGTGCTTCAAATTATCCTAATGGATATATTAACAGAACTAAAACAGTGTTAAGCAAAATGCTTGAATTGGGTTATATTTCTCAAGAAGATTTTGATGTTGCTTATGCAGATGCTGAAGCTAATAACTTTAATTTTAAAAAACTAAATACTGACTCTCAAGTAAATCATGAATGGTTTGTATACCCTGCAGTTGAGCAAGTAAAAGAAGACTTAATTGAAAAATACAAGTATACAGAAGATGAAGTAGAAAAATTATTAGTAAACGGTGGATTAAAAATTTATACTACACTAAATGTTGAAATGCAAAATGCAGTACAAGAAATATTAAATGATAGATCAAACTTACAAGTAGATGATACTTCTGTTGATGAAACTGATAGTGATGGTGTTCCATTATTACAAGCATCAGCTACAATAATAGACTATAAAACCGGTCAAGTTAAGGTACTTATTGGAGGTCGTGGAAATCAACCACCAACTTCACTTAATAGAGCTTATTTTGACTTAAAATCTATAGGATCAACTACTAAACCATTAACAGTCTATGGACCTGCCATTGATACAAAATTAATAACTGCAGGTACTCCACTTGACGATACTTCAGTTTCAGATGAAATACTAAAAAAATATAATTTTGGATCTGTAGTTCCTAAAAACGCTAATGGTTCTATGGCTGGATATGTTACTGCAAGAGAAGCATTAACATATTCAAAAAATCTAACTTCAATTAAAACTGTTGATATGCTAGGTTTAGATACCGCTCTAGATTATGGTGAAAAATCTGGGCTTAAATATGCATCTGAATCTCATACAATGTCTGCATTAGCACTTGGTCAATTTGAACAACCAATCGGAAACAGAGATGGTGGTAATACTACTATTTTAGCTTCAGCATATGGAGCTTTTGGAAATAACGGTGTAAGATATGAACCAATACTTTACACTAGAGTAGAAGATGCTAGTGGTAATGTATTATTAGAAAAAGAACCTGAGACAATTAATTTATTCTCACCTCAAACCTCATATATTATTTATGATATTCTAAAAGGTTCTTCTAGTAGTGCAGAATTTAGCGATATTCCTGTTGCTGGTAAGACAGGTACAACTAATTCTTCAGATAACTTCTGGTTCGCTGGCTTAACTCCATATTATTCTGGATCTGTTTGGATTGGATATGATAATCCAAAGAGAATGAGTGGTAAAAGTTCTAGTGCTGCATCTTTATTTGGTAAAATAATGGCTGTAGCTCATGAAGGATTAGAATATAAAGATATCGATGCTCCTTCTGGTCTAGTTCAAGCAAAGGTTTGTAAAGATTCTGGTAAATCTCCTACCGACCTATGTTATGAAGACCAAAGAGGTAACAGGGTTAAAACTGAGTATTTTATTAAAGGTACTGAGCCAAAATCAGTATGTGACGTCCATGTTAGCGTTGCTGTAAATAGCTCAAATAACAAACTAGCTACTGAAAATACTCCTGCTAGCCTTTTAGTAAATAAAGTATTTATCAAAAAACCTAATGCAAATCCAAATGCAGATGATTATCCTTTTGTTGTACCAACTCAAGAAGATGATACACAAGCAGAAGAGTATATTGACCTATCTCAAATAGGATTAAGAGCAAATATGGATTTATTAGATGCTATTGTTATATTAAATAACAGAGGAATCAAATACTCATTCAATGGCCTTTCAGTTTCTGGTAATATTACATCAGGACAATATACACTAGTTTCATATACAGAAAAAATTAAGTCTGATGAAACTGTAGAACTTAAAATAAAAGCTACTACTAATACTCCTGATGAGGATATTGGTAATAATGATAATACTAACGATACTACAAATGATAACACTAGCCCAGAATCTGATACAGATGTACAAAGAAACTCTATAACAAATATAATAAATGGAATATTTAATTAATAAAAAATAAAGGCAGTCCTTGAACTGCTTTTATTTTTTTAGTTTTTTGAATCTCAGCTTGCACTCTTATTCATTTTTTTTAACAATTATGTCATTTTTATATTTTAAAACTGTTTTTTTGAATAATTCTCTTTGTATTCTTGCATTTTTTCCTTTTTCATTGTATACTATAGAAAAAGAACGCGAATTATCTCATAACGAAGGAGGAAAAATATATGGATTTTATAAATGATTTTATCTTATCTATTAATGATTTTATTTGGACTTATATCCTTATTGCAATGCTTATAGCAATTGGAGTATATTTCACATTTAAAACTAAATTTGTTCAATTTACTAACTTTAAAGAAATGTTTAAATTACTTGGCGAAGGTACTAATTCAAAAGAAAAAAGCAAAGGACAAGTCTCTTCATTCCAAGCATTTTGTATAGGTACTGCATCAAGAGTTGGTACTGGTAACTTAGCTGGAGTTGCTTCAGCAATTGCTATAGGTGGTGCTGGTGCTGTTTTCTGGATGTGGCTTATTGCTCTAATAGGTTCAGCTTCAGCTTTCATTGAATCAACTTTAGCTCAAATCTATAAAGTTAAAGATGGTGATAGCTTTAGAGGTGGCCCAGCATACTATATGGAAAAGGGATTAAGGAAAAAATGGATGGGTGTATCATTCTCTGTTCTTATTATTGTTTGCTTTGGATTTGCATTTAACTCTGTTCAATCTAATACAATTACAGCTGCATTTAGTTCATCATTCAATTCAAATAAACTATTAATCGGTATTATATTAACAGCATTAACATTAATAATAATATTTGGTGGAGTAAATAGAATAGCCAAAATTTCAAGTATTTTAGTTCCAATAATGGCTGTTGCTTATATAGTTATTGCTTTATTCATCATAGTAATTAACTTCAAAGAAATACCAAACTTATTTAAAACTATATTTGAAAGTGCTTTTGGATTTAAGCAAGTAGTTGGTGGTGGTATTGGTGCAGCTTTATTACAAGGTATAAAAAGAGGTTTATTCTCTAATGAAGCTGGTATGGGATCTGCTCCAAATGCTGCAGCTACTGCTACAGTATCTCACCCTGTAAAACAAGGTTTAATTCAAACTTTAGGAGTATTTACTGACACATTAATCATTTGTACTTCTACAGCATTTATCATTCTATTATCTGGAGCACCATTAGATGGATCTGTTAAAGGAATAGAACTTACTCAAATGGCATTAATTTCTCAAGTTGGTTCTTGGGGTGGAACATTTATAACTATCTGTATATTATTATTTGCTTTCAGTTCAATTATAGGTAATTACTACTATGGTGAAACTAATATACAATTTATCTCTGATAAAAAGATATACTTATATATCTATAGAATCTTAGTTGCTGCAATGGTTCTATTTGGATCAGTTGCATCAATGGATTTAGTATGGAACTTAGCTGACGTATTTATGGGCTTAATGGCTATCTTAAACTTAATTGCAATAGTAATGTTAAGTAAGATTGCTATCTCTGCATTAAATGATTATATTGGCCAAAAGAAAGCTGGAAAAGACCCTGTATTCTATGCTTCTTCTATAAAAGAACTTGGTGATGAAGTTGAAGAATGGCAAGAAGATGCTGAAGAATATATAGCATAAAAAAAAGCTTTATCAAAACATAAGTTTTGATAAAGCTTTTTTAGCAACTACTAAATACACTTATGCATAATGTTATATGTATTTATTTTTTCTTATACCACACTGCACAATTTGAATTACTCCTAACTAAATATCCTCTTAAATAAACTAATCTATTTATAATTATATGTGAGTTATTCAATATTTACCGTATAATTGTATTGTATTATACAAAAAGGGGGTATATATATGGATTTTGGAGAGATATATAAATATTCTGAAGGACATACATTTCATGAAGCCGATGCGAACTTTAAAATTATAGAGTTTGATTTATTAAAAATATCTGAAAATTGTGTATTAGCAAAATATAAATTGAAGAAAGAATTTATTAAAGATAACATAACCATTAAATCTATTAGAAGTTCAATATGGACATATAATGATAAATACTGGAAAATTATTTTTCATCAAGGAACTTTGATAAAATAACTTTTACTAATACACTATTAAAGTAGAGCTATAAATGTAAATACATTTATAGCTCTATTTTATGTTATTTTATATTATTCCTACTATTTCATTAATATCTTTAATACCTTGATCTCTGCAAAATGCTTCCATTTCTTCGATAATTTCTTTTCCTGCCATTGGATTAAAGAAGTTCACTGTTCCTATTTGAATTGCTGAAGCCCCTGCCATCATGAATTCTATGGCATCTAACCCTGTTGTTATTCCACCTAAACCTATTACAGGTATTTCTACTGCCTTAGCAACTTCATGAACCATTCTTAAAGCTACTGGCTTAACTGCTGGTCCTGATACCCCTGCATATACATTATTAAACACAGCTTTTCTCTTGTATGGATCTATTGCTAATCCCTTTAATGTATTAATTAATGATAAAGAGTCTGCTCCTGCTTCTTGACATTTAATAGCCATATCTACGATATCTTCTGCATTAGGAGATAACTTAACCATAAGTGGCTTATCAACTATCGCTTTAACTTTCTTAACAACCTCATAAGCAACTTCTGATTTAATTCCAAAAGCCATTCCTCCACTCTTTACATTTGGACATGATATATTAAGTTCTATCATGTCAATAGCTGTTCCTCTAAGCTTATCTAAAGCAATTTCATAATCTTCCATACATCCACCACCAACATTTGCTATAATGTTAGTTCCTAATTCCTTCATCTTTGGAAGTTCTTCTGATATAAATCTATCTATTCCTGGATTTTGAAGGCCAACTGAATTCATCATTCCTGATGGAGTTTCAAAAACTCTTATACCATCATTTCCTGCCTTTTCATTTAAAGTTAATCCCTTTGATGAAATACCTCCTAAAATTCCTACATCATAAAAATTGTTATATTCTGCTCCAAAACCAAAGGTTCCTGATGCCGCTATTACTGGGTTTTTAAAATCTAATCCATTTATATTAACTTTTAACATTTTATCTTCTCCTTTGGTCTTTTATAATTCTACATAGTATCCATCAAATACTGGACCATCTTTACAAGTTCTTTTATTTCCATCTTTAGTCTTACAAGTACACACTAGACATGCTCCTACTCCACAAGCCATATGTTTTTCCATTGAAACATATACTTTTACTTGCTTTTCTTTACACATTTCTACAACTCTTTTCATCATAACTTCAGGACCGCAACATAATACTGTATCATATTTATCTAAATCTAATATTTCTGTTACAAATCCCTTATGACCATATTTTCCTGTATTTGTAGAAACAAAGCTTTTATCAACAAATTCATTTATTTCATCTATTAAATATACATCATCTCTAAATCCTGCATAAAGATCCATTTTTATATCTTTATTCTTTTCTCTTAGCCTTTTAGAAAGTTCTAACATTGGTGCTGTACCAATTCCTCCACTTACTAAAGCAACTCTTCCATAGTCCTCTTCTAAGTTAAATCCATTACCTAAAGGCCCATTTAAACTTATTGTATCTCCCACTTTTAGCTCTGCATATTCCTTAGTTCCAGCACCTACAACAGCATAAACAAAAGTAAGTGTTTCCCCATCAGTTTCACATACACTTATAGGCCTTGGAAGAAGAGTTGCTCCATTATGCTTAAGCATATAAAACTGACCTGCTTTTGCTTCATTTTTATCTTCAACAACCATCTTAAAGATTCCATTTTGAATTTCTTGATTTAATAATATTTTTCCTTGTGTGTACTTCATAAACTCCATCCTCCTAAAGACTATTAACTGCGTTTCTTATTTCATCTCTCATTCTTATAGCTTCTCTTCTTGCACAAGCAGCAAATTCTTCTGGTTTATTTTCCTTTTTATATGCTAAAAGAATAGCTCTTGATGAGTTTACAACTCCACCATTTCCATCTCTTAAGTATAAAGCTACATCTTCTGCCTTTCCACCTTGTGCACCATATCCAGGTATTAAGAAGAACATATCTTTATATCTTTCTCTTATTTCCTTACCTTCTTCAACATGAGTACATCCAATAACTCCACCTATTGCTGAATATCCACATTCACCTTTTACAGACTCACCCATTTTAGTAAGCTTATCACCTACAACTTTATAAACCTTACTATTATCTTTTGTATCTATATTTTCTATATCTTCAGCCCCTGGGTTTGAAGTTCTAACTAATACAAAAACACCCTTATTTCCACTTTCCATATATGGCATATATGGTTCTATACTATCCATACCCATGTATGGACTTAATGTAATAAAGTCTGCTTCAAAATCCCCACTAAAATGCCCCTTAGCATATTGAGTTGCAGTTGCCATTATGTCTCCTCTTTTTATATCTGCAATGATAATAGCATCTCTTTCTCTTAAATATTCTAGTGTTTTCTTATATGCCATAAGTCCAGCTAATCCTAAAGCTTCATAATATGCTATTTGAACTTTAAAGCAAGCTACAACATCTAAAGTTTCATCTATAATTGCTTTATTATATTCAAATATTGCATCTTCTAATGATCTTCCTTCTAAAACATGTGTAGGTATATACTCAACAGCTGTATCTAACCCTAAGCACACAACTCCTCTTTCTTCAACTCTTTTATATAATTTATCCATTATAAAACTTTTCATATTCACTTTCACCTTTCTCCACTTATGATAATACTAAACCTATTTACTATATATTACTTTACCGCCTCTTATAGTCTTTATAACTTCTCCAAAGTATTTTCTTCCTTGGAAAGGAGTATTTTTACCTTTAGATACAAATGTTTCTTTGTCAATTGTTACTTCTTTATTTAAATCAACTAATACTAAATCTCCATCTTTTCCAACTGAAATTGTTCCTTTGTTCATTCTAAGGATATTTGCTGGATTTTTAGACATTAATTCACTTAATTTATTTATAGATATATTATTATTTTTTACTAATTCTGTGTAACAAATACTAAACGAAGTTTCTAATCCTACCATTCCTGGCGCACCATTTTTCTTATCTTCTTCAGTATGCGGCGCATGGTCTGTACCTATACAGTCAACAGTCCCATCTTTAATTCCTTCTATTATTGCATTAACATCTTCTTTTTCTCTTATTGGAGGATTTACTCTATAATTACTTATATCTGTTGTTAATCCTATATGATGTGGTGTAACCTCACAAGTTACATTTCCACCTTCATTTTTAGTTCTTCTTATTGCATTAATTGATTCAACTGTACTCACATGGGCCATATGTAATCTTGCACCTGTTACTTTAGCTAAATACAAATCTCTTATAGTCATTAAGTCTTCTGCAATTCTCATATCTATTTTAGAAAATGTTTTGTCTTCAGCATGAGACATTACAATCCAATTGCTTTCTTTTGCTTTTTCCATAGCTTTCATCATAACACTCGAGTCCATAACCCCAACGCCATCATCAGTTATAGCCACAAGTTCTTTATCATCATTAAAAGCTTCTAAGTGTTCTATAGACTTTCCACAAAAGTTTTCTGTAATTGATACACATTGATGAACATCAATTAATCCAACTTCTTTAGCTCTATTTCTAACATACTCTACAACTTCTTTTGTTGAGCAAATCGGATTAGTATTTCCCATTAAACATACTCCAGTATATCCACCTTTTGCTGCAGCTTTAGAACCACTTTCTATATCTTCCTTATGCATTAACCCTGGCTCTCTAAAATGAGCATGAGTATCTATAAAAGAAGGCATCACTGTATATCCCTTTGCATCAATCACTTCAATACCCTCTTTATTTATTTCTTTACCAATTTGATTAATTATTCCATCTATTATTAATATATCGCCTTGAAAATTTCCATTTGCATCTATGACATTAGCATTCTTTATTAATAAACTCATAACTTTTATACCTCACTTGGATTTATAATTTGTTCACAATATTCACATTTATAGCTTCCTTTTTCTCTATCTAATAACTTAAAGCTATGTGGTATATAATTTTCTACCGAAGTAATACAATTAGGATTTTGGCATGTTAATATATCTTGAACTTCTTCTGGAAGTTCTGGTTTAACCTTACTTATAATAACTTCATTTCTTACTTCATTTATTGTGATACCTGGAGAAAGTAATCCAAGCACTGTATAATTTATATTTTCTAAATTTTCGATTTTTATTATATCTTTTTTACCCATTTTTTTGCTATCAGCATTTATAATTAACGCAACTTGATGTCCAAGTTCATCTAAATGTAAATATCTAAATATTTTAACACCCATGCCAGCTTTTATATGGTCTAACATAAATCCATTTTTTATACTAGTTATTTGTAGCATTACATTACCTCCAACAACTTAACTATTAAAGCCATTCTTACATACATTCCATATTCTGCTTGTTTAAAATATACAGCTCTGTCATCACTATCAACTTCTGTTGCAATTTCATTTACTCTTGGAAGTGGATGCATTACTATCATATCCGGTTTTGCTTTTTGCATTTTTTCATTATTTAATATATAGCAATCTTTTAGTCTTAAATATTCTTCTTCATTAAAGAATCTTTCTTTTTGGATCCTTGTCATATATAGTATATCTAATTCTTCAATTACTTCTTCTATATTTTCTACTTCTCTAAAAGATATATTATTTCTTTTTAGCACTTCTTCTCTTATATATTCTGGAATTACTAATTCTTTTGGAGATATAAGTATAAATTTAGTATCTTTATATCTAGACATGGCCATGATTAAAGATTGAACTGTACGTCCGTTTTTTAAGTCACCACATAACCCAATTGTGTGTCCTTCTAATTTTCCTTTTTGTGATTTTATAGTTAACAGATCTGTTAATGTTTGAGTTGGATGTTGATGTCCACCATCTCCTGCATTAATAACAGGAACTGATGAGTACATGCTTGCAACTTTTGCTGATCCCTCTTTAGGATGTCTCATTGCAATTATATCTGAATAAATTGAAACCATTCTGATTGTGTCTGCCAATGTTTCTCCTTTTGCACTAGAGCTTGAGTTTGGTTCAGAAAATCCTAATATTTTTCCTCCTAATCTCATCATTGCAGCTTCAAAGCTAAAACGAGTTCTTGTACTTGGTTCATAAAAAAGTGTGGCTAAGATTTTGCCATCACAGATATGTGAAAATTCTTTTGGATTTGAAATTATTTTTTCTGCTAATTCGAAAATTTCATTAAGCTCCTCTTTAGAAAAGTCCATAGGGCTTATTAAATGTTTATTTTTCATTTATAGTCACTCCTTTTTAACATCACGGTGTTAAATTTAAAGAATACAAAAAACCTTCCTTAAAATATAAGGAAGGTATAGTAATCTTATAATATGGGTATTATTACAACTTCCTTATGAATCTCTCGGATTCTCTTAAAGGTTCTTTTTTGTTAGAATAACATTACATTCAAATTTTGTCAATGTAATTTAATTCCAGTTGTTCATTACCTCATCCCACATCATTTTACCACATTTAGCTAAAGATACAGTTCCATAAACACTATTTGGTATATCTTGAGATAATACTGTAAAAGTGAATTTTCCTTTTGGTAATTCTAAGTAAGCAGTATCATTCTCAACACCTTTTTTGTCTCCAGTTTTACTTGATATCTCTATTTTTAAATCATCAGGAATGTATAATGCTAATTTATTTTTAATTTGCTGTCTTCTTAAAATATCTATAAGCATCTGACCATTATCTTTTGATAAAAATGTTCCATTGGCTAAGTGTTTCCATATTCTTGATAAATCATAAGCAGTAGTTATGTTTTCAACATCAGTAATTGCTGTTCTTTCATCATTTGTCTTTCTATTTAACCTTGTATTCTTTAATCCCATAGCAATTATATCTTCATTAATTTGTTCCATTCCAACTATATCTATAATTTTATTTGCTGCAGTATTATCACTTTGTATTAACATTATTACAAGAAGTTCAAATACAGTATATTCTCTTTCATTAAATTCATGAATAATTCCTGTTCCGTAAACCTTATCTCCACTTTGGATTTTAACCTTATCCATAAAGTCCACTTTCTTATCTTCTACTGCTTTAATTAATGAAACAGCTATTGGAAGTTTCATACACCCAGCGGCAATCATAGGAACGTTTTCATTGTATCCATACACATAACCACTTTTTAAATCTTCAAAAAAGAAACTATATTTCCCGATTCTTGATTCTAAATATTTCTTTATCTCTTTCATAATACCCTCCTAAATCCACTGATTCAATAAATTTCTCTTACTTTAATATAAGTATATCATATTGTCAGAATATTTTGAAGTATTTCACTAAAATTTTTTCCATTTTTGCACATCATTCAAGTCTATCTAACTTAATTTAAATACTTATAATCTTAACCTTAAAAATAGTGACAATACTACAAAAAATAATCACACAATATAAAATCATTTTTTGCATTTGTCACTATTTATATTCTTCAATATTTATTTATTATTCTGCAAAAGATATTCCTATCTTTTTAGCAACTTGTACTAATTCACCTTCTGGATTTACTTTCTTAGTATTTTGTCCTATTACATTTTCTAATGTATCGCTAGTTATAGTATCTCCTTTTAAGCAAACCATTCTTCCAAACTTTCCTTCCATCATCAATTCAACAGCTGCTACCCCGTATCTTGTTGAAAGAATTCTATCGTAAGTAGAAGTATTTCCCCCTCTTTGAACATGTCCTAAAACAGTACATCTTACTTCATGTTCTTTAATTAACTTTTCTAAGTCATCAGCTAGTTTATTACCAATTCCACCTAGTCTTATTGGATCAGGACTATCTGCAACTATCTTAGATACTACAACATCACCGTCTTTAGGTTTCGCTCCCTCTGCTACTACTATAATAGTAAAGTTTCTTCCTTGCTCTTCTCTTTCTTTTACTTTTGCCGCAATTTTATTTATATCATATGGTATTTCTGGTAAAAGAATTACATCTGCTGAACCTGCTATTCCAGATTCTAATGCTATCCATCCTGCATTTCTTCCCATTACTTCACAAAGCATAATTCTATGGTGTGATTCTGCTGTTGTATGAAGTCTATCTAAAGCTTCTGTAACTACATCTATTGCAGTATTAAATCCAAATGTCACATCAGTAGATGCTAAATCATTATCTATAGTTTTAGGAACACCTATTACATTAATACCTTTTCTAGCAAAATCTCTAGCTGATGTTAATGTTCCATCACCACCAATTACAACTAAAACATCAACACCTTCTTTTTTCAAATTTTCAACTGCTACATCAGATACATCTCTCTTAACCATTACTCCATTTTCTTCTACAAGATAATCAAATAAATTATCTTTATTTGAACTATAAAGAATGGTACCTCCTCTATGTAGTATACCCGATACTGAATCTAAGTTTAAAGAAACAAAATCATTATTATATAATCCTCTATATCCAAATTTATACCCGATTACTTCGATACCATAATTTAATATTGCTGTTTTTGTTACGGCTCTAATTACGGCATTTAGGCCTGGACAATCTCCACCACCTGTTAATAAAGCTATTTTTTTAATTTTTTGTTCCATTTTAAATTCCTCCCTACCCATATACTTAAACCAATAATATTTCAGCATTTTTTTCAAATAGCCTACCTATTACTACATAGTTTTTCATAAAATTCAGAATATTCCTTCTTATAATATAATATCATATATTCAAATAACTGGAAAGATATTTTTTAAATTTGTACTTTTCTCCAAAATAAATGAGAGATGATATTTATCATCTCTCATTTTTCTAATATGCTAATTCTAATCCTTGAACATCTACTATTGTATTTTCATCATTAACATACTTATCATATACTTTTTTAATAGCATTATAATTATTAGTAATTAGTTTTTTTGATTCACTATCAATAGAACTTGGCATGTCATTGTATGCTGATTCAATATTTGAATATGCTCTCCATACATCTTTATCTACTGTAATATAATAACATGCTGCATTATTTAATGCTAAAACATCTTTTTCATTAAGCGAATATGCTTTTCTTATATTTTCAATAGCTTTATCATATTCCTTTTCATTATAGTAAATAGTACCTAAAGCTCTATAATAATCACTTTTATCTTCATCTATAGCTATTGCTTTATTTAAATCTAAAATTGCATCATCAACTTTATCCATCTTTAAGTTTAGAAGTGCTAAATCATAATATAATTCATCATTATTTTTATTTAAAGTTAAAGCATAATCATAATAATACTTTGCCTTATCTAAATTAGATAATTTATCTTCATATAACTTAGCAATATTTACAATTAAATTGTAATTATACGGTTCATTAAATATAGCTTTTCTAATATAACCTTCGATTTTATCTGAATTTTCTGTAGCAATTAATATATTAGGCATTAACATTCCATAAGTATTTTCATAATCACTATTAGCCAATATCGCTTCATTAGCAAATTCTTTTGCTTTATCATATTGACCTTTATTATAGTTCTCCCAAGCCTTAATATACAAATCTACATATGAATCTTCTTCTAATTCGTCAGTATTTATATTATTCTTTATTTCATCAATTACATTTTTACTAAAATCAATATTTTTTTCATCAAATGAATTAATTTCATTAATCCACGCCTTATATGCTTCAACTTTCGGATTTTCTTCTGATAATTCTGTTACTTTCTTCAATAACTTTTCTTTATCAAATTGACAAGCTTCCATTATAACATCATATGATTTTATTTCATTTTTATCAATCTCATATGAAAGTCTTAAGTTTTCTAAACCATTATCATAATCATTAATCATTATTTGCATCTTAGCTAAAGTAGCTAAATCATAAGCACTATCTTTATCCACCGGATAAGAGTTTACTATTCCTTTTGCTAAGTCTTTTTCATCATTTGCTAAATAAACAGCAAACATTGTTTTTAATAAAGGTTTATATGTATTATAACTTTCTAAATAATATTCACCTAAGCTCTCTGCTTGTTCTAAGTCATTATTCATATAAAAAGTAAATACTACTTCATTTATTAATTCTTTATCTTGCTCTAAGTACTCATCTCCATTTTCAAGCATTAACTTATCTCGTTTTACTATAGCTTCTTTTAATAAGTTATTTGCTTGAGTTATATCACCTTGGATTGAGTATATTTCTGCTACTCTAGCTGTCCAAATTGGCCATGCATCTTCTTTTTGCATTGTCATATATTCATTTATAGCTTCATCATACTTACCATCATAGTAATACTCTTCTGCTTTATTATTCGTTATTGTAACTGTCTTTGTTCCCATCATGCTTTGTATTGATATTAATACTACAAAAGCAAATAAAATAGAAAGACCTATCGTAATTATTGGCTCAACATATTTGTTTTTAATTAACTTCTTGTTAGACTTTAAGGAGTCATTTTTTTTATTTTCCATAATCCCTCCATTTGTTAAATAAATATTCTTAACAACAATTCTAACAAAAAATTATATTTTTTTCAAATAGTAATTTATAATTTCGACATTATACACTAATTTATGTAATTAAAAATGGCAAATTATTGAATAATTTATTTTTTATTATTACATACTATTTTAAATTAATTAATCTGCCATTTTTAAATTAATTAATTTGCCATTATTAACTGAAATTATTGTCTTTTTTTAATTAATCTATTTTCTATCAAAGCTACAATCTCATACATTATAAAAGCAATAACTGATAGAATTACTATACTCATCATAACCATATCTAATTGGGCTATTTGTCCACCATATATTATTAAGAATCCCAATCCTTCTCTTGCAACTAGGAATTCTCCCATTATAACTCCTACCCAAGAAAGTCCAACATTTATTTTTAATGCAGAAATAATAACTGGTACAGAAGCTGGAAAAACTAAATATCTTAATTTTTGCCACTTGTTTGCTTCAAAGGTTGTCATTAATAGCATTTTTCCTTTATCTACCTCATTAAACCCTGTTAAAACACTTATTATTGTAGTAACAATTGAAATTAGCAATGCAATTGTAATAATTGCTGATGTACCATTGCCAACCCAAAATATTATTATTGGAGCAAGTGCTACTTTTGGTAATGCATTTAATACTACTAAATAAGGATCTAATACTTTTGATGCTGTTTTTGAAGCCCATAATAATATTGCAATAGCTACTCCTAAAACTGTACCTAGTGTAAATCCAATTATAGTTTCATAACAAGTTACCCATATATGCCTAAATAATGTGCCTTCATTTATAAAACTAACTAATGATTTAATAATTCTACTAGGACTTGAAGTTAAAAATGGATCTATCCATTTTAATTGCGCTGCAATTTCCCATAGTGCAATAAATGCTACTAAAATTAAAATTCTTATTGCTCTTACTTTCCATTTGTCCCTTTTAACTTTTCTTAAATACAATTCATGCTCTTTTTCCATACTAATTATCCAACTCCCCCCATAACTTTCTAAAGTACTCATTGTACTCTGGTTCCTTTCTCTTATCGAAAGGAGTTGCATCTTTATTCTTAAACTCTATATTAACATCATCCTTTATATAAGCTGGCCTAGAAGTTAAAATTATTACTCTTTTTGACATTACAATAGCTTCACCTAAATCGTGTGTTACCATTATTGCTGTTTTCTTTTCTTTCTTAATTATCTCATAAACATCATCTGTCATTTTTAATCTACTTTGATAATCTAATGCAGAAAACGGTTCATCAAGTAATATTATTTCTGGTCTTAAGACTAATGTTCTAATTAAAGCTACTCTTTGTCTCATACCCCCTGATAACTGTGTTGGCTTATGTGACTCAAATTTTTCTAATCCATAACTTTTTAGTAATTCATCAGCAAATTCTATGTTTTCTTTTGTATATATTTTCTTAACTTTAAGTCCTAATAATACATTTTCTCTAACAGATAACCATGGAAATAAATAATCTTTTTGAAACATATATCCCATTTTATCTAGATTATTTTTTACATCTGGATCATTAAATTTAACTTCTCCACTTGATGGAGTTAATATTCCACTTATAATATTAAGCAATGTTGATTTTCCGCATCCTGAAGGACCAATTATACTTATAAATTCCCCATCATCTACTGAAAAGCTGACATCTTTAATTGCCTCTGTAGCTCCTTCCATAGTGTGATAGTTCATATTTATATTCTTTATTTCTAAGAGACTCACTTTACCACCACCCCATAATAATTTTATAGTTATAGTTAGTAGTTGTTTGTTTATTTTTCTAAATTAATTTAACTTATTTTCTTTTAACTACTAACTAAACTATTTATAGCATTAGTTTATTTTGTTGCCTCTTCTGCAAATGAGTTATTTACGATAACATTAAAATCTGGTCTTGTTTGAATCAAGCTTGAATCATATCCTTGAATAATATCCATTAGCTTATTTAAACCATCTTCACTTACTTCAGGAGTTTCTGAAAATGCATCTATACTCTTATAATTATCTATTACTTTAACTATTACATCTTTATCAGTTCCTGGGAAAAATGAACTAATAGAATCAGCAATTTCTTCACTTGTATGTTGTTGAACCCATAATTGACCTTTGTAAATTGCATTTGTAAACTTTTGAATTATTTCTGGATTTTCATCCATATATGATTTAGTTGTATAGAAGCAAGTATAAGCAATATTTCCTGCTTGTTCTCCTACTGAAGAAACTATACTACCACCACCATCATTTTCTAACATTGTAGCTGTTGGTTCAAATAATGCAACATAATCACCAGTTCCAGATTTGAAAGCACCTGCAGTAGCTGTAAAATCAACATTTGTAACCATATTCACATCATTTTCTGGGTCTAATCCATTTTCTTTTAGTACATACTCAAGAGCCATTTCGGGAATTCCACCTGGTCTACCACCTATTATTTCTTTACCTTTTAATGATGACCAATCAAAATCTTCTTCTGCTTCTCTTCCCACTAAAAATGAACCATCTTTTTGTGTTAATTGTCCAAATACAACTGGATAATCTTCTCTTCCTTGGTTATAAATATAAACAACTTGCTCTGGTCCTGAAAATCCTATATCTGCATTACCACTTAATAATTGTTGCATAGTTTTATCTGCAACCTATTCTAAATAACAGTATATGTCCACTTTTATTAATTCCTTAAATGCTCTCTTAACATATTCCTTAAGACACCTTTAGGAGTGCCCTTGTTACCAGCTATTAGATTTAATAATTCAATGTCTTCGCTTGTTAATTTAACCTCTAAATTTTCAAGTTTAAGATTTTCTAATCTCTTTTTATTCAATGCTTCTATTCTTACATTTTCTTCATTAGCTAGATATCTTTCCTTGCCCTCATCCCAACTCTGAATAAGTTTATAGATAGTAATTGCTATAAGACAACTTATAAACGTAAGGGAAATCAAAGTTGCGATTGGTTCTACTATACAATTTAAATCAACATACATTTTATTATTCATCCTCCTCGAACTTATTTGCAAAAGGCTTATGAATACAAAAATATCTAACATAATCACTTACGCTCATACCTCTGCTTTTTGCAAGTTGAATTATTTTTTCCTTTTCCCTCTTAGATACTTGTACAGTTAATCTATATATTTTTAATTCATCTTCGCTCTTTCTTCCCAAAATTTCTTTTTCTTTAAATCCTAACATTTCCTAACCACTCCCCTACTCTCTCCAAATATAATCGACCATATATCGGTGATTTACCGAGTACTTTTTGGCTATTACCACCACATTACCCCACTATTAGCTTTTCTTATTAATTTTCTAGTAGTGTGGTAATAGTGTGGTATTTATATATCCATTAAATCCTCATAGTCTTCATTTTCTGAGCTTACCTCTGATACAACTTTAATCTCTCCTGGTATTGGTAATAATCCTCTAAGAACATCTTTTATATATGCAGCAGGATTACTATAGTTTTGTAATTTCTCATAAAGCTTCAATTCTTCTTTTCTATTTTTATTAAACTCTATAGTTATTCTTAATCTCTCCATAACTTCTCCCCTACCTTTTTATATCCTAAAGCATTTGAAAATAAATTATCTTCTATTATTTGAGCTGATGGATATCTCTTTTTTATAGACTTAAAAAAGGATCTTCCCCCTCCACCAGTAACAAGTATAGGACTTGTTCTAACCGGATAGCTTATATTTAATTCTTTGAATACTTTTTCTATATTATTTCTTATAATATTTTTAATAAATGTAGTATCTTTCTTTTCTCCATCTACTTCTAAACCATTTTTTATTATGCCTTCAGCATCTTCAATATTTAATCCTAAAGTATATAAGCTATTAATTTCATTAATCATATCATTATAAATGTTAATCATTCCTACATCTAAACTTGTACTTTTAGCAACACTTCTTTTTTTACCAGCTTTAAGCAATGCTATATCTGTAGTTCTTCCTCCAATATCTAAAACAATTAAATCTTTCTCTATTAACTCTCTTCTCTTATCCACATCCAACGAATAATATGTTGCAACCCCTTCTGGGAATATTGCTGCATCTTCAATATAAATAGTTCTTTCTATTCCATTTAACTTAAAATTTAATATTTTATTATCTTCAATTACTTCAATCATTTTATCTTTTTTACTTCTATATTGATTTATAGGTAATCCTAGTACTATTCTTATAAATTCTTCTTTAGTACTTAACCCTAAAGCTAAACATAGCATTGGTAAAAGATTTTCTTTAGATATTTTATCTAGATTAGTATCATAATCACCTTCTCCAATAATTAATATTTCATTGTTAAACTCTAATTGATATCCTGTGCTTATTAAATAATTTTCTCCTCTTGTAATTAATGAAGGTACTATTATCCCCTTACTTGTCTTAATGTTACAATTGCCTAAATCTACGCCTATTGTTTCCATGTTATCCTCCAAATACATTATTTAAGGCTACTTTGTTGCCCTTTGTTATATATGTATTCACGAGTATAAATTATATTCCTGTTTGTGAATAAAATTTATATTTAGAAATATTTTTTATAAAAAGAAAAAGGCCCTTAATCTTCAAGGTACCAAATATCTTCTACCTTTAGATTAAGAGCCTTACTTATTTTCAATATTGTTTCTATATTCCCCTGCTGCTTATTAGTTTCTATTTGACTATAAGTACTTGGACTTATTCCAATCATCTTACAAAACTCATTTGAGTTCATCATATATTTTGTCATTCTTATTTCTTTCAGTCTATTTTTAACCATACCTCACCTCAATTCTGTCAATTTATTTTGTTAATTTTTATATCCATATATATATTTTATTCTATGAGGCGATTGCTTTTCCTTTTATTGGTTACAATTAAAATAGATAAATTTTAATCTCCTTTTACGCTATTAATTTAAGATTATTTCTTTTCATTAATCAATATAGAACATGCTTTTAATATTATAGTCAATGCTTTACAAGCAAATATAATAAATACTATAAGCGAAATAGGTCTTATTACTAATGATATAAGATAAATATTCATAACAACAAAACCACCATTCGCTGAACTTAAAGTGATCCCCTGAATTAATACTTCTAATAATAATGTTAATGCGTAAATTATTCCACTTATCATAATTCCTTTACTAATATTTACTTTTTTCATATATATCCCCCTTTTTATTATTTATGATAACCAAATTAATACAATTATAATTTAATAGTAACATATTTTCCAAATGTAGTGTAATTAATTGTAAAATTAATTATATAAATATAGATTATTGTTCTTTGTGAACTTTTTAAAAGTTTCATTATGATACTTTTAAAAAAAAGTTATATGTAATGTGTTATAATCACGATATATTAACATTGGAGGTTCTAAAGATGCTTAATTTTAAACTAAAAGATATAAATAATCCTTTTGAAATGAGACAAGGTGAAACAATTGTAGATTTAGATAGGTATGTTGAAGTTTTAAAGGAAAATAATATTCCTTTTACTAAAGAGCAATATGAGGAAGCAAAAAAGAATTTAATTAATTTAAATAAAAAAGAGTAGGTTTGTCCTACTCTTTTAGGTTCTGGTTATAAACAATAGAAGGAATAGCTAAATTAAATTCTAACTATCCCTTCTATTGTTTCCGTATATATGTTTTATAAGATCTAACATAGATTTACTAGAATCCTCTGGAAATAAACTTTTAACAACTATAATAAATACTCCTACTATTTCAGCAAAAACACTTACTATAATTAATCTAAAAGTCCATTCTTCAAAACTCCATATTTTTGCCCCTTGTAAGCCTACCATAACTCCTATGAATATGGCTTCTATAAATATAAGCGCTATTAAAGCTTTGCAGACTATCTTCTTTAATCCTAACTCTAATTGTCTTTCCGTTTTCCATATATTTAATATTTCTATAAAGTCGGAATTTGAATTATTTCTAGATACTGTAGATTCTATAACTCCATCAGAACTCTCTATACTATCTAGCATTAAATCATCTAGACTAGGATAACCTTCTTCTAACTCTATGCACTCTTCATCTAAATTCTCTGTATTCACCATTCTTATATTAACCCCAAATTCTTTAATCTAAATTTTATTGCTGACTTAGAAACAAAAAATCTTTCGCTTAGCCATTCTATTATAAAACTTTCGCTAACACCTAAATTGTTTATAGATTTATATAATTCTCTTACTTTCTTTTCTGGCATTAGAATAGCTGCTGCAAATTGATTAGCTTCCTTTTCTTCAGGAAGTTGAGTGTTGTATCCTGTTCTTCTATGCATATCTACAAACTCTTTATTTGGATTACATCTTAAATGTAAAAAATAATGTCCTAACTCATGTGCAATAGTAAACCTTTTTCTTTCAAGTGTATCTTCTTCATTTACATATATATTAATATTATTATTTTCTTTTTTTATGGCTCCAGATACAGTATCATTTGAGAAACTATTGAAGTTACGATTAAATACCTTTATATTCAACTTTTTAGCTATATCTATAGGGTCTACTGGTATATCTAAAATATCATAACTAGATAAGATCTCATTTGTCTTTTTTTCTATCTCTATCTTTTCCATATTAATCCCATCTTTCCCATTTAAATATATTAATTTCCCCATATATTGCACCTCATTTTGTTAAAGTATATCCTTATTTCAATTTAATATACAGTATATGCGAAATATATGGTGTTATTACTTATTTATACTTTATCATTCTATCGGGAAATAGACAAGTATCGTTTCGGATGAATTTATACTTTTTTTCATATTTTTTTACTATTTTTTAATGTTTTTATACAATTTTATATTAAATTTCATATTTTATCTTGGGAAATAAAAAAGGCTAGTAAGTAAGATTTCTCCTACCTACTAGCCTTAAATAATTATAAATTTAATAATTTTCTCCAAGTATTTTGACCAACAATTCCATCTGCTGAAAGTCCTCTAGTCTTTTGAAACTCTCTTACAGCAGAATAAGTGCCACTACCAAAGATACCATCTACCCCGTTAGTAGAATATCCTAATGTAACAAGTTTTTCTTGTAATAGTTTAGTAATATTACCACTTGCACCTTTCTTAAGTGTAGGGCAACCTTTTAAAGTATTAGCTCCTGGAATACCATCTACTTTTTGATTTGAAAAACCTTGATTATTACATTCAGCTTGAAGTCTTGCTACCCAATCATCTGTATTAGATACTGGAGCTTGTACTGGTTTGATTATTTCTTCATTTTTAACTGTTGTAGTATTTTCAACAGCTTTACCATTTACAATAGCTTCTGCTATAGCTTGACCAACTTTATCATGTCCTAATCTTCTATATAAAGCAACATCTTCTGTAGCTTCTACAAAACAAGTTTCAACTATCATGGCTTTCATATTAGTATTTCTTAATTCATATAGTCCAGTTCTAATTTTTTGACCTCTATTTTTAAATCCTAATGATTCTAAAGAGTTAACTACTCTTTGAGCTATATCATAATTTGAGTAAACACATACCTCGCTACCTAATGCTCCATTATAAGAATCGTAAGCTTTATTAAAGTGAATAGATATAAATAAATCTGCACCCCACTCATTTGCTTTATTAACTCCATATGCTAAATCTGCACTTATACTTGAAGTATAATTTACTGGTGGTGTCACATCTAATACCTCATACCCTAATTCTCTTAAATATTTGATAACTGCATCTTTAACTTTTCTATCTTCTGTTAGTTCATCAATTAATGCTGATGCTCCTGTACATAATTCTGTGTGTCCACCTCTAACTGCTATTTTTTTAATTTCCATAATTAATTCCTTCTTTCAATATATTTTTATAAAATAAAAGAGAGCCTATTGGCTCTCAAAAATTATTCTTTGCTTATAAAATTTCTAAACATTTCATATAATCCAGTTGAAGCAAGTCCGCTTATAAGCCCTCCAACAATAACAACTGGAGTAACTGCTCCTGAATTAACAAATATATTAAATGCTACACCTACGACTCCCATAATTAATGGAATATATTTATTATCTATAAAATCTAGTGAATATTTAATAATAAAACCTATACCTAAGCAAAACGCTAAAACTATAACAACTACAAATTCATTTAAAAAACTTAAATCCATATTAACACGCTCCTCTTTCTTCTTCTAATCCATCAATGCGCTTATGCGCTGATTTTACACTTTCCTCATTTCTTATAACTCTCTCTTTAAGTTCTGTTACTTCCCTATCCCTAGCTTTATTATCTAGCCTTATCTCATCAACTGCTGTAGCTATATAATCTAGCTTGGCTCTAGTTTGTGCCTCCTCCCTCGTATCTGCTCTAATGTCATGTCCTCTATTCCTTTGAAAAGTAGCATAACTTATAACAGCTCCTGCGATTGTACAAGCTAATGCAATGCTTATTGTTTCCATCTTTACACCTTCCTTTTGTTTTTTATAAAAACCTTTCGGATCCTGACTTTACCATGAATATATTTAATATCTTTTCATAAAATATTACTGTGATTCATTCACATAACATAAGAGAATAAGTTGCTTGCTACGGGTTTTAATTAATAACTTATTCTCTTATTTTTAAACATAATAAAAGAGCCTAGCTTCCTAAACTCTTAATTGTTTTATTATGAATTATTGAATTTCTATAAACATATTTTTATTCTCTATGCTCTTATAAAATCTAATTAATTCTTCTTTAGATAATGCATTCTCTTTATTTTCAAATAATTTATCATTTGTATCAACAGGTATTTTAATTTTAGCAACTCCTCTTTCTACAGCATAATCTCGTAGTTTTCTTAAATAATAAGTAGCTATACCCTTATTTCTAAGCTCCGGATTATTAACATATAATATTTGAAGCTTTATATAATTACTTCGAGAAAAATTACCACTTTCAAAAAAATCCATAGTAAATACTATTTCATTTGATTCAAAGTCATATAAGCAGAATTTAACTGAACCATCCGTAGAGTGTAAACCTCTATAATAATTCTTAATACAATCTTTCTTTGTGTTGTTGATTTTATCTAATAACTTATTGGGCTCAAACATAAAATCTACCTTTCTTTGTTCCAATATTGGGGGTAATCCCCATTTTTTTATTTCATTTTTCATTTTTATCACCTCTATATAAGTTATACTGATAAAATAAACTTTTTGTAAACATGAGTATAAAATATCTTTAATTTTTACGAACAATATTTATCAATTATGAACTACGTGTATTGAATAAAGAAGTCACTTTATTTCCTCTAAATTCATCTTGACAGTTAACTCCATTACTCCAAACATAGCCACAACCTTGGTTTAACACATTTGTTTCTTTACATAAGCATACTATATTATTTAATGATATTTTGAAGAAGCCCTCCTCTACTGGTATAAAATAAAAGTTTAATATACCATTATCATTCCATACTTCTACATTAAAAGAAGTTGATGCAAAATCAGAAGTGTACCCAACTGGTTTTAAATTTACATTTTGCGAAGTTTTATCACCGATAACTGTTACCTTTACCTTGCCCGATATATTTTTTTCAGTAAAGAATAAGTTATCTATTTCTAAATCAAAATTTAATGTAGTGTTTTTTACTAAGTTAACTGTGGCAATTTTCATTCCACCCGAAGCAGGTTTATGACTAATAAATACTTTATTAGAGTATTTGTCTAAAATAATATTGTCTTTTATATATCCTGTGAATTTATTATTTTGATAGCTAAGTGTTTGTGGTGTTAATATTTGCTTTCCGTTAATTGTTTGTTTATAACCGTCTAATGTATATTCTGGCATAGTATTATTGTTTTCAAATTGTAACATTTGTTCGTTTCCACTTATAAATTCACAACTTACTCTACCACCATTACTAATAATTCCTACATATAAGGACATTTTACCTTTTACTTTTTCCCATTTTGAACTGTTGACAGGTGTTTCATTTAGTCCTGTGCTTTGTTTTGCTCTATATACGTTACCATCTTCAAATAATATAATACTGTTTTCTGTGTATGTTTTATCAGTATAAATAACTAATTCATTCCAATTACTTGATGATGGTAGAGTGCCTACGGTTGCCCTATTTTTTAAACAGTATATTTTATTATCATACAAAACTACATCACCAGGAATGTATTGTTTTGTTATTGAGTATTCTAACGGCGACCAGACACTTCTTAGTCTAAAATTCGTAGAAAAATCACTTATACCAAAAGTAATTTTATCACCTAGGTAAATATTTATATCTTCAGATGACATAGATTTGTTCTCTGTACTATATTGGGTTAGCTTTATAACACAAGTCTGATTATAATTAACTCTTTCGTCTACAGATAAAATTTTTATATAATTATCACTTTGTTCTGAATATAGTACACCAGTTTCATAGTACCCCATTTTATCTACCTCCATTATAGTATTTATCATACATTTTTTTCATTACACTCGTGTTTTTTACAAAATCATGAGGAAACCAGCCAAATATATAAGGTATATCTTCGTTTTTTAATGTTTCTAACATTCCAGTATAATATATTTCGCAAACTTTACCAGTATTATTGTCGTATGTTTGCCAATCATAAGACCAGTAGCCCGGGTCGCATAATGCTCTCCAACTTGCAATAAGACCACTTTCTGAAATATAAACATCAAGGTTTGGATTTAAGTTCTTAATGTATTTTATATTTTCTGTTATATATGAAGATTTCCAACCATTTATGCTATCAGCGATTACAGTATCCTCACCCTTTGCTGATATATGTGGGTAATGGTTTATACCTATAACTTTTAAACTATCAATTAAAGATTTATTATCTTTTATTTTCCCTATTGGGGTGTAACCTTGCAATGCGATAGCGGGTTTAACCTTTAAAACATTTGTACAAAGTGCTGAAGCACTAGTTAATGCCGTTGTTAAATAATTATTTGACAAATCATCTGTTCTTTCATTCCACATAAATAATGTTTCATAATTAACCACTTTGAAAATATTGTGTAATCTTATTAGTAAATTTTCTAATTTACTATAGAATGACCCATCTATTGTATCAATATTCTTGAAATGTAATTTTATTGATGGAATAGATAACCCATTTTCCATACAGTAATTTATTGTACCGTTTAAAAGACTTAAATCGTCTTCTATTTCAAATGTACCACCCTCTTCATTAACATACATGCAACAAATAAATGAAGTTATCCCAATTTCTTTAAATTTATTTAGCATTGCTATTTCATCTTCTAAGGTTGTACAATCACTACATGCTGAACCTATAGCACTAAAGCCGAATGTTGCCTTACACTTTCTTAAACCGTTATTATAAATTTTAGTAATCTCATCTTTAGCATACTGAATACTATTATCCAATTGTTCGCTAAAGTTTTCTTGTTTTTCTTCATTTGCTTCTAACCTATCATTAAGAGTATTATGTGTTCCTCTTGCTAATTTAACCTCCATATTAGCATTGTCATGATCTATAGATGCAGTATTATAACATTCCTCTATAGCATCATGTATTGCTTGTCTTACATCTTTTCCAAACACAGCGCTTTTTATTTGATTTAAATAATTTTGTATACTAGCCATTTACTACCTCCTCTAAAACCGTTATTCTATCACTATTTTCTTTAATAGTTTTATTCATCTCTACTATGTTTTCATTTACTTGTAATATTGTAGAATTTATATTTGTTAAATCCTCACTTATAGCTTGTACTGTTTCAGATAATAAAGTAATTGATTCAACCATAGCAGCTATTGTTCCACTTGTATTATTACCCAAGTTTATTACCTCCTCACTTACTTTATTAACACTTTTAGCTGTTGTATTTGCTAATGCAGAAACATTTTTAATCTCTAATTTAGTGGATGTAATATCTTTACTTATAGAATTTATTTTATTTGTCTGTTTTTCCATTTCTAATTGATAATCTTTAATATCTATTTGTTTATCACCTAAAGTTATACTAGATGATTCTGGAGAAGATATATCAATTGTTTTTTCTATTATTCTTACGTTATAATCAATGTCTAGTAATTCATGTTTTAAAGGATAATAATTACCTACTTCAAAACTATCTATATCTAATCCTATAAGACTTAAATCTAAAGCATTGATTTTATTAGTTATAGATATTTTTTGTGATTTAAGATAATTCTTGCCTTTAGTTAATAATGCAGCTGGAGTTGTAACTTCATCCCAAGTAACAATTCCTTCTATTATCCCAAATTCTTCTATTGCATCAATATCATCTAAATAATTTATTCCAGCATTAACACTTGAAATTGTTAACCTTTCCTCTGTGTCAACCTCATTTCCTTCTTCATCAGTTATACTTAACTTTGTTCCAAGTGGAATTAATCTAGTATAATAAGTCGTAGGATCCTTTTCATTGCTTATATCTTTAATATTTTTCCCTAATCTTAATGCAGTAGTACAGGTAGTTCCTATCTCAGTTAAATAATCTAAATATCTAATATTACCTTCATATCTTATTTGAAGCTCTCCACCTAATGTATCTAGTAAATCATCATTAATATTTTTCCAGGTAGTATCATAAGCAAGATATTTATATAAATTATCAGTAGTATTAGTTACTGTAACTTCACCCAATTCAAATCTTTTGAATTCTTCCACTTTAGAATTATGGTTATCTAAAATTAGTTTTAAATAACCCTTAGGTGTAATATTATGATATTTTCCATACAACTGATTGCTATCTATTAAATATGCTAATTCACTTTCACAAACAAAATTTTTACTTATTACTCCTGAACTACTCATTTCACCTACTAGTTTTAATACCCTCCCCCTAAATTCATATTTATTAGTTTTAGTATTATAAACATTAATTAATGTTTTTAGTGGCTTAATCAAATTATACCCCTCATTATTATGAAAAATATTAAAAGTGAAACTATCAATACAGTTTATTCCCTTCTTAATAGTCCCACTTATTCTATTAGCTTTATTACTTGTAGAAACATGATTTATAATAGTTTCTACACCATCATTTATTATTTTTACGAGATACATTACAATACCTCCTTAAACCATTTAAATTCTATAGTACCATTACCTTTTAATAATAAATTATTTTCTCCTTTATCTAATTTAAAATCAAAAGATTTCATTTCTCCTGGAACAAATCTATATGTGATGTTATTTTTTATTATTTCAAAATTATTATCACATATAATAGTTGGATATACTCCTACTGCACTATTATTGTATAAAGTAATAGATTCATTTTCTATAACATTAAACTTAGTGTTTTGGACTATATCAAGTTCAAAATTAAATTCATTCCATATATCATGACCATCTTGAAGTGTAGATATTTTAAATGGATATGCTGTGAAGCTAACTGTTAATTGAGCATAATTATAAAAGCTTTCATCATAATCTATACCAGTACATTCTGCTAAAAAATAAAATCCTGGAATTTGATCATCATATAACTTTGATTGAATACCATCATAAAGCCATTCAATTATTTTAATTTTTAACATATTTAATTTAACTTTATCTTTTTTAGGAAGGCTAAACGTATATGTTATTTCTCTTTCATCATAAGTTTGTTCTCCATATAATAAAGAAAAATCATAAGAACCATTCATGAAAGGAACAGTATCTTTGATTTTTCTTTTTGAGGGAATACTTATAGATCTGGATAATATTTTAATTCCAAAGTCATTATAGCTATGTTTATTATCTTTTTTTATACCTAACATTTATACAAGCACCCCTCTTTTACTTAAATTTAATCTATTTCCTCCTACTATATCAGAATACGGTGCAATTGTTTCAGCAACAACTTTGCCATCTAATACAGTTTGTAATATGAATGTTCCACCATTTGAAAGTATATTTTCAGTTTCTCTGTTCGGTATAACTTGTGAACCTCTAGGCATTGATACTAGCTCTGGGCCTTGTTCCCCTACTATGGCAAGTCCCCCTTTAAAATAATCAGTTCCTTTAGCCAACATAGGAATTTCCGATATATTAAATCCCTTTCCACCCAACCCTGGTACAAAGTCGGGAACTTTTATTTTATTTATTCCTCTTATGAACACATTAATTGAGCTTATTATTGCATTAATTCCTCCTTTTACGAAGCTTGTTATCCCTTGCCACACACCAGATACTATATTGCTTATACCTTCCCAGCATTTACTCCAGTTTCCTGTAAGTAATCCCGTAAGTGTTTGGAATATACCTTGAAGTACTTTAGATGCCCCACTAACAACTCCTGCTACAGTATCCCAAACATTTTTAATTTTACTAACTATTAAATCTCCAAAATTATCCCATATAAATTTAATTGCGCTAGTTACTGCTGTAAATATACCTTTTACTATTTCAAAACCAAGAGATACTATTGTTGAAATCTTATCTAATGCAATAGATATTATTGTTAATATAAAGTCCCAAGCAGCAGAAATTGTTTCCTTTAATTGTGCAAGTATTGGTTGTAATGTTTCCCATACATATTGCCATGCTGTTACTATTGCATTCCAAATATTATTTAAAATTGGTATTATTGTAGTTAAAATAAAGTTCCATGAGTCTACTATAAATGCTTTTATTGATTCTATATAAGGTTGTAACATAGTTGTTACATCAACCCAGCATTGAAGTATTACAGTTTTTAAGTATTCTAATATAGGTGCCATAAATTGAACTATTGCATTCCATGTATTAATAAAGAAATTCTTGAAATCTTCATTTGTATTCCATAAATACATGAACCCAGCAACTAATGCAGCTACTCCAGCAATAACCAATAAAACAATTCCTCCTGGTCCAAATACAGCAGTCATTATAGCTCCTACCCCTTTAGTTCCAGCTTGTACTGCTTTTAATGCTCCTGATACACCTTTGCCCCATTTTGCAATACTTGCTCCAACTGTAAGCATTTTACCTATCATTAAAAGTAAAGGCCCGATTGAAGCAGCTACAGCTCCTATTGTTAATATTAACTTTCTAGTTCCTTCATCTAAGTTACTAAACTTTTGAACAACTCCTGTTATTTTTTCAACTACTTTTGTTAACATTGGAATTAAAACCTCTCCAAATGATATTGCAACTCCTTCAAGTGCTGATTTTAATTGAGTTATTTTACCATTTAAATTATCTTGCATAGTATCTGCCATCGTTTTGGCTGAACCATCACAATTATAAATTGCATTAGTCAACTTTTCAAAATCTGCATCACTTGCATTTATTATTGATAACATACCAGCTAATGCTTCTTTACCAAATAGTGTAGATGCAGCTGCTCCTTGCGTTGCTTCATCTAGTCCACCCATTTTTTCTCTTAGCATAATCATAACTTCTTTTAATGATTTCATAGAGCCATCTGCATTAGTTAATGATATCCCATATTCCTCCATAACTCCAGCCATAGAGTTAGTTGGTGCCAACATATTGGTTAATGCTGTTTTTAAAGAAGTACCTGATTGACTTCCTTTTATACCTGCATTTGCCATTAATGATAATGCAATAGAAGCATCTTCTGCAGAATATCCCATTGATCCACAAAGTGGTGCAACATATTTAAATGATTCTCCTAACATAGATACGTTCGTATTTGCATTAGATGATGCACTTGCTAATATATCAGCAAACTTACTACTATCTTTAGCCGACATTCCAAATGCCGTTAAAGCATCTGTACAAATATCACTTACAGTCGATAATTCTTCACCTGAAGCAGCTGCAAGATTCATTATACCGCTAATACCATCCAGCATATCTTCTGTTTTCCAACCAGCCATAGCCATATATTGAAACGCTTCAGCTGATTCAGAAGCACTATATTTTGTAGTAGCTCCCATCTCTTTAGCTTT
Organism: Clostridium saudiense; assembly: GCF_000577815.1. GTDB lineage: Bacteria > Bacillota > Clostridia > Clostridiales > Clostridiaceae > Clostridium > Clostridium saudiense. The sequence continues at coordinate 17,023 of NZ_CBYM010000001.1, read as the reverse complement.
TTCAGTTAATTTTTCAAGATCATCTCCAGTAGCTCCACTTATAGCAGCAACTTTACTCATACTTTCTTGAAAGTTCGCCGTAACACTAACTACAGTAGCACCTAGTCCAACTAACGGAGTAGTTATTCCAATTGTAAGTGTCTTCCCTATATCAGTTATCTGTTTTCCAGCAGTTTGCATAAATTTTTGTGCTTTTTGCATTTCACTTTGTAGTTGTGAAAAATCAGCTCCAGCTCTTACTAAGAGGTTCTTAATTATTGCCAATAACCTCACCTCCCATCATTGCATTTAATCTTTTAACTACTTCTAACATTTGTTCATTTGTTTGCTTTTTCTTTTCTTTCAATAAATCTTTAAGTTTTGGAAGTTTCTTCATTCGTGCAAAAGATTCAGTATAATAAGCTTGTATTAATATTTCTTTAGAACGTTCTTTCTCTCTATCTTCAAATGCTTCTATAGATATAAATAATTCTAAAGGAGTCATATCCCAAAAATCTTTTAAAGAAATCCCTATCCTAGTGGCTATTTTCATGCAGTTTTCAATAGAAAACTCTTGAGTATCTCCACTATTATTTACTTTTTTTCTTGAACTTGAACTCCGAATGCATCTTGCATTATTTGGGGAATTAATTCTATTGCTCCTTTAATTCCTAAGTGAGCATCTAATAATTCTATTGTTTTTTCTAAAGTTAACTCTTTATCTTCATGTTTTAATCCAGCGTAATATATAACTGGTACTATTTGTTCTACTTCTAGATCTTCATCTTCAAAATCTATCTTTGTAAGACTTTCTCCTGTAATATTTTTAAATTCTTGCATAGCTTTAAACCCTAAAACTACATTTCTTTCTTTATCTAATTTAACTGTTGTAAATACCATACTTATTCCTCCTTAAAATAAAAGACTAGGATTAAATCCTAGCCTTAAGATACTGTTAATGTTGGTTTCCCACTTACTTTTATAGAAGCTTCAAATGGAATATTATCTTCCATTGGTGCAGATGTAGAAATAGAAGTAACTACCCCTTTAAATGCCCATTTAGCTCCTAATGATGGTGGAAATTCAATTTCAAAAGAAGTTAATTCTCCACTTTCAAACAATTCATAAACTTCTTTCTGCCCTTTCCCTACTGTAGGGTTGAAATATCCTGATAAAGAAACTTCTCCTGCATCCTTTAGTCCTTGAATAAACTCTCTATATCCATCAGGTGAATCAAGAGTAGTAACTTCTATTGTATCTGCTGATAGCTCCATTCCTCCTATTTCAGTTAATTCTGCAACAGTTTTTTTACTATCTTCAGTACCAATATTAAATTTAGTACCCATACCTTTAGTCGCCATATTATTCCTCCTTGTAATTAACAGTTAATAATAAACTGCTTTTATATGCATTAGGTTGATAAATATATTCATCTCCTAATTCTTCTAAATCTAAATTGTTTATTCGTGGTCCATCGCCACCTATTCTATTAAAAAGAATTCCTATTAATTTCTTTTTAATTTCAACTTCTAATTCATCTAATTTTTGATAATCCTCTGAAATTAAAACTAGTTCATATGTAGCTTCAATATCAGTAATTATTCCTGATAAATCTTTTAGGAATTTACTTCTACTTTTTCTATAAACTAAAAAAGGAGGTTTAACCCCCTCCGGTGCTACAATTGGATACACTCTTTTATTTAATCCAGTAATAGCTTTTAGTTCTGTTCTTAAGCCATTATCAAAAGTTATTTTAATCACCTGCTTATAATTTATCAATTTCATCAGCTAAAGTTTTAACAATAGCATTTTCAATTTGACTTTTATTATCTGTTAATGAATTGTGCAAAAATTTAAATCCTGGGACATATCCTCCACTTTTTGTCTTGAATCCATATTCAATACTTGCTGGATAATATGCTCTTTTTCCTGCTTTTGAAGTTTTAACAAAGACATCGTTATATGAAGGATCTGGCCATAAATCATAAACTTTTTTACCTTTTATCTTAGTTTTTTCTGCTTTTTCTTTAATAGCTTTTCTAAGATAACCAGTTTGGTCAACCCATCTTCCATTTTTAGCACTTTTCTTTGCTATTTGAATTCCTTTTTTAGCAGCTTTATTAACACATTTTTGTGGTAATTCTCCTGCCTTTTTTATAGTTTCAATAACTTCATCAAGCCCTTCAACTATTACTCTATTTGACATTACATTAACTCCCTACACATAAGTTGTAAAATAGCATTTTTTTCATACTCATTTATAACTGATACTATATTAAAAATCCTATCTTTATATAAAATTCTCATATCTGGAGTTATTCCTTTTCTATATCTTAATCTAACCTTATGAGTTAAATCACTATTAATAGTTTCAGCTTGATAATATTCTCGTCCAGATATAGGATTTATACTTGCCCACGTTGTGACTATGTCATTCCATTCTTCTTCTTCTGAATCTAAATTTTGAATCTGAAATGTAATTCTATGATTTAATTTTCCTGGATCCATATCATCACCTACAAATAATTGATTGAATGCATATCCAATATACTTGAAACCATAGGATTAACTTTTGTTTGAGCCGTTACGCTATTTATTCTATTCTCATAAAATTCACCTACTATAGCTAAGACTGCAAATGATAAATCTTCTTCATTGTCAGCTCTTTCCTCACTTAATCCTGTATACTTAAGCACATAATTTTTAGCCATTTTTAAATAATTCTCAAGCATTGAATCATCATAACTATCATCTATTCTTAAGTGTTCTTTAGCTTCAAGTATTGTTATTTCACTCATTTTCAAGTGGCTCACCTCCTAAATTAAGAAGGTGGTATAAAACCACCTTCAAATTATTGAATTTCTAATGCTACTATTTTTTGATGATCTATCACTTTAGAATCTACTTCAATATATCCTACAACTCCAATAGCATGTTGAGTTGCAAATTTTTCTATTAATACTTGAATTTCAACATTTTGTGCAAGCTTAAGAGCTAAACCTTTATAATCTCCATAGAATAATGGTTTATTTCCAGTAGCTACTTCATCAGCTGATTCAGTTATATATACTGGCTTATTTAATAACATCCAACCAAATCCATTAGTTAAATCCTTAGTTAATAAATATTCACCATCAGTAGTTTTTAATTTTCTTAATGATTTAAATGCTTTCTTATTCATTATCCAAGCAGCATCTTTTTGATATACTTCTGGAATTGCCATTTGAACTTCTATTAAATCGTCAGCTGTTATTTTACCAGCACTTTCAGTTGTAATAACATTGGTAGTTGATTCAATACCATCCATCTTATCTTCTGTTCCTTTGATTAATTCTTTTTCTAAGAATTCAGCTATAGCTTGAGCAACTTTTCTAATTACATATGATAGTAAATCAAAATCACTTCTATTCATTAATGATTTAGATACTTTAGCTAAACAACCAACTATATGATTTGTTAACTTTACAGTTTTAAATTTACCTGTTCCTTCTGTTAACTCTGTTAAATCATCAACATAAACTGCCTTTATTGATGATTGAGTTTCATCATATACTGGGAATACTAAATCTCCCCCAACATTATAAACTTCAACCATTTTATAAATTGGTGATAATTCCTTTACTGTTTCAATAATTCTATTTGCAATAGATACTGGAATTATCCCTCCATTATCTGCTATATTTAAAGCTCTTTCTTCTCCTCTTATGAATTTTAAAAAGTTTTCTTCATCAATAGATCTTTGTTCTTTCTTTTTATCCTTAGCTGGAGTTTTGTTTTCTAATGCTCTTGCTTCTTCAATAGCTTTTAAAGTTGTATCAATATTATTTATTTCATTTTTAAGTTCTCCAAATCTTTTATTCTCATCTTCTGAAAGAGCTCTTGTTTCAGCTTCAGCTTTGTTAACCATATCTCCCATTTCTTCAATTAATGCTGCTCTCTTTTCTTCTAATCCCTTTACATCTGTTGGTAAAGCTCTAAATTCTGGTTTTCTATGTTTTCTTGCTATTTTTGACATTATTATGTCCTCCTTATTTATATGACTTTAATTTTAATATTTCTATTTGATTTTTATAAAGTGAATTATCGAACTCTTCAGTTCTATTTTCTTTTTCTTTTTTCTTTTGAGTTTTATCAACTAGAACAGTTTTAGAATCATTACTTCTAGTTTCAGTAATTATCTCCTCTTCTGCTCTCATTTCAATACTTGTCCCAACATAAGCTGGTGTCATTGTATTATCAACTATAGATACTTCAAATAAATCTAATTCTTCTACATATCTACGTTGAAATCCCTCTGTTGTATCTTCCCATTTATCCTTTTCAGAATAAAAACCAAAAGACCATCCTCTTAATTGACCATTTTTAGCTTTTTCAATTACATCTGCATCAGTTACAGTACATATTGCTCTTAAGCCTATTCCATCTTCAAATAACTCTAGGTTCCCTTCTTTAGTTGAACCTAGCTTTCTATTTTTATCATGGTTAAGTAATAAATCAACATTATCATTCTTTTCTAATGATCTCGTAAAAGCTTCTGGTACTATCTGTTCTTTAAACTTCCCCTTAATACTTGGAATAAATCTACTATCTTTACCCGTTGCATTTACATATCCATCTAAAAGAACCCTATCATTCCTTACTTCTATCCTCATCTTTTTCACCCCCTTTCAAGTCTGTTATTTTACTTGTTTTATCAGTATTAGGAGTATAAATTGTATTATCTTTTGTATTAAATAATACATCTTGTAATCCAAGCTTGATAATATCCTCAAATGCTTTAATAGGCTCTCTATCTTCTTCATATCTAACTTCATTAATACTTAGAAAACCATTTTTAATACCTATTTCGTAAGCCTTAAATCTCTTTTCAATATCACCTTTAAGTAGTTCCTTAATATCAAATGCAAAATAAAAAGACTTCTTCTCTTTCTCTAGAAGTAAGTCTCTGTTTAATGATGATAATATTGCTCTTAAAATTGGAAGTATAGCCATCTTTACAAACTTTTCATAATCACTTTCATTAGCTTTTCCATCTCCCTCAATCATTGAAGGTGGCACATTTAATATTTTACATATTTCAATACCATTAGCTTTCTTATTTTCATTTAATTGCATTTCTGTACTAGTACTTCCACTCTCCTGGAATGATAACCCTTTATTTAGTACAATACAATTTTCACTATTCCCTGAATACATCTTGCCCCACTGGTCTTTCAATTCTCTAATAGCATCATCAGTTAGCTTAGAACTTTCTGATTTTATAAATCCTTTTTTATTCCCTCCAGTTTTAGCTAATATATTTTCATATACTAGGGAATTATAAGTTGCAGTCAATAATTTATTACTACTTTCAATTATTCCAGTACCAGTAGCTCCATCTTTAGTATTTCTAAGTATTTTTATAAAGTTATGTGGATAATAAGTTTCTCCGCCTACTAAAATATCATAACTTTTAAATATCGGATCTACATTCTTATTAATAGATACATCACTTTCTTTCACATAATGTAGGCTCTCAATTTTACCCCTATTCTTGTTTATATAAGCATATCCATTACCCATTAATAAATAATCATCAACTAGAGCCTTTTTAAATTGAAAACCATCTAAAGTATCTCTAGTATCATCATTTAATAACTTAACTCTGTTATCATCTAAAACTTGAGTTACTTTCCCATTTTCTTCTTTAAAAAGTTGAATTGGCAAAGTTGCTATAGTATTGCTAACTAACTCTAAACATCCTGCAAGTGTAGGTATATTTAACGCCATTTCTTTAGTTACTCTATCTTCTCCTAGTTTAGCTTGTAATAATAAATCCTCTAATGTTGTTTCTTCAGTTCTTACTTCTTTTTTCTTTCTCCACCACGCCATTTAATCACCTCCTCTCTAGATAACTTGAATAGTACAATCCATTTCTGAATCTAACATTATATCTTCCTGCAATAAATATAATGCATCAATAATACTCATAACTAAGTCTATTTTCCCTTTGCTCTTTTTCTTATTTAGATATTTATTAAGATTCGTATCTTTTGTTTCTCTTGCATTTTCAAAGTTAATCTCCAATAATTTATTATCTAAATAATTAAAGGACTTGCTTAATATACTTTCTTTTAATAATTTAATTGGAGCATGAAGTATTCTACTATGCTGTACTACTTCAACACACTCAATATTGCCTTTTGATTCAAGTTTTTGAGCTGATGATAATGCATTTCTTCTATCATAGCCAAGCTTTACAATTTCAACTTTATATTCTTCTTCAATATTTAATATAAAATCCTCAACAAACTCATAGTCTATAACATCATCACCACATGCATAACAATTCTTCTGTCTAATCTGCTCCTTATAATCAACTTGTTCTTTCTTAGATTTCATTTCAACTCTTTCCTTAGGAACAAATGCCCAACTTTTAGCAATTATTTTCTTAGTATCTTCATCATAAGTTAACATTGATACTGCTGTATTATCATCTGTTTCAGCTAAGTCAACCCCTATATAGACTTCTCTACCTTTCCAATTAAATTTATTAATTTTACATGGTTTTAATTCATCAATAGTTATAAAAGCTTCTCCACTATTAGCTGGCATAAAATAATTCATGCTCTTAGTTAGATATTCTTCCACTAAACTCTGTTGTTCTAATGCTCTATCTCTATCTTCTCTAATTGTTTCATAATTCTCCTCTATTCTTAAAGGATTAGCTTGATACATTCCAATATCATCCCATAGATGTTCTTCTTCAGCATAATATAATAATGCAAATTGTCTTTCATTCTTAACTAATCCATTAAAAACTTTTTTCATATATTCCAAATCATCTTGCATTATTGAATTATCAATTGCATAAGCAGTAGTTGTTCTAAATAACAAAGGATTAATTACATTTTTTTGACCTGATTTCATAGCTGTAAAATTACTATTATCTTTAAAGTTACCATGTTCATCACTTACAAATGCTGATGGTCTAATTGAGTTGTTTTTACCACTCTCGGCAGTTCTAGGCTTAAAAAAACTTTTAGTAATTTTACACTTAACAGGGCCAATTTCTGTTTCTGACCATGTAAAGTGTTTTGCTATTAATGGACTAGCCTCTAATATTTGAACCATAGCTTTTCTTATTTCTGCTGCAAGTTCTCTGTTTAAACATATACTATAAAATTCTGAATAATCTTGTTCTGTAAGCATTAACAATAAAAAAGCTATCCCTACCAATGCAGTTTTAGCATTTTTTCTTGCAATATATAAAGTTATATCGTTATATCTAAACTTTTCTGGCTTATCTTTAAATCTCCATCCAAAAATATTAGCTAAAAAGAAGCATTGAAAGTCTGCTAAATTTTCTAATACTTGTTTTCCTGCAACAAATCCAGTCGCAAAATTAAATAATTTTAATAGATTATTTATTATCTTAAGCTTATCTTCATCAAAATAAAATTTAAAATCATCATTATTTTGCTTTTTTAAATCGATTAAGAACCATTTACATTGAATTATAACTTCTTTGGTTGTTATCTCTTTACCAGCAACAACTCTTTCTGCATATCTAATAGCTCTATCAAGTAAAATCATTATTCCCCTCTAAGAGCTTTAACAACTGCATCTTCTTCAGCATTTTTAGTATTTATATTTATATTAGCTATCTTTGCTCTAGATTGTGGTGATAAACATAACTCATTACAACATCTATAGAAATCTTTATCGTAACTATCTTTTTTAGACATTATATCTTTATTAAATAGTAACTTCTGATTTTTATTTACTAATCCTTCAATGAAATGTAATCTATCAATTGCAATTGCTGCTTTAGTAAGTAAAAATGTATCTAAATTACTTAGAATTTCACTTGCTTTTAATTCATCTACTATAAAATTAAAGAGATAAAGTTGAGTTTCTGTTAAATCCATGCTTGGAACTAACTTATCAGCTTTACCTCTTATTAATTCTTCTTTTTCTATTCTAGTATTAATCTCTTCTTTTGTTTGAGAACATTCAGTTAAAACTTTAGCCGATTTACATGGTCTTGCCAAACTCAACACCTCCCAAAAATTAAAATATATTTTATCTCACGAAAAATATTTCATTTTACAGATTTTTTTTCTTCGTATAAGGCATAGTAGGTGTACAGAAACGCTCCAAAACCCATTTTTTAGCCCCGGGGGGTTAGTAGAAGTTTTTCATCTGTTCTTCAACTATTGTTATTAATTCATCCCTTTTTATATTGTTTTTTTCAGCTAAATGATGATGATACTCACATAAAGTTATTAAATTATTATCTTCTTCTCTTAAATCATAATCTTCTTCTAATGGTACTATATGATGTACTGATAGATTCCTAGAGTTTATTTTTCTTTGGGTATTATATAAATCTCTAATACATATCTGACACATATATCTATCTCTACGTTTTATATCTTCTCTCTTTATCTGCCATGCCTTTGTACTTCTAAACTTATCCTTTTCAGTTATCTTTTTAAACACTTTTTTTATTGGCTTCTTCGGACAAACTATATTAGTGGAATGAACTCTTCCACAATAACAACAACTCTTTAATCTAGCCATAACTACTATTCCTTTATTTATATATCTATACTCTTTGATGCTATTTCTTTCTCTTTAAGCTTTAATGCTTTCTTATCATTCTCCACTTTGTTAGGATCATCTTTCCATGATGCTTTCTTTCTATTGTTTAACCAATACTTTTGAGCATTCACATCAGGCTTTGCATATTTCTTAACCTTAGATATCTTCACATCTTCTTTTACAAGAACAGTTCCATCATCAGTTAATATATCTTCTTTAACTTTTGTAACAACATCCTCATAGTAATGATAGCCTGTACAACATTTAAATAAAGCATCTTCTACTTGCTCATTTCTAGCTTCTTTAACTTCATCTATTGCCTGCTTAAGTTTTGAATTATTATTTTTTTTGGCCTTCCATGCACTTCTTGATATCCCTAAAAACTCAATGATTTCTTTATCCTTACAACCGTCCTTAAGCATTGATATTACTTGTGTTAGGTTACTTTCAATAATTTCATCAACTGACTTTCTTCCCAATTTTTCACCTCCTTTTTGTGGCCATTTCATTTTTCATGGCTTTTTATTTTTTAAGCTTTAATTTTTCATTTTTAAAATTCAAAATAAAAATAGCCTGTACCCATTGAAAATACTAACTTTAACCTACTTTTCTGTTTTTTTATTCAATCAGTAATATAGGTGACGATTACGCATACCATTTTTTTAGTACATATATTAGTAATAATTTTTATTTTATTACTTAAATAAGTACCATTTCTTTTTTTACTGATTTAACCTCTAAACAGTAATTTAATCTTATATTCCCGTATCAGCTATTCTTGCAGCATCTTTAGCCATTTGCTCTTTTAATCCTAAATATCTTTTAGTTTCTTCAATGCTTTTATGACCTAATGCAATTCTTACTGCTTCTAAATTCCCATTAGTTTCTGTATATATCTTAGTAGCATATGTTTTTCTCGGACTATGTCCTGTTATATGCTCTAATCCAATAGCTTCTCCAACTTCTTTTAACTTATCACTAAAAGATTTTTGTGTTAAAGCTTCATTCCCTTTACCTTTTCTACTAGGGAATGCAAACTCTGATCTTTTCTTTCCTTTAAGATATTGTTTTAAATGTTTCTCTAATGCTGGTCCAATTTCTGCAATTCTCTTTTTAGGTTTTCTTCTATTAGGATTTTTAGCAACTTCGCTTTGCCATTGTTTATATTGTTTTTGTTCCTGTATCTCAAAATACCCTTTATCTAATGCATCTTTTATTTCTCCAACTGTTAATGTTATTATGTCTTGCATTCTATATCCTGTTGCTCTAGCAAGTAAAAATAACATTAAATTTCTTTCAGGATATTCTTTGCTTAGTTCAACTAGCTTTTCTTTATATCTTTCATACTTAGAATCTGGAATAGGATTTGCCGAGCCTTTTTCCCACTCTCTTATTTTTTCTTCCACCATTACCTCACCTGCTTAATTGCTCCTCGTGATCCACGCCTATATGAAGAATGATGCATTAACTCTTTAATATCTTTTTCTGTTAGCTTCTCTTTCTTATTTTCACTCCTAATTTTGTTTAGTTTTTCATAACTTTTTGGATAATTTTCTTTTATAATTCTCCCAATACTCATTATCATCCCTCCATTTTGAACATAATAAAAGAGCTGTTATTTCTAACAACTCTTATACTCATTTGTCAATCTTCTTGGCACATCCCAAGGTATTGCACATCCTATATTCCTTTTTAATACTATATCTCCATCTTTTTTAGTTTCATAAAAAGATCTATTCTTTAATATAAAAGTTTTATCACTCATATACTGCTTACTTTCATATTTTGTTATTTTTCTTACTTCATTTTCGTAAAACTTTAAGTGCTTTCTATTTTTTAAGTGAACAGATTTAAATTCTTTGAAGTTTCTTTGTATGCACTTATTTACTGCTGATTTATTTACATTTAACTGTTCTGCAATCTCTCTTGCATTTAATCCATTGCAATATAATTGTTTTACTAATTCTTTATTCAAACCCATTCTCCCTAAAAAACGATATAGTTTACCCCAACCCATTCAAAGTGGACATTTTTTAATTTTAATAAGTAATATCCCTAAGAACTTAGCGTTATTTCCGATTTATTATACAAATATCTTAATATATTTATAAAAAAATAGCACCTTTATTTTTTTTAGTTTATTGACAAACTTTCTTAAATTTAGGCACTATTTTTATACTTATTTATCTTATTTATATATTTTTCTCTTTTTTTCTATATTATTTTATATCCCTGTACTTCTTTTTCTTATTGTTTCAGCTTTTAAAGCACTTATAACAACATGTCCACTTTCCATAATTATTACTGCTGCTGTTTTACATCCATTTGTCGCATCAACTAATAAATCTTTATCTTTAGCATTTTTAATAGCTCTTTTTGAAGGTGCAGCACTTGAACTTACAATTGCAACTATTTTATCAGCATTAACATTATTATCATATCCCAACCCTATTAATTTAGCCATTTTTATCTCTCCTTTATCTATTTCGTAATATTTTTGAATTGCGATTTAATCTTCATATATCCTTCTAATATCTTTTGAAGAAATCAAATTAATTGGGTAACTACTTTCTTTTTCATAACAAGTACACCAAGTTGCTATTAATTCATAATCATATTGGAACTCCTTATCTTCTTCAATAGAACAACATCTATTTACTTTATCTAAAAAAATACAATTTAAACAATTTTCATTTTTATTTTTCTTCATAATCTATCCTCTTTTCTCATTCACAATAATTTCAGTTAATGTTCCTAATCTATTGACTGCTAAATTATAAGCTTCTTCAAAGTTTTTATTTGCTGAACTAATAATATCCTTAAAATCTGTTGAATAATCTGCATAAATAATAGTCCATCCATTCTTCCCTGCTTGAATTATTATTTTATATCCATCTTTGTCCTTATAACATTTTTCTATCTCAATTTCTGTACTTGGCATCATACCCAAAAATCTTTTCATATTCATATCCCCTTTACTTCGTAATAATTTCAAATTACGTATTATTCAATTACCTATATAAACTTTCTACTATTCTTATAACTTCCTCTTTCTCTAAAGATAATCTCTGAATATGAGAGTTTAATTCTTTTTTGAATATATTTATTTCATTTTTTTCAATGTCTGAATTACTTGCAATATATCTTTCAACTAATGGTAATTCGGCTTTTCCAATCCACTTCAACCAAGCACCACAATCACCACAAATTAAAGCCTTTTGACTTCCCCTATCATTAATAAAAACATCTGTACTACCACATTTGGTACAAGCATAACTTTTCATAAAAATTCTCCTTTTACTTCGTAATAATTTAAAATTGCGAATTACTCAACTATCAACTCTTTATCATATTTCATTCGATTAGGTTTTGAATTTATCCACTCTATCGCTTCTTCCTTTGTGTTAAATTTACAATATTCAAAAAGCCCTAAATCCTCATTAATAGTTGTACCTACTGGCAATAATTCTCCCTCTGAATCTACATATACAATCCAACTTTTAAGTTCTTCATCATAAACTGTTGTTGCTAACATTTTATCCATAAAATTCTCCTTTCTTACTTCGAAATAATTTCAGAATGTGTCAAACTTGGACACATTTTTTTGTATTGTGAGTTATTCTAATAATTCTATCTCCTCTAATACAATCTGTTCACTTTCTATATCATACTCTTGATACTCATAAGAAGTCCTTGCCCAATAATCTATAATAGCTATTTTTTTATTGCCTTGTTTATATATCAACAAAGGATATTTTCTACATATAACTTCACAATCTTTATGCCAGTTTTCTATATTGTCTTTAAAATTAGCTATGCTATCACTAAAGTCATCTTTGTCTATAATGTCAACCTCTTTAAGTGTTTTTCTTATCAAATCATTGAAATATTGTGTTGCTTTATCAATACTTTTCTTGTATTCTGTATCACTTTCAAACCCCATCATACATTGACTATATACTTTATAAATTTTCATTTAACCACTCCGTTTCTTCGCATTTATTTCAAATTATTCGTTAATTTAAATCATCAATATATTCTTGTATTCTTTGCATTAAAATATCAAATTCATCTGAACTTAAATTATTTAAAGCATTATCTATTGTGTCTAATATTTTATTTTGATAATCTATTCTATCCATTCTTAAATCCTTTCTAAAAATAATTTCATTTTTATTTGGTACAAGTCATGGTGCAAGGCGTAGTCTGCTTGTACCAATAGGTGCTACACTACCTATTTAAACCTTAAAATTTCAAATTATTATTATTTATTATCTTCCTCTATACTGTCTACTTCTAATCTTGTCCCTTTTCTTCTTAGCTTGGCTCATATTATCATACATAAAGTTGTCAGCTTCTCTTATGCCTATTAATTTTCTTTCCTGTCTTCTTTTTATATCTCTAAATGTTTGTTCAGCTCTTTGCCTATTACTCATATATTCCCATTCCATAACTTATTATTAAGCCAAATGGTGTAATCTCCATCCCATTTGGCTATTTCACTCCTTTTTTAAATATTCATAAATGTTTCTATAACTTCTATAGCTTCATGCTCACATGAATTTATGTGATTAATCTTAGATTTAATCTCTTCAATTTGTTTTAATAAATTCTCTCTTTCAGCGCTTGCCCAGCAATTAACATCTTTAGCACTACTGAAAGCAAATTCTTCATCTACTGTTACTACAGATCCTTTTATGTTATAAAGTCCATACTCTCCTTGAACTTCTCTTTCTATAACTTTAGTAATCTCTTTAACAATTTTCAATTTACTATTCTTAATCTCTTTTTCTTGTATTTCATCCTTATTTTCATCTATACCCTTTTTATTATTAAGATTTTCTTTTAATTCATCTTCAAAAATATACTCTAATGCATCTGCTACTTCCTTATCTGGTTCACCCATAGCATCTTTAATTTTATTTACATTCTCTGCACTTTCCTTTTTCTCAGATATTTTCTTAATATTTTCTTCATCTTTTATAATAGCTTTAGTCTTTTTATAAGTATTTGTTAACATAGCTGTACTAAGAGTGTTAAACTCTTCTATTAGCATCTTTACACTAACTTTTTGATTATATCCATCTTTTATAAGTTCCCTTACTCTCTTTTCAACCTCTGGTGCCATTTCTTCATTGATTTTCTTTATTGCCATATCGTAACTTCCTCCTAAACTTTCTTTTAAATTTTTCATTTTATGTGCGTCATCTAGCATCAACTCTGCGCTTTTATCTATAATTCTTTTAACATCTTCCCACTCTAAGTTTTCAAGTTCTTCAAATACTGCTGCACTAAAACATCTATCAATGGCTTGTAATAAATTATTATTTTCTTTTTTTGCTTCTATTTTCACAAGACTATCTATTAATATTTGTTTAGCAGGAGGCAATGACCTAAGCCATGCCAAAGCCTCTACTTTCTTATTGCTATCTTTCTTCTTTTCTTTTTCTCTAGCTCTTCTTTCTGCTCTATTCATATTTTCCTCCTAAAAAGGTGCATCCCCAAAATCATTAGGAATTTCTTCCCCAAACCCTTCATCTGACGGATTCCATACTCCTGAATTAACTTGATTATTATTTGAGTTGCTACTGCCTATGAACTCAAAATTTTCAACTACGACATCTGTTGTATATCTCTTACTTCCATCATTTGCATCATAACTACCACTTTGTATTCTTCCTGATATAGCAACTTGACGACCTTTTAATATATACTGAGCTATAGTTTCACCAGTCTTTCCGAATGCTACGCAGTTTATGAAATCAGCCTCATCCTTCTTATAATGTCTATTTACTGCTAATGTAAATCTGCATACTGCCGTTCCTGTTCCTGGTGCATACCTAAGTTCTGGTGACTCAGTTGTTCTTCCAATAAGAATTACTTTATTCATTTTTATCTACTCCATTCATCTCTTTTATTATTAAATTACTTGCTTTCTTCATAGCTTCACTTATGCTACATCCTCTTGAATAATAAATAACTGTTAAATAACAAAACTTTTTTTCTACTGCTTCCATAACTACCCTAATAACCTTTTAATTAATTTCTTTCTAATTCTTGGCTTTTTAGTTTTAAGTAAAATTCTTACTAAATACCATTTTTCTTTTTCTATAATTGATGTATATACATAATACTTTTCAACTTTATTTAATTTTTTTAATCCTGAATCACCTTTTTGCGATAAATCTATATTGGTTAATTCAACTGCATCGATATATTTTTCTTCAACTTCGTCAATTGCTCCTGGATCACTAAATGGAATTTCTATATTAGATTCAAATACAAATTCCTGATTTTGAGCGCCATTAAATTTAAACTTAACTTTATTCACAATGGATTTAATCATATTTATCAACATTCTCCCTCACCTTCATTTCAATATAGTTTTTAGCTGTCCATTTTCTTTCCTTAATTAATTTATGGTTATGCTTCCAAAGCTGAAGCTTAATATCTATTCCATCCTTAGTTAACATAATTAAACCTGTTATGCATATTTGAATTACATCAAATAGTTCTTGAGCTAATAAAATTCTATGTTTTTGAGATTTAGTTCTATCATTCTTATAAACTCTGATTTTTTCTATTTCCATTTCACTTTCTTTGACTTCTTGCAATAGTAAGTTTCTAAATTCTATTAAACTTAAATTACTATTATCTAATCCAAGCTTTTCTGATTTATCTAATAAATACATCTTTAAATCCATTTCCTAACCCCTCAATCTATAATTGTTTTCTTTTCCCCTAATCTCAACTATGAAACCTTTTGCCATTTCATAAATTCTACTTCCAATTGCTTCATCAAAACTTAACATCTCTTCAATTAAGTATTCAGTAGAAACTATCAGAGGTAATTTATTAATATATCTATGATTTATAATTTCAAACATTATGTTAATATCAGTTTCATTAACCTTGCCCTTGAATAAATCATCTATAAGTAATATTTCTGCTAATTGGTACTTACCAACTAGATTCTTATAATATTCTTTGTCTAAAATATTCTGTTTTAACTTAGTAATAACATCTCGATAAGGCATGTACACAACCCTTTTACCATCCTTTTTTATGAAATTGTTTGCTAAAGCTATGCACAAATGAGTTTTCCCTGAGCCTGGTTGTCCACACAGCAATATTGAATTATGCTTAGTCTTTTCTATTTCTTTAAATCTTAAACAATAATTTGTTGCAGCACCTTTCATATGTTTGGTTAAATTATTCCAAGGCTCATAGGTTTTAAATGTTTTATCTAAATCATCTGTTTTCAATCCTGATGCTTCCCATTGTTCTCGCACTTTTATAATTTCATAGCATTTGCATCTATCAATAACCTTGCCTGTATCATCTAAAATCCATGTCGTATCTTTACATACCTTGCAATTATATGAGTTCATCTGCTCTTCTTCTGTCTTCATCGCTAAGCTCTTCGAACTCACAGTTTGTTTTGACATTGAAGCTCTTCGAACTCTTTCCAGAACTCCATCTATTATTGAATTTCCCGTTACTATATTGTCCATTTATATTTCCTCCCTTATTTAAATAATTCCCTTCTAACACCTTAGTGAAATTATTAGGTTTTATAAACCAATCAAATGTAATAACCCATGATCTATCATTTTGCCCCTTTAAAAAATCTGAATTATTTATACTTTCTATTGCTTCAATTACTTTTTCTATTCCAAATTCATTAATTCTAGCTTTTAACATTTTATATCTGTTAGTATTAGGTTTAATTGCTACTAACTTAGATAAACCTAATTTATTCCAAGCTTCAATTAAAGGTAGTAATTTATTACTACTTAATATATCTTTAGATATATTATTAATATCTATATCTTCTTCTATATCTATATCTTCTTCTTTTTCTTCTTCTATTGCGTTACTCTCCGTTACTGTATCGTTACTTGTAACGTTACATGGTAATTGCTTTTGATTTTCTCTGTATTTAGCAACTCTTTTCCTAGTTTGTTCTCTTATTCTGTCTAATCCATCTATATTTTGGTGTTCTTCCCACCCTGCTATCTTAATAATATGCTCCTCTAGTTGAATCATATTTAACTTTGCAAATGTAGCTAAAGCTAGTTCTATTAAATACGCATCATATCCAAATTCAGCTGCTAACATTTGTGGAGTATACGGAATATTTTCAGTTAAGAAAATAAATCCACTAGCATTACATTTTCCTGCCTTAGATAAAAGCATTACCCATATTAAAACCATATTATTACCCTCTGGTAATGTTCTTATATACTTTATCTTCGAATTATCAAACATAGCTGTATGAAGTTTAATCCATTTTACCTCTGCCATTTTCTTATCCTTTCTGATATAATAAAAATGATTTTTTAATTTTGGACTTACCGTTAGTTTGGTCGCTGGGGTATGTCCATTTTTCTTTATCTCCTAAAATTCCATAAAACCTTTGTATTAATATAAAATACATAGCTTTCTGGTGCGGCTC